>JAJFGA010000077.1 GCA_021776375.1 Hyphococcus sp. | reverse complement strand
TTATTGAGTGCAGCAGCCCTCTTCGTATGGTAATCGGGAGTGTCTGTGCGTACGCTTGAGAGGTCTCGTGTCACTCGGGCAAAGACCTGGTATTCCATGCCGCTATCACTGTTTATTGATTTTGTGGAACTCTCATAACCGCTTTGTGCAAAAGGTGTTGCCATTGTTACTGTCTTGATCCTTCTGATCTACTATTAATGGACTAAGAAAAAACAGGAGCAGGCGAACCTGCTCCTGTATCAAGAAGCCTACTGGAATAAGCCCAGGAGAACTTGTGGACGCTGATTAGCAATCGAAAGCGTCTGAATGCCGAGTTGTTGCTGCACTTGCAGGGACTGCAAACGAGCGGACGCTTCTTCCATATTGGTGTCAGTAAGCGCGCCGATACCTAGTTTCATTGAGTCCGACAAAGTCGTGATGAACTCATTTTGAATATCAATGCGTTTTTGAGCTGAACCAAAGGCGGCTGCGGCGTCAATGCTGACCTGGATGAAACCCTCGATCGCAGACAGCGCCGAGGTGGCGCCGGCTGAGCTCGTCACATCTATATTTGCAACAGCCGCAAGGCCGGACGTCGAACTATCGCCAACCGTACCAGTAAATGTAACTGCGGCGCCTGTGTTGCTGAATGTAATTGTATCTGCCGCAACAGAAACTGAAACATCGGTGAAATTGTCGCCGATGACGCCCCCCAGACCAGCGGCTACTTCGTTGACGCCATCACCGGCACGGGCAACATAATAGTAGCTGTCCGTACCATCAGTGATCGTGTAGGTCTCGCCCTCAAGGACGGTGCCGCCGATGACCGTGTCGCCTGTTACCGGGACGGCTGGCGTACCAACGAGAATTGCATTACTTGCGGTGATTGTGCCGGTGGCCGTAATAGCCGTGCCGCCAGTGACGGAAATATCGTCTCTGTTGATCGATATCTCTGAGGCCGTGACGGTGCCGTCGGCTGCGCGGTCGAGCGACGCTAGGATATCAACTGCTCCGGAGCCGCTAAGAAGATTCAAACCGTTAAACTGTGCGGCGCCGACAATAGAGGTGATTTGCTCTGTGAGCTGTGTAACATCCGTCTGGATTTTGGCTCTGTCGACATTATCTTCCTGAGCGGCAACAACCAGATTTTTCATTTCCTGGAGAAGACTGGTAACCTGTTCGGATGCGCCGCGCGCAACCGCAACGGTCGAGGCGCCAAGGTTCAGCGAGTCAGATATGGCTGAAAAGCTGTCAACATCAGACTGCATAACCGTTGCAACCGCCCAGATTGAGGCGTTGTCGCGAGCGTTTGAAACGCTTTTACCGGTTGAGATTTGTTGTTGAACTTCGTTGAGGTTCTTGTTGATTGAGCGCAACGTGGTTAGCGCAATCAGTGAACTTTCGTTCGTAAGCAAACTAGACATTTTCTACGTTCCTTTACATTATCGTTTGTGCTTAATGCACATGTGCAAATCCCATTATAGGCTTTGCCATATTTTTGGGGCCAGCATCATTCTAACGGTAGTGGAACGCATTCTGTCTATCCCACGACAATCACTTCGGGTTGTCATTTATAGTAATACAACTCACGGGATAAATTTTGGTTAACCGCGATTATGCAATTTTTCGGCGCGTGATAGCAGCGTCTTGGGTGCGCAGTTTGTCACCACCCTGCTTATACGTTCCAACCATGCTCTCAGCATTCTTAATAGCGGCAATGCGCGCTTGCGCAGCCGTTACACCAATTTTTGCCGATTGCAGTAAGGTTTCGTTTTCACTCGCCAGTTTTCTTACGTGATTTATGTCGGCGGTGAATTGTGTAAGGGCGGCATTGTTATGCAAGCTTGAGATATGAGCTTCCAACAGCTTCAAATGGTAAGTTTTTGCATTGGAGATTTTCGTCAATTGCGAATAGGCTCCAGAAAGGAGCTGTTCTTTTTCATATTCTAAAATCTTCGCTAATTGCAAAATCGTTTCATCAAGCGGCGGTATTTGTTTCATTTAACCCCTCCTTGTTCAGGAGTTGTTCGTATATTTTCTCCGCGAGCCCGAAGCCGCCTTTCTCTACGATCTTGTTTGCATATTGTTCGAGCAATAGAGATGAATAAGCTTCTCCGCCAAATTCGCCCTGACTGCTGATTGCTTTTTCCAGCCCACTATATTTCAACATCTGAGCTACAAAAACAGATTCAAACTCATGCGCCTGCTCGAGAATTTGAGCTTTCCTCTCAGATACCGGTTGCGCTGCGGGTGTTGCTATCGGCGCAGCTACTAGCTCTGTATTTACCATCTCTGGGCCTGTGCGTTGAATAGTTAACAAATTTACACGCAAGTAGTTAGTAACCAATTTGTGGCATGTTCTGACTAACAAATATTTACGAGAAGACAGGTTCATGGATGTAGCGTTGAATGTCGGCGCCCAACTGGGTGGGATCGTGCGAAAAGAAGTCAAACCGGAAGTCGGGACGGCAGCGCAAGGTCGTGGGAGCGAAGAGCATAAAGGTGCTACCAAGAAGGGCGGAGAGGCAAAGGATTTTCTCGCCGCGATATCAAATCAAACTGTCGCAAATAAGGAAGACGCAACAGAAGAGATCACTTCTCCTGACGATCCAAACACGCTTCCATTTAAGCTACAGTTTCGAGACTCAGCGGTGCTTAGGATTGATGATGCCGAAAGTAAGTCAGTCGAGCCACAGCCTAGGGCCTCTGTGTTGCTCACACTTGGCGAGATAGAACGCACACAGTACGAACTGCAAAATCAGGTTTCCGCGCCATCCGTCATCGATACTAGTGGAGATGAACTGGATGTGCTGCAACCCGACCACTCTACAGCGTTTGAAATCAGCGATGCGAAAAGCGAGCTGCTTGTATCTAAATCCGATGCCCCTGCAACAGTCACGGGTGAAGTTGCTGGTATCAAGTTCAATGGGCCGCAGTCCGATGCCCCCACATTGTTTGCAATCGGCGATACCCAAAGTGGGCTGCCTGGGCCTAAATCCAACACGTCTGTATTAGTCATGAGAGAAGATACTGATATCGAGTTCAGCGGGCCGCAATCCGATGCCTCTATAATGTATGTAATCGGTGATACAAAAAGTACGTTGCCTGGGCCTAAACTCAACACGTCTGCATTGGTTACCGGTGAAGATACCGATAATGGGGTGAGTGGGCCGCAATCCGATGCCTTAGCGCCGTTGGCGATCGACGCTGCAGAAAATGAGTTGGGCGCGCGGCAATCCCCTTCTTCTACACCAGTCGCGACCGACGACGCTGAAAGCGGGCTGTTGGCTCTTGGAGGTAATGGCCAGACTGAGCGCCTACAAAATGTCGGGCAGGCGTCAATTAGACCGGCAGGAACGGATGATCCGGAAAAGCCGCGCCGGCCGTCTCTGCAGGGCGTCAAAACAGCAGTAGTGCAAAATACTGAAACGCCTGCGCCATTGAACAGCCAGCCAGCGTCGCTTAGCGGTAAATCACAATTAGTGTTGCCGGATGCTGAAAAGGCTATAACTGAAGAAATTCGAACAACAGAAAGACAAACGCCACAACCATATACGCAAAATGAACAATCGCGTACAATACTATCACGACAGGCGTCCCCATATTTATCTACACCGGCAAGCCCCGCTATTTTGCCTGAACTTGTTGCGAGCAACGGTGAGGTCATAAGTAGTGATTTAGACTTTGACATCGCGGCGGACTTCTCTTCCGGGAGGCGGTTAATAGGTCAAGCGGCATCAGTTTCTCAAGCTTTAACAAGCCCGACCACGACGCAGGCGCAGGCTGTTGGTGCAATCGCGCAAGTTATTGCCGCGATAAAGGCAAACGGGCGCTCTGATACAATTGAAATTCGACTGGATCCTCCAGAGCTCGGGCGCGTGAAAATAGACTTCACGATGGAAACTATGGATTCTGTAAAAGCAGTATTATCTGCTGAACGGGGGGAGACCCTCGATCATATGCGAAAAAACATTGGCGAACTTGCAGCGCAACTGAAAAATGCCGGGTTTAACTCGATAGAGTTTGAGTTCGCCAAAAATGGTGAACGTGAATTTTTAAAAGAAGGCCATGCGCTGGAAATATCGGACAATGATGACGGCAGTTTGCCGCCCCCGGGGCAGGGAGACATTGTGTATTTATCAATGCGCTCAGACGCCCAGCTTGATGTGCTTGCATGAATTAGTGTTCAGACCAGAAGGAGTGAACCAAGATGGAAATCAACGATACTTCGCTAAGCAACAACGGACTTCCGCCCGTAGCACGGCAGCCTGAAGCTTCCATAGCATCAGCGGCGTCCGATTTTGATACGTTTTTGAAGCTCCTGACTGCTCAATTGCGCAATCAGGACCCTCTAAGTCCGCTTGATTCGACGCAGTTTGTTGAACAGTTGGCAAGCTTTTCTGCGGTTGAGCAGCAAATCGAAACGAATACCAGGCTAGAGACCTTGGCCGAAAATCTGGCGGTATCCGGTCTTGATGGGGCCACTCAGTGGGTCGGAAAACAGGTCGAGGCAGTTAGCAATGCGGCGAGGTTTCAAGGTGAGGCGTTGAATTTTATTATTCCTGAAAGTGCTGGTGGAGACTCAACCGAGATTACGATTTCTGATATTAGCGGCAATGTCGTATATCGTGAGCAGGTCGATAATCAAAGACAGCAATTTTCATGGAGTGGCGAAAATAGTGATGGCCACACAGTTCCAGGCGGGGACTATGTCATTTCAGTAAATCGTATAACTGATGGCGAAATTGTTGAAGTTTCCTCGGCGCTGTCTTTATCGAGAGTCTTGGAGGCGCGGTTGGAAGGATCAGCCGTGAAGCTAGTTTTGAGCAATGGCGGTCTGATTAACCCTGGCGATATTACTGCAGTGCTTGATAGCTTGACGCAGGAAGGTGCGGACGAAACTTCATAAATCTTGTCGGGCAATATTGAGAATCAGTACGCCAGTAACGTTTTCGCCTAATATCGACTGCGCTGATGCAAAGAGGCCGGTACGAATTTCTTCCATATTATCCGGTCGTAATAGCTGGTCGTTAAAGGCTCCCTCATTAGACAGCTGCAGAAGTGCACTTAAGATCGCATCGCGGAGTTTCGGCTCTTGTAGATAAACATTTTCGTTTGCCGATGCGCTTAACTCCAGATTAATATCCAATGCTACGAGCGAACCCACGCCGTTCTGACTTATCACAGGCACAATAAACTGTCGGCTGAATTTCATATAGCTTGAATCGTTGCTGTCGCTAGCCGCGCTGCTGTGATCACCCTTTGGCTTTCCGTGCCCTGACTCCGGTTTCTTTTTCTTCTTTTTCTTCTTTTTTTCGTTTTTCGATTTCTCTGCACTGTCATCGGTATTATGCGCTTCATCGCTGGCCGCAACTACGTCGTGCGAACTGTCTTCTACATCTGACGCGTCAGTGTTGGGAGATCTGAGCGAAAGGCCAAGTGCGACACCGCCAGCAACGGCTACGACTTGTAATATGATTGCAATAATTTTAATCATGGTTCCTAGTAAGGTAACACGGCATCCAAAATTTTCTGGCCGTAGCGTGGTTGTTGTACGTCGCTGATAACGCCGCGGCCGCCGTAAATAATGCGTGCGTCGGCTATTTTTTCGTAGGTAATAGTATTGCGTCTGGAAATGTCTTCGGGGCGAATAATTCCTGTGACCTGCAAGTCGCGCAATTCATGGTTTACACGCACCTCCTGATTACCGGAAATGATCATGTGCCCATTGGGAAGCACTTGAGCTACAGTGGCGGCAATCTGGAGGGTAATTTTTTCTTCGCGCTTGATGTTGCCATCGCCGTTATTTGAAGATGACGATGTTGCATCGATCGCCGGGTCTAGTGTGGCATTATTGGGCAAAACTTCGCTGGCAAGACTCGCCAACCCAAAGAAGTTTGGAACAGAAAGCCCCTCGGTCGCATCGCGTGTGCGTTTTGTACGATTTTTTAGTTCTGCTTCTTCGTCAATTTCAATAACGACGGTGAGAATATCGCCAAGAGTGCGTGCGCGGCGATCCCCGAACAACGATGCCGGACCATTATGCCAAAGTGATCCAGCTGATGCAGGCTTTGTCTGTTCTGGAGCTGCAAGATGTGCAAGCGCAATACGGTCTGCTGCGGTGGGCGGCAGCTGATTGCGCGGCGCGCCAGGTGGAGACATGTTAGGGGCTGATGCCAGGTAGTCTAACCGGCCTAGGCTGCACCCTTCCAATGCGAGCATTACACTCGCAGAAACCAACAAAGCATGGACATTTTTCATAGCTGTGCCTTTACGCTGTCTGCGCCAGTAACGATCACGGTCACGATACGCTTGGAGGTCAGGTTCATTACCCGTACGCGATCGCCTAGGCCGCCCTTATCAAGTGCACGCCCTTCCGCTGAAATCGTCATTGGCCCTTTGATGTATTCCATCTGGACGATAGCGTTTCGTTTTATGAGTGTTGGCGTGCGCAGAGTGAGCGTATCAATGGCCTGTCCTTGATAGAGTGTACGCGTCGTCTCCATGCCAATGATATCGACAGCACGCTTCAATGCGGCATGATGGTTCGGCGTCACTATATCAGATGCAGAAAGAATAGAACCTGCACGTATGATTTTGGAAGCGACAAGCTCCTCTGCGGTAGCGGTGGTGTTGGCAAGGATAGATGCCGCAATGAGACCTGCAAACTTATTCATGATATCACCTGATTTGTGTTGTGGCGCCCATCATTTGGTCGGCCGCTGATAATACTTTTGAGTTCAATTCATAGCCACGCTGTGCTTCGATCAGTGCAGCAATTTGCTGGACAACATCGACGTTGGACTCTTCTAGGTGGCGTTGCCGGAATGTGCCTCGACCATCCAGCCCAGCTAGACCAGGAAGGGGAGTGCCCGACGCTGCCGTTTCTTGGAATAGATTTCCTCCGAGCGGCTCCAACCCTTTTTCATTGGAGAAAACTACAAGGTTGATTGTACCGACAATTTGAGAGGCTGTTTGATTGGCGATTTGTACTGAGACTTCGCCTTCCGGATTAATTGTGATCTGGCGCGCGTCCGGGGGAAGTGTAATGTTGCCGGCGATCGGGAAGCCCTCTGCGTTCACGATCACGCCTTCGGGGGATTGCTTCAATGCGCCGTCTCGTGTGTAAGCTAAGCTACCGGACGGCAAGGTTACCTCAATGAACCCTTTACCCTCGATGGCGACATCAAGGTCTCCGCCTGTGTTTTTAAGCGCTCCTTGAGACATGTCGACTGATATTGATGTGGTCTTAACGCCAAGACCGAGCTGCACTCCCTCAGGAACGATGGCGCCGGTAGCGGAAGAAGATGCGCCAGCGGGGCGTACAATTTGGTAGAGCAAGTCGGAAAATTCGGCTCGCCGGGTTGAAAAAGCGGTGGTGTTCATGTTGGCGAGGTTGTTGGAGATCACTTCAACACGAGTTTGTTGAGCGTCCATTCCCGTCGCTGCTATACTTAATGCGCGCATGAGATTAGCCCTTTCCTTTTTCTAGGTTCCGTATCATCGTGACTGCCCTAGTGCCCGGACAGTGCGCGTGATGCGCTCGCCGTCATCGTCAGAAAACTTTTTACTTGCTTCATATGTGCGTTGCACCTCAATCAATCGCGCGAGCTCTTCGACGGCGCTGACGTTTGATCCTTCAAGAGAAAACTGGTGTACGCGTGAATTAAGGCTTGGCTCAAAACCGTTTTCGGCACGAAATTGGTTTTGCCCTACACGGACAAGAAATGCAGGGTCGGCGGTGACAATGCCTAACTTACCGACATTTTGTGCGCCGACATTAACAGTGCCGTCAGCGGTAATAGAAACTTTGCCGCCGCCTGGTGGAATGACGACCGCCCCTCCGCTCTCATCCAGCACACGGGCGCCGTTTGAAGATACGAGCTCGCTTTGTGCATTGAGTGAAAACGCGCCATCTCGCGTCAAGCGTTCGCCTTGAGGAGTTTCGACAAGGAAAAAACCGTTGCCTTCAATAGCAACATCTAAGGGATTGCTTGTTTTCGTGATGTCGCCGGCGCTGAGATCAACATAACGCCGGGTCATGGTTGCGATGGATAGACTCGGATCGTCATTTTGCAGTGCCTTGACATGTTCTGCAAACATGTTGGCCTCACGGCGATAGCCGTTGGTATTTATGTTTGCGATATTGTTGGCAACTGTATTTAGCTCGCGCATGAGGCCAGATTGCCGTGATAGGCCGATGTACCCTGCGTTATCCATTATCCAATAACTCCTGATACGCTAGAATTTCTTGAGTAACGCCGCTCACGACTTTTCGACTATTTTCAAGCGCAGTAAGGGCGTCTTCGGTTGAGAAAAGGCTATGAAGGCCGTCTCTGATCACTGAGGAATTTTGTGAAAGGATGGCGTCAGCCGTCGCTGGCAAAGTGGGGTCGCCGCTCATATAGGCTGACAATGCAAATTTTATGGCTGTATTTTCGTCCATGGATTTAGGGTCCATGTTTTTGAATCCCGTCGCCGCATTTTGCCACGCTTTTGCCAGCCAACCTGCGCGCGCAGTCATAGAAGCTCGCGCGCTATCGTCGTTTAGCGCAGCCGCTGAGGCGAGTGCGGTGTGGTATTCATTCCTATCGATATTGGCTTTAACTAGTATTTCCCCAAAAGCTAGGTCGGTTGTATACGGCGCAGAAATGACTATTGCTTCATTGATCTCACCCGCAGCCAAAGCAGCGGAAGCTGTTGCTAGGATGTAGTCCTTGCTCGGATGCTTGGGGCCATGTTCCAATATTTCTAATGCCAGATTTGGTAACCCGAAATCGAAAGCCGCATCGGCAATCTGGCTGCGCAACTCAATTTCTGAGACACCAACCCGCAACCAATCACGATGTTCCAGAAATGCGCCCAACGCAGAAATTTTTGATTGGCGATCTTCTTCAAGGATCGCTTTTTCTAGGATTGGGATAGCTGTTGTTCGTGCTTGCTCAACCAAAGCAGATGATTTTGACGCCTCGTTTCCGAGCAACATTAACGCAGCTTCAGTGTTTCCGATCTGCGCCCATGCCAGTGCTTCAGAAAATGCAGCCTTGGACGATCCAGCAAGTTTGGCTAGAGCGCCGATATCTTCTTTAAAGCCTTCGTGGGGCTCGCGGCGTTTTTGGGCATATGAATCCGCCAGCGCCAGTAAAGCATCTCCTGATGCATTTGAATTCTCGGCGGCGATCTCAAGCAGTGCTGACCGTGCGGCTTCTGCGTCGCCATTCACCTCGGTGAGACGCGCTTGAACATAATCTAGTTCTGGCCCGAGTGTTTCTTGCCCCGCACTAGCAATATCAAACAACTCTTGGCTTTCTTGCCATGCCTCTGCGGTAATCATTTTCATTGCCAAGCGCGTAGCGATGAGAATTTTTAGTCGCGCAGGTAGACGTTTAATTGCGCCACTGGACCGCCTATAAGCATCGAGCGCTTGTGCAGGTGGGGCAGCGGTGGCTTGCCATAAAGCGTGATCGCCCTGGCAATTTTTGGCATGGATCAACTGGCTATCATTTCCAATGGGACGTTCGGCGATCGCTCTGGCGATATCAGCGCGATAGGAATTGCCTTCACCGTAATCTTTGAGGAGAGAGAGAGCTTCTTCACCAAAGCCGACAGAAATATAACCGGCGGCAAGTTGATGCAGAAGTGTAATTTCCTCTTCGCCGGATGCATCTGCAAGTTGCGTCTGAAAATTTGCAATTTCTACAAGCGGCTCAGCGTCGAACGCTTCTCCGTCGATACGAAGCGCAGCATCGGGAAGGCACCGAGATTTTCCTGTTGCCAGAGCCACCGTGGCTACTTCATTTTGTGGCTTGTTGGATGCGGTCTTAGCAGGTTTCTGTTCGGTTACGGGTTTGCCAGAGTGCGTGTCTTGAGCGATAAGTTGGGTGGGAGCGCCGGTAGTATCTGATGCGGCGCTACTATCGGTGATCGTAATCAACCCTTCGTCAGCGGCCTTTTTCAGCAGTGCAACCATGCGGTTGTGGGCTTGTTCCACCGATATCCGGTCATCAGCGGTCAGCAAATTTTCGCTGGCGGTAGACACTCGCGAGTTGCTACTCTTTTCCTCATTCGTACGCTGTTGCGGGGCAGGCTTGCCAGAATCGACGATATCGACAACAAATTTTTGATTGGCCAGACGAGATGAGCGCACTTCGCAATCACAGTTTATGGCCAATTCAACTATGCTGCCGCCAGTAGTTCGAATTTGCCTCGCGTTCAAGATTCTGAACGCCTTTCGTTGGTCATTAATTTCTCGAAGGTCCAGAAGCGCAGATGCATCGATGTTGCTTAGGCGCACTAACCTGCCGGATTGCTCGATCTTAATTTTGTTGGCGTTGCTTGCTATAACGATGCGGGAGTAGTCTTTATGTTCACCGGCAGATACACGTATAGCTTGGTCCGCTCCGTAAGCGGGAGAAACCAACATCACTATGCTAAATATTATAATACAGATACGCATCATGCGGCCTTTTGAACTTGACGTAACGCGTCTTCAACATCGGTAAAGCTTGGCCTGAGGCTCTTCGGTGCGTTGCGGCGTGCGACTTCGATGCACAGCTGCGGTGTATGTTTGTGGAGATTTGCGACAAGTGCTTCGCGGATTAGATTGTAGAATTGCTGCTCTTCTTCGCGGATGGATTTTACTTTGTCGCCAAACGGGCCAACCAAACCGTAAGCAAGAAAAACACCCAAAAACGTTCCGACAAGAGCGCCGCCGATCAGCTGCCCCAGCACTTCTGGTGGTTTATCGATTGACGCCATGGTTTTGATGACGCCAAGAACTGCAGCGACAATGCCCAAAGCCGGCAAACCATCCGCCATTTTTTGTAGTGCATGTGCGCCATGCAGGCTGTCATGATGAAGCGATTCAAGCTGCTTTTCGAGCAACTCCTCCACTTGGTGGGGATTATCAAAATTCATGATCATGGAACGGATGGTGTCGCAAATCATCTCTACAGCTGTGCTATCCTTTGCAATTTTCGGATATTGCTTGAACACAGTGGAATCTTCTGGGTTTTCAATATGGCTTTCAATTTCCACTGGGCTTTCTCTGGCAATACGCACCAGTGAGAACATCAGGCAAAGTAGGTCTTGGTAATCCTGTTTCTTCCAACTAGGGCCGGTGAAAACCTTAATCATGTCACCCCCAGTATGTTTGATCGTTGAGAAACTATTTCCGACCAGAAAGGCGCCAAGAGCGGCGCCGCCGATGATCATCATCTCGTAGGGGAGAGAGTGCATGATAATGCTCATCTTCCCGCCGGCGAGAATATAACCGCCGAACACCATGGTCACGGTAATGATGATGCCGAGAATCGAACCCATTAAATAACACCCTTCTGGCGTTCAAGCGTATAATACGCGCCATTGGTGTATAGGGATTTATGATTAATGAGGCGTAAAATACGCCTAGCGTTATTTACTGTGAACCGCTGCGTTACGGCTCGCGATGATCATGCTCGTCTCATACGCTTTATCCGTACTCATATTAGTCAATATGAGTGCGGCGCTTTCGCTATTCATTTCTGTAAGAAAACCGGCTGCGAAAGTTGGGTCCATTTTGTTAAAAATTTCCCCGGCTTTCTTGGGTTTCATTTGCTCGTACATTTTCGAGAGCAGCGCGATGTCTTGTTCGGCGGCCTCATCTGCAAAGGCCACCAGGCTTGAGAGGGCGTCCTTATTCTTTTGTAATTCCGTGAGGCGCTCTTCAACGCGCTTTTCGATAATTTCAAGTACTCGAATTCTGTCTTCCACACGGACTGTTCTGGCGTCCAACGCCTTGGAGCGCTCCTTTATTGCGAGCAATAAAGCATCTGTTTGAACCGCGTTGCGTGATGTTGGTATGCTTTGAGCGTGGCTTTTCGTTTTTTCGGTGGAGTGCTCAGGATTACTTTCCTCAACTTCCTGGGCTGGCACTGCAGCTTTAGACTCTGCATTATGCTCGGTATCTGCATCTTGCGTTTTGGGCTTTGATGATTCGGTTTCAGGTCCGCTCAACGCGGCATCGGCGACACCGACCGCACGGCCTGCAAACGATGCGGCGAATATGGCGCCAATAATTAAGAGAGGGGCCGATTTCACGCGACTTCTCCCTGAACGGCTTGGGATTCTTCCTCGGCGACGAAGGTGAGTTCAACGACACCGTCATCATCAGTTTCTGCAGCATTTTCGATGGGACTGGCCTCGCCAGCAGCATCAATGGTTGCTTCACCCTCTATTTCAGCCGGCGTAGCAGATGCCTTTTCTAAAGAGCCAAGGAGAGCATGCGCAGCAGTGCGCGCATTATCTATATGGGGGGACAACGTTTCTATCAGGTGTTTTGTTGCATTTTCGGTTTCTTCAACAGCGCGCTCACTTATCTCTTGGATTTGAGTGGAGAGCATTTGCAGCTCTGGAATTTTTTTGTTGGCGTCTTCTATCAATGCTTCCAGTTTAGTTGAGTCAGCCGCGGCCTGATCTTTGGAGTTGGTCATCGCAGTTTGCATATCGTCGGCCGACTGTGAAAGCGCCGCGATGCCGGTATGAATACCGTCTTTTGTGCTGGTGAGCGCTTTGATACGCGTGTTGAGCACCCAACAGTAAAAACATGCCGCGCCGGAGGCAGCGAGTAACAGAAAGTCTACGATAAGGGCCATTGGTGTGCTCCTAACTGAGGATAAAGTCTGTGATTAGGACATTTGCAACTGCGCCAGCGGGCGCGACGACTTGCAACCGCCTTAGGATTTGCGAGCGAAGCCGCGTCGTTGCGGATGGCTCCACGAGGTCGGCTTCCTCAACAGCGCGAAGATAGGTATTGAGAACGTCGCGGAATTTTGGCTTCAGATGCTCAACGGTGCTCAGGTCTTCCTCTGAGGTTTCCAGGCTAATCGAAATCTTAAGATATCTTGACGTTGCGTTTGGGCCTAAGGTGATGATCAGGGGCTCAAGATTAACGAATGCGATCTCTTGGTAATGTTTTGTTTGCTTTTCATGCAAGTTTTCCACGACTACCGGAGCCTCACATTTGTCGTCAGTCACGGGGACAATAAATGCAACACCAGCAGCGACAGCGCCTAAACCCAGCGCAGCGGCTAAGCTGAACGCAAGGGTTTTCAACAAAGGCGACTTTGCTGACGTCTCTTCTTCGGACGCATCTAAGTCTATGTCGTCTAGATCTATCATTTTTCCCAATCAGGCCAAAAATAACTTCGCAGCACCTTTCGTGTCTGCTCTTTGTAACCTCCTCTTAATGATCAAATGGTAAACAAGAATACGCGTATTGAGCGTATCGTGTTGTAATTCGCGTTAAGGGTTGGTGAGAGAATGCAAGGATTTATTTCAGTCTGGAATGGGTTGACGGCAGGAAAACGGCTGCTGCTTCTTATTGTAGTCCCGGCGACGATGTTTGCATTCTCGATGCTTGCTCGTACAGCGTCGACGCCCAGCATGACACTATTATATAGCGGCCTTGACACCAGCGCGGCCGGTGAAGTGGTTGCAGCGCTTGAGCGACTGGATGTGCGCACGGATATCAGGGGCGACTCGATATATGTGCCTGCCGACAAACGAGATTCGGTTCGTATGAGCCTTGCCCGCGAAGGTTTGCCGCAACAAGGTCAGGCCGGATACGAGTTGCTTGAGAGTTTGAACGGCTTTTCAACAACATCGGACCTATTTGACGTTACATACTGGCGTGCGGTTGAGGGGGAGCTGGCGCGGACGATTGTTGCGACGCCAGGGATTAAATCTGCGCGCGTACATATAGCACAAGGGCGCGGCGGCGCCTTTTCACGTAACACGCCTGAGTCAAAGGCTGTCGTCACCGTCTCGATGGGAAGAGGCAATTTAAGTGTCGGGCAGGCCCAGGCCATTCGCTTTCTTGTCTCGTCTTCAGTGCCAGCTTTATCTGCGGAGCGGGTGGCAGTTTTAGACTCTGACAGGGGTGTTGTTTTAAGCCCCGGCAACATCAATCAGATCGAGGCCGGTCAGTCGGGCGGAGCAGATCGCGAGCGAAAACTGGAAGCCGGCGTTCTAAACCTACTTGAGGCGCGCGTTGGCGCTGGTAATGTGCGAGTGCAGATTGCTGTTGAGGTTGACCGTGAGCGCGAGGCGATTACCGAACGGGTCATTGATCCCGCTGGCCGGGTTCTTTCCGGTAAGGAAACCACGGAAGTAACCGAAACTACCTCTGGTGCAAATAGCGGCGCAGTAACGGTTGCAAGCAATTTACCAGAAGGCGATGCAAGCGGCGGCGGGTCTCAGTCGAGTTCGGAAAGAACACAAACTGACGAAACTGTTACTTATGATCTGTCAGAAATTCGGCGCGAGCGCGAGAAGCTGCCGGGTTCAATAAAACGTCTAAGTGTTGCAGTGCTGGTAAATGAAATCGCTGTCGAAGGTCAAGACGGCGCCGCGCCAACACCGCGAACCGAAGAAGAGCTCACGGCTTTGAAAGACCTGGTCGCTATGGCTGTCGGGGTTGATGAGTCACGCGGTGATACACTGACCGTTCACAGCATGCCGTTTAAGCAGATTACGAATGACGGTGTTGTTGTTGAGCAAGATGTGTTTGCCGATTTTATAGACCGTAATTTGATGACGGTTATTCAAATCGGGATATTGTCTATCGTTACATTAATCCTGGGACTCTTTGTCGTCAAACCGTTGTTAACGGCCAACGCCGCAGCATCCGCGTCGGCTCCAGCATTGCCGGCTGCGCCGGCGCAGATGGATGCGCTTGCCGCCGCACCGGCGCCGATGGCGCCGGCATCGCCGGAGTCCGACGCAATCGAAGCTTTAAAGAGTTTAGCGAGCGATAAAACCGATGAAACCGCGGGGCTAATTCAGTCATGGCTGGATGAAACGGAGGATGCAGTATGACAGCTTTGAATGTTGTTCTCGAACGTTTTGATGACGCAGAAAAAGCGTTCTCCGGTATTCCTCGCGGAGAGGATAACGATGTTCGTACGCAACAAGAGCACGCAGCCGCCTATGCTGAAGGTTATGCTGCAGGTGAGGCGGCCGCGCAGGCCAAGTCCCAACCGCAAGTGGATTTTTTGAAGTCAGTAGCTGAGGTTCTAGAAAACAAAATAGCCAGTTTTCAAAGCCAGGCAGATGCCAATCTTTGTGATGGTGTTGCGGCGATACTCAGCAAAGCCTTTCCCGCTCTTTCTGAAAAAGGTTTTGCGATCGAGGCAGCGAGCGTGCTTGCGCAAACCCAGACCGGGAGCACCGATATATCGATTGTTGTCAAGGCGCCGCCTGAACAAATAGAGTTGCTGCGCGATGCTATCGCCGATTTTGGCGTGGGCGCGCATACCGTCGTGGAAGAGGACGCCGGGCTATCTGGCGCCATGGTCGTCGCCGAGTGGCAAAATGGGGGCATGGATTTCGACACAGATAAGGTGATTGAACAATGTTTAGCGGCGCTTGAAAGTGCGGCGCAGCAGTTAAGGGATGGAAATGACAATGAGTGATGAGCCAAACGCAGAAGGTACAGAAAATTCCGACGCTGGAGACGAGGTTGTTCTTGATATGGCGGAGGATGGCGAAGCGCCTGTTTTAGAGCGGCGCGACGGGTCTGGTGGTAACGGCCTAAAGCGGGCTATTTTTGATGTTCCGATTGAGGTTGTCGTGTCAGTCGGTAGAGCGCGCCCGCTGATTGGCGACCTGTTGGCGATGCGCCGCAACCACCTTCTTCCTATTGACGCCTCAATTGAAGATCCGGTGGAGTTACTCGTCAAAGATCGTGTGATTGCGAGAGGCGAACTGACCCAGGTTCCCGATAGTGATGGGCAGCTTGGAATACGTCTCACGGAAGTTGTGAACATTTCCGAATTGACTGAATGACGAGCTTATTGATGAAATTCCTACTAGCGCTAATCGTTGGTCTAATATGCATCGGCGCCGCGGATCCGGCAGCGGCGCAGATAGCGCCTGCCGATGTCGCGCCGGAAGGCGCCTTAAGCGCACGCGTCATTCAGCTATTCCTCATGGTCACGGTATTAAGCCTGGCGCCAGGGATCGCAATGATGGTTACCTGTTTGCCGTTCATGGTGATCGTCTTTTCGATATTGAGGCAAGCGATCGGCCTTCAACAGTCTCCGCCGAATATGTTGATCATGAGCTTGGCGTTATTTTTGACATATTTTGTAATGGAACCAGTTTTTACCGAAGCATGGAGCGCCGGCGTTCAGCCCTTAATGGATGGCGATATCACGCAAGATCAGGCCTTTGGGCGCGTATTGGCGCCGTTCAGGGAATTCATGGAAGGCCGTGTTTCACCGGTCGCCGTCGAAAGCTTGAGCGATGCGGTTGCGCGGCCGAATGTGGATGGAGAAACGCCGATATCGATTTTGGTGCCGGCATTCATGTTGTCTGAAATACAACATGCATTTCAAATTGGATTTGTAATTTTCCTACCATTCCTGATTATTGATCTGATTGTCGCATCGGTGTTGATGGCTATGGGCATGATGATGGTTCCGCCAGCGATTGTGTCGCTTCCTTTTAAGTTGGCATTCTTTGTGTTGGCGAACGGATGGGTTGAAATTTCGAGTGCAGTTGTGAAGGGATATGGCGCATGACAACGTCTGGCGCACAGAGAAATTCTGGACTGCCTGTGCCTATGCAGCCAGCGCGCAATCAAACAATGCACGCCCACAGTGATAACCGTAATGCGAAATTGGTGTTAACACCGCCGCAGAAGGCTGCTCTCGTCATCGCTGCGTTAGGGCCCAGTGCTGCGGGCCCGATCATTGAGCGTATCAGCGACGAGCACTTGCGCGCATTCACACGCGCTTACGCGCACCTGCAGTCGGTTCCAAAAGCCGCGTTGCAGGGCGTTGTGGTTGAGTTTGTCTCGCAGCTTAGCATCGTGAAGGATGAAATTAACGGCGGTATTGAAAATACTCGCGAACTTCTTGGTCAGTTTTTTGATGAGGATGGCATTGCCCGGTTAATGGATGGTCTTGATGAACCGGGCGGAGAGACTGTCTGGAAAAAACTTGAGCAGGCGAGCGACGAAGACTTCGCGGAATATCTTTCGAGCCAGAAACCGCAACTTGTAGCGGTGGTTCTGTCGAAGCTCGGCGCCGAACAAGCCTCTAGAATTCTTGATCAGTTTGAAACGGATGTAGCCGGTAAAGTAATTTTGTGCCTCTCAAAGCCATTGGACGTCAAAGAAAGCACGCTGCAAATTCTCAGCGACACGATCGAGCGCAACTTTCTATCGCCGATGAAGACCACCACTGGCAAATCACACGATCCTGGCGATATGATCGGCGCAATGATGAACAATATTATGTCGGACAAGCGCGAAGAACTTCTTGCGTTCATTTCAGAATCTGCGCCGGATATCCTGCAAAGTGTGAAGAAATCCATGCTGACCTTTTCGGATATTGCGACACGCGTACCGCCAAAAGCCATACCTATGGCGATTAAAGAAGTTGAGCTGGAAGAACTCCTGCAGGCTGTGAAATATGGGAAAGACAACGCCCCGGCGGCAGCGGAATTTATTTTAGGTAACATATCACAGCGTATGGCGGCCCAGTATCAAGAGCAGATGGATGAGCTGAAGCCGATTACGCCGAAGGAATCCGAAGCCGCACAGTCATCGTTTATGGCAGTGATTCGAGCACTCGCGGCGTCGGGTGAAATTGACCTCATTGAGCCTCTGTCCGAAGAGGAACAGGCCGAATCCGAGGATGCCGCAGAAGCAGACGAAACATAGCGGACAATCCCGCTTGGTTTTATGGCAGCTGCCGGATGTCTGCTGCGCAGATCTGAAACTCATGCGGGTCGATACATCGGTTGGGTATTTATGTAAGCGTTGATGAATGAACGCTATGACCGTGTCTCTACGCCATTCTCTTGTTCGCGGGCTATTTTGAAGGGCAGCGCTTATCTATCAGCCATAATCATATGATGTTTTAGTCAAAGCAGTTCACCTTGAGACGTCAAATATTGGCAGCTTATAAGCCGAGAAACAACCAGAACAACTTTTGTCTTCTTTTAAGATAGCGCAGGCGCGCGCGTCGTCTTATTGAGTGACGAGCTCGGCGTGGAGGGCGCCTGCCGCTTTGATCGATTTTAATATGTCGATCATCTCTCTTGGACTTACGCCCAATGCGTTGAGGCCATCCACCAGATCGGCGAGCGTTAGATTCTCTTCAATTAGAGCGACACGCCGATCTCCTGCATCATCGATTTGGATATCGGTGCGCGGTACGACTATCGTGTCGCCATTGCGCGAGAACGGATTGGGTTGTGAAACGCCAGGCGTTTCTCTGATGCGAATGGACAAGTTTCCCTGAGCGACCGCGACACTGGAAATGCGGACCCCGGAACCCAGTACAATCGTTCCAGAGCGCTGGTCGACGACTATTCTGGCTTTTTGAGCAGGGTTGATTTCGAAATTCTCTATTGCGCTCATCAGATGGGCGGGGGATTGAAATTGTGTATCAAGCTTTATATCGACTGCCGCAGAATCGAGCATTACTGCGATCGGTTTTCCGATACCGGCATTAATTGCTTTTTCGATTCGAATGGCCGTTGTAAAATCTGGCGCTCTAAGGGCTAGGCGGATGCTGTCTAGATCATTAAAGTCAAATGCCAGCTCGCGTTCAATTCGGGCTCCGTTTGGTATTGTGCCAGAAGTGGGAACGCCTTCGGTGACTGATGCGGCATCCCCGGAGGCTGCAAACCCGCTAACGAGAACCGGCCCTTGAGCAACAGCATAAATAAGTCCGTCTGCAGCGTTTAGTGGCGTCATGATTAAAGTGCCGCCGAGTAGATTGCTTGCGTCGCCGATCGCCGATATCGTTACATCAATCTGCGTGCCGGCGCGAGCAAATGGCGGCAATGTTCCGGTGACCAATACAGCGGCTATATTTTTAGGCCGAAACTGTTCGCCCTGCACATTCACGCCAAGTCTTTCGAGTAGGCTTGAAAGTGCTTCTTCCGTATAGGGAATATTTCGAAGACCATCGCCGGTTCCGTCCAGCCCTACGACAAGGCCGTACCCGACAAGATCGTTACCACGGACACCTTCTACCTCAACAAGATCTTTCAGCTTTACGCCAGCGGATACATCGCTGATGGAAACTAGGAAAAAACTGCAAATAACCAGGAAAGAGAATCGCATATTATATCACCTGATGAAGTCGGCAATTGTTAACCGCGCCAGGCGCGACGTCAGCAAGTAAGAAGCCTCAAGCTGACTCTCTAGAAGTTGCAATTCAGAGGCAGCCTCGAATTGATCTCGACCTGTCATTTCATTAAATAGGCTCGTCAAAATTGTTCCCTCGGCCTCGTGACGTGAAATCGCTGCGCCGATTCTGGCTTGGCCGACGCCAATGACGGCCCGCAAATCCGTGATAGACGTATCAGCGCCAAGGGCGGTCGTGGCTCCATAATCTACAACGCCTGACTTATCAGTGAATGTAGTAGAGCCGTGTGTTGCGATAGCCGCGAGGCCGCGGATGAGGTCTTTGATTGGCTGGTCGGTCGCAGTTGCTGATACACCAACTCTAATACCTGGCGAAATTTCGACAGCTGGCGCCATATTAAGGCCGCCCTGATAGATAGACGTTGCAAAGCCACCTGCAGGATCGTTGAAATAGAAATCAAGTTGCGCTTGTGCGTCTGCCGCATCTGTCGCGCCTGCCATAATCAAATCGATATCGGCTAGAAGTTGTTCGGGGGGGGCAAGGGGCGGCCGGTCTGTAACATCTCCACCGAACAAAGCGCGCCCGCCATCAGTTGTATTCAGGGCGCTAAAAATGCTTGATATTGTACCGCGAGCATCGGAAGCGAGCGATATAAGGGACTGAGTGTCGTTGCGTCCTGATGCGCCTAGAGTTTCTGTCCCGATACGCACGGCGTCGATGCCGAGTAAGGCCAACGCCGATTGGGTTCTTTGTGAGCGGTTTTGTCCGAGAGCGAGAAGGCTCTGGAAGGATTTGGTATCGTCGATCGCTTTCTTCAAAAGGTGTGCACCGCCGACATCACCTTTCATCGCCGCGGTAATGTCTTCACGCCGACCAGTGGTTGCTTCGGTGCGCGTCACATCGGCGCGCACCTTAATGTCGGAGACGATACGCGACAGTCGTGAGAAAGATAAAATATTTGGAACACCGACGCCACCCATCTATAGCTCCATCAGCCTGCGCATCATATCGTCAGCGGCTTGAATAACTCGTGCATTTGCAGAATATGCCTGTTCGATTAAAAGCAGTTGTTGAAGCTCAAAGTCAGTATCAACGGCAGTCGCAGACTGTTCTGCGTCGGAAAGCAGCCGAGAGCGCGCCGCAGTTGAGGCAAGTTGCGATTCGGCTGATATGCGCGAACGGCCGATCGAGGATGTAACGTCCGCAGCTGCGGCCACTGCTGATAGTGAACCGCTTAATCCGGTGCCTGGCGGGGGTGTTCTCAATGCGGTTAAGGAATCCAGCAATGTAAGGATGATGGTGGCGCTACCAGAGGCGCCTTGCACTGCTGCGCCAATGCCGTCCCTGAGGCGCCACATAGAACCGCCCTGATCTGGATCAACTGCAGCGTTAATAGCAATACGTGAAGACAAGCCAACCTCAGTTGCCGGGTTAAACGCTGCTCCGGCGTCCGTAAACAGACCAGGATCACCCGGGGCCAGCGTTGGGTCTATGCCCTCAAATCGCTCAATTACGTCCCGTGCGAGTCCATCTATTTTCGTTTGGAATTCAGGCGCTATTTCATCGCGGACTGAAAACAGGCCAGCGAGTGCGCCTTGCTTGATTTCAAATGTGCCGCCACTACTTGGTGTTAGATCAGCTCCGTCAAGCGTTAAGCCTGAAAGCACGCCACCCGCGAGCGTCATACCCGGTCCGATATTGTTGGTTGGCGTGAAACTCAACTGGCGAGCGGTTCCTGAAATGAGATAAGCGCCCTCATCGGTTATGAGGTCAATCTTGCCGCTGGGCCGGCGAATTTCTTTTACCGGAATGATTTCCGAGATCTGATCGATCAGAATCTTACGTTGATCTTCAAGGCCTGTCGCATCCTGCCGACTGTTACTGGCGACGCTAATCTCCGAATTCAGCTCTTCAACTTCCTTTAACACAGAATTTACAAAATTAACCTGATTGGCTATTTCCGCATCCGCGTTTTGCCTGGTAGAAACTGCATTGGCTGCAAGTTGGTGGAACGTAGAGGTTAGTGCATTCGCTGCGTCGAGAACCTGGGCCTGAAGGGAGTTAGATTCTGGCGTTTGAGAAAGCGAGCGTAACGAAGATTCGAAGTTTTGATATTGAGAAAAGAGACTGAACGGATCACCGGGCTCGCCCAACACATTATTAAAATTGCTGTAAGTTGCAGCGATAGTCTGATCACGAATGAGCGTACTATCGGCAAGGCGGCGGTTGCGTGTGAGTACCGGATCGATCGCTCGAGTAACGCCATCGAAACTCACGCCTGCGCCTGCGCCTGCGAATACATTCTGACTGATTTGGGCTGTGCGCTTAGCAAATCCGGGCGTCAACGCGTTGGCGACGTTATTGGAAACGACGCCAGCGCGCCGTGAGGCGACCGCAAGGCCGGAATTTGCATTCGCTAGAGCTGCTGTAATGCTCATAACCTACCACTCATTCTGAGTTTTGCGGTTTCGCGTTACCGGATCAGGTTCGTCGTCTCCTGCAGCATTTCGTCCACAGTCTGGATGATCTTGGCATTTGACGAATATGCACGCTGAGTTTTAATGAGATCAGTCAGTTCACCAGCGATGTCGGTTGTCGATTCTGCCAGAGCAAATCCGACCGTGGTGCCGACCGGACCGGTGTTGGCGTCCCATAAGAAGAAGTCGCCGCTCGCTTGAGACACCCCAAAGGTCTGGTTGTCGAAGGCTTGCAATCCATTGATGTTTGGAACGTCCGCAAGCGGAATCTGGTAAATCGTGCGGCGGAAACCATTATCAAAGATGCCTTCAATCCGGCCATCTTCAGTAATTTCAAGGGCGCTAAGATTTCCGACCGGCGCC
>JAJFGA010000076.1 GCA_021776375.1 Hyphococcus sp. | reverse complement strand
CGATGGTGATCATCGTGTTGTTGAACGACGCATTGACGTGAACCACGCCGGTCGAGATATTTTTCCGCTCACGGCGCTTAACGCGCGCTGCCGGTGTTTTAGCCATTGAGGTTAATCCCTATTTCTTCTTGCCGGCGATTGGCCTGGCGGGGCCTTTGCGCGTGCGGGCGTTGGTGTGGGTGCGTTGGCCGCGAACCGGCAAACCGCGACGATGGCGCAGGCCGCGATAACAGGCCTGATCCATAAGTCGCTTGATGTTGACGGCCGTCTCGCGCCGCAGATCACCCTCGACCATATAGTCGCGGTCAATGGTTTCGCGGATCCGCAAAACTTCCGCATCGGAAAGGTCCTGCACGCGTTGTTCGGCTGGAATGCCGACAGATTCGCAAATCTCGGCGGCCTTAGCCGGGCCGATGCCATGAATGTAACGCAGCGCGATGGTTACGCGCTTGTTGGTCGGTATGTTGACGCCTGCAATACGGGCCACAAATAGCTTCCTTTTTTCTCGTTCTCCGCCCCATTCGCGCTTTTGGCAAAGCGGCCGGGCCAGCCATACTTCATGCAACGAAGCCCGCGACGGCGCGAATAAACCCGAGCCGAGCGAGCGATACTCCTTATGGCGGAGAGCGCGTAGATATAGTCGCGCCGGCCCCGCCGTCAACCATTTTCCGGCAAATTCATCGCCCGAATTGGTCCAAAATGACATCAATTTCAGCCGATACGGCCTCCACCGATCCCATCCCGTCTACAGCCTTCAATTTGCCCTGTTTTTCGTAATAGGGAATCAGCGGCGCCGTTTGGTCCTGATAGACCTGAAGCCGGTATTTGAAGGTTTTTTCATTGTCGTCCTTGCGCGGCTTGTCGCCTTTGCCAAGGGTCTCATTGATCCGTCGGCGCAGCCGCCCGAGCAGCGCTTCTTCGTCCACACGCAGCGCGATGACAACGTCAACGCCGCGCTCTTTCTTGGTCAGCATAGCGTCCAGCATTTCCGCCTGGGCGATAGTCCGCGGGAACCCGTCCAGCAGAAACCCCGACGCGCAATCATCCTGCTCAATACGCTCTTCGACAATCGCTGCGACAATACCATCGGACACCAGATTGCCCGCATCCATGATCGCCTTTGCCTGAACGCCAACAGGCGTTTGCGCAGCGACCGCGGCGCGCAACATATCGCCAGTGGAAAGCTGAGGAATGCCGTATTTGTCGACAATATGCGCCGCCTGGGTGCCTTTGCCGGCGCCCGGGGGCCCCAGAAAAATGACGATCATCGACGCCCCCCGCCGCGCAGTTTCGATTTCTTGATCAGGCTCTCATATTGTTGCGCGACCAGATGCCCCTGAATCTGCGAGACGGTATCGAGCGTCACCGAGACGACAATGAGGAGCGACGTGCCGCCAATATAGACCGGGATCGACTGGCCTGAGCCCGCTTTTAGGAGTTCGGGGAAAATACACACTGCCGTCAGATAAAGGGCGCCAATAACGGTCAGCCGGGTGACGACAAAGTCGAGATATTCCGCCGTGCGCGCGCCAGGGCGATATCCCTGAATGAAGCCGCCGTATTTTTTCAAATTATCAGCGACATCCTCAACGTTGAAGACAACGGATGTGTAAATGAACGTGAAGCCGATAATCAAAAACGCGTAAAGCGAAATATAAAGAGGTCGTCCCGGAGCAAACAGGAAGCCAACCGTCTGTAGCCAATCGGGCGAATTATCGCCGATCGCGCCGATCGCCGTCGCCGGCAGCAAGAGCAGCGAAGAGGCGAAGATCGGCGGGATAACGCCTGACGGGTTCAGCTTCAGTGGCAGGTGGGATTTCTCGCCCTGGGTCATGCGCTGGCCGACCTGACGACGCGGATATTGAACGATGATCCGGCGTTGCGAACGTTCCATGAAGACAACAAATGCGATCAACGCCAAGGCCAGAAAACCGATTACCAAAATCGCGCCGCCGCCAATACCGGCGCCGGTGCGCCCCTGGTCCAACAGGCCCGCAATCGCACGCGGCAACTCCGCCACAATCCCTGCAAAGATGATCAGCGAAATACCATTACCGACACCGCGAGCCGTGATCTGTTCGCCGAGCCACAAGAGAAACATAACCCCGCCGACCAGCGTGATGACGGAGGTCAACAAGAAGAACGGTCCCGGATTGGTGACGACACCTTGCGAGCCCATCAGGCTGACGGCGATGAAATAGCCCTGCATGGTGGCGAGAAACACAGTCAGGTAGCGCGTATATTGGTTGATTTGGCGTCGGCCCTGCTCGCCCTCTTTCTTGATCGCTTCAAGCGAGGGAATTACCGCCGACATCAACTGCATGATGATCGACGCCGAGATATAAGGCATGATGTTGAGCGCAAAGATCGCCATCCGCTCAACCGCGCCGCCGGCGAAAATGTTTAGCGTTCCCAAAATTCCGTTCTGCTGGCTTTGGAAGCCTTGCGAGAACGCCGCCGGATCGATCCCCGGTAAAGGAACGAAGGTGCCAAGCCGGTAAACGACAAGCGCGACGACTGTGAACAGAAGGCGTTTTTTCAACTCCTCCGCCTTGGCGAAGGAGGAGAGCGTCATATTCGACGCAAATTGTTCCGCTGCGGATGTCATGTCAGCAATTCACCTGCTTGGCTTTGGGGCGAACGATAAAACCCGGCTGATCCCCCAACCGAACCCATGTGGCGCCTAGATCGCGAACGGCAACCCTCGCCCATAACTCTATTTGGCTTCCAGCACCGTCACCGAACCGCCAGCTTTTTCAACGGCAGCTTTTGCGCCGGCTGATACGTGAGCGACCTCAAACGCAACTTTCGCCTTAATCCCGCCAACGCCGAGAAGGCGCACACCGTCATGCGCCCGGCGCAGAACACCGGCTTCAACCAGTGTCGCGGCAGTGATTTTCGCAGAGCCGTCAAGCTTGCCGGCGTCAATCGCCGCCTGCACGCGACCAATGTTGACTTCGGCGTATCTCGTCCGGTTTGGTTTGTTAAAGCCGCGTTTTGGCAGTCGCATATAAAGCGGCATCTGGCCGCCCTCATAGGCGCGAATGCCGGAAACGCCGGAGCGTGATTTCTGCCCCTTAACGCCGCGGCCGCCAGTTTTGCCTTTGCCGGAGCCAATCCCCCGGCCTACGCGCGTGCGGTTCTTGCGTGCGCCTTTATTATCGGAAAGTTCGTTGAGTTTCATAATATCCTCGACTTTCGACGGGCTGGCCCTTTGAGCCTTGCCGCCTCGCCTGTTAATGTCCGTTTGCGGACAATTGCTCTCGCCGCCCCAGTCTTTTGACTGTTCTAGTCTTCGACGACCTCCACCATATGCGCAACTTTGCGGATCATTCCGCGTACGGAAGGGGTATCCTCAAGCTCGCGCTCGCGGCCAATTTTGTTAAGGCCCAAGCCGACCAACGTCGCGCGCTGGTCTTGCGGGCGACGAATTGCGCTGCCGGTCTGTCGGACCTTGATTGTTTTCTTTGCTGCCATCGGTCTCGTTCCTTATGCCGCCGCGCCGGCGTTGTCTGTAGCGCCGGCCTGTCCGCCGCCGGTGCGCCGGGAGAGAACATCCGACACTTTTTTGCCGCGCTTGGCGGCAATCGAGCGGGGGCTGGTCTGGTCTTTGAGCGCATCGACAGTCGCGCGGACCATATTATAGGGGTTCGACGAACCGATGGATTTGGCAACCACATCTTGAACGCCGAGCGTTTCAAATATCGCACGCATCGGACCGCCGGCGATAATGCCGGTCCCGGCTGGCGCCGCGCGCAATACAACTTTACCTGCGCCCCAACGTCCTGATGCATCATGGTGCAGCGTACGGCCTTCACGCAACGGAACCCGAACCAGATTGCGTTTGGCTTCCTGGGTCGCCTTACGGATCGCCTCGGGAACTTCTCGCGCCTTGCCCTTGCCGAAACCGACACGGCCTTTTTGATCGCCAACAACGACCAGCGCCGCAAAACCAAAGTTTTTGCCGCCCTTGACCACTTTCGCAACACGGTTGATCGCGACCAGCTTGTCAACAAACTCGTCGCGCTCTTCGCGTTCGCCGCGTCCGCGACCCCGGCCTTTTCCGCGTCCTCGTCCTTCATCACGCGCCATCGCGTTTACTCCTCTAAAGCGTGATCAGGAAAAGTGGAAACCGGTTTTCCGCTTCGATCACGCGATCAATAATAACCTAGAGCAGGTCTACTCCAAAAACACCTGCTCTA
>JAJFGA010000075.1 GCA_021776375.1 Hyphococcus sp. | reverse complement strand
TTGGTTTTGATGCCGACGATAAAGACCTGCCCGAAACGCTCCCCGCTCTTTCAGGTTATATTGCACTTCGCCAAAATTAAGCGCCGCAGGACTCGCGAACGATCAACTCCGTTGGCAAGCGTTCAGAGCGGATGTCTTTCGTGCCGGTTGAATTCATCAGTTTTGAAACGAGAAGCCGGCCAGCTTTCGCCATGTCCTGTGATATCGTGGTTAAAGCAGGGTGGCTGTATCGGGCGAGTAAAACGTCATCATAACCAACCACGGAAATATCGTCTGGCACATTCAAGCCATGCCTGATCAAACCTCTGATCGCGCCTAACGCAATCAAATCGCTTGAGCCGAAAATAGCATCGAATTCGATGTCTTGCGCCATCAACCGTTCAACCGCGTCTTCAGCTGACTCCACTTCAAAATGCACTGGCGCCGCCAATCGTGGATCGACCGGTAAGCCTGCAGCCTCCAGCGCCTGGACATAGCCGGAATATCGCTGCATGATTTCAGGCGCTTCGGTATCGCCAAAAAATGCAATCCGCTTTCTACCCAATCGAATAAGATGCGCGGTTGCGCGGCTTCCGCCACGAATATTGTCGCTGCCGACCGAGCAGTATCGTTGCCCGGGCAAATCCGCGCCCCAAACAACAAAACGATTTTCTTTCGCCGCGAGGCGATTATATCGTTCATGGAGAAAACTTTGCCCCAGAAATATCACGCCTTCAGCGCGGCTCGACGAAATTAGCTCGGAGAGGTCATCAAAGTTTCTTGGCGCGACGTGAGAAATAATGAGATCGCACTCCGCTTCGCGCGCGGCCTCGCCTACGCCGCCGATCAGCTCCATAAAAAAAGGATCAGCCCGATTTCCAGCCGGAATGGCGATGGCGATGGTCGCGGCGGCGCCTGAAAGGATAGCCGGCATTTGCGGACGAAACGGATATTGATGTTGGCGCGCCAATTTCCATATCCGTCGTTTCGTTTCATCACGCACAAGTGGGTTGTCATTGAGCGCGCGCGACACAGTTGCGGTAGAGACTTGCGCAAGTGCTGCAAGGTCTTCCAGTCGGATGCCGCGTTTGTTGGTGTTATCCTCTTCCATCAATGTCCCATTTCCAAAGCCTGCCCGCCTGACGCATCATCACGCCTCGATCCAGCTAGATCATCTACTAATAAGGTCGCCACAGCGGCCAATCCCAAACTCAACCCGCCAAGCGCCAGCGCAAAAATCGCTTCTCCCTCGAAAAATCTCCGCACCAGAACGCCCAAAATGCTAGCCGCAGTGAGCTGCGGTATGACGATGAAGAAATTAAAAATACCCATATAAACCCCCATTTTCTTTCCGGGGAGTGCGCCTGAGAGGATCGCATAAGGAATAGACAGAATCGCCGCCCACGCAACACCAACGCCGATCATCGAAATCCACAACATGCCCGGATCACGAATCACAAGGATCGAAGTCAGCCCGCCGGCGCCACATAAGAGACAAATAATATGCGCCGTTTTGCGGCTGGTTTTCGCTGCAAGAATCGGGATACCGAACGCTGCAAGAGCGGCGACGCCATTATATAAGGCAAATAAAACGCCAACATGATCGGCGCCCTGATTGTAGAGCAGTGAGCTGGGGTCAGATGTTCCGTAATGGTGAGTGGTGACTGCTGATGTCGTATATATCCACATCGAGAACAATGCGAACCAGGAAAAAAATTGAACTATAGCCAATTGTTTCATGGTGTGCGGCATCAGAAATAGATCATCGATAATTTCGGAAAATGGATTGTGCGCATGACCACGTTGCTTCAGCCATCCCGCGGCGATCAACATCAGACCGAAGACAACACCGCCGATACTCAATACGAACAGCTCTTTTTCGAGCGAAAGTTGCGCAATGAGAACGGTGATCAAACCGCTGACGGTTAACAAGATGACGCCAAACCGGAAAAATCTTGAGACGTTTGGGGCCGATTTGTTTTCAATCTCAGAGCTCATGTTGGGGTTTGTGATTTTCGCGTCCGCCTCGAACTCTCTAAGCTGTTCGGGCGGATATTCTTTCGTCGATATGATGGTCCACAAAACCGAACCAAAAAGAAAAACAGCACCCATATAAAAAGCAAACTTAACCGATTGCGGCACAATACCGGGTTCGGCGACATTGCTTATGGAAAACCAGTTGGTGAGAATCCATGGCATCGCCGAAGCAAGCACTGCGCCCACACCGATAAAAAAGCTCTGCATGGCAAAGCCTTTCGTGCGCTGCCGGTGCGGCAGCATATCGCCAACAAATGCGCGAAACGGTTCCATGGTCACATTGATTGAGGCATCCATGATCCAAAGCATTCCGGCGGCAATCCATAAAGTTGGAGAATTTGGCATGATCAACAGCGCTGCCGTTGTCGCTAAAGCGCCATAAAGAAAGTACGGTCGTCTGCGTCCAAGCCGTCCCCATGTCCGGTCGCTCATATAGCCAACTACTGGTTGCACAAGTAATCCGGTGAGCGGGGCGGCAATCCAAAGAATAGGGATTGCATCAATGTCAGCGCCAAGGGTTTGAAATATGCGGCTGACATTGGCGTTCTGCAGGCCGAATCCTACCTGTATCCCAAAAAACCCGAAACACATGTTCCAGATCTGCCAAAAATGAAGCGCTGGCTTGCGCATGGCGGGCCTCCCATAAGTTATGCAATTTTCTGCAAACTATCCGTCATTGTTTCCCATTTGTCGACGCCCGGCGTTTGTGATTTTTCGTGTCGTGCGCATATTTAGAAAGCCATAAAAATAAAACTAATAATAACAATGATATAAAAGATGCCTCCAATAACAGGCAAACACCATAATTTAAAAATATACCGTTTTAGAGCTGTGAGCTGCTGCAAATATTTTCATTTCCATGAGGTCGCGCCATCCATGCTCCGCAGTTTTGTCACTAGCCCGTACCGATTATTAGATTCTAACATACTCATAGCGCACTCTCTGATATGGGGAATCCATTTTACAGCGCCGGAAGCTGAGATTGACCTCGAAACGGGTGAGATTTTCTCGGGGCAGAGGCGTGTCCGCGCTGAGTTGTATTATTCGAAATAAGCTTTCAGCACACGGTGTAAATGCGCCGAATCCACGATCCATAACGAGGTTTAAGGACAGGCTTATTCCGATCTCATTCAGAGATCGAAATAAGCCGGATTTGTTAATCTACCTAAGCCGCACTTAGACGTTCAGGTCAGTGGTGCAAGCGCCGCATCAGAAGCTTGGCGTGACCTCCGGCAGGTCCTCAACGCCACCGCTTGCATCCGAGGAGGTCGTAGCGGTCCGGTTGGCGCCAGTTTCCCAGGTCACCGCGCCAGCACCATCCTTGAGAATAAATTTATACTGCACGGATGTGCTTGCGGGCACACTCACGGGCAAAAACCACTTCCACCACTCGCTGGCGTTGGGATTGTGAAATGCGTCCACTGCCTTGGCCGGATCCCAGTTGCCGAGTTCAGGGGTGTTTCCAACGACATAAACGTTCTGACCGGGTGAAGTGAACACAACGGCGTGGAAGATCATCATGTTTTGATCATTAGAGAGAACGTTAAATGTAAAGTCGTTGCTGGTGTTGGCGCCTTTCACCACGGTGACGGCCATCTCTCCAGCGCTGACGGAAGGAATAGTCACGGTCGCACTGTTATAGGTATTTGAGACAACGGTCGCAGATGTGGTTCCAAATTTTACGGTAATCGCACCATCCAAGCCCGTACCGGAAAGTGTAACATTGTTGCCGGAGCGGCCAATTACGGATTGCATATCGCCGATTTTCGGGTTGCTGCCTAGATTTGGATCGTAACTCCAAACGGCGACCTCCTGCTGTGACAATGTAAACGAAGCGATCTGTCCAGCCGATACGGCGGCATTGCCGCCGCCTAATTCACCAGTCAGTTTGTCGGTATAGGTTCCTGTCGGCAGCGTCGTCGATAGCGCTGGTACGACATATGAATTAAAGGGGCTGCGGTTAACAGCAATAATCACTTCCTTATCGAAGAATTTCCGCGACATCACCATCACATCGGCAGTCGAGTAAAGGACATTCGTTTGTCCAAAGGCGACGGCGTCATTCGACTGCCTAAGCGCCGATAGTTTCTGGATAATTTTGTATGCACGAGTTGTTTGGTCGAAAGAGGTGTCGGTTTCCATGAAAACGCGCCCGCCATTTTCGGAAGAGTCGGCCCCGTTCACATATTGCTCAGTACCGTAATAGATGTTGGGTATGCCTCTCGAAACCAGCGTGATCGCCAAAGCAACATCCAAGCTGCGCGTATCGCTATTGACCCGCAGAAAACGCGAGACGTCATGGTTATCGATGAACGTAACGGTCTGGTTTTCGTAGACGTAATCGGTATCTGTGTATGAGTAGAAATTGGCAAGGTCGTTCATGTCATCGGAGCCGTTGCCAATAACATTGGTGAGGGTTCGGAAATATTCAAAGTCCAGATTGTTGATGCCTGTACGGTCTGGAAAAGAAATGTACTCGCCATATTTCGGGTCTGGTTTTCCGATAAAAAATTCACCGAAATGCGTAACGGCGCCGCCGCTGGCGGAGTCAATTGCATCCCGGAAAGATTTTCCGAAGGCGGGGTTCATATGCAAGGTGGCGTCATGCCGAAAGCCATCAATGCCTTTGCCCTTCCAGAATACCGCTGCTTCTTCCAGATGTTCTGCAACTTCGGGCAGTTCGTGGGTAAAATCAGCCAAAGAGCCAAGATCTTTATATCGGAAACCGTAGCGGCTTGAATCGCCGCCGCGATCGCCAATGTTATGAAACCAACCGGGGTTTGTTGTGCCATTTGGATCGGCGATCAGATTGTCAGAGCTGCCGTCCGAATTCAGATCAACAGGGTCGCCGTTGACATCAAAAACAAAATCGCCGCTGCCATTACGGTCGGGCTCATATAGTTTTCCGTTTTCTGCTGAAAACCCATTGGTAGGGTTCTGCCAGCGACTCGTGTGGTTGGAAACAAAATCTATAACAACCTTAATTCCTTCCGCATGAAGCGCATCTACCATGTCGGTAAAGTCCTTCATGCCGCCAAAATGAGCGTTGGTCCGGAAGTAGTTGCTTGCATGATAACCGTGATAGCTGGACCAGGTTAGCGTCCCGCCGCCAGATTGAAAATCGATGATGGGTTCATCACGGTTGGCGTAAGGTGCGGAAATCCAGACGGCTGTTACGCCCATATTTTTGAGATATGGAATTTTATCCTCAATGCCTTGCCAGTCGCCGCCCTGATAAAGTTTCAGATCGGCGCCGGTGCCGTCAAAAATCGACGACGGCGAGCCCGATGGGGTGTTGTTGCTGGCGTCACCGTCAAAAAATCGATCAGTCAGAATCTGATAGACCACGTCTTTGCCCGTAACAGGGCCAAGAGAGGTTTGCGCTTCGGCGGTTGCCATCAATGCTGCGGAGATCAACGACGCCAATGACGTCACTGTGGCGAGTCTGGGAAGTTCCATATTTCGGCTCTCATTCAAGTGTTGTGAGGGATAAAATCTGTACACAACTACGCGTTTACCCAAAACAATTTGGGCCGCAAATAGAAGCAAAATAAACGCGAATAAAACTCTACTTAGAATATCGAAGGCATAGCCTGAGTCAACGACGGTCATGCTGTTTTTTCATAAATTCACAAACCGATAATATTTCGAAGTGGCGCCTACATTTTACCGAAGATTTTGTCCATGTTCATAATGCTATGAAAACAATGGGATTTTACCAAATCCCTGCTATGAATGATTGCGCCTACGGAAGATTTTGTTGATTCATATCTACATGTGAATAGTTTCAATTGATATATTGCAAAAAATTGCATTTCTAAATTGTTGAGTATTATTGCCGTGATTTTCAGTTGTCCTGATTTGAGTCCCAATTGGTTGCCCCTACCAAAAACCTATCCGGCAGGGTTCGCAACGATCTGCGACTCATGTTCGCTATAGGTTATGGGCGATATCTTACGGTTTTTAGATTCTTGCGCATTCATGATGTAGTTGTCCTTACCGAAAACTCTATCCGGATGGATTCGCCGCTGTCCCTACCAGAAACTAGATTCTTACGTACTCGTGATGCATTCCTCCGAGATGGGGAATCGATTTTGTTACGCCGGTGATTGAAACGCGCCTCGGAACGGGTGCATTTTTCTCTAAACTCAGATGCGTGCGCGCATTATTGTAATATTTGGCATAGGCTTTCAGCACACGGTGTAAATGCGCCGCGCTCAAGATGATGATGTGATCAAGACATTCTCGCCGGACAGAGCCAATGACGCGCTCTACATAAGCATTCTGCCATGGGGACCTTAGCGCTGTTGGGCCATCCCGAATGCCCATGGTTTTGAGCTTCTTCTTAAACACTGCGCCATAGATGGCGTCGTTATCACGGATGAGGTGTCTGGGCGCGTCACTCCACGGAAAGGCTTCAGCAATTTGTCGGGCCGCCCATTCTGCCGTCGGCTGATATGTAACTGCAATGTGCAGAAGCTTTCTTCGTCCGTGACCAAGCACAACGAATGCGTAGAGTAGCTTGAAGCCGACGGTTGGAACAGCCAGGAAATCAACTGACACAACACCGTCAGTGTGATTGCGCAAGAAAGTTTTCCAACCTTGCGACGGCGGCCGCCGAAGTTTGGCCATGTATTTGGTAGGGACAGCCGCGCGCCAATTGATCTGACAGCGGATCGTTTGCGCCGTCTCCCCAGCATGCCCATTGACTGGAATGAGCAGCGAAAACTGCTAGGATTCGTCTAAAACTACACTCAAAACACGGATTTATTGTATCAACCTGCGAGCGTGGCGTCGCATTCTTGCGTCCAACTGCATCATCACCGACCACGAGTGGGTCACTCGAAAATGGCAAACAGAGATAAACCGCCAAGCGTCGCTATTTACTCCGTTCAGAGAGGTTTTTTGCTCGGCATTCGGGCGCACACACTCCGCAACCCCGCATGGAACGGGGCTTACACGAAAGCGCTCAAATGGTCATGAAAATTGGATGACTGCGTGGTGGGCGGTGACGGGTTCGAACCGCCGACCCTCTCGGTGTAAACGAGATGCTCTACCAGCTGAGCTAACCGCCCATCTTTACGACAAGACGCGCTTCCTAGCGCGCTCGTCATGGCGCCGCAAGTATTTAACGCTACCCTCGGGGCAAGAAAAAACCGGCGGGCGCTTCTGTGGCGCCGCCGGTTTTTTTGGTGATCGTCGCTTCGCCTAGTTCAAGGCGTCTTTCAGGCCCTTGCCAGCGGAAAATTTCGGCTGGATGGAGGCTGGGATCTGGATCTTTTCGCCCGTCCGGGGGTTGCGGCCTTCGCGCGCCTTGCGCTGGGCGGCGGAATAAGTGCCAAAGCCGACGAGACGAACATCGTCGCCAGCCTTCAGAGCGCTGGTAATAGCATCGAGAACAGCGTCAACAGCACGCGCGGCGTCCGCCTTGCTCATATCAGACAGGTCAGCGACTTTATCGATGAATTCGTTCTTGTTCATTCCTTCACCCTTTCTGTTCAGTTGCTTGCATTGGGCAATTCCGGTGAGAAAGCCTGAGTTTATCACCCGCTAGCGCCGACTTGGCCAAGACAAAATGGCGTAATATAAGGGTTTGCTTTCCACAGCCTGAGTAATTTGTTGAATTTATTGGGTTTTTCTTTTGAACAATATCACCGAAATTCGGCCAAAGAGCGTGAAATTATGGCCTCGTCTCGGCTGAATTGCCCGAAAACGGCTTTCCGATTCGTTTTGAAGGCCTGAAAACATGGGGCTTGCGGGGAATCCGGGCTCTGCCGCCAGGCGTAAAAAAGCGCGGACAACCGCTCTTGGCGCCGCGCTTTTTCGCTTTCTGTGGCAGGCCCCGTCAGTGGGTGACGATGCGGCCCTGGCTGTCGCTTTCTGTAGCTGGCGGCGTAACCGGCTCAGTCCATTCAATCGGCGTCAGCTTGCGCGTCAGCGCGTGTTTGAGGACATCATCAACGGTTGAGACCGGGATGATCTTGAGGCCCTCTTTCACGTTGTCCGGAATTTCAGCGAGGTCTTTTTCGTTTTCCTCCGGAATGAGCACTGTCTTGGTTCCCGCCCGCAAGGCGGCAAGGAGTTTTTCCTTGAGCCCGCCGATTGCCAGTACGCGCCCGCGCAGGGATATCTCGCCGGTCATGGCGATATCTTTATGGACCGGCACCCCGGTCAGGACCGATACGATCGCCGTCGCCATGGCGACGCCGGCTGAGGGGCCGTCCTTGGGGGTCGCCGCCTCCGGCACATGAATGTGGATATCGGTCTTTTCAAATACCGGCGGCTCAATGCCGAACTCCGTCGCCCGACTGCGCACATAAGACGCCGCCGCCGAAACCGATTCCCGCATCACCTCTTTGAGGTTGCCGGTCGGCGTCATTTTGCCTTTGCCCGGCATCCTGGCCGCCTCAATGGTCAAGATCTCGCCGCCGACCGAGGTCCAGGCGAGACCGGTGACAATACCGACCTGATCTTCGCCTTCAATTTCGCCATAGCGGTATTTGGTGACACCGGCATAGTCGCCAAGGTTGTCGGCGGTAATTTCGAGTTTCCGGCTTTTGTCGGTTTCAAGTTCCCGCACCGCCTTGCGCGCAAGCTTGGCGAGTTCACGTTCAAGGTTACGAACTCCGGCCTCGCGCGTGTAAAGCCGGATCAGGGCATAAAGACCATCTTCAGTGACCGACCACTCGTCGCTGCTGAGGCCGTGATTCTCCATGATTTTGGGTATCAGGTGGCGGCGCGCAATCTCAACCTTTTCATCTTCCGTATACCCTGGAATTCGGATGATTTCCATGCGGTCAAGGAGCGGTTGCGGCATGTTGAGGCTGTTGGCCGTGGTAATGAACATCACGTCGGACAGATCATAATCAACTTCGAGATAGTGATCCTGGAAAGTTGAATTCTGCTCAGGATCCAGCACCTCCAACAGGGCGGAGGCGGGATCGCCGCGGAAATCCTGGCCCATTTTGTCGATTTCATCGAGCAGGAATAACGGATTGGATTTCTTGGCCTTCTTCATAGACTGGATAATTTTGCCCGGCATGGAGCCGATATAGGTGCGCCGGTGGCCGCGAATCTCCGCCTCGTCGCGCACGCCGCCTAGCGAGACACGGACAAATTCGCGCCCCGTGGCGCCGGCGATCGACTTGCCCAGCGAGGTTTTGCCAACGCCTGGCGGGCCAACAAGACACAAGATCGGTCCCTTGAGCTTGTTCATTCGTTTTTGGACGGCAAGATATTCGATAATCCGTTCTTTGACTTTTTCGAGACCATAATGGTCCGCATCAAGAACTTCCTCAGCTTTTGTGAGGTCGCCTTTGACTTTGGTGCGGGCGTTCCATGGTATCGACGTTATCCAGTCGAGATAGTTGCGCACCACCGTTGATTCCGCCGACATTGGCGACATCTGGCGCAGCTTTTTAAATTCGGCATCGGCTTTGGTGCGGGCTTCCTTGGAAAGTTTGGTTTTGGAAATTTTCTCTTCCAGCTCCGTTAGCTCGTCGCGGCCGTCATCGCCCTCGCCAAGCTCTTTCTGGATCGCCTTCATTTGCTCGTTGAGATAATATTCGCGCTGCGTCTTTTCCATCTGACGTTTGACGCGGTTGCGGATCTTTTTTTCCACCTGAAGAACGCTCATCTCGCCTTCCATCAGCGCATAGACACGCTCCAGACGTTCACTGGAGCCAGTGATTTCGAGGAGTTCCTGCTTTTCCGACAGCTTGATGTTGAGATGCGAGGCGACGGTGTCCGCCAGTCTTGCATTGTCGTCAATCTGGTTGATCGAGACAATCACTTCCGGCGGCACGCGCTTGTTGAGTTTCACATAAGATTCGAACTGACCGATGACCGAGCGAGCGAGCGCCTCGATTTCGGTATCGTCATCCTCGTCTTCGTCGATGAGCGCGGCTTCGGCTTCGAAATACTCTTCAATGCGTGCATAGTCTTCAACGTGCGCGCGCGCCTCGCCCTCGACCAGTACTTTGACAGTCCCGTCCGGCAATTTCAGAAGTTGCAGCACTGATGCGATCACACCGACATCGTAAATATCGTCGATGCCGGGATCGTCGTCGCCGGCGTCTTTTTGCGCCACCAGCAAAATCTTTTTGTCGTTCTGCATCACGTTTTCGAGCGCATTTACAGACTTTTCGCGTCCGACAAATAACGGCACGATCATGCCCGGAAACACGACGATGTCGCGCAGCGGCAGAACGGGATAAATTACCTTTTCACTCATAACGGGGTCACTCATAACGGCTCCTCAACGAGGCGAGACCCAAATAGCGGCGTCTCACCCGGATCATCAAAATCGTCCGGCCCATTGGGCGGCGGTTTGCGCGCCAGCGCAATGCTCGACTGGACCATAGCACAGCAAAGCAAATACGCTCTTAAGACGCGCCAACCGCCGCTCTTTAAGCGGCGGCGTGCATTAGCATTAATGTGGCTTTATTTGTCCCGGATTCAAGGCTCCGGTGTGACAATGAGGAAAACCAGTCGATATGTCGGGGCAGGGGAGGCCGGCGCTATTATGCGCTGGCGTCCGCCTCGATGGCCTCTTCATTGCGCTCAGCATAGATGTGGAGCGGCTTAGCGTTGCCGTCGACAACCTCGCCATTGACGACAACTTCAACAACGCCTTCCAGCGCCGGCAGCTCAAACATCGAATCGAGCAGGATGCCTTCCATGATCGACCGCAATCCGCGCGCGCCGGTCTTGCGTGCAATGGCTCTGCGGGCGATGGCGGCTTTTGCGTCGTCCGTGAAGGTGAGCTTGACGTCCTCCATCTCGAACAATCGCTGATATTGTTTGATGAGCGCATTTTTCGGCGCCGTCAGAATTTGCACCAGCGCATCTTCGTCAAGATCTTCCAGTGTTGCGATCACCGGCAACCGGCCGACAAATTCAGGGATCAGGCCAATGCGCAAAAGATCTTCCGGTTCGACTTCGCGAAGGATGGCGCCAATTCGGCGATCATCGGGGTTTTTCACATCAGCGCCAAAACCGATCGACGAGCCTTCGCCGCGATTGGCAATAACTTTTTCCAGGCCAGAAAACGCGCCGCCGACAATGAACAAGATGTTCGTTGTATCGACCTGCAGGAATTCCTGCTGCGGGTGCTTGCGACCGCCCTGCGGCGGTACTGAGGCAACCGTGCCTTCCATAATTTTCAACAGCGCCTGTTGAACGCCTTCGCCCGAAACATCGCGGGTTATTGACGGGTTGTCCGATTTACGGCTGATCTTGTCGACTTCGTCGATATAGACGATGCCGCGCTGAGCGCGTTCGACATTATAGTCCGCGGACTGAAGAAGTTTGAGGATGATGTTTTCAACATCTTCGCCAACATAACCCGCCTCGGTAAGCGTTGTTGCATCCGCCATAGTGAAAGGCACGTCGAGGATGCGCGCAAGCGTTTGGGCGAGCAGCGTTTTGCCTGAGCCGGTTGGGCCGATCAGGAGGATATTCGATTTCGACAGTTCAACGTCGTTGTTCTTGGCTGCGTGGTTGAGGCGCTTATAGTGATTGTGCACTGCGACGGACAAAACCCGCTTGGCTTGCGCCTGGCCGATAACATAATCGTCAAGGACGGTATGGATCTCTTGCGGGCTGGGCACGCCATCGCCGGCTTTGACCAGCGATGATTTTGATTCCTCGCGTATAATATCCATGCACAGCTCGACGCATTCATCACAGATGAATACCGTCGGCCCCGCGATCAGTTTACGCACCTCATGCTGGCTTTTGCCGCAGAAGGAACAGTAAAGGGTGTTTTTCCCGTCACCGCCGCTTTTTCCGCCAATTTTGCTCACTACAACAGAACTCCTTGCCCAGCACTCATAACACTCACGACCGCAATATCCCGGCCAAAATACCTCAACGGACGCGCCCGGCAAATACCACCAGCCGGGACGAGGCCGCTACGATACCCGAAATTGGTGCATGAAGGGCGCCATATCCCGGGGGCATTGTTTTTATTCGACCATATTCCGCCCATATCAATCAAGAAACCATTTGCGAAGGTGGTTAATGATTGGGGAAAATTAAAGTCTTAAGTTTCCTCAGGCACAGCCCGCTTAGACAGCACTTTGTCGATCAACCCGAACTCAACCGCCTCTTCCGGCGTCATAAAATGATCGCGGTCGAGGGTTTTCTCAATGGTTTCATAGGATTGGCCGGTGTGTTCGACGTAAATCTCGTTCATCCGGCGCTTCAACTTGATGATGTCTTGTGCATGGCGCTCGATATCGGACGCCTGGCCCTGAAAACCACCTGATGGCTGATGCACCATGACCCGGGAGTTGGGGAGAGAAAACCGCATATCCTTCTCGCCGGCTGCGAGCAGCAGCGACCCCATGGAGGCGGCCATGCCAATGCACATAGTCGAGATGGCGGGCCGGAGGTAGCGCATGGTGTCATACATCGCCAGGCCAGCGGAAACCACGCCGCCTGGGGAATTGATATAGAGGGCGATTTCCTTTTTCGGGTTATCAGCCTCAAGAAACAACAGCTGGGCGACGACCAAGGTAGATACGGCGTCATTGACCGGGCCGGACAGGAAGATAATCCGCTCCTTCAACAGCCTTGAGAAAATATCAAAGGAGCGCTCGCCGCGACTGGTTTGCTCAACCACCATCGGCACCAGCGTATTCATGTAAATCTCGTTGGGGTCTTTCATCGACGTCCTCTCGTCCCGATGCCCGTAAACCGGACATAAGCGTTAATTGTGATCCTTAACATGGGGTCAAAAATAACCAGCGCCAGTCCCCATTTTCATCACTCTACGCTAATGCGCTTAAGCGAGGGTTATTGTTATGTAAATGCAAGATTTTGTTTCAATCCGGCCAAGGCCGGGGAGGCGGGGCGACCATCGCCGGACAAACCGTCCTGATATAATCCATCTCGAATAAGAAACGGGCCGCAGTGTACTGCGGCCCGTTATCGATAATCGGCTGGCTCCACCCCTTACGCTGTGGGATCGTCCCCATCCGGGTCTTCCATTAATTCTTCTTTGGAGACCGTCTTTTCTTCAACTTTGGCGTTTTCGAGAATGTGATCGACCACGCGCTCTTCAAATAACGGCGCCCGCAGCTGCTGCACGGCGGCAGGATTTTTCTGGTAAAATTCGATGACTTCTTTTTCCTGCCCCGGATAGGCGCGCGCCATATTAATCATTTCGCGTTGAACATCTTCCTGCGGCACCTGAACATCGGCGCGCTTGCCGATTTCCGCCAGCACCAGGCCGAGACGCACGCGGCGTTCAGCAATGACGCGATATTCTTTTTTCAACTCGTCTTCGGACTTTTCCTTGTCGTCTTCGTCGAGCTCGGTGGCTTGCACCTGCTGCCAGATCTGGTCGAACTCAGCGTCAACCATGCCGTTTGGCAGATCGAAATCATGCGCCTCGTCAAGCTTGTCGAGAAGCGCGCGCTTCACATGGGCCCGCGAATGTTGCGCGTTTTCTTCCACAAGGCGCTCTTTGATCCGCGTCTTGAGATCGGCAAGATCTTCCAGGCCGACTTTCTTGGCCAGATCATCGTCGATCTCGACTTTTTCAGGTTGCGCAATCGCGACGACTTTAACGTCAAAAACCGCCTCTTTGCCGGCAAGGTCATTGGCGTTGTAATCCTCAGGGAAGGTCACCTTCACCTCGACATCATCGCCGGCCTTGGCGCCGATCAGCTGTTTTTCAAATCCCGGAATAAATGAATTCGAGCCGAGCACGATGTCGACATTCTCGCCCTTGCCGCCGGCGAACTCTTCGCCGTCGATGCGGCCGACATAGTCTGCGGTGACCTTGTCGCCGTCTTTTGATTTCTGGGTTTCTTTGCGCGGCGTATAGGTGATCTGCTGGTCGGCGACGCGCTGGAGCGCTTCGTCGATGTCTTCGTCGGCCACTTCCGCGATTGGACGCATCAGCTCTAATTCAGACGTTTCGGCCGGATCAAATGTCGGCAGGATTTCGGCGTGCACGTCATATTCAAGATCAGCCTTACCAGCGATCACTTCGTCCATATCGGAATGGAAATGCGGATGCGGCGACGACGCCGGTTGGAGATCGCGGTCGGTGAAGGCTTTTTGCGATGTCTCGGCGACAATTTCCTGGACGATTTCGCCCATCACGCCTTTGCCATACATTTTCTTCAGGAACGAGACCGGCGCTTTGCCCTTGCGAAAACCCTTCAAGTGCACGCGGCCCTTGAGATCTTTAAGGCGCGCCACCAGTTTTTCATCGAGTTCCGAGGCCGGTACTTTGACTAGAAACCGCCGATCGAGGCCTTCTGCGCTTTTTTCCGTAACTTCCATTGTCATTCCTGTCGTCATTCTTTGGCGAACCGAACAGTCCGCTGTGTTGTATCGCGTCTCGCGCCGGGCCGGCTGAGAATGGTGCGGATGAGAGGACTCGAACCTCCACGCCTCTCGGCGCCAGAACCTAAATCTGGTGCGTCTACCAGTTCCGCCACATCCGCAAACTTCAAAAAAGCCGCGCAATAAATAAGCGGGTCGCTGCGCCCCGCCAAAACCGGAGCATCGGCGACCCGTGAATTCGGCGGCTTCTATAGCAGACAAACCGCCCCTGTCGAGCATCACAGGCGTTTTTCGAACCACATAACGTCGCGGAATCGACCAAATTTCCGCCCGACCTCGCCTAAAGTCGCAACATGGGCAAAACCGAAGCCTTCATGGAGCGCGATAGAGCCCGGATTTGGCGTGACGATCAGGGCGTAGGCGCGATGGATATCGGCGCCGGCAAGCGCTTCAAACAGCGCCTTGTAGAGCGCGCCGCCAAGGCCCTTGCCCTGGCCCTCGGGCGCTACAAAGACCGAGACCTTGACCGATGTCTCATAGGCGGCGCGGGGGTCGAACGCGCTGGCGCTGGCAAAACCCACTATGCGGCTGTCCGCGTCCGCGCCAATAATGACCGGATACCGGGGGTCGCCGAGCCGGTCGTCGAGCCAGCAACGCCGCTCCGCCTCACTATATTCGACCGTTTCAAAAGTCGCGGCGCTCTCACGGATAAATGGATTGTAGATGGCGTTGATGCCAGACGCATCATCACTGATTGCCGCGCGGAGCGTTAATTGCGTCACTCTTCCGCCACCTCAGCGTTCTGTTGCGGCGACAATAATGACCGCAGCACCGCCGGAATTGCGCCGGGCAAATCCTCTGCGATGAGGCCGGGTCCGGCTATCTGGCCGGCGGCGCCATGGAACCACACGCCGGCGCAGGCGGCTTCGAACCCGTCCATCCCTTGGGCGCGCAAGCCGGCGATGAATCCGGCAAGAACATCGCCCGATCCGGCGGTGGAAAGCTCCGGCGGCGCATTGACGTTTATGGCGGCGCGCCCGTCCGGCGCCGCAATCACTGTATCGGCGCCTTTAAAGACCACCACCGCGCCGGCTTTGCGGCTGGCGGCGCGGGCGGATGCGAGCTTGCCGTCAGCATCGTCGCCATCGCCAAACAGGCGCATAAATTCGCCGCCATGCGGGGTTAAAACGTCACCCTCGCGGAGCGCCGCGAACAGCCGCGCCGGGTCATCGGCAAAACTGGTGAGCGCATCCGCATCCAACACCGCCGCTGCGCGCGAGGCCAAAATTGCCAGCACCTTGTCGCAGGTTTGTGCGCCAACGCCTGCCGCCGGACCGATGATGACGGTCATTGGATATTTGTCCGTACCCTGTAGATTATCGCCAATCTCTGCCGGTGTGTCCGCCTCGCGCAACATAATCGCCGTCAGATGCGCACTATGCACGGCCGCCGCCTCGCGCGGTGAAAGGACGGTGACGGCGCCGGCGCCAATCCGCAACGCGCCCATCGCCGCCAGCCTAATCGCGCCGGTCTGGTTGGGCCCG
>JAJFGA010000074.1 GCA_021776375.1 Hyphococcus sp. | reverse complement strand
AGCGGCATGCCTAGAGATTTGGCGGCGTTTTCGATTAAAGCGGGCTTGACGCCTTCCTTGACCAGCAGCATCGCCTCATTGAGATAAGGCGGCACCACGCGGTTGGTGTAGAAACCGCGCACGTCTTTAACGACGATCGGCGTCTTGCGGATCTTGGCGTTATAATCGAGCGCAGTTGCAAGCGCGAGGTCGCCGGTTTTCTCGCCGGGAATAATCTCCAACAGCGGCATTTTATCGACCGGTGAGAAGAAGTGCATGCCGATAAACTGGTCCGGGCGTTCTGAATGACGCGCCAGGCCCGTAATCGGCAGGGTCGATGTGTTCGATGCGAAGATGATTTCCGGGCGGATCACCGCTTCGGTCTTTTTGATAACGTCGGCTTTGATATCCGGATCTTCAAACACCGCCTCAATGATCAAATCGACGTCTTTCAGATCATTATAATCCGCCGTCGGCTTGATTTTCGCGAGAAACGCTTCGGCGGCCTCTTTAGTCAACTTGCCGCGCGATACGCGCTTGTCGAGAATCTTCTTCGAATACGCGACCGCCTTTTCCGCCGCTTCCATATCGCGGTCGAGCACAACGACATTCATGCCGCCCTTGACCGTCACATGGGTGATGCCTGAGCCCATCAGCCCGGCGCCGAGCACGCCAACAGTTTTTATGTCCTGCTTGTCAACGCCTTCCGGGCGCGCCTCGCCTTTTTCCGCCGCCTGTTTATTGATGAACAGGGTGCGGATCATATTGCGGGTCTGATCGCTGGTCATGAGTTTTAAGAAATATTTCGATTCAATCCGGATCGCGGTGTCGAAAGGCACGATCGAGCCTTCGTAAAGGCAGGAAAGAATATAACGCACCGCCGGATAATTGTGATTGGTCTCGCGCTGCGCCATGGCGTTGGCCGCCATGAAGAACTGCACCGCGCGCGGGTCCATCGCCCCGCCTCCGCCCGGAAACTTAAAGCCGCGCTTGTCCCAGGGTTGGCTGACTTTGGGATTGGCTTTGACCCATTCTTTCGCTTTCGCGACCAACTCGTCCGCCGGCGCGACCTCTTGAATGATGCCCTGGCCCTTTGCAGTCTGCGGATCAATCGGGCGGCCCTGCGTCGCCAGCATCGCAGCATTTTGCAGCCCCGCAAGACGCGGCAGACGCTGGGTGCCGCCGGCGCCGGGAAGAAGTCCGACTTGAACTTCAGGCACGCCAAGCTGGAGTTTCGGATTGTCAGCAACAATGCGGTAGTGGCTGGCCAGCACCAGCTCAAGCCCGCCGCCAAGCGCCAGACCATTGACCGCCGCCGCAACCGGCTTGGCCGAAGCCTCGCCCTTGGTCAGCGCCTTGGCCGGATGACCGCTGGTCTCCAGCTTGCGCAACATCGCATTAAGCGCGAAAGCGGCTTCAAATTGCTGTTTCTTGGTCGCCGTCGCACCGCCGCTAACGGAACTATCGCCATCGCCCAGCATATTGAGATCGGCGCCGGCGAGGAAGCCAGATTTTTTACCCGAGGTAATTACCGCGCCCTTGATGTCGTCATTGGTGCAGAACTCATCAACGAAGGAAGAGAACTCGCGCATCAGCGCCGCGTTCCAGACATTCATCGACTTGCCCGGCAAATCGATGGTCACCAGCGCGATGCCGTCGGTGTCAATATCGACTGTGATTGTTTCGTATGACATGGTTTCCGTCCGTATAAATATTAAAGAATTAAACCCGTTCGATAATCGTCGCCGTACCCATGCCGGCGCCGATGCAAAGCGTGATCAGTGCGGTTTCCTTGCCGGAGCGTTCAAGCTCGTCGACCATCGTGCCGAGGATCATCGCACCAGTGGCGCCGAGGGGGTGGCCCATGGCGATGGCGCCGCCATTGACGTTGATATCGGAGTGATCAATCTCAAGCGCTTGCATAAACCGCAACACAACGGAGGCGAACGCCTCGTTCAGCTCCCAGATATCGATATCTTTTTTATCCATGCCGGCGCGCTTCAGCGCTTTTTGCGCGGCAAATTCCGGACCGGTGAGCATGATCGTCGGTTCTGAGCCGATTGACGCCATGGCGCGAACGCGAGCGCGTGGTTTCAGCCCAAGCTTCTTGCCGATCTCGTCATTGCCAACCAGCACCGCCGCGGCGCCGTCAACAATGCCGGACGAATTGCCCGCATGATGGACATGATTGATGCTCTCAAACTCGCCGTATTTTTGCAGCGCAACCGCATCAAACCCGAACTGTTGGCCGAGCATCACAAAGGACGGGTTGAGCCCGCCAAGCGACTGCATGTCGGCGTTCTCGCGGATGGTCTCATCATGATCGAGGATGGTGTCGCCGATAACGTCATGGACGGGCACGATCGACTTTTCAAAACGCTTTTCCGCCCAGGACCGCGCCGCGCGCTTCTGGCTTTCCACCGCATAGGCGTCAACATCATCGCGTGAGAAGCCGTATTTGGTGGCGATCAGATCAGCGGAAACACCTTGCGGGACAAAATAGGTTTTGAACGCGGTTTCCGGATCGGTCGGCCAGGCGCCGCCATCGGAGCCCATGGGCACACGGCTCATGGATTCAACGCCGCCGCCGATGGCGAGGTCAGTTTCACCGGCCATCACCTTGGCGGCTGCAATGTTCACTGCTTCAAGGCCGGAGGCGCAAAACCGATTGACCTGAATGCCAGCGGTAGTTTCGGGATAGCCGGCGTTCAAAATCGCCGTGCGGGTCACCACTGCGCCCTGCTCGCCAACTGGCGCAACGCAGCCAAGCGCCACATCTTCGATTTCCCCAGCGTCAATTTGATTGCGGTCGCGGACCGCCTCCAGCACTTGGGTCGCCAGCTGCACCGGCGTGATCTCATGCAACGCGCCATCGGATTTGCCTTTGCCGCGAGGCGTCCTGACAGCGTCGTAAATATAGGCTTCGGTCATGGGGAAGCGTCCTTTCGACTGGGAATTGTCGCAGGGGGCCGCGCCGGCCCGCCAATGTCTATGCCCTTAGTTAGTGCTGCGCGAGGCCCCGCGCAATGGCCCGCCGCAGCCCGTCGCCGGCGTTTTAGAAAGTCAATCCTAATTCGGCTTCCCCGCCCGATGACAGCGCTCGCGAAAAGCATTAAGCGGTTGTCTCAGTTAACCCTTTTTATTGAGGTGAGCGTATGGCGCCGACCGCTTCCCTGGATGCAATGCGACAGCTTATCCGCGACCACACGCTGATTGACGAGGCGCTCCTGGCGGGGCGTCTATCGCTGATCGCCGATCTCGACCAGTCGGTCCGTAACAGCGCGCAAAAAGACGCCGCCACGTTCGTTAAACTGGCCCGCGATAGCGCCGAGCGCTCCGGCCTCATTGACAAGTTCCTGCAGGAATATGGCCTTTCCACCGCGGAAGGCGTGACGCTGATGCGCCTTGCCGAAGCGCTGTTGCGCACCCCCGATGCGGCGACGGCGAACGCGCTGATTGAAGACAAGATCGAGGCCGGCGACTGGCGCGCCCATAAGGGCAAAAGCCCCTTCCCCCTCGTCAACTTCTCCACCCGCGCGCTTATGCTCACCGCCGCCTGGCTCGACGATATTGAAGCCAAAGATCCGTTGCGCCGGATGGCGGCGGCGACCAAGGCCGCGTTCGATCGCCTCGGCGAGCCGGTGATCCGCGCATCGGTGGCGCAGGCGATGCGCATAATGGGCGAGCACTTCGTTCTGGGTGAAACCATTGGCGCGGCGATGAAGCGCGGGCGCCAATATGCGGCTAATGGTTATCTCTTCTCTTTCGACATGCTCGGCGAGGCCGCCCACACTCAAGCTGACGCCGATCGATATTACCGCGACTATGAAGACGCGATCACCGCAATCTCTGCGCACGCCAATAGCGATATAGCCGCCGACAACCCCGGCATTTCCGTCAAGCTGTCAGCGCTGCATCCGCGTTATGAATATGGCAAGAAGACCCGTGTGCGATCAGAACTTGGCGCCAAGCTCCGCACGCTCGCGCTTCAAGCCAAAGCCGCGAATATGGGCTTTACTATCGACGCTGAAGAAGTCGACCGCCTCGATCTTTCCCTCGACCTCATTGAAATGCTAATGCGCGATCCGGCGCTGGAAGGCTGGCAGGGCTTCGGCGTCGTCGTTCAGGCCTATCAGCGCCGCGCAACTTATGTGCTCGACTGGCTGGCGGCGCTGGCGCGCGAGACTGGCCGCCGGGTTATGGTGCGGCTGGTCAAGGGCGCCTATTGGGACAGCGAAATCAAACGCGCCCAGGTGATGGGGCTGGAGAGCTACCCGGTATTCACCCGCAAAGTGTTGACCGATCTCAGCTATCTCGCCTGTGCGCGAAGGCTGTTTGCGGCGGGGGATGTGTTCTACCCACAATTTGCCACCCACAATGCGCTCACCGCAACGACCGTGCGGGCGATGGCGGAAGGCTCGGAGGACTACGAGTTGCAACGCCTGCACGGTATGGGCGAGGCGTTGCATGACAACCTCATCAACCATGGCGCCCGCTCGCGCATCTACGCCCCCGTCGGCGGACATAAGGAACTTCTGCCCTATCTGGTGCGCAGACTGCTGGAGAACGGCGCCAACTCTTCCTTCGTCAATCAACTGATCGACCCGGATTTATCCGTGGACGATGTTGTTGCTGATCCACTGGACGAAATCGCCGCGCTTGAAGAAATCGCCAATCCAAATATCCCCGCGCCGCGCGATCATTTGGATGGGGAACGTCTCTCGGCAAAAGGCTGGGATGAGACCCATGCGCCGACCGTGGCAGCGTTTGAGCAAGCCGCGCGCGAACCGATGAAACCTATCACCGCCAAAGCGATCATTAAAGGCAAGATGCATGGCGACGGCGCGGCGCCGGTTATCAATCCTGCAAACACCGAGCATGTGATCGGCTCGGTTGAAACAACGTCGGGCGGAGATATCGATAGAGCCTGCGCCAGCGCGGCAGACTATGCCGAAAGCTGGGCGCAAACACCGGCGCCGACACGCGCCGAAGCCTTGCGCCGCGCGGCCGACCTGCTTGAAGAGCGCGGCCTTCATTTCATGAGGCTTGCCGTCTTCGAGGCGGGAAAGACCTGGCCCGACGCCATTGCCGAAATTCGCGAGGCCGTGGATTTTTTACGGTATTATGCGAGCCAAGCGGAAAATTTAAACGGCGCCCCACTTGGCGTCGTTGCTTGCATTTCTCCTTGGAATTTTCCACTCGCCATCTTTCTCGGGCAGGTCAGCGCAGCGCTTGCCGCTGGCAATTGCGTGATCGCTAAACCGGCTGAACAAACCCCCTTAATCGCCTTTGAGGCTGTCAAGCTGCTGCGCAAGGCGGGCATCCCGGTCGGCGCGCTGCATTATCTCCCAGGCGATGGACCGACTGTCGGGGCTCCGCTGGTCGCCCATCCCGGCGTCAACGGCGTGATCTTTACCGGCTCGACCACGGTCGCAAGGCAGATCAACCAAAGCCTCGTTGCAAATGGCAAAACTGACGCTGCGCTGATCGCCGAGACCGGCGGCGTTAATGTGATGATTGTCGATTCCACCGCACTTCTGGAACAAGCCGTCGCCGACACCGTCGCCTCCGCATTTCAAAGCGCCGGGCAACGCTGTTCGGCCTGCCGCGTTGTGTGCGTGCAAGACGACATTGCCGGCCGGTTTAACGAGATGCTCGCCGGCGCTATGGCCGAGCTTAGCCTTAGCGATACGTCTGATCTTTCAACCGATGTCGGGCCGGTGATCGACGAGGACGCGCGCACCATCATCGAAGGCCACATTGCGCGGCTGGAAAACTCCGCCAAGCTCATCGCCCGCACGCCGCACGCCGGAACACAGGCCGACGGTATCTTTGTGCGGCCGGCGGCGTTTGCGGTTTCATCGCTCGACGACGTGAAGGACGAGATTTTCGGACCGGTGCTTCATGTCGTCACCTTTAAGGCGGAAAAGCTTGGCGCCCTGATCGATCAGATCAATGCGCTCGGCTACGGCCTCACGCTCGGGATCCACACGCGGATCGACGAGACGATGCACGCCATCGTCGCACGGGCGCGGATCGGCAATATTTACGTCAACCGCAACCAGATCGGCGCCGTTGTCGGAGTTCAGCCCTTTGGCGGTGAAGGCCTGTCGGGCACCGGACCGAAAGCCGGCGGTCCGCATTATTTAAAAGCATTGCAAAGGCGGCCAACGCCGGTGGGCGGAACGAAAATTACCATCGCCAAACGCGCCTATTCGGACACAGAAGAAGGCAAGACCGCAGCGGCGCACACAGCGTTCGAACAATGGCGCGGATGCGCTGATCGCGGCGCAGTCTTTAAGCAAGCCCTCGACACCATTGCCCAACGCGCCGCCGGCGCTCTTTCCGACGCGCTCAACATTTATTACGACGAGTTCTCCGGACCGATCCCCCTTCCCGGTCCGACCGGCGAATCCAACACCTTGCGGCTTCGCCCGCGCGGCGTCGTTTTGTGCCTCGGCGGCGGCAATATGGCCAGCTATGATCGGCAAATCGCCCTTGCCCTCGCCGCCGGAAATGCAATCATCTGTACAGACAGTATGGCGCAATTGCTGCGTATCGCAATGGAGCTGGCCAGCGCACCGGGAGCCGTGGCGACCGGATTTGGCGGCGGGGCTGAAGTCCCGGCGTCATTGCTGGCGGACCCTTTCGTCCGGGCTGTCGTCTTTGACGGAGATGGCCGCACACGCAGCGAGATTTTACAATGCCTCGCCAACCGCACCGGCGCGATAACGCCGCTGCTCACCAGTGCGGACGCGCCCTGGCGGTTTGCGGTTGAACGCACCTTAACCATCAACACCACAGCGGCCGGCGGCGACGTGCGGCTTTTGTCGCTCGGCGATTAGGGCTAGACTGCGTTCACTTTTTGTCTAGCCAAGAGCGCAGTCTAGATTCTTGAGTGGTCGCGTTCGGCGCTTTCTCGCCTCACTCGAACCCAAAAACCGCTCACACTTTTTGTGAACACGCTCTATGCTAAGAAAATTCAGGTGTTTGTCGCGGCGCAAGGGCCGTTGGCCGCATCCTTTCTTGCAACGCAGCACAAAGTGGCCTTCATTGGATGTCAAAACATGAGCCCGAACAGATGACGAGCGCCAATATTAGCACCACCGAGACCGGTCCATTTCTTGCCGCGCCCGGCCGCACCCGGCACTGGATGAACTGGTTGTTCGCTGACAAGGGCCGGATGTTCTGGATATTACAGATCGCCGGCTGGCTTGGCTTTTTCATGCTGCATGTGTTGAGCGTATCGACCTTTGTCGCAGGTCGGTCGTCGGACGCGCTGCTCTATTCCGTCGCCTCGTCGCTAATTGGATTTTTAACAACCAGCATACTCGCTCGTCCGGTCTATCGTTTTGCCCGCCGTCAGGGCCCAGTGTTGCTCTTGTTTATAGCACTGTCTTCAACCATCCTGATGGCGTTCGCGATGTCGGCGATGAAGGCGCAAACGTTCGGCATCCTGTTTGGCAATGCGTGGATGGGCATGCGCGGCGAGGCCATCGGCACATCCAACTTCTTGTTGTTGCTGATCCCCGACGTTCCGGTGAACTTGTTCCTGCTCGGCTCATGGGCGGGTTTTTATTTCGGCATCAACTATTATCTCAATTTAAGAAACGAGACCGAGCGCGCGATCCTTTCCGCTCGCCTTGCCGATCAAGCGCAATTGAAAATGCTGCGCTACCAGCTCAATCCGCATTTCCTGTTTAACACGCTGAACGCTATTTCAACGTTGGTGCTCGAGCAGGACGGCAAACACGCCAACAAAATGCTGTCGCAACTCTCATCGTTTTTGCGCTATTCCCTCGACAGCGATCCGTTGCAAAAGACCTCTCTTGCCGAAGAAATTCACGCGCTGGAGCTGTATCTTGAAATTGAAAAGACCCGCTTTGCTGATCGGTTGAAAGTCACTTTTGACATTGATGATGAGGCGCGCGGGGCGCGCGTGCCCTCACTGATATTGCAGCCCGCTATTGAGAATGCGATCAAATATGCCATCGCCAAAATGGAAACCGGCGGTGAAATCACCATTGTCGCCAAACGCAAGGGCGCTAAGCTGTATATGCAAGTTTGCGACAACGGGCCCTACGCACCGGACAATCCGTCTGCGCTCATGCGCAAAACAACAGCCGGCGTTGGCCTGTTGAATATGCGCGACCGCCTGGCGCATCTCTATCAGGACAATTGCCGTTTCAAAATAAGCAAGCTTGAGCCGCAAGGATTGTGCGTGAGCTTGACCATTCCGTTCGAAACAAGGGGCTGAAAATGAACACTGAAAAAATGCGGGTAATCCTTGTCGATGACGAGCCTCTGGCGCTGCGTGGCCTGAAGCTGCGGCTTGGGGAATTTACCGAAGTGGAAATCGTCGCCGAGTGCGCTAATGGGCGCGAGGCGGTCAAGGAAATTAAAGCCCACTCGCCTGACCTGGTGTTTCTCGACATTCAAATGCCCGGCCTTGATGGCTTTGGCGTGGTGCGTGCGCTGATTGGCGGCCCGGCGCCTTTGTTTGTGTTCGTGACTGCCTACGACAAATTTGCGATTGACGCATTTGAAGCCAACGCGCTCGATTATATCGTCAAGCCGGTTGACGAAGAGCGCCTTAAAGACGCGCTGCACCGCGCGCGTGAAGCAATGAAATCAGCTGCCGCGCTCGGCCGCGAAAGCCAGCTGGTCGAGTTGCTCGCCTCGCTTTCCGAAGACGAGCGCGACCGCATTAAAGAATTAATCAACGACCCCGCCTGGACCGAAAAGCAGCGCTTTGCCGAACGCCTGTCCTTCAAGGATGGTTCAAAAGTTGTTGTTCTTGGGGCTGATGAAATTGAGTGGATTGACGCAGCGGGCGATTATATGTGCATCCACGCTGGCGGAAAGACCCATATCATTCGCGAGACCATGAAAGCCTTACAACAACGTCTCGACCCATCACGATTTCAGCGTGTTCACCGCTCAGCCATCGTCAATGTCGGACGGGTAAAGGAACTGCACCCGCACTCTAATGGCGAATATTTCCTGATCCTCGACAATGGTCAGGAGCTGAAACTGTCGCGCTCCTATAAGGAAGTGGTGGCGCGGTTTATTTAGTGCGCTAGGCGACCGGCGAAATTCGCTCGCTTGCAGCGTGACTTACGACGCCAGCCTTGCATTATCCTCAGCAAGATAGCCGTGGATCATTTGTTTCCAGCTATCCATCATGGCGCCATATCGTTCGGCCGTGTGCTGATCGACAATCTTGGCGCCGGCGTCGCTAAGGGCGGTGTGTTCATATGAGATGGTAGCCGCACAGCCCGGCGCTGCATCATCGACGGCAATGTCGAGGCGCGTCGCCACATCACCGGAAATAACCTTATACATCGTTAGCCGGCGCACTTGCGCGTCATGCGCCGTTGTAATCCATGTCGCCTCTTTGCCATCGGCAAATGTGGTGAACATGCAATCCTGTTCAACGAGGCCCGAACTTGAGTATATAGACGTCGTTTTCCAACTGGGATCCCAGTCATGCTCGCGGACCGGGCACATCAACGCGAAGACATCGTCCGGCGCGCGGTTGAGCTGGATCGTTGCGGTCTGCTTCTTCCGGTAAGGTTTTTCGAGTCTCATCTTCACGTTCCTTTTTTGCGCCCATCAGTCCGGCTTAGATTCAAGCAGCGCGTGACTGTCCGCCGCGGTCAGATCGAGACCGAATAGTTTTTTCATGTCTGCGATCATCGCCAGCGTGTCTTCGCCAAAGGCGGTCTTGCCTTCAAAAGCATGCAGGACGATGCCTTCCAGAAGATCGCCGAGGCTGATGTCGTTGTGCTCAGCGACGACTTTCAGCACTTTCAAAAGGCGCTTTTCAATGCGCACGCCGGTCTGGACACGGGTGATGACTTTAGGTTTTGCATTCATGTGATGCTGGTACCATGGTACCAGTATCTGGTCAACACCGATAAAGCCAAAGCTGTGTGACGCGTCCGCCAAGCAGGAAGGCGCCAATTGCGCCCGCTGGTCTTTACTCCAGAGCGGTCACCACATTCGCCCCCTCATCAACCAGCTCTTGGCCTGTCTTCCAGACATCGCCTCCTTGCCAATCGCGCTCCAACTTCGCGCGCCAGGCCGGGTCCATTTCGGAATGGACGAAATAGCGGTTGAAGAAGCGCTTAGCAGTCATCCGGGTCTCAAATTCCGGCTCGCGGGCCTTCTCGTCGGTAAAGAAGTCACGCGTTGTCGGCTGGTGAAACATCCATCGTGACGACGGCGCGGCTTGCCGCGTCTCGCCCTGGAGAAAAATCGGCACGCACATGGAAAGACAAGAGCGCCCAGCGCGCACGCGCGTATCGACCCGGTGGGTGCGCTTCATGCGGGCGATCACCTGGATGACTTCCTCGCCTTCGCGCAGCGCCCCGCCAGGTGAATGCAAATCGATGATGATGCGCGCGCGCTCATAGCGCCACTCGTCAAACGCTTCCTCAAACCGGCGCGCCATGGGAACATCGATCGCGCTCTTCCAGACAAAGACGATCGCATCGCCTTCATGGCGCACGCCAAGCCGGCCTTTATTGTCGTATACGCGCTGTTCCGCCCGGATCGAGAGAAAGACGATACCGGCGAACATCACCGCTGTAGCGAAAAGAGTAATTTTATTTTGCATATGGATTTAACTGGTGCTGCGGTCGCGGTGTGATGATCGCTCTCGACAGCCAATATAGTCAATGCGAGAATATAAATAATGAACATTATCGACGCCATCAAATCACGGATTTCAACGCGCACTTTTCTTGACAAGCCTGTGAGCGAAGAAACGGTGCGCGAGATCCTTGAGATTGCGCGCTGGGCGCCGTCGGGCGGCAATCTTCAGCCCTGGAAGGTTCATGTGGTGATGGGCGCCGGGCGCGAGCGGCTGATCGAAACGGTGAAGAAGGCGATTGGCGATAATCCGTTTGCCGATGAGGCCGAGCTTGCGATTTATCCGCCTAAGCTTGGCGAGCCATGGCGCTCACGTCGTTTTGCGGTTGGCGAGGAAATGTATGCGCGGCTCGGCATTCCCCGTGACGACAAACCGGCGCGGCTGCAATGGCTACTCAAAAATTATCAGTTTTTCGGCGCGCCCGTCGGGTTGTTCTTTTCGCTGCCGCGCCAGTTCGACAAGGGCCAGTGGGCGCATCTGGGCATGTTCATGCTGTCCCTCGCGCTTGCCGCCACTGACAAGGGGCTAGCGAGCTGCATGCAGGAAGCCTGGGCGGCGCGGGCCAAAACCGTATCGGCGTTTTTGGGCCTTGCTGATGACGAACAGCTCTATTGCGGCATGGCGCTCGGGTATGCCGACCCCGATGCACCGGTCAATAAGCTGCGCTCGTCGCGTGCGGAAGTTGATGAGTTTGCAGTTTTTATTGACAAGTAAGAAGTAACCCGCTCTTTCCCGTGAAAGTGGGAATGAGCGGTGGATTTTTCCATATAAAAGAAGGCAAATCCAATGACATTAATGCCCGCCAAAACATCATCCGCCATCACCATCAACGCATCATTGCCGCATGTGTTTCAAACCGCAGCAGCAATGGACCCTTGCGCATTGATCCAGGATCACGGCCCCCTGCCCGGCATTGTTAATTGCCAGGGCCATACCGAGCCATGGTCGGCGATCGGCCAGCAACGCAAGCACACGCTGTCGGATAATTCATCCGTCAACGAAGAATTGACTGCTTTTGAGCTAGACGAGCACTATGCCTATCGCGTGACAGATTTTACCGGGCCGTTCGCCGCCTTGATCGATCAGGCAAATGGCGAGTGGCGCTTTACCGCCGTCAGCCCTGCGACCACGCGCGTTGTGTGGACCTATTCATTCACGCCTAAGCGCAAGCTCGCCGCGCCCGCCGTCTGGTTCATTGTCAAACTTCTCTGGCCCGGCTATCTGGGGAGCGCCCTCGCCCGCGTCAAACAGAAAGCCGAAAATGAAAATCGCAACCTTTAACGTCAATTCGATCAACGCCCGCCTGCCGCGCATTCTGGAATGGTTTGACGAGACCAAACCCGACGTCGCGGTGTTACAGGAGATCAAATGCGTCGATGAAAAATTTCCGGCGCTCGAATTTGAAGATCGCGGCTATAATGTCGAGATCCACGGGCAGAAGACCTATAATGGCGTAGCTTTGCTTTCAAAATATCCGCTCGATGATGTCACGCGCGGCCTGCCCTTCCTTGATGACGATGAGACCGACGATCAGGCGCGCTATATCGAGGCCTTGGTGATGCCCGATGACGCGGACCCGGTACGCGTTGGCGGGCTATACCTGCCCAACGGCAACCCCGCACCCGGTCCTAAATATGACTACAAACTATCGTGGATGAGACGGTTGAAGCAACACGCTGAAGAGCTCCTCAAAAACGAAGAAGCGTTCATTCTGGCCGGTGATTACAACGTTATTCCGCAAGCAGAAGACGCCTATGATCCCGCCGCCTGGGCAGATGACGCCCTGTTCCGGCCTGAGACCCGCGCCGCATTCCGGGAAATCGTCAATCTCGGACTCACCGACGCCTTGCGCGAGGCAGACCCGAATGGCGTGCGCTACACATTTTGGGATTATCAGCGCGGCTCATGGCAGAAGGATCACGGCATCCGCATTGATCACCTGCTGCTGTCGCCGCAAGCCGCCGACCGCTTCAAAGACGCCGGCGTCGACCGTTCCGAACGCGGCAAGGAAAAACCGTCAGACCATGTTCCCGTTTGGGTGGAACTCCGCTGACCGAGTGTAATGGGGTCTCCCCCAGCCCCGCCCGTTGTTGAAATTTGGGGCGGAAGCTGGAGGAGTGCTAAAGCGACGGGCGCAAGCATTATTTCACTTCGCGGGTTAGAAAGTCGTTGATCTCATCGGCAATCAATTCGCCGTGGCTTTCCAGAGCAAAGTGGCCGCCATCGAGGATGTGAAACTCAACATTGTTGAGGTCGCGGCGATAAGGATAGGCGCCGTCGTCAGGGAAAATGTAGTCGTTCTTGCCCCAGACAATCAGCGTCGGTGTCTGGTATTTGCGGAACAGCGCCTGCCATGTGGCGTATCTGTCAACATTGGTGCGGTAGTCATAAAACAGGTCCAGCTGGATCTCATTGTTGCCCGGACGGTCGAGAAGATACTGATCCGTATGCCATGTATCGGGGCTGATCAGTTCCGGGTTAGGTTGGCCATGCGTATATTGCCATTGCGTTGTTTCAAGGGTCAGGAATGGCCGCAGCACATCGCGCTCGTCTTTTGCGCCGGTTCTCCAATAGGCTTTAATCGGGTCCCAGAATTCTTTCAGGCCCTCTTCATAAGCATTGCCATTTTGAATGATGAAGGCTGAGACGCGACCGGGATTTTTTTCAAACACCCGGAAGCCAACCGGTGCGCCGTAATCCATCAGATAGACCGAGAATTGATCGACGCCTTTCTTGTCGATAAACTTTTCAACGATCTTCGCATAATTCGCAAAAGTATAATCAAACTCATCGCGCGCCGGCGCGTCGCTCGCGCCATAGCCCGGATAATCCGGCGCCAATACATGATAGTTTTCTGCAAGCTCGGGGATCAGATTGCGAAACATCTGCGAGGATGTCGGGAACCCGTGCAGTAATAAAACCGTGGGCTTGGCCGGATCACCCGCTTCGCGATAAAAGACGGAAACGCCATCGATCTCGATCATCTTGTGCGAGACAAAGCCGCTCGGCGCCTCGGCGGTGATCTCAGTGGCGAGCGCAGTGTCGGATGCAGCAGCGTTGGCGGGGCCGATCGCAACACTGGCGAGGCCTCCAGCAATAATCAGTGCCGCAGCGGTGATGCGTAGATGGGATTTGAAAGTCTTCAGGTTGAATTCATTGATCATTTTGTTCTCCGTTCTCTCAAAGTGAGGGTTTTGTTTAATTGTGTACCGAACGATCGGTACATATAAAGCCATACCTTAAATAGCAAGCCGAGTTGGATCACAAACGCGTTAGAGGGAGCATAAGGGGTGCGTGCTTAAGTGCCTGCGCAGCAGCAGGCCTCGCCTGCGCCGCCGCTCAGGTGACTATTGGCCCAATGGGGTCGCCCAAACCAAAAAATAGCAAATGACTGCTTGGATGACAAATAGACTTCGGTCAGAGATCTAGACCTTCGCTAGGGCAGGAATAGCGCTGCTCCTAATTCTTGCCGATAGCGGGAAGAATATAGTTTGGTATGAATTCATCCTGCGCTCGGTAGAGGACCCTGTCTGAGTAATTTCCGCCAAAAAACGCAATCACAACATCAAGATCGGGAACAACGACCACGATGTTGCCGCCATTACCGCCAGCAAAAAATGCAGGAAGCAATTTTCCCTGATATTCATATTCTCGCACCCACCATTGGTACCCGTAGTCACGGTCGCGAATTTTGATGAGCGATGAGGTCGCCTTTTGGGCCCATTCACGACTGACAATGCGTCGCCCGTTCCAGCTCCCGCCATCAAGCATGACTTGTCCGAGTTTCAAAAAGTCCCGTGGCAACCAATGAATACCGCCGCCCATGTAAGGCTCATCAGTTGGTGAAAGATTGAGGTAATAGCGGTCCATCTGTAGTGGCGACGCAATCAGGTCCTGAAACAATGTTTCCAACGGTTTTCCAGTTGCACGATTAAGAACGCCACCAGCAAGATTTGAGTTAGCGCTGCAATAGATGCCGATTTCACCCGGCTCATGCGCCATCGGTACGTTGAGCGTATAACGGTACCAGTCCGGCTCATTTTCCTGTTCCTGCATTCTATCTTCACCACCCGGCGCTTCAGAATCAGAATCATCGCAATAAAATCCGGAAGACATCGTCAACAAATGCTCCAATGTCATCTGACGTTTGCGTGGATCGAGGCCGTTTAACGAAGAGGTGTCTTCCATCATGGTCTCGAACACTGGCGTGGCTGTGGTAATCGGCAAGCCCGCCTCAATAGAAGCGCCAATTAACGTTGAGGTTAAACTTTTGCTTGCTGAGCGCGTGTCATGCGCCTTATCGCGATGAAACCCGTAAAAATATTCTTCAAATACGAGCTTTCCACTCCTTGCGATTAGGATGCCATGAACATAGGAGGCGTGCACGTCCTCGGTCGGCGCATCAATCTCATATTCGATCAGCCGTTTGATCGGTTCGATATCAATACCCGCCTGACGCAGCGTTCCAGTTCGCCATCCATCATTGCGTGCGGGCGGCTGCGCATAGATGTATGGCGCTGGATTTCTCGCCCTTGCATAGAAGGAACTGTAGTCATCCTCTGTAATTCGCTCAAATACATAGGTCCCGCCACGATTGGGTATATCCATCATGATGCGGTCCCAATTTTCGTCATAACGCCCCCGGGCCATAACCCGCGACGGACCTCTACCGCGAAATTTTCCGATAAATGAAAGGGCTTCTCCCTCGCGCTCAATATGATCGAGATCTATAAACACGCCGATGTTGCGCTCTGGATTACGCAAAAAAGCGCCAACAGTTCCATCCTCACCTTCTTGCAGCTTTAGAAATAGTGTAAATTCGTCCGTGTTAGGATGGACAACGCCAACCCACTGATGACCACCTACCCGAGAAAGGATGACTGGCGAAGCAAATCTTTGTCCTGATATTTTAGATTTCGGCTGCGTCCAGTGGCCGGATAATGTCGCTCGCCCTGGTTGAAATACGCCTGTAAAAGCGCCCCGGAACACTCCGTCTTCATCAGTCGGTATCGCGAAGGTCACTTTAGATCCATCAATCGATACTGGCGCGCGGCGCCCGCTAATGTCGGCGGAAAAGACACCATCTTTTTCGGTTATAGTCAGCACACCGCTAGCTCCCGGATCGAAATTCCGTGCGGCTTTCCAAAGCCCGACTAACTCTTGATCACCTTGGGACGCTTGCGATGCACTGACAACGCATGTCAGGCAAATCAACGCAGGTAAAACAATCCACGGCAATATACGTTTGGTCATGATGCTTCACTCGCTTCCGAAGTGTTGTTGTTTCTTAGCCATTCAAGAATCGGTTTGTTACCGCTGGTGAGGTTGCGGCGAAGAGCAGCGCATGCGGTCGTCATGGATCCGTTGCGCAACGCATCAATGACGGCCGCATGCTCCGAAACTGCGTTATCGACATTGCATTGATCGCGCAGATAGGCGAGTTCATAGCGCCTTGTTCGATGAATCATCTTCCGAACCATGTCCATCAGTACACGGTTTGGACAGTCAGCCAGAAGCGCCAAGTGCCATGCGTCATCAAGATCGACCGCAGCGTTTGCGTTGGCGGCATTGATTAATTTTTTATCGAGTGATTCAAGTTTTGCAATTCTCGCCTCTGAAGGCAGGCCAGCCAGTGCTAACGCGGCTGGGTCGATGATCGGGCGAATAGCGTAAATATCGCAAAACTCTTGTTCCGTAAGCGGTGAAACAAAGAAACCGCGCCGGGGAACACAAGTTACGATTTTTTCGGCGGCGAGCGCATGCAAAGCTTCCCTCAACGGCGTGCGGCTGACGCCTAATTTCTCGGCAAGGTGAACTTCATTGATACGGCTGGCCGCCGGCAAATTGCCGTCAAAAATCAACTCATCAATAGCGGATCGAATTTCGTCGCTTATGTTTTGACGTCCAATCATATTATAATTGAATACTGTATACAGTATTGGCATGCAAGCCCCCTGATTCGTATGCATGTTTCCTGAACGAATGGGGGCTTCGATAACTCTGCTTACGCCTAGGCGCTGGCTCTCAAGCTTATTATTGTGAACATCGAAAACCGTTGTTGCGATACTGAAAATGAGCGCGAGAATGAATGCGACACTAAAAAAAATGAGGGCAGATTCTGTAACACTGCCCGAAATCCGCAGTGTCCATCATTCACTCAACTCCAGTCGGTTGTGATAGGTGGCTGACTGATCGCCATTGGCAAATAGCCGCCTGATTGCGTACGAACCCGACGGCAAGCGCGAACTCCCACCCTCACCCCTCATTCGCAAGCAGTAATTCCGGCAGGCGCGAAAGCATGCGCTGGAAGGGCCGTGTCGAGCCAAGCGCACGGGCGAGGACGAGGGCGCCCTCGAGTTCAATAACCGCCCGTTCGGCGACGAGCTTTGCTTGCTTTTTCGCGTGGCCGGATTCTTCGGCGACGCTGGCGAGCGCGCGCAACACGGCCTCGGCCATGGATTTGGCAAGGCCCGGCGCCGCCGCTTCCGCCTCGCCGATTGTAAAGAGATCAACGAGGCAGCTCGTCTTGCCGCCATTGTAAAATTTCGAAAGCCCCGCCGACGCCTTGTTGAGCCGCGCCTTTAAATCGCCCTCGCCTGTCAACGGCTCGATGACCGCCTCGACAACCAGTTCAGCGGCGCGGGCGCCCGCGGCTTTGGCCATGTCTTCTTTGCCGTTCGGGAAATAATGATAAAGGCTCGACTTGCCGAGGCCGGTCGCCGCGGACAGGCGGGCGAGGCTGGCCGCATCATATCCGGATTTCCGAAATTCCTTCATGATCGCATCAACGGCTTCTTCGCGGGATGATTTTATGACTGGCATGGCTTTATCACTTGAATGGCTTAATCGCTTGACTGGTTGGGGCTCACTGTACCGAACGGTTGGTATATTGGAGATCGCCAACCGATTTCAAGTCACCGATCCATTGATATAAAGACGCCTTGACACAACAGCGCCGATATATGACGGGATAGTCCTTCCGCATCGGCGTGCGTGGTGATTGCTTGAAAAGCATGTCGCTCGCAAAATACTGCTCGACAGGCAAAAGGTAACGTTCATGATGAAAAAGCTGTTTCCACCTCTATTCATTTCAATGGTTCTTACAATCGCATCAGCGAAAGCTGATCGACTTGATTACCTGGCGGGGTTGCACAATCCTGATTACCGCCTTTTTGACTCAGAAGTGATGGAGCGGCCCTTTCATATCTTTGTGCGGCTTCCTGAAGACGTCGAAGCGGATAAAAAGTACCCGGTCATCTACCTGTTGGACGGCGACATCACTTTCCCGCTAATTGCGTCATACCATCTTCTCTTGGCCTTTGATGAACCGGCAATCGACGAATCAATCGTGGTCGGCATATCTTATGGAACCCATGATCCCGATAACGGAAATTTTCGCGGCGTCGATTACACAACGCCAACGCAAGGCGGAAATGGGCGGGCCGATGATTACCAACTTTTCCTGAAAAACGAGCTCATTCCACACATTGAGGCGCATTACCCTGCCGACCCGAACCGCCGCGTCATCGTAGGGCAGTCGCGCGGTGCGCATTTTGTTTTGTACACAGCCTATACGGACCCAAGCCTATTCTGGGGTCATATCGCCAGCAATCCATCCCTCTCGCCCAACAAAGAGTTCTTTTTCAAAGCTTTCGAGAACCCCTCCACAACAAAGAGCAATCTTTTTTTCGCCAACGGCTCGAACGACTGGCCATCTTTGCGCGCCGAAACGCTTGAACTCTTCGAACATCTCGAAAATCAACCCTCTTTGCCCTGGAGTCTAAAGACAGTCACCTTAGAAAATGAAACCCATGCCGCAGGACTGACCAACGTCTATCGCAAAGGGCTGCGCTGGATGTTTGAAAACACTCGGTCCGACAGCAAATGAACTGGTCACCTGAACAGGACGCCGCTCTCCTCGCTGTCGATCGCTGGCTGAAAGATGGCGGCGCGCAAGTCTTTCGCCTGTTCGGCTATGCCGGCGCGGGCAAGACGACGCTGGCGCGCCATCTCGCCGAACATGCGGGCGGCGAGGTTGCTTTTGCCGCCTTCACCGGCAAGGCCGCGCATGTGATGCGCCAAAAGGGGTGCGTCGGCGCCTCGACCATCCACGCCCTCATCTATCGTCCCGCCGGCGGCGAAGAAGATAACGAACCAATGTTCACCCTGCGCCATGACGCGCCAGCCTCGAAAGCCGACCTCATCATTATCGATGAATGCTCAATGGTCGACGAAGAGCTTGGCCGCGACCTGCTCTCTTTCGGCAAGAAGGTGCTGGTGCTCGGCGATCCGGCGCAGCTGCCGCCGGTTAAAGGGGGTGGGTTTTTCACCGAGGCCGGACCGGATTTCATGCTGACAGAAATTCACCGCCAGGCGGCGGACAACCCGATCATCCGCCTCTCTATGGCGATCCGCGAGGGCGAGACGTTTGACGAGCAGTCCGATGAATGCCGCATAATCAGCAAGCAGGATATCACGACGGAAGAGATCATGGCCGCGGACCAGATCCTTGTCGGCGCCAACCGCACCCGTAAGCGCTATAATGATCGCTTACGCGAATTACACGGCCATACCGACCCGTCGCCCGAAGCCGGCGAAAAGCTCGTCTGTTTACGGAACAATAAAAAGAAAGGCCTTTTGAATGGCGGCATCTGGACCGTCGACCGGCGGATGAGCCCGCGCGGCGCGCGCGTGCGCTTTTCGGTGCGTCCCGAAGAAGGCGGCAAGGCGGTGACTGTCTCCGTGCCACGGACATTTTTTCTCACCGGCCCGGAAACAGTCCCATGGGAGCAGCGCAAAGGCGCCGATGAGTTCGACTATGGCTACGCCCTCACCGTCCATAAATCACAAGGCTCGCAATGGGACGACGTCGTTCTGTTCGATGAAAGCTATATGTTTCGCGAGCATAGCGCGCGCTGGCTCTACACCGGCGTCACCCGTGCGGCCAAACGGTTGACGCTGGTGCGCTGAACTTAACCTGCAACGAGCCTTGTGTTAGCATGCCCCTGTTAGCATTCATATCGGGGAGAAATATCGTGCGAATCGTTGTCCTGACCTCAATTCTTGCCTTCCTTGCCGCAGCCGCGCTGGCGCAGACGCCAAGCAAACTGCCGCCAATACAATTGCCAATACCCGTTAGCCCGGAAACGCAATCGGCCACGACGACGCAAAGCCAGGCGGTCACGACGTTGTCAGACGTTGCACCGCCAGACTCCGGCTCCCGCTGGCGCGTGCATCCGATCCGTATCGGGAACTTATCCCTCAACCAAATTCAGGAAACGCGTAATGGTCGTACCCAGGTGGTAGGCTACCGCCACTCCCAGCGCAGAATGACGCTTTCGATCTTTAATCCGTCCATAACAAAATCCGCCCGCGCACGGGTCGAATGTGGGGCAAACGCCCGCCTTGATACGCGCGACGCCGGGATCAAACAGGTCGCTAAAAATTCCTATTGGCGTCTAGAGGTGCTGCCGAAAGCTGACGGCAACGGATATCCCGATTGCTCCATCGTCTCAGACATACCGATCATGGTAGCGGCCTTCATAGAAGACACTTTAAGCGAGAAGGAAACGCCAGGTTATGGCGGCGGCATACCCATGCAGCAGACCACCACCTCGTGGCCAGCATTTCGCCTCAACGGACCGGGCTAAATTGCGGCAAGAGACGCGCTCTCACGCATAATAATCTGCAGCCGGAATAAATAGCTTCTGTTGCGCATCGAAAACGCGCACATCGCCGGTTTCAATATGATAGACCCAGCCGTGAAGCGTAAGCTCGCCGCTATTCAGCCTTTCAGCAACTGTTGGGTGCGTTTTGAGATGGTCAAGCTGTAAGATCACATTTTGTTCCGTCAGCATATCCTGCTTTTCTGCTGTCGTTTTCCCCTGCCCGGCCTGCTCTACAATTTTGACTGCTTTTTCAGTAAAATACAGCCAGCGACGAACATGGGGAAGATCAGAAAGATCTTGCATCCCCATCGCCGCTTCCATCGCGCCGCAGCAGGTATGCCCGCAGATAACGATATGCGGCACTTTGAGAACCGCCGCTGCAAATTCCAGCGATGCGGTCACGCCGCCGGTGTGCTCCGTGTGGGGTGGTACGATGTTGCCTACATTACGGCAGACAAATAACTCACCCGGTTCCGACTGCGTGAGCATGCCGGTCTCGATACGCGAATCTGAACAGGTCACGAACAGTGCGTCAGGCGACTGGCCGTCGCTCAAAGCCTCAAACAGCGCTTTTTTCGTTGGAAACACATCTTTTTGGAACCGCAACACGCCATCGGCAAATCTCTGCATCTGAACCTCTTAAAACCGCACAACGTCCTTTGGCGCTTCTATACCCTATTGCGCAATTGTTTGCATCAGATCGAGTATGAGCGGCGGGAAACTGCGTTTGGCGAGTGTTCGTCAGCTGGATTCTTCATTCCGCATTCATAAATCCTTCCGATACGTTACTCCATAATAATCAATACATACCGCATGGCCTGAAATAGCGCATAAACACTCGCGTTAAACGCTGAATTAATCATATTTGACGATGCTTCGCCGGGTTTTCCCGAGAGTGATCACGGATATGAGTATTTCAACATTTTTGCAGCGCTCGCTACTGCAAGCGACGCCGAACGACACGCCCGACATCGTCGTCGAGCGACAGCTGCTTGAAATGCAAGGCCAACTACCGAGAATTCTGATCGGCATCGCACTCTGCAGTGTGGTGCTCAGTATTCAGTTTTTCAATGATGCGCCTGGGTTTGTTCTCTTCAGCTCCGGTATTTTACTGTCCTATACGCTTTTGCGCGTACCGTTCTGGCTCAACTTGAAAATTGACGCCATGACGCCGGCGCAAATGCGTCGCCAGGTTAATGCCGTCATGCCGCGCATAATCGGCCTTAGCCTGACCTGCTCTGGTGTAGCATTGTACCTATCTGGCTATGCCGACTTTGGCGGATGCGTGCTGCTGGCGCTATGGTGCGGCTTCTGCGGCATCGGCAGTTCCTATTCCTTGGCCGCAACACCACGCGCCGGGCGCACAGCGATGATACTCTGCGTTGTTCCATTCAGTATATTGATGATCTTATCCTGGGAACTGCAATTGGCGGCTTTCGGAGCCATATTGCTGTGCGCAATCGTGATTGGCGCGCGACAAACGGAACGCAATGGCAAGCTGATCACCGACATGTGTATCGCGGAAAACGAGAAGAGGCATCTGGCCGAAGAAGCCCGTAACAATTTACGCGCCTTTATTGAAAGCACATCCGACTGGGCATGGGAGCGCAATGCTAAGGGCGAGCTGACCTATATCTCCGCAAATTTCGAGATAGTCACCGGCATTAAAGTCTGCGATGTCATTGGTCGGCGCTTGCCCGCAATTTTGCAACAAAATGGCGTTGGCAATGACATTGCCGAAACCGTCCGCAAGTCCGACGAGGAACAGGCGCCATTCGCAGATCTTCCCTTTTCGTTAATGCGGTCTGACGGCTCAGTGGTGCACCTGTCTTCAAGCGGACAGCCAAAATTCGATTCCTTAGGAAATTTTGCCGGCTATGTTGGGTGGAGCCGCGACATCACCAAGCAAGTCGATGCTGAGCTGCGCCTTCGACAAAGCGAGGAAAGACAGCGCGACTTTGCAGACAGCGCCGGAGATTGGGCCTGGGAAATAGATGCGGATCTGCGCTACCGCTACATCTCTGATCGCGCCCGCATATTGACCGGATTCGATCACCAAAAGCTTGTCGGCAAAAAAGTTGGCGAATCCGGTGAGAGTACGGTGAATGTACAGCAGAGTGAATTTATAAACGCGTTTAAAACTCGCAAAGCCATGAACGGATTGCTTCACAGCATCCGGCGCGAAGACGGTTCTGTGATGTGGGCTGAATGTAGCGCGAAACCGATTTATGATGAAGGCGGAAATTTCAAAGGTTTTCGAGGCGTAACGCGAGACATCAGTCAGCGCATCGCCGCGCGCGAGGAAGCCGCCGCCGCACGCCGGCAACTTGAAGAAAACAACGCCAAGCTTGAACAAACCATCCAGATGCGCACCGCCGTAATTGAGGCCAAATCCCGGCTTTTAAAAGAGGTTCTGGAATCCATGGCGCATGGCGTTGTGGTAATGGATCAAGACTTTAATATCATAGATCTCAACAACAAAGCCTGGCGCACCTCCGGCTTGCCACAGGAAATGTGGGCGCCCGGCCTCAGCATTAAGCCAGTGCTTGAAATCGGCATTCGCCATGGCCTTTATGAATTCGCTACCAGCAACGAATATTTCACGCAATGCTTCAAGGCTATAAAGTCGACCGGTCTGTTTCGCGCCACTCGTCGCCAGAAAGACGGGACAATCGTAGAGGAAATTATACGCGTCCTGCCAAATGGCGGTTTCGTATCCACCTATAATGACATAACCGCAGCACAGCAACGCGAAGACGAACTGCGCGAACTTTCCGAAGAACTTTTGGTTTCAAAAGACGCGGCTGAAACCGCGAACCGAACGAAATCTGAGTTTCTCGCCAATATGAGCCACGAAATTCGCACGCCCATGAATGGTGTTGTCGGCATGGCGTCACTTCTTCTCGATACGAACCTTACCGAGAAACAGGCAAGCATGGCCAACGTCATCGTCAGCTCCGGCGATGCGCTGTTGAAAATCATCAACGATATCCTTGATTTCTCACGACTTGAGGCCGGCAAGCTCAAGCTTGCCGCCGAGGCTTTTGATCTGCGGGAGTCCATTGAGGATGTAGCGACCCTCCTCGCCCTGCAGGTCGAGAAGAAAGGCCTTGAGATGATGGTGCGCTACGATCCTGAACTTGGAAGCGCATTCATCGGTGATCCTGGCCGCATCCGGCAGATCATCACCAACCTGGTCGGCAACGCCGTGAAGTTTACTGAAGAAGGTCATATTCTGCTGGAGGTCTCCGGCAAACGTCGCGGCGAGATCGCATCGGTGGTCATTTCCGTTACCGATACCGGTTGCGGCATCCCCGAAGAACAGCAGAACTCTATCTTCGAAGAATTTGAACAAGTCGACGGCTCCTCCGCGCGGCGCTTTGACGGCGCCGGCCTTGGCCTTGCGATCAGCCGTAAAATGGTTGAGGCGCTGGGCGGCGAAATTTCGCTGACGAGCGAGGCCGGCAAGGGCTCGACCTTCACCATCGCCCTACCGCTCGCAATAGATGCTTCGGCCCACGAAAATGTGGTCGCGCGACCAGCTACACTTGAAAATATGCGTGCGTTGATTGTTGACGATAATGAAGTCAATCGCACAATTTTGTTGGAACAGCTGGCGTCGTGGGGCCTGAAAGCCGACGCATTTGCGTCCGCAAAAGATGCGCTTGATGCGTTGACCGCTGCCGCCGCAGACGGTGCTCCCTATGCGGTTGCAGTTCTAGATTTTCAAATGCCCAATATTGACGGCGTCACGCTCGCGAAAATGATCAAAGCCGAACCGGCGATCGCCGAGACGCCGCTTATTCTCCTGACTTCAGCTGGCCGCAAAGGCGACCCCAAGGGCCTGGCTGGGAACTTATTTTCCGCCTATCTGGTCAAGCCAGCGCGTGCGTCTATGTTGCTCAATTCAATTCTAACGGCGATCAATGAAAACGCAGCAGAACGCTTAACCGGCATGGCGGCGGCTCTTTCGCAGGCGGTTGGGAAGACAGCCGAGCCGAAAAGCGACGCCATTGCGCCGAGCAATTTGGGGCTGGACGTGCTTGTCGCCGAAGACAACACCGTCAACCAGATGGTCATCAAGGCAATGCTGGAAAAGATCGGCTGCAACGTCACCATCGCGGAAAATGGCAAAGTCGTCGTCAGCAAATACAAGTCCGGCCAATTTGATATCGTTTTGATGGATGTATCGATGCCGGAAATGGATGGCGGCCAGGCGACGAACCTAATCCGGCGGCGCCAAAAAAAAACCGGCGAGCATATCCCGATCATCGGCGTTACCGCGCATGCCATGCGCGAAGACCGCCAGCGCTGCCTCGACGCCGGCATGGACGACTATTTGCCCAAGCCGGTCAAGCAGGACAAGCTGGAAGCGATTTTAAGGAAATGGGCAAAGCCAGCGGCGGACAAGCAAGCTGCCGGCTGAAAGGCTTTTGAAAAACCGCACAGCTTATCGTTTGGCCGCCGATAACTACTCTGCCACTCTGGGCGTCAGGCTTTCCATCGGTGCGAGCGCGCCGCCCTCACCATCTTCCTCACCGCTGGTCTGAAGGCGCCAAAGCGAGGCATAAAGCCCGTCGCGGGCGATGAGTTCGCTATGGGTTCCGCGTTCGATAATTCCGCCATCTTCCAGAACCAAAATCATATCGGCTGATGCAATAGTGGAAAGACGGTGCGCGACCGCCAGCGTTGTGCGCCCTTTTGAGGCCTCCCTCAGCGCTGCCTGCACGTCCTCTTCGGTCGTGGAATCGAGCGACGATGTCGCCTCATCCAAAATCAGGATCGGCGGATCTGATAATATCGCACGGGCGACACCAACGCGTTGCTTCTCGCCGCCCGATAATTTCAGCCCGCGCTCGCCAACCCGCGTATCGAGGCCGTCCGGTAAGCTGGCGATAAACCCGCCAAGCTGGGCGCGTCCCGCCGCTTGCATAATCTCATCATCACTAGCGCCTGGTTTGGCGTAAGCCAGGTTGAACCGCAGCGTGTCGTTGAAGAGAACCACCTCCTGCGGCACCAGCCCGAGCGCCGAACGCAGAGAGGCTTGCGTCACCGATTTGACATCCTGCCCGTCAACGAGGATGCGCCCCGCCGCCGGATCATAAAACCGGAACAATAGCTTTAAGATGGTCGACTTGCCGGCGCCGGAAGGACCGATCACGCCAACAAACGACCCGCCGGGAACGCAAAAAGAAACATCATTCAGCCCGCTTGAGCGGCCTTGATGGGTAAACTGCACATTCTCAAAACGGATCTCGCCCCCCTTTGACGTGAATGCAGGCGCATCCGGCGCATCACTAACCTCTGATTTCATATCCATCAGGTTGAACAGCTTTTCGATATCCACCGTTCCCTGCTTAATCTCGCGCCACGCCCATCCGAGGATGTTGAGCGGGCGATAGATATTGACCAGCATCAAGATAATCGCGGTCACATCGCCGACTTGCATCGAACCATTCAGAGCGCCAAATCCGGCCATCACCGCGACCGCCAGAAGACCGCCGGTCATAATCACTTCCTGCCCGCCATTCAGGACAGCCAGGGACTGCATCACCTTCACATATTGGCGGTTATAGTTGCGCGTTGCATGGTCATAGCGCCCGGCCTCGCGGTCCTCTGCGGCAAACGACTTCACGGTTTCAAAATTGGCCAGCGTATCCAGCGCAATGCCGCGCAGTTGCGTATCGGCCTCGTTAAGCGTGCGGCGCTGCTGGTTTCGCCATTCGGTAACGATGATGGTGAACAGCGTATAAACCCCAACCGTTGCGATTGCGGCCAGCGAAAATTGCAGCCCGTATAAAACCGCCAACACGATAGAGGCCAACACCAACTCCACCAGTGTCGGTCCGATATTAAACGCTAAAAACCGCAACAGATATTCCATCGCCTGCGCGCCGCGTTCGATAATCCGGTTCAGAACGCCCGACCGGCGGGTCAGATGAAACTGGAGGTCGAGATTTTGAGCATGGGCAAAGGCTTCGACCGAAATGGTGCGCTGGGCATCTTGCGTAACCGATGTAAAAAACGCATCGCGAATCGCTGGCAGCCCATTGGAGAGGAGCCGCGCGAAGGCGAACAGGGCGAAGAAGGCAACGAAGGAGAGCCCCGCCCCGGTAGCCGCCTCACTCGATATCGAGCCACCGGCCGTTAGCTGATTGATGCCGTTGCCCATGAAAACCGGGGCGATGACCGAAAACCCCTTGGCGATAACCGTTAACGCAAAGGCAAGACCAATGCGGAAGCGCCATTTCTTCATGGCCGGGCGAAAAAGCACCGCAAACATGCGCGCGATGGAGCGCCCGAAGGGGGCGGCCTCGCCTTTTGTCTCTAATATGTCAGCGGTTTCCGGTGGCATTTGTGGGAAGATGGGCCTCGGCGTAGCGAATTACCAGCCCTCAAGCCGCTCGCGGTTAACACTAATCGGAAATTAAGGAGTTTGCCGCAAAATGGCGCTTATGGCTGATCTGTCTCATACAACCTTTCGGCGCTCGCGCCAGAACAAAAAATCGGAAGCTGAAATCGCTGTCGAGCGTGAAGCTGTCAATCGGCGCCTGGCGGGTATCATTAACGCCAAACCTGTCGCAGTTCCGCCTGAGTTCGCAGGCGAGGAAAAAAACCGGCGCAGCCAACCGCGCAAAACGGTCTTCAAACTGGCGCGGGTTTTCGTCAACAAAATCGACTCCATTCGATGTGTGATAGTCAACCTGAGCGCTGACGGCGCGCGTATCTCCATCGAAGGTGAATTCGACATGCCGCAATATGTCGTTCTTATGTTCGAGGAAACCGGCATCAAGAAAAAAGCACGGATTGCCTGGCAGCATGAAAATGAATTTGGCCTGTCCTTTTTGAGAAAAGAAAAGACAGAGGCTGAAAAGTCTGACAGCGACATTCAGTATAAGAGCGACGGCTACTCCCTGTAAGCCCGCCGCCCCAATACAAAAATCAAACAGCCGTCTAACAGCCGTAAGGTTCCTCCATCCCAAGCTTTAATCGCGCCAATGGCGCATCGATAGCTTTTCCGGGCGTGCCGTTCGGCCTCTCCCAAGGTGCAAATGGCAAGATCAACGCCTCAAGCTGTTCGACTTTATCAAGCAGGTCTTCGTCGTTGAGAGACAAGCCGGGCTTGTCCTCACAAACGGCAACGATCCGCTCCCGCAACGCTTCTTTTTCTATGCACGAGCGCGCGGAAAACCGGCGAAGGCACACCGCATAAGCGCCTTGAGCCCACGATTGCCACTCCTGCTCGCCAATGATGTGGGCTTGACTGTCGATAACTCCATCGCCATCAAAACAGGTCGGATAAGCGAGTGCAGCATCTTCGATATGGCGCAGCAAACTCACAAACTCGCTCAAAAATCTCTCTTTGTTGTTGCGGGCAGCCTGTTGCGGCGAGCGCCCATCCGCCATTTTCAACAGCGCACGCCGTATCCACCAAACTATGGCCGGGCTATACCAATGACGGCCAGCAATGGGCGTCGGGGCCTCCCGGCCCATAAAAGCGCCAAGCGCACCCCACCACTGACCATCTTCTGAGCGCGCATATATGACCCCCGGCGCAGCGCCGGCCGCAATCAGGCGTTCAACAGTAGACTTATCGGCCCCGGATCGGCGAATGATGGCTTCAAAAGCAACAAAGTGCTGCGCCATATAGCGCAACATTTTCTCATCTACCGCGCCATCAACATTCATTGATCAGCATACACCCTACAATTTGCCATTAATAAGCTTCATCACGCCGGAAAAGTCGAGATTGTCTTTTCCTGCCGATTCCATCAGTGCAAAGAGCGCCTCGGCCTGCGCGCCGAGGGGGGTTGCGGCTTTTGCTTTATGGGCGGCTTCCTGGGCGAGGCGCATGTCTTTCAGCATCATCGCGGCGGCAAAGCCCGGTTGATAATCGCGGTTCGACGGCGCGGCGGGTACCGGCCCCGGCGCCGGGCAATAGCTGGTCATCGACCAGGACTGGCCGGAGGCGGTTGACGAAATATCGAAAAATGTTTGCGCGTCTAACCCTAGTTTTTCAGCCAGGTTGAACGCCTCGCAAGTGCCGATCATGGAGATGCCGAGCAACATGTTGTTGCAGATCTTTGCGACCTGACCATTGCCGGCGGCCCCGGCGTGAAAGATGTTCTTGCCCATAGCCTCGAGCACCGTCTTCGCGCGCTCAAAGGCTTCGCGCTCCCCGCCGGCCATAAAGGTAAGCGTGCCGGCGCTCGCCGCGGCAGTGCCGCCGGAGACTGGCGCATCGACCATAGCGAAGCCCTTGTCACACGCAGCAGCCGCAACAGCGCGCGCTGAATCGACATCGATGGTTGATGAGTCAATGAACAAGGCGCCGACTTTGGCGTTGGCAATGACGCCGTAATCTTCGGTATAAACTGAGCGCACATGCGCCCCGGCTGGCAACATCGTCACCACCACATCGGCGTCCGCCACGGTCGCGGCGACTGTCTCCCCGCGCTGACACCCCGCCTCCACTGCACGATCGACTGCGCCAATCGACAGGTCTGTCGCGGTAACATCCAGGCCTGCCTTGGCAAGGTTTGCAGCCATTGGCCCGCCCATATTGCCGAGGCCGATAAATCCGATTTTAGTCATTTTAATTCTCCCGAAGCGGCGCAATCGCTTCTCTGAATGCTGCCGCATTTCGCGTCAAATAAATAAAACACGCGGTAGAAAGACCTGTCGCCCCGAAAATCATGCACATCACCATGATCTGATAGCGCGCGGCGATGAGCGGCGATACCCCGGACAGGATCTGCCCGGTCATCATGCCCGGTAACGAGACCAACCCTACTGCGAAGAGCGAGTTGATAATTGGGATCATCGCCGCCTGAAACGCGGTCCGTCGCGCCGCGTCAATCGCTGCGCCATTATCAAGCTCGGCGCTCAACCGCTCCGCAGCCAGCGATATGCTGGTCATGGAACTGGCGAAAATCATGCCCGCCAGCGGTATGATCATATTCGGCGCATACCATGGATCAAGCGCCAGCACGCCTTGGGATACAAATAACAGGGTAACGCCGCCGCCGGTCAGAATGGAGATGAAGGACGCGGAAAAAAGCTCGCGCTTGCCGGTCTTGACGGTGTTGAGAGCGATCCAGCTGGCGGCGACGATCATGATCGCCAAAATGGCGGCGACCACCAAGCCTGACTCAGAGGCGAAAATATAAACCAGCGCATAGCCGATCATCAGCAGCTGAATGAACATCCGCAAAAACGCATAGAGCGCCTTTTGATGGCCGGCCCGGAACCGCCACATCAACACAATCACCGCCGCCGCCGGAATGAATGCGAAGGCTAGGCGAGCTAACGGGATCGGTTCAATGTTCATGCAGTTTGTTTAGTTGTTTTGCCGGGCATAGCCAAGCATCGCACAAACGTTCGCCTTCGGTGTGCTCATGTTTTTGAGACCGACAATCTGGGCTAGTCATGTAGAATTCTACCGATGCGCCTGCGTCAAATCCTTCGCGACGCTGATTGCAATTGGACAATTGCGAACAGCTCCTCAGGATGAGGCGGGATACTGGATTTAGGTAGAAATAATAACGACAACACGCAACCTCATCCTGAGGAGCCGGTTTCAAACGCAAGTTTGTAACCGGTGTCGCGAAGGATTTGACGCAGGCGCTTAGGGCAACACCAACTCCGCCTCGCCAAGCCCCTCAAAATAGCCCGTAATCTCGTCATCTTTCAACACCGCCAAGCTCGCCGGCGCCCATTTCGGCTCGCGGTCTTTGTCCAAAATCTGCGCGCGCACGCCTTCGAAGAAGTCTTTTCCTTGCATGACGCGGCAGACCATGCGGAATTCCATTTTCATCGTGTCGTCAAAGTCGAGCGTGTGGCCGCGCTTCATCTGTTCGAAGGTCAACGCCATCGATGTCGGCGACATCCTCGATAATATTTTGAGCGTTTCCGTAGCAAACTCACTGTCGTCCTTTGCTAGCGACGCCATCAGGCTGACCAACGTTTCGTGGCCGACAAATAGCCGCGCGACCTCGCCGCGCAAATCATTGATCCCGGCATGGCCCGGATCGCCGGCGTAGATATCAAGCACTGTCTCGATGTCAGCATGAGCATGATCACCCAGCGGTACATCCAGCAGCGCAGCTTCCAACTCTGAATATTTATCCGCCGGGGCGTAGTGGGTGGCGATGCCCGCCGCCATGCAGTCAGCCGCTTTGGCGCGCGCGCCGGTGAGCGCATAGTAAAGCCCCAGCCCATCATGCAGGCGCGGCATAAAATGCCCGCCGCCGACATCGGGGAAGAGGCCAATCCCTGTTTCCGGCATGGCGAACAATGTCGCATCCCCCGCCACGCGAAAATCTCCGTGCACGGATATGCCGACGCCGCCGCCCATGACAATGCCGTCGATCAGCGCCACATAAGGCTTTGGATAGTGATAGATGAGCGAATTGTTGCGGTATTCCTCGCGGAAAAACTCCGACGCGTGGGCAGCGTCTTCCTTCGCCGCATCATGCAGCCAGCGAATATCGCCGCCGGCGCAAAACGCCCGCTCGCCCGCGCCTTTGACCATCACCGCCTTAACCGCGCTGTCGCCCGCCCATGTAATGAGTTGCGCGCGCATCGCCTTGACCATGTCCCAGGTCAGCGCATTCAGCGCCTTCTCGCGGTTGAGCGTGACAACGCCCCAGTCGCCGGTTTGTTCAAACAGGATCTCGGTCGTCATTTTCAGATTTTTTCCCTAATAGCCCAACCAGATAAAGAATAGCGATCACGATAATGAATACGCCACCATAGAGGAATCCAGCGAGTTGCGGAATCTCACCGGAATTCATGTGGTGAAGAATTTTTACGATAGAAGATACAGGCGTCGGCCCATATAACTCGCGCTCAATTTCGCCAGCTAACGCAACGAAAGCTCCCAAATATGAGTAAGCGATCAGCCCCACGCCGATGATAAACATCGATATGGAAAGAAGGATTCTCATAAGTCTTGGCTTAGCGCCACGCCCCAGGCGCCGGTTTGTTCAAACTGGATGCCCTCGGTCATTCGGTCGCCACTCCCTCAACAACAATGATATCCGCCTCGCCGAACTCTTTGCGTAAATCAGCGGCGGCTTGATATTCCGGCGAAAAATAGCAATCGAGCGCTTTTTGGTAGCTCTCAAATTCGATCACCACATGGCGTTCACGCACTTCACCTTCAACGGTTTTACTCTGCCCGCCGCGCACAAGAAACCGCGCGCCATATTTTTGAAACGCTTCAGCATTCGCCGCTTGGTATTCCGGATATCGTTCTGGATTGGTGATGGTGACGTGTCCGATCCAATAGCCTTTTGCTGTGCTCATTTTGCACCCCTTAGCTGTGATCAAAGAGAATAGATGTCGATCACTCTGTCTGCCCCTCGCCTTGTTCGGTCAGAACGATACGCTTAGTGATTATCACTTTTGGATATTCATCGTCCTTCGGCTTTCCATAAACGCCATGATACCGACCCGGCGCCCATATATATTCGTCTAGGTACTCACCCTCCTCAATATTCGCATATTGAGTCTTCTTGCCAAATTCGAGCTGATACTCAGCGCCCTCATCAGTCTCCAAAAAGAACAGCGTCGATCCATTAAACGCCTTCATGGTGCTAAGTTTGCCATAATAGTCAAAATTTGTGTCATCAAACTTTTTGCCGCATGAGGTCAGCAATAGCAGCATAGAAATTCCGACACTCCTGAATATGAAGCCTCGCGTGCCTGATAATATCGCTATCATTGTCTCTCTTCCAAAATCTATGCCTGGTACTCCTTCAACAAATCCCGCGCGACGATCACGCGCATGATCTCATTGGTTCCTTCCAGGATCTGATGCACGCGCACGTCGCGGACCATGCGCTCCAACGGGTAGTCTTTTAAGTATCCGTAGCCCCCATGAATTTGTAAGGAATCATTGACGACCTTGAAGCCGGTATCGGTGACCAAGCGTTTCGCCATCGCGCAGAAGCGCGTCGCGTCGGGGGTTTTATTGTCGAGCTTCCACGCCGCCTGATAAAGCATCACGCGCGCCGCCTCCAGCTCCGTCGCCATGTCGGCGAGTTTGAATTGCAGCGCTTGTTGCTGATTTAGGCGTTTGCCAAAGGCTTGGCGTTCATTGGCATAATCGAGCGCCGCTTTCAGCGCCGCACTCGCTGTGCCGAGGGAGCAGGCGGCGATGTTCAAGCGCCCGCCATCGAGCCCCATCATCGCGAATTTAAACCCCTCGCCCTCCGCGCCGACGCGGTTGGCGACCGGTATGCGGCAATCTTCAAAATTGACGATCGCTGTCGGTTGCGAATTCCAGCCCATCTTGCGTTCCTGCGCGCCAAACGAAAGGCCAGGCATGTCTTTCTCGACCAGCACCGTTGAAATCCCCTTCGGTCCCTCCCCGCCGGTGCGCACCATCACGACGTAAAGGTCAGATACGCCGGCGCCGGAGATGAACGCTTTTGAGCCGTTCAACACATACTCGTCGCCATCGCGCACCGCTTTTGTTTTTAGCGCCGCCGCATCAGAGCCCGAGCCCGGTTCGGTCAGGCAATAGCTCGCCACCATTTCCATCGATGTCAGCTTGGGGCAATATTTCTCGCGCAAAGCATCGTCGCCAAAGCGGTCAATCATCCATGAGCACATATTGTGGATTGAAAGAAAAGCCGCCGTCGAAGTGCACCCCGCAGAGAGTGCTTCAAAGATCAGCGCCGCATCGAGCCGCCCCAGACCTGAACCACCGACATCGTCACGGGTATAAATCCCGGCAAGACCGAGCGCCGCTGTTTTCTTGATGACATCGACCGGAAAGTGTTTTTTCTCGTCCCACTCAGCCGCCTTAGGCGCCAGTTCGTCCTCGGCGAAACGCCGCGCCATTTCCTGAATGGCTTCTTGTTCTTGTGATAGTGCGAAATCCATTGTCACCCTTTCAATCAGCGCCGCGCGGCGGTCCTTGGCCCATCCTATCAGGAAACGGCGTCGCCCAACGCCCCTAATAGAACATCAATATCAGCCGGGGAATTATAATAATGCGGCGATATGCGGATCGCCCACCCGGCGTCAACCAACCGCGGGTCCATGGGCGCCCACATTTTCGGAATATAGGTGGTGTTGATGCGCTGCTCGCAAAGCCTGCGATGGATCGCCGCGCCGTCACCCGCCTCGGTATGGACCGGGATGATCGGGCCGGCTCCGACGCCTTCGTCGAGCACACGCCACCCCGGCAGGCGCTGAAGGCTTGCGCGCAGATAATCGTTCACCTCCGCAAGCCGCGCCTCAATTCGGTCAAGACCGATGTTGCGGGCATAGGCCGCCGCCGCGCCGAAGCCGAACAGCGTCACATAGGAAAATTCCCAATCCTCAAACCGCTTGGCGCCTTGAACGGGATGATAGCGTTTTTCGTCTTCCAGCTCCGCGCCGCGCAAATCCGGGAACAACGGCTCCAGGCCTTCGCTCAGTACACGGTCGGAAACATAGAGCAGCCCCGCCCCGCGCGGGCCGCGCATAAACTTCCGTGATGTGGCGCTGAAAAAATCGCATGCGATCTCTTCGACATCAATTGGCATCTGCCCAAAAGACTGGCATCCATCGACCATGCACAAAACATCACGGCGCCGGCAGACGGCGCCGATCCCGGCGACATCGTCGATAATGCCGCAGCTTGTATTCACATGGACCGAAACCACTAGCCGGGGTTGTTCGCGTTTAATAATCGCATCCAAGGCCTCAAGGTCGGTCTTGCCCGACGCTAAGGCCGGCGCGCGAACAATGCGAACACCGAAGCGCTTTTGTAAAGACAGAAGCTGAATTTGATTGGACGCATATTCGCTCCAGGCAGCGACCACGACATCACCGGGCTTGAACGAAATGGACGACAGCGCCCGCGCATAAGCATCGGTCGCGTTTGCCGTTAGGGCAATATTGTCTGCTCTTGCGCCTATCGTTGCGGCGACGTTTGAATAGATCTCTGATATGTCGCCAGTGCGCTCACGCGCGGCCTCATAGCCGCCGATTTCCGCTTCCAGTTGCAGATGTTTCTGCATCGCGTCGATCACCGGCCCCGGCATCAGCGCTGCGCCGGCATTATTGAAATGGACCACATGGCTGGCGCCGGGCGTTTCTGCCCGCAAACGTCGCCATAGGTCAGGCATGGTGAAGGTCACAGGCGTTCAGTCCTTACGCGCAGCGTTCAATCTTTGTCGCTTCCGGCCTCTTCCCCATTGTCTTCAAGCGGCGTTCCTTCAAAGCCCGGCATGTCAGGCATCGGGTGGTCTTGCTCATCCGTCATCGGCGTCATCGGACCTTTATGTTTGCGCGTGTGATTGTACCAGCGAAATAAAATATAGGCCGCAAGCAAGACAACCGCGATCACCGGCATCCACAGCGTGGCTTCTTCCCCAGCGACCGCGCCGACCGAGTGAAACAGACCGAAGAACATTGCGAGGTATAGGAGCGCGGTAAAACTCAGGATCATAATGTATTTGCCATAATGGGCTTTGAAAAACCCGCAGGCGATATAGGTCGGAATGCGCGTGCCAGGCACAAAGCGCGCCGTCATCATGGTCTGCCACAACTCTTTGCGCACCAGATCGCCGGCGACAGAAACGCCAGGCTTTTCGGCGAAGCGGTGCGCCCATTCGTGGCGCCGCGCGAATCGGCCAAGCCAGTATTTCCAGGCGTCGCTGCCAAGCAGCCCCAAGAACACCACCAACAAGATAATTTGGGTCGGCGCTGCACCGGCAAGCGAGGCGGTTGCCGCGAAAATCACCGCCCCATCTTCCTGAATGAACGGGCCGATGAAAATAGTGAACATCAGCAACCAGATGCTCATTGACGCAATCGCCTCAATTCCACCCTCAATCATGGTCTGCGCTGTCCCCGGCCAAACATGGCTTATTTCCTTGCCCGCAATTTCTGGATCGCGACATAACCCAAAAGCGTAAAGATTGCGACCGCTGGCAGCCAGATAGAAGCAGCCTCTCCCGCCACAGCGCCAATGACGTGGAAAAGGGCGAATATGGCCCCGATATAAAGGGCGACACTCACCGCGCCCCAGCCGGCATATGCCCACCACGGCGCTTTGAAAAACCCGGCCGCGACATAGAGCGGAATGCGCGTTCCAGGTACGAAGCGGGCCACGATCATACTGATGCCGAGCCGGCCCGCGACCAGCGCTTGCGCTTTTTCGACGGCGGGGTTGGCGGCGAAACGCTCTGCCCATTTGCGCGTCCGCGCCGCACGCCCAAGCCAGTATTTCCACAACACGCTGACGGTCAGCCCCAACCCCACTGCGACAAACAGCGCAACACTATTGCTGCCGAGGCCGCCAAGCGACAAAGACGCCGCACCGACCACGGCCGCGTCCTCCTGCATAAAGGGCGCAATCACCAGCAGAAAATAGACGCCCAGGATATTCTGGCCCGCCATCACATGGAGCTGCGTCAGTAGATCAGTTTCCGGCACGTCGCCTCTTAATATTTAGCTTTTTGCGGAAGTCCGTCGGCGATGTCGTAATAATCGCCCTTATTGGCCACAAAAATATGCTCTTCAATTTTTAAACCGGTCGGTGCGTCCAGCGCGCCCAGCGCGATAGCAATCCGGTTTTTATGATCGTCGAGCTTATCAGCCTGCCAAAATAGCGACGCGCCGCATGTGTTGCAAAACCCACGGCGGGCGTAATCCGATGCGCGGTACCATTTTAGCGTTGCGTCATTTTCGACTTTTAGCGCTGCGAAAGGCGCGCTTACCGACGCCCAGAAATTCCCGCTCCATTGGCGGCACTGACGACAATGACAAGCGTCAGCAGGTTTCAAATCCTCGCCTGCGCAGGAAAAAGAAACACCGCCGCACAGGCATTGGCCGGTCAACACTATATTACCCATAACGCTCTCCTAACGCCGTCGCTCGTCAGGTGCGATGGCTTTGTTGAAATCTGCACCAAAGTCGAAACAGATCAGTCATCTGACAAACTTCCAATCAATTGGCTTTCCGTCGAAAGTCCATGATCCAATTGACTTCCCACTCTTTCGTTTGGGGGTCTTGGAACGCCTGGTCCCAATGAAGTTTATCATCAGAAATCTTTTTCCACTCAAAGCGCATCCGATAGATTTTTCCTTCATAGGCTTCTTCGCCATAGAACAAGCCGACGCCACTCGCGAACCGTCCCCGCACCTGTTCTATGAGTTGAGGGTTTGACGTATCCATCCAATAGATTGTCCACTCATCATTCGCAGCGTCATAGGTGCGCAGGCTTCTACCTTCAAAAAACTCTCCGCCGACTTCACCGAAAGCTTTGTCTTCATTCGCGGCGCCGCCAAGGATTGGCCAAGCCTGATAATTGGTTTCAAAGGTTAGCCATTCGTCTGAACCCGACATGCGTTTTGCCAGACGCTTGTGCGTGATGATCCAATCGCCAAAAATGAAATCGAAATCATGAATTGAGCCCGTCATAACGCTCTCCTACTGACCCATCAACGCCACACCAGAGATATCCAGACGTGTACTGGCTTGGAGAGCAATGGCAAGCGTCAGCGGTTTCCAAATCCTCGCCGACATCGCCGCCAATCAGATCACAAACGCGTGATTTTGATGAACGTGCAATGACTTATGTTAATTCATTTGAATTATTGATGTTTCGTACTTGCCTTGAGGGGAAATATGAGAGTTTTTGCACGCATCGCCCTGGCGATCTGTCTGGCCGCGCCTACCGCTGGGTTCGCCCAGGATAACCCCTTCGCAGCAAATCCGGCCGGGAACCCCTTCGCCACCGCGATGGTTGATCGCTATGCCGGGATATTTGAATCGGACGCCGTGCGGCTGACGCTGGAGAAATCCGGAGGCGGTTTTGTCGGCGAGCTTTACTACGCCCAGACCGGACAAACCTACCCCGCGACAGCGCAGATAAAAGACGGCGCCCTCAATGGTTCATTCAACGCGGGCGGCAAGTCGTTTCCCTTCACCTTTGCCCTCGGTGATGACGGCAAGAGCGGGCAGTTCGACACTGAAGGCTATAGCGGGCGCCTGACGCGCACATTCGAGCCGTCTTCCCTGGTGAAAAAAGCAGCGCCGTTAAATCGGATTGATGCGCTTTATCAAGAGGCGCTAGAGGCCCTTGAAAGCTCCGCGCCGATACAAAAGTCCGTCGCTCAAGCGAGCGTCATTGCTCATCTCGCGCAAGGCGGCCGCATCGACCAGGCAAAGGCGCTGTTGGACGCCATCCCACGTAGCGATACGTTCCGTGATATGGCGATTGCCATGTTCGGCGAAAGCCAAGCGATCAACGGCGATCTGGAGGGCGCGCGGGCGACCGCTAACGGCATGGCCGATCAAACCTGGCGAACCCATATAGCTGAATCGATTGCGGGGTATCAGGCAGAAAATGGCGATGCTGCCGGCGCGCTCGTGACTGCAAATGCGATCGGCACGCAAACTGATAAAGTTAGCGCTCTCATTGTTGTTGCCAATGCGCTCAGCAAAACTGGCGACAAAGCAACAGCACTAACTACCCTTACCAATGCAACAGCCGTCACGGAAGCCATCGAAAATAAAGATCAAAGAAACGATGCTTACGGCATGCTAGTGGGCAGTTATGCAAACATGGGCGACTATGAAACGGCGACGGACATGGCCAAAGACCTCAAGAAAGGTAAGATGAAAAGCATAAGCGCCTATGTGAAAATCGCATTGGCGCAGGCAAAAGCAGGCGATGCAGAGGACGCGGATAAGTCAATCGACCGCGCAATAGGCAGTTCAAATTATATGAAACCGATGTCGTCGCGACCGGCCGCGTATGCGCAAATTATACGAGGCTATGCAGCGTTGCGCGACCAAAAGGGCATCGATAAATTGTTCAAATGGACGCAAAAGCTAAAAGGGAATCCTTTATATGTGCGCGTGGAGATGGTGCGCACTCAGATTGCTTTTGGATATTACGCGCCAGCGCGGGCAAATTTGTCGATCATTGGCGACCCCGATCTTGTCGGCTCCTTAACGGCCGAACTTGCCCAGCATCAGGCGCAAAATGGCGATCTTGAAGGCGGTCTCACCATGGCGCGAAGCATCGCGCAGCCACATCACCGCGCTTTCGCCATTGCGGCGGTCGCGACGGAAATGGCGAAAGCGGAATAACAAAAGCTGGAAGATTTTTTTAAAATCGAAACATACGGAAACCTGAGATGAAACACATCAGTCTTATTGCGATTGCGACAGCCTACTGCTTATCGCCCGTTGCCCCTGCACTTGCTCAGGATAATCCGTTCGCAACGAACGCACCGGCCAACCCTTTCGCCACTGCAAAAACTGATCGCTATATTGGCGTGTTTCAGTCTGACGCCGTGCGTTTGACGCTGGCGAAAGCTGGCGCTGGTTTTTCTGGCGAGCTTTATTATGTGGCGACCGACGCCACCTACCCGGTTACCGCAACCATTGAAGGCGAAAAGCTGAGCGGGGTCTTCGTCGCAGGCGGCGCCAATTTTAAGTTCACCTTCGCCCTCAACGCTGACGGGACCAGCGGCGCTTTCGAGACCGAAGGCTATAGCGGCACGCTGGCGCGCGCTGGCGGCGCTTCGGGACCGACGAAAAGCATTAAACCCGTCGGCAAGGCTGAAGCCATACTGAACGAAGCACTTGAAATCTCAAAAACCGTCGCGCCCGACAAAAAGGGACAAGTATTAAATTCGATCATCGGAATGATGGCCGCGCTCGGTGATATTGATGGCGCAAGAGCGCTTTTGAATACAATTCCAGGCGGCGATACTTATCGCAGTTTCGCAATCCAGGGCATTGCCACCGCGCAATTACAGCAAGGCGATTTAGACGGCGCAATGACAATGGCGAATACAATGACAAACCCGGCGCTGCGCAAACGCTTCGATGGGCAGATTGTCTCTTATCATATCACCAATGGTGATGCAGCGAAGGGCCTTTCGATGGCCCGCAGCACAGCCGACCCGTCCAATCGAGTAGCATCATTATTGGCCGCAGCAGGCGCGTTTCGCGGCTTAGAGGATGAGGCTCAAGCGAGAGCCGTAACCGAGGAAGCCAAAGCCATCGCTCTGTCAATCAGCGACGAGACAGCGCGTAACAGCGCAATTTTTTCGGTAGTCTTTCACTACGCTTTTGCTGGCGATACATCTTCCGCGCTTGATCTGGCGAATACTCTCCCTCGCGACATTATGAAAATGATGCTGCTTACAACAATCGGCAAGGCCAAAGTGCGAGCGGGTGATCAAGCCGGGGCCAGAGCCATCGCCGAGGACATGCTAAAGGATATCAAAAAATTGAAATCCAAATTTGCCAGACCCGGCGCCTATACGCAGGTCGCCGGCATCTATGTTGGCCTAGAAGACGATGCCGCTTTAGTGAAAGTTCGTAAACTTCATGGTGGAACCTTTGAGGCCTGGTACACAGCCCTCGCATTTGCACAAATAGAATTCAAACAATTTGAAAATGCTCGTTCTAATCTACGACAAGGAAAACTTTTAGGCTGGTTCAAAACAAACGCCGCAATTATACAACAATCATTAGACTTCGCCATCGCCAATGACCAGGCCACGCGCGGCGACATTGACGGCGCCCTCGCCACGGCGAGAAGCATCGCTGATCCGGTTACGCGGGTATCAGCGCTTACGGTCATCGCCGGGAATCTCAACGCAGAGAAATAATTACGCGAACAGGCGGCGCCTAGACCCCAACTTATGTACCAATGTTCGATAGAGTCTTGGGCACGGACGGAACGACATCAGGGCGAGGTTGTCGGATGGGCGCCCAAGGCCGCTATGAAAACAAAATTGACAGCGTCATAATTTATCGATGCTTTTTCAACAGTCATGATTACAGGGAAAGTGGAGCAGATCAGGCCGCTTCAAGGACCCCCTTGTCACCTACACGTTTTCCGGTCGCAAGATGATCTTCAAGGCCTTTTAGCAATTGAATGAGCGCCTTTTTCATCGCGCCCTTCACCACCCCAACGCCGAGAAGCCAACCGACTGGTCCTAACTTCATTGAAAAAGTTAGCGTAAAGGTTACACGAGTCTGTGATGGAGATTGCGCTTTCAATTCAACCAGAGCATCACCCTTTTTTATTGGTCCTGGCGGTTTCGTTAGAGCCCACCCAATAGAATATGGCGGATCGAAAACGGTAACCTTTTCTTCGATCGCTGAGCCATCGTAAAAGTCACACCGGCGAGCGGCGTTTCTACCGCTAGAAGGTCCGCCTATGATACGTGATGATTTAACGGCGGGGTGAAACATATCGACATTTCCAAAATTAGCCCAAGCGTCCCATACGGCTTGCTGAGAATGAGGAAGGATAGTGGTGACTATAACTGTAGGCATAGAGTTTTCCTAATTTACATGAAGGAATTTAGTTGAATTTTCCCTCGTTTCAGTGTGCGGACTTTTCAATCGACAGGGCAATAATGCGAACTAGAATTCTGCATCCAGCCAGTGCTGTATTGCGCGTGCGACTTCGACGGGTGCGCCATTATCTTCTTCCTGCCAGTAATGGAGGGTCGGCGCATGGATCTGAACGGTTGTTACGGTTTTCGTGTTTTGCCACCCCCCGGCCTCAGCCGGCGCTGCACCAGTGATGATCGCTTCCATCGGATCTTTTGGCAGAACGAACCCTGGCGACCCAAATAGCGCCAGTCGCGGCGTATCTGTTGTCGATAAATATTGAGCAAATTCCAGAAATTCAGATAGGTTTTCCTGTTTATGCTCGTCAGTACCCGGATCCGTTTCTTTCGTGCCAATAAAGCCCAGACATTCGCGATCGAACAGGATGGCGCGACGATTCTCAGGCGACTTAAACGGCTCATAATAAACCGCTGCTTCATCCTCGGTGAGATTGGCGTGCATTGTTCTGAACGGCGGGTCACCCGCTTCATTATAAGCGTTATTCATCAACAGCGTCTCGACCATGTAATTTTCATCGACGACAAGCGATTCGCCTTCTGGCCCTAAAAACGCTTCGAGAAATGGCGGTGCTAGCTCTCTTGGAAAGGGGCCAATAGCCGTTTCAAAGAAAGCGATACCGTCAACTTTCGCCGGGTTGCGAGCGGCGTATAAAAAACCAACAAAACCCATATCGTGAATAACGAGGCGAACCTTTTCAACACCAAGCGCATCAACAAATTCCTCTATCCATTTCGCATAGTCACCCGCACATGGAACACCATTCCGAACGTCCGGCGTTTTGTCCGACTTGCCCCAGTTTGGTTGATCCAAAGCAATCACGCGATTGTTCTCGGAAAGGGTCGGTATCATCTCCCGCCAAAGATAGGCTTGCGTTGGCATACCGTGAATGAGCAGCAAAGGCGTATCGCCCTCACCCTCATCAAGGTAATGGACCTGATAGCCAGATTGTACCGTTACAAAGTGTGATTTATACGGATAATTTTTATATGCTAGAGGCGCAGTAACCTCAGACACCTTACTGCCAGGAGTTGCGTCGGCAGAAGGTGGCGCCTCAGCACAGGCTACAGTTACGGAAAGCGCAGCTAGCGCTATGGCGGCATAAAAAGAATACATCGATGTGGCGCTCCATTTACGAGTTACTCGCGCACTTGCGAATCCTGTAAGAGATGTGCGTATACCTGCTGCGTATTTAGAACAAAAGATGGATAATACACAGCAAGCTGCTGCAAAAATGCTCCACAAAGCTTGCTATCGTGGTAAAAATCGCCTTCTTTGTAGAGCGTATGCCTCAATCGGATGTTTTTATGGACTGGGATGATCTTCGGTACTTTTTGGCCGTCGCGCGTGAAGGCGCAATACGCCCCGCTTCTCGGTCGCTACAAGTCAACAACGCAACGGTGTCAAGGCGCATACGGGCTTTTGAGGAGCGCTTGGGCGCGCGCCTGTTTGACCGAACGCCAACCGGCTACGCCATTACCGTGGCAGGCGAAGCCATCCGCGCAGCAGCTGAGCGCATTGAGGAAGAGGTGCACGGCGTCGAACGACAAGTCCTTGGCCAGGACGCCCGGCTAAGCGGCGACATCAAGTTCACTGCAGGTCACGGCTTTGTACTCAAACTACTTATGCCTGACCTCGCAAAATTCATGGCGCTTTATCCGGACGTTACGCTTGAAGTCGATATGTCTTATGAAACCGCAAACTTGTCGGCGCGCGAAGCCGACGTCGCATTACGAATTTCACAACGCCCTCCTGAGCATTTGATAGGGCGAAAAATAGCGCAGTTCGCGACTGCGCCATATGCAACACCGGCTTACCTCTCAGCGCACGATTTGGAAAATGAACCGGCATCTGCCCGTTGGATTGGATGGAACGACTATGTTCCGTTTCCAGAATGGGTGCGCCGGGGACCATTACCTGAGACGCCAATACAAGGACGTATCCCAAGCGATATGAGTCAGCTTGAAGCGGCGAAAGTAGATGTTGGCATTGCCATGTTGCCATGCTTCATCGGAGATCGTGACCCCGACCTCATCCGCGTGCCGCCAGGCCTACCGACAACATCTAACGATCTATGGCTGCTTACGCACAAAGATTTACTAGCGACGGCGCGCATACGGGTGTTTTGGGATTACTTGCTGGAAACCCTCAAAAAACTAAAGCCGTTGCTTGAAGGCATGCAGCCTCACCCGTCACCATAGAAAAATCCCGGCAAACCGAAAACGTGAGCCATTGTGGGGCGGGTTTTTAGTTTTACGAAGAACAATTACCCCCGTTTTTCATCGCACTGAAAATCTAAATGCCTACGAGGGTGGCCATATCAAGTCGGTTTTTTTGCTATTTCAGAATAGCGAAGCGGCAGTGAATATCCGAGCTTTTCGAGAAGCAACTTAATGGCGTCAAACACCCACTGCTCAGTTTTCGGGCCAACAACAACGCTTTCAATCAGCTCTTCAACATTGCAAGCGACTGACTTCCCCGATGGAACTAATGATCTTTCGCCATTTGACCCAACATAAAAAAATTCTTTGGTCTTTGTGTCATGGTTGATAGCGCCGCCTTTGCCGGGAAGCCAGATGCGAAGTTCGTTCTCATTTATAAAGTGTTTTCGCTTTCGAAACACGGGGATTTCCACAGCATGTCCGTCCGTCGGATCGCCAGAATAATCAATCAGCCCCGGAACCAATAGTTCCGCTGACTCGCTAAATGCCCCGATCATTCGTGGCTGATCTGACACGATCGAGATTCCTCCTGATGGATCTGAATATTGCTTCCATAGCCCTCCAGGTTCGACCTCAGACGCGTGCCAACAGCTCACATAATTTCTAGCAGCCTCCGCTGAGGAGGGATCAACACCGGCAGGTAAATTCTTAACACCAGACCAAGAGGAGTATCCTTCATATGCGTCATCGTTTCTAAGCATCCATTGTGACGGAAAAAACACCCGGCGATGAACAATTACATCGAGAAACTTGTGGAATGGCATAAACCGCCAAAATTTCATCGGAGGCGCGGGCCATTCGTCAATCTGCAAGTTATGTGATGGAACTATTGGCAAGAAATTCACCCCATAGTCGGAATAACAAACTCAGACCCCTGAACATCCTCCGGCCAGCGTTGCGTAATCGTTTTTACCTTGGTCCAGAACTTCACGCCTTCGGGGCCGTGCTGGTTGGTGTCGCCGAAACCTGAGCGCTTCCAACCGCCGAAAGTGTGATAGGCGACGGGCACGGGGATCGGGACATTGATCCCGACCATGCCGACATTGACCCGGGCGGCGAATTCGCGCGCCGCGGCGCCGTTGCGGGTGAAGATCGCAACGCCATTGCCATATTGATGCTTTGACGGCAGAGCGACGGCCTTTTCGAAGTTCTCGGCACGGACAATTTGCAGCACCGGGCCGAAAATTTCCTCGTCATAGGATTTATGGCCGGGCTTGGCATGATCAAGCAGCGTGCCGCCCATGAAGAAGCCATTTTCATAGCCCTGCAGCGAGAAATCGCGGCCATCGACCAGCAGCTCCTGGCCCTCATCCACCGCCATCTGGATATAGTTCGCAACGCGGTCGCGCTGCGCCGCCGTCACCAGCGGGCCGAGGTCGGAATCTTCCGACAGCGACGGGCCGATGCGCAAAGTTTCAACCCGCGGCTTCAACATCGAGATCAGCTTATCCGCCGTTCCCTCGCCCACGGGCACGGCCACCGGCGTCGCCATGCAGCGCTCGCCGGCCGATCCGTAGGCAGAGCCGATAAGCTGATTGACGACATTGTCCATGTCTGCATCGGGCAAAATGATCATATGGTTCTTGGCGCCGCCAAAGGCCTGAACGCGCTTTCCGTTCGCTGCGCCATTGGTGTAAATATACTGCGCAATGTCCGAGGAGCCGACGAAGGAGACGGCTTTGACGCGGTGATCTTCCAAAATCGCATCGACTGCTTCTTTGTCGCCATTAACGACATTCAACACACCCTCCGGTGCGCCCGCTTCCATCATCAACTCCGCAAGGCGCAGCGGCACGGACGGGTCTTTCTCCGACGGTTTGTTGACGAAGGTGTTGCCGCAGGCGATCGCAACGCCGAACATCCACATGGGTATCATCGCTGGGAAGTTAAACGGCGTAATGCCGGCGACAACGCCAAGCGGCTGGCGCATGGAGTAAACGTCAATGCCGGGACCTGCCGTCTCGGTATATTCACCCTTCTGCAAATGCGGAATGCCACAGGCAAACTCGATCACGTCAAGTCCGCGGATCACGTCGCCGCGCGCATCGGGTAATATCTTTCCGTGCTCTGATGATAACATCTTCGCCAGATTTTCCATGTCCTTCTCGACCAGGTCCTTGAATTTGAACATCACCCGCGCGCGTTTTTGCGGATTGGTCGCCGCCCAGGCCGGGAACGCCTTCTCGGCCGCATCAACCGCCTTCGTCACTTCATCGCGGCTGGCGAGTGAAACCCTGGCCTGAACCTCGCCGGTGGTCGGGTTGTATATGTCGTGAAGCCGCCCCGAGGCGCCGCTTACCGAGCGACCATTCACAAAGTGGCCAAATTCTGCAGTCATGATGATTTCCTCGCAAATTGTGTTGGCGGCGCCCTCAGCGACAACGCCAACATCTGAAATTTTGCGGGAAACTTAAGCGCCGAGCGGCGCGGGGTAAAGGTGGTCAGACCGCCCTAAGCGGCGTCTCGGGGGCGAACCGGCCATTGGTCGCACCCACCACATGCGTGATATTGCGCCCATCATCAGCGAGCGGCGCCGTCACGCCGCGCAGGAGGATGCGTCGTCCGTCACACAAAGTCAGCGTATCGTCCCGATAATGCGGGCCTTCTGCGGCAGCGGCGGCGAAAACATCAGCCGTCGCCTTGTCGAGCAAAGACATCGTCCAGTCGGTCGCGCCGGAAAGGTGCACATCGGAAAGCCTGGCGAGGCTTTCGCCGAGGAAGATGAAATATGGAAAGCCGATGCTTTTTTCCAGATCGACGGCAAATATCCAGGACCAGTCATCGCCCAGATCCATCTCCTGAAATGCCTCCCAACTCGGAAAATACCCCCGCGACGAGCGCGCCCAGGCATTGACCAGCCGATTGGTGATCCGCCGGTCGACAGCCGGCGCAATTGCACCGTTGTCAAAAAGCGTTGAAACATCAGTTAACATCGTCGCCCAGTAGCCTCCGCCTGTCCTCTTGTAGAAACCTAGAACAGGCGAGTGAGCACAGCGTGTGCAAAGGCGTGAAAATTTTCGCCAAATTTTGCCGATGCAATAACCATGTTGGCTTCAGGCGCCTTTGCCGCTGGCCGCGCCGAAAATATGGGTTACGTCTTCGCCATTCTCGCTCAGCGGCAGGACCACGCTGCGGAACAGGATATTCCGCTGGCCCGGCAAGCACAGCATATTGCCGTGGAACACCGGCGCACGCGACAGGGCCGCCTCGTCCATCTTCGCCACCGCCAAATCAACCGGCGTTAGCTCGCGATGGGCGCGGTCCGATAAATATGTCACAGCCAGCCGCGACAGGTTTTCGCCCAGGAAAATGAAATAGGGGAATTTATCGGACAGCGACAAATCGACCGCAAAACAAGAGCGCCAGTCCGCCCCGAGATCCAACTCCTGAATGTCATCCCAGGACGGCAAGCCGCCATTGGCGCAATCCGTCCAGGATTTTTGGACCCGCTTGGTCAGGCGGCGATCTTTCAAGATCGCCGGGGTTTCGAGTAGCCCAGTTTGCATCGCCCGCCCCCTCCTTTACCGCATCGCCCCAAAACGCTAGCCACCGCCGGTGAAGGCGGGGTGTTCACACAATGCGCAACTTGTCCAAAATTTGAGCAAGTTTGGATGTTTAACCCTGCTGGGCGGGGCGTCGCGCACGGCGAATCGCCATTATCTCAAGGCAACGCCGTGGGGTGACGCCGCATTCGACGCGCCCTATAAGATGCGTTTTAACCAAGGAGGGGTTTTCCATGGGTCCAGGTTGGATGAGCGTCACGATGATCGTGATCTTCTTTTTAATATTCGCAATTTTAAATATCACCGAAAAAGGCCGCATCGATTGACCCCGACGGCGCTTTAGAAACCCGGCCGCCTTCGTAATCTTTAAAACGATCCGCCGCCGGCCCATATGCGCTGTCTCAAAGAGTCCTCTTCCTATACAAAGGTCAATTATGGGCGCTGAGATAATTCTGATTGTCGTCGGGCTGATCATCCTGCTTGTAGCGGGTGACCTTCTTGTGCGCGGCGCCGTTGGCCTTGCCGCTGCGCTGAATGTGCCGACGCTGATCATCAGCCTCACAATTGTCGCTTTCGGCACGTCTGCGCCGGAACTTGTGGTAACCATTCAAGCGGTGATGACCGGAAGCGACGGCATCGCGCTAGGCAACATCATTGGTTCCAATGTCGCCAATGTATTTTTGGTGCTTGGCCTGCCGGCGATCATCTATCCGATCTCGACGCATGTTCTGGGATTACGCCGGCATGTAGTCATCATGCTTGTTGCTACAGCAGCTTTTGTGGGCGCCGCTTATTTCGTCGGATATATTGATACAAAGATCGGCGCGTTCCTGTTCGCGGGCATCATCGCCTATGTTGTTTATATGTGGGTCCGCGCCAGTCATGGCGGCGCCGAGCCGGTGATTGATGAGGTCGATGAATATCTGGAAACCTCAAAGGTCTCACTCAAAACGATTTTGTTTCTTGCCGCCGGATTGATCGGCCTGCCGCTCGGCGCGCATCTCTTGGTGTCTAACGGCCAGGCAATGGCGGTCGCACTCGGCGTGCGCGATGAGCTGATCGGGCTGACCATTGTCGCCTTCGGCACGTCGCTGCCCGAGCTTGCAACGGTCGCAGCCGCCGCCCTCCATAAGAAGTCTGACGTCGCCATTGGCGGCATTATCGGCTCGAACATATTCAACCTGCTGGCGGTTGGCGGCGCTGCGGGGCTTGCCGGCACCGCCTATTTTGACCCGACGTCCTTGCGCGTTGAAATTCCGGTGATGATGGCCGCTGCGCTGGTGCTGACAGGGTATGTGTTGACACGCCGCGACATCGGGCGGCTGTCGGGGCTGTTTATTTTCGGCGCCTATATTGGCTTTATCATTGCCCTGGCAAAGATCGCCGGAGGAATCTAGGCAATGGCCGATGTACCTCCCGGCTCCGCGCTTGTCACTGGCGCCGGCATGCGGGTCGGGCGCGCCATCGCACTTGCCCTGGCCGAAGCGGGCTTCGCCGTCGCCATCCATTATCGCTCATCCGCTATGCAAGCCGACGCGGTCGCCGCGCAGATAACCTCTCGTGGCGGCAAGGCGGCAAGCATTCAGGCAGACCTGTCGCGCGAGGCGGAAACTGCGTCCCTGATCGCGAAAGCCTCAGACGCCGTTGGCCCCCTCTCACTACTGGTCAACTCCGCATCAGTGTTTGAGCCCGACGACATCGCCTCGATGACCCGGACAAGCTGGGACACGCATATTGAGACAAACTTACGCGCGCCGCTAAAGCTCGCCCAGGATTTCGCCGCACAGGCCGCACCTGGCGCCAATAATCTCATCGTCAACATCATCGACCAGCGCGTCCTCAAGCTGACGCCGCAATTTCTGTCCTACACTACCTCAAAGGCCGCGCTCGCGACCCTGACCACGACACTGGCGCAAGCGCTGGGCGGGCAAGGCATACGCGTCAACGCCATCGGCCCCGGGCCGGTACTGCAAAATGCGCGTCAGTCGGACGACGACTGGAAGCGACAGAACGAGGCGACAATCCTGGGGCATGGGGCGACGCCCGCCGATATTTGCGGCGCCCTCGCCTATCTGATCTCCGCACACGCGGTCACTGGCCAGATGATCGCCGTCGATGGCGGCCAACATCTGGCCTGGCAAACCCCGGATGTTCTGGTACAGGAATGATTATGAAGAACGATCAGACGCCTGAAGTCACGCCCATTCCCCGCGCCGCTAACGCGCCGCGCCGCAAGATATTTGTCCGCGGCCTGATGCTCGACGCCTTTATAGGCGTTTACGACAGCGAACAGGGTGTCGCACAACCGCTGAAGATCGACCTTGAGGTTGAAGTGGTGGAGCCGTCCAACCCGATCGGCGACAGCCTCGAAGATGTTGTCTGCTACAACAAGCTGACGCAGGGCGTGAAAGCGATCATTGCCGAGGGGCACATCAAGCTTGTCGAAACCCTGGCCGAACGCGTCGCCGACTTGGCGCTGTCGCACCCGATGGCGATCGCCGTCGATGTTCGCATTGAAAAACCCAACGCCATATCAGAGGCCGCCGCCGCGGGCGTCGAAATCAGCCGTACAAAAAACCTGACCTACTGAAAATGCGCGCCGCGCCCGATGCTGAACTTTGAATCCTGATCCGGGCCATAATCTCCGGCAGTGCGCTCTGAAAGCGTCCACACCACGCCGCCGACGCCAAAGAAAATACATGCGCCGCTCAGCAGTGAAAAGAATACAAACGCCGCGCCAGCGCCACCGGTTTTCAGAACCGAGACTGTGTGATGTTGCGGATCGACATAAACGGTCAACGTCTCACCCGGAAAATACGCCCGCGCCTCCGACTTTGAAAACCGCGCCGCAAAGAAACGCTCGCGGTGGGATTCATATGTGCGCCCGCCGATTGAATAGGCATAACGCAAGCGCTTGGGACCATCGCCAAGCTGGCTCAAGACAACGCCGTCGACCTGCGGCCAGGAAACACTCGCCCGCGCATGTGCATAATCACGCACAAAAAACCCGCCGCCGATAACCCCTGCAATCGCCAGGCTTATGAAAAACACCAAAATGACGGTAATATCGGAGCGATCTTTGAGGGTGGTGTCCATTTGACCTCGCGCCTGCGCCGCCCTAGAGCGCATTCAGAAGAAAACCGCGCTGGCGTCGGGATAATCTATCGACCGGTTGGTGAACGGCGGGTTAACTGTAGGGCTGATGAACGCTACCGACACGAAAAATCTTGAGGATGATGGCGCGCCGCCCCATGCCGTCTCGGGCGCCGCCTTGATCGCCGACTATGTCCGACGCCTGCCCGGCAAACCCGGCGTCTACCGGATGATCGGCGCCGACGCCAAAATTCTTTATGTCGGAAAGGCCAAGAACCTCAAAGCCCGGGTTTCCAGCTACGCCAAATCCGGCGGCCATTCAAACCGCATCATGCGCATGATCGCCGAGACTGCGGCGATGGAATTTGTCGTCACCGGGACCGAGACCGAGGCGCTGCTGCTTGAAGCCAATCTCATCAAGCAGCTAAAACCCCGCTACAATGTTATCCTGCGCGACGACAAGTCCTTTCCATTCATTCTTGTGACGCAAGACCATGAAGCGCCGCAGATTTTAAAACATCGCGGCGCACGCAAACGCAAAGGCGCCTATTTCGGACCTTTCGCATCAGCCGGCGCCGTGAACCAGACGCTCAACACGTTGCAAAAAGCATTTCTGTTACGCTCATGTTCGGACAGCGTTTATGATGCGCGCACCCGGCCTTGCCTGTTGCATCAAATCAAACGCTGTTCGGCGCCATGCGTCGGTCTCATTAGCAAAGAGACCTATGGCGAGCTGGTCGAAGAGGCGAAGGCGTTTTTATCCGGCGACAACACCGCTATCCAGCGCACACTGTCCGGGCAGATGGAGCGGGCCGCACATGATCTCGACTTTGAGCGCGCCGCTTCCCTACGCGACCGCATTCGCGCGCTCAGCTATGTGCAAGGAACCCAAGACATCAACACCGCCGGCCTCGCCGAGGCCGATGTGTTCGCCCTTCACCTTGCCAGCGGCCAGGCCTGCGTTCAGGTATTCTTCTACCGGGCCGGCCAGAACTGGGGCAATCACGCCTATTTTCCGCGCCACGACAAAGACATTAGACCCGCCGATATTCTCGACGCGTTTATCGCGCAGTTCTATGACGGCCGCGAGCCACCGGCGATGATCCTGGTCTCTGATCTGCCGCCGCAGGCTGATTTGTTGATGGAGGCGCTGTCGCTGCGCGCAGAAAGAAAAGTGCTGATCCACAAACCGAAACGCGGAGAAAAACGCGACATCGTCAAGGCCGCAGTGATGAATGCACGCGAGGCGCTGTCGCGGCGAATGGCGGAATCGGCCAGTCAGCTAAAGGCGCTGCGCCAGCTGGTTGAAGCATTAGGACTCGAAGCGCCACCCGAGCGTATCGAAGTTTATGACAACTCGCATATTCAAGGCGCCAACGCCGTCGGCGCCATGATCGTCGCCGGGCCTGAAGGCTTCATCAAAAACCAGTATCGCAAATTCAACATGAAGACAGAAAAATTCGCGCCCGGCGATGACTATGCGATGATGCGCGAAATGTTGACGCGACGTTTTTCACGGATGATGAAAGAGGAAGGCGCCGAGCGCCCGGACCTCGTCATCATCGACGGCGGCAAGGGCCATCTCAGCGTCGCGCTTGAGGTCTTGAGCGAGCTTGGCGTTGATCCGGAAGCGGAAGGCATCGCCATAATCGGCGTCTCCAAGGCGCGGCGCGAGAATGAGGCCGGTGAAAAGCGCATCGACCGCACCATGGGGGCCGCGGAGGACCAGATTGTGACGCCCGGCCGCGCCCCGTTCCTTTTGCCGCCGCGCGATCCGGGACTTTTCTTCCTGCAAAGGCTGCGCGATGAATCCCACCGTTTCGCCATCGGAGCTCATCGCGCCAAACGCAAAAAAGCCTTAAGCTCCAACCCGTTGGACGATGTTCCTGGGATCGGCGCAAAGCGCAAACGCGCGCTCCTCAACCATTTCGGCTCAGCCAAAGAGATCGCCCGCGCCAAGGCCCACGACATCGAAGCCGTAGACGGCGTATCGGCGGCGCTGGCGCAGCGAATTTACGATTTTTTCCATGGAGGATAGATGATGGCGGTCACCCTGCTCGGCTTTCCATGGGACGCAAGCTCCTCTTATGCACGCGGCCCCGCGCTTGCGCCGGCGATCATTCGCTCGGTTTTACTTAGCGACGCCTCTAGCCCTTATAGTCTTTCAGGCAAGAGTATCGGCGACATAATCTCGGCCTATGACATCGCCGAGCTGCCCGAAGAACCGCAAGCCTGCCGCGCTGCAATTTCTGAACGCATTACAGAGACGATTAAATCAAAAACAAAACCGCTAAGCCTCGGCGGCGATCACTCGGTGACCTATCCAATCTTGCGCGCGATAAAAGCCGCTCATGGTCCGGCCAACATTTTGCATATTGATGCGCATCCGGATCTTTATGAGGAATTTGATGGCGACCGCTATTCCCACGCCTGTCCATTTGCGCGCGCGATTGAAGATGGCTGCGTTGACACACTGGTGCAGGTCGGCATCCGCAGCGCCTCGCCCGAGCAGCGCGCGTTTGGCGCCAAGCACGGCGTAGCAATGCTCGGCGCGGATGAGACCGCAGCGGTTCCCTATGACAAGCTCACCGCGCCGCTTTATGTCTCGATTGACCTCGACGGTCTCGACCCGGCCTATGCGCCGGGCGTATCCCATCCCGAACCCGGCGGTCTTTCCACCCGCGAAGTGTTGGCGATGCTCGCCAAGCTACCCGCCGCACCGGTCGGCGCCGATATCGTTGAATACAACCCCGAACGCGACATCAATCTCGCCACCGCCCATGTCTCGGCAAGGTTAATCAAGGAACTGGCGGCGTTGATGGCGTGAGTTTAAACAGCGATAGTGCCGGCCATGCACGGTTGACAGAATAACGCTTCTTGTCAGTAGCTTATGCCGGTATAGAACGAAAAAGAATGAAGTGAAATGAGGCGGCCATGGCCACGGAAGCAAGTCAGTTTGTCGGCGATATTCCAGAAACTTATGACCGCTGTCTGGGGCCAATCATATTTGAAGACTATGCGGACGCGCTCGTCCGCCGAGCCGCCGCAACCGGTCCGGTGCGGGTCCTGGAACTGGCTGCAGGAACCGGCATCGCCAGCCGCAAGCTGAGGAATGCGCTCCCTGAAGGGGCGCATCTGACTGTCACGGATTTAAATGAACCCATGCTTGATGTGGCGCGGTCAAAATTCATAAGCGATGAAAATGTAGACTTTATCGCCGCCGACGCGATGCATCTCGATTTTCCTGACAAACAGTTTGATTTGATCGTCTGTCAGTTCGGCGTCATGTTCTTCCCGGATAAAGTCGCCGCGTTTAACGAAGCGCTCAGAGTATTGCGCAGCGGCGGATCCTACCTTTTTAACACTTGGCGCCCGTTGGTGGAAAACCTGTTTGCGAGTATCGCCCATGACGTTACATCACAATTTTTTCCCGACGACCCCCCACTGTTTTATCATGCGCCGTTCTCCTATCCAGGGCCTGAGGCGGTCTGCGCAGATATGTCTGCAGCGGGGTTTGTAAAAATTGAACATGACGCCGTCGACCTCACAAAACCCGTGACAGACTGGCGCCAATTTGCCCACGGACTTGTTTACGGAAACCCCTTGATAGATGAAATCCGCCGCCGAGGCGGTGTGGATGCGGATGATGTCAAGAATGCTATCGAAACTGAACTGCGCACCCGCCATGGAGCGGAACCAACGTTAATGCCGCTCAGGGCTACTGTGTTCCAGGGTCACGCCTCTTAAAACCTGATTGTGCTTGCCCCTTAAGTGGACCGGCCCAATTTCTGGCGCGCGCCCCCAAACCTCCCCGCCGGCGCCGCGATACCGCCTTACTAGTGCGTTCTTTTGCTGGCTATTCTAGGCTGCAGGGCGAGCAAAGGCGCGAATTCATGGCTTTGAGCTTTATCAAAGACCCCCGCATCTATCAGATCGTCACCCTGTCGGGTCTGCTCGCCTTCGGATGGACGGCGCATGCTTTTGAGATTGATCCAGTTCAGTTTGCCGCCATTGTCTTGGCCAGCTGCGCAACGCAATGGCTCGGCTCAATATTAATCGCCATCCGCCCGGACTTTAAAAGCCCGTTGATCACTTCGCTTTCCCTCACCCTATTGTTGCGCGCCGATGCCGTCTGGCCGCTGGCTGCAGCCGCCGCGATCGCCATCGGGTCAAAATTTGCCCTGCGCCTTGGCGGCAAGCATGTTTTCAACCCGGCCAATATTGGCATCGTCGCCATGGTCCTGTTTACCGATGCTGCGTGGACGTCTCCCGGCCAGTGGGGAACAGCGGTGTGGTTTGCAGCCCTGCTCGCCGGCGCCGGGCTGTTCGTTACATATCGCTCGGCGCGTTTTGACGTACCGCTGGTTTTCCTCGGCGTTTATGCGGCGCTGGTTTTTGCCCGCGCGCTTTGGCTTGGCGATCCGATGGCGATCCCGCTGCTGCGCCTGGAGAACGGTGCGCTGATTCTGTTCGCTTTCTTCATGATTTCCGATCCAAAAACCTCACCGGATGGCGCAATTGCCAGAGCCGCCTTTGCCGGCGGCGCGGCAGTGCTCGCCTATCTGATGATCTTCCATTTCTATATCACCGACGGGTTGTTCTACTCTCTGGCGCTCATGTGTATTGCGCGCCCGCTGCTCGAATGGATCGACCCTGCACCCCATTATCGATGGGGCGATCCGGTTGCTCCACTTGGGGGCATCCGCAAACAAAAACAATCCAAAACCAATTCTGTTCACCCAGTTCCAGCCGAATAATCATCAGGGAGAGACCATATGAACCGTTCACTGAGGAAGTCACTGTTTGCCGCCGCCTCCGCCATCGCCGCCATCACCGTAACCGGCGGGGCGGTCGCGTTTTGCGGCTTTTATGTCGGCAAAGCGGACACCAAGCTTTTCAACAAGGCCTCCAAAGTCGCAATTATGCGCGACGGCGAGCGCACCGTCATCACCATGGCCAATGATTTTCAAGGTGAGCTCACCGAATTCGCCACCGTCATTCCTGTGCCCGTAGTGCTGGAAGAAGAACAAATCCACGTCACCGAAAACGCGATCCTCGACCATCTCGACGCCTATACGGCGCCGCGGCTGGTCGAATATTTCGATGAAGATCCGTGTATGGTGTATGATCGCATGGAAATGATGGCGGCGCCGTCCTCAGTGGCGTTGGAAGACGGCGCTAAATTGCGCAAAAGGGACAGCCTCGGCGTCACCATTGAGGCGGAATACACAGTCGGCGAGTATGACATCCAGATCTTGTCCGCCGACCAGTCGGACGGCCTCGCCACTTGGCTTAAACAAAACGGTTACAAGCTCCCCGAAGGCGCTGAAGAAACGCTTGAAAGCTATATCAAGCAGGGAACGAAATTCTTCGTCGCCAAAGTCAATCTGGAAGAGCAAACAGCGACGGGACTAAAATATCTCCGCCCCTTACAAATCGCATTTGAGTCCCCGAAATTCATGCTGCCAATCCGCCTCGGCACGCTCAACGCGGACGGCAAGCAAGAACTCTTCGCCTTCATGCTGACCCGTACCGGCCGGGTTGAAACCACTAATTATCGCACCGTGAAACTTCCCACTGGCATGGATATTCCGACCTATGTGAAGAATGATTTCGGCTCGTTTTATAAATCGATGTTTGAACAGCAGGTGGAAAAAGAAAATGAGCGCGCGGTTTTTCTTGAATATGCCTGGGACATGAACTGGTGCGATCCGTGTGCGGCCGACCCGTTATCGCAAGACGAGTTGCGCGAACTTGGCGTCTACTGGATCGGTGGTGGCGACAAGCCCGGCATTATGCCGCGCCGACCAATGCCGCAAGCGCGTAATGTTTTTGTCACCCGCCTGCACATTTCTTATGACGCTGAACATTTTCCGGAAGATTTGATGTTCAAGGAAACCAACGACCGCTCAAATTACCAGGGTCGGTATGTCTTACGGCACGCTTATAAGGGCGATGCACAATGTGAAGCAGCAGAGCAATATCGCGCCAACTTGCCCAAACGATTTGAAAGCGAGGCCCAAACCCTCGCCAATCTCACCGGATGGGACATTGACGATATCCGTGAGGATATGAATGAAGCCGGGCAGCCCTTCGAAGAACCCAAGAAAGATTCCTGGTGGAAACTCCTGTGGGGTAACGACGCCAAAGACGGTTAAATGAAAACCGCCGCGCCGCTGGCTAACCCTAGCGGCGCGAACGCATCCACTTTATTGCGTCCCCAGATGTTTGGAAACAAATGCGTCCAGCGCCTTCAACGTTTCCAGTCGTGTCTCGCTGGTCGAGAGCCAATGATCTTCACCCTTCAAGCGAATAAATTCTACAGATTTGCCTGCATTTATTAATGCGCGCTCCATTCGCGTGCTTTGCCTCATGGGTACGACGAGATCATCCTTGCCATGGATCAGCAAGACCGGCGCTTGAAAGTCGGCGGCAAAATTCACCGGTGAAATGGATTCGAGCTTTTTTCGTTCAGCCTTGAGGTCGCCTATCGACTTTGTCCAATACTCAATTACCCAGTGATCTTTCCCGAAGTCCTTGCGTTCATCGATCAGCATACGCGGCAAGTCGCTGACCGGCGCAATCGCCGCTACGCATTTATACAAGTCAGGCGTAAACGCTCCGCCCGCAAGCGCCGCGTAGCCGCCATAGCTTGCGCCAACGATACATATCCGATCCGGATCTGCACGGCCCGATTTTATCAGCAGTTTAACGCCATCGGTAACGTCGTCCTGCATTTTCCCGCCCCACTCGCCACGTCCGGCGTCGCGAAACTCCGCGCCAAAACCCGACGACCCGCGAAAATTTGGCTGCAGCACCATATAGCCCCGGCTGGCGAAGAACTGCGCCAACCAATCAAACCCGACTGAGTCGTAAGCTTCCGGACCGCCATGAGGCATGACGATCAAGGGCAAGTATTTTTCAGCGCCTGAAGAGCCGGGCGGCAGCGTTAATATGCCGGGGATTTTCAACTTATCGCGTGCAGGATACTCGATAGTGAAAATAGGCCCAACATCTTCCGGTGCAACTTGCGGCCGCGAGCGCGCGACCTGCTGCATGGAATTTTTAGTGCGGTCAAAAATATAATAAATGCCAGAAGAGTTGGACCCATCAACATAGAGGACAAGCTGGTTAAAGTCTTCCGTCCAGGATACCAGCGAAACCGCATCGCCTTCAAAATAGTTTTGCGCGGCAGCAAGCGCCCCATTCAGGCTTTTGTCGTAGAATTCATATTGCGGAAGCAATCCACTATAGCGAACGCCGGCAACTATCCGCTGTATATCAGTTAGGATAGCTTCTGCTGCCGCATCATCACGAGAAAACACCGGCGCCGAGAGTTTGCCATCAAAGCTAAGCTCATAGACTTCCGAAAAGTTTTTCCCTTTCTCTCGATCAACAACAATAAGTGCTGACTGGTCGGGGTTTACGCCCACCAAAGACATGGGAATTCGAGATTCTTCCATGGCCAACACGTCTTCCCATGAGCCGCGGAGCCGGGTTAAAATTTTATATTTGTCCTTGTCATTATCATAATCCTCACGCGCCAGCACAGTTCCGTCGCGTTTTACTATCCAGTCAATCGTATTCTCATTCCCGCGTGTAGTAATTTTGCCTCGTCCATTGCGCAAATTCACTGATAGCAAATCATAACTCGGCTCGCTAAAGCCGGTAAAAGCGGGCATAAAAACCCTGGTCCCGTCGCTATTAACCCCCAATATCCTACCAAGGCCCGACTGCGCAGGGTATAGCTCCTCGGTTTTTCGCAATAACTCAGTGAGTCTCTTGCTTTGAATATCGTAGGAAACTGCCGCTGAATGTTCAAACCTGCCTATGAAACCAAGTACTGAGGTCGTCTCTGAGGCGCGCAATATTGCGTGGTTCGGGCTCGCAAATTCAACAAATCTGGCTTTGACTTTGTCTGTGCGCGCTCCGCCGACAGGGCCGACGCCAAGCTCGTAGACAACGAGTCCTTCAACTTCAGGACTATCGATCAAATAAGCGAAGTGTTTTCCGTCTGGCGATATGTCAAGGGATCTAACTTCAGGCAAGTTGCCATAGGCCTCAATCGGCGGCGCCGCCTGCGCGACGCTCATAACAAGCAGTCCCACCAATAATAGAGTTTGTACCTTCACCCGAGTCCCCGCTTGAAGAAGTGAATACTTTAGCCTCAGGGAACAACAAATAGACTACTCAATCAAGACGTAAATACTATTTCACCGAACACTGGCCCGCTGCCGGCTGTACGCTTCTGTCCGGCGGTACTATGCACTCAGTCCGGCGCAGCCTATGCTCGCGGCCATGGCCAATCTTTTCACCCTTGGGCGGATCGCCCTGATCATCCCGTTTGCCGCGATGTTTCTCGCTAATGCACAATGGAACATGAAGGCCGCCTTTGTGATCTTCTTTGTCGCGGCGGTGACGGACTTTTTTGACGGCTGGATTGCGCGCGCCCGCAATGAGGTCAGCGCGCTCGGCGCCGCGCTGGACCCCCTCGCCGACAAGCTCCTGATCGCGGCCGCGCTGATCCTGCTTTTGCGCAACGGCATCATCGCAGGCGCCGGCGTGATCGCCGTTCTTATCATTATCCTGCGCGAAATTCTTATTAGCGGCCTGCGCGAAGCGGTCACTTTGCGCGGCGGATCGCTGAAGGTGACGCAACTGGCGAAGTGGAAGACCACCGCACAACTGGTGGCCGCCGGGCTCCTCCTTGCCGCTGCGCCCCATGGGTTCATCGGCGAGGCGTTGCGGCCCTGGGCGTCCGGCGGGCTTTGGCTGGCGGCTGTGCTTACCTTTTGGACCGGAGCAGACTATGCTTATCACGCCGCGCGAATGTTGCGCGCCAAAGACACATGACGGAACCCGATGGCGATGGCCGACCTCAACCAAGTTGCAGAAGGTGCAGCGCATGTCCTCATCGTCGATGATGACGACCGCATCCGCACACTTCTAAAACGCTACCTCAGCGAAAACGGGTTTCGCACCTCTACTGCCGGCAACGCCGCTGAAGCGCGCCGGCTTTTGCGCGGCGTCGAGTTTGACTTGCTCATCCTTGATGTGATGATGCCGGGAGAGTCCGGCTTTGACCTTACAAAATCCGTACGCGCCGCTTCTAACGTACCGATATTGCTTTTGACCGCGCGCGGTCTGCCTGAAGATCGCATTGAGGGGCTGGAACGCGGCGCGGACGATTATCTTTCCAAGCCGTTTGAACCGCGCGAATTGGTGCTCCGGGCAAATGCGCTTTTGCGCCGAGCGCGGCCGGTAGCGCTCAACCGCAAGGCGCTCACCTTCGGCGATTGCACATTTTCGGTCGGCCGCGGCGAATTGCGCCGCAATGGCGAGTTAATCAAACTGACCGCCGGAGAGACAGGCCTGTTAAAGGCGCTGGCGCAAAAACCCGGCGAGGCGATCTCTCGTCAGGCGCTGGCTGAGCAGACATCGACATCGCTGGAACGCTCCGTCGATGTTCAGGTCACGCGGCTGCGCAAAAAAATCGAAGAGGATCCGCGCGCACCGATCTTTCTACAAACCGTGCGCGGCGTCGGCTACGCGCTCATGGCGGATTGACCGGCGATGTTGCGGCGATATTTTCCCAAAAGCCTCTATGCGCGCGTCGTGCTGATTGTCATTTTGCCGATCTTTTTGATGCAAGCCGTCGTAACGGTGGTGTTCTTCAACCGCCACTGGGATTTGGTGACGGCGAATTTGTCAGCCAATGTCGCCGGACAAATTGCACTGGTGACGCGGCTTTACGAGGAAAATCCAGAGCCGTCGGAGCGTGCTGACATAGAGCAATGGGCGCTCGATGACCTCGACCTCAGTGTCCGGTTTGAAGCCGGCGGCGGCATACCCCAAAAGGATAAACTATCGCGGTTTAATGCTTACAATTCGACGCTGGAACGTCGGCTCGGCGAGGCTCTTGATCAGCCCTATTGGTTCAACACAAGAAGCTGGCCGGCTTTCGTAGAAGTGCGCGTGCGGCTTGATGACGGGTTGTTGATTTTCTTTGCTTATCGCGACCGGGTGTTTGCAACCACCGGACCGATTTTCCTGTTCTGGCTGATCAGCACATCTGTTCTTTTGGGCGGGATTGCAATCGTGTTCCTTCGCAATCAGGTGCGTTCAATCTTGCGTCTTGCAAGTGCGGCCGAAGCCTTTGGGCGTGGGCGCGATGCGCCGGATTACCGCCCGACCGGCGCTACTGAAGTCAGAAAAGCTGGCTATGCATTTATCGCCATGCGCGAGCGCATCAAGCGTCAGCTTGAACAGCGCACCACTATGCTGGCCGGCGTCAGTCACGATCTTCGCACGCCGCTCACCCGGATCAAGCTTGCGTTGGCGATGGAGCCAAACACGCCGGAAGTCTCCGCTTTGCGAAATGACGTTCTGGAAATGGAGCGCATGGTCGAGGCTTATCTCGAATTTGCACGCAGCGAAGCCTCAGACGAAGACCCAGATGTGTTCGACCTTGGCGAAATGATCCGCGAGGTTGAAAGCAACACCAAACGCACCGGCCATAAACTCCAGGTCGATATCCCCGCCGGCCTCGCCGTCGCCGCACGGCGCAGCGCGCTACAACGCGCCGTCAGCAACCTCGTCAACAATAGCTTGCGTCATGCGAATAATGTCTGGGTCAGCGCCGCACCCACAGAACGCCATATAGAAATCTATGTCGATGATGACGGGCCGGGTGTTGACAAAAATTTATACGATGAAACTTTCAAACCCTTCACCCGTCTCGACGAAGCGCGCAATTTAAATGAAAGCGGCATGGGGCTTGGGTTGACGGTGGTGCGGGATGTTGTCCGATCCCATGGCGGCGAGGTAACGCTCGACAGATCCCCAAAAGGGGGCTTAAGGGCGACCATCCGCCTGCCAATTTAATGTAAGTGCGTACATAGTAAATGCCCTCCCACGTAAACCATGGGAGGGCTGCATACTGCGCGAATAATGCAGGCTCTAATAGTAGTCGTAATATTTGATCAGGTAACGGCTGCCGGAAACAATGTAGCTTTGACCATAGCTGTCATAGCACATAGTCCCGCCGACAAGGGCTTTCGTGCCCTTCCAATAACCGTCTTTTTGAACTGCACGGCATTTATTACCGCTGGAATAGCCAGTATTGTATTGCCCAGACCGGTGGCTGTTGTGACCGGAATAGCTGCGACGATGGCCGCGATTGTTATGGCTGCTGCGATGGCCGTTACGATGACCGCTTTTGTGATGACCGCTGCGATGACTGTTATGGCGCCGGCTGCGGTGATGGCCTCTATTGCCGTGATGGCTGTCGCTGACATTGACAGTATAGCCGGAGCCAGAACGACCTGAACTATAACCAACGCTGACGTTACCGGTGCTAACGTAAACGGACGCGGATGAATTACTGTCGCTCGCCGACGCGGATGGCGCAAATGCGACCAATCCCAGTGCTGCGGTCGCTGCTGCTGCGTACTTTACTATTGTCAAATCGATAATGGGCATGTTGCTCTCCTTAAGACGCTCAAAGCCCCCGCTCGAGCCCTGCCCCAAATGTTGCGCCTGTCGCCGTCACGGTCAACACAACTCACCCTCAAAGGCGCGTGAGTGTTGTGTTCAAAATGTGGCGAAAGGACGAAGCACTGCCTCATTGCGATAACATAACATTCTATAAATCCGTATAGAGAATTATTATCGTTGCCTGAACAGAACTAATCTGACAGATCGCGCGCACGCGCCGCAGCGGCCCTCACCGCTTCATTAACCAGCCGGCCTAGCGCCTTGGCGTCGCCGTCAAGAATGTTGAGCGCCGCTTCGGTTGTGCCGCCGGGCGACGTTACAGCGCGGCGTATATGCGCCGGACTTCGAGCCTCGGTTTCCATCAGCGCGCCGGCGCCAGTGAAGGTCGCCCTGGCGAGTTTTGCAGCCGTTTCTTTTGAAAGCCCCAACGCCTCACCCGCTTCGGCCAACGCCTCGGTCAACAGAAAATAATAGGCGGGGCCAGAACCGGAAATCGCAGTGACGAAATCAATATCCGCCTCCGCGCTCACCCAGACCGTCTCACCGGCAGCGCGCATCAGCACTTCAACCAGATCTCGACCGGCATCATCGACAGCTTCCGCCGCATAAAGTCCGCTTACTCCCTTGCCAATGGCGGCCGGCAAATTGGGCATCGTGCGCGCGATTTTCCTGGCGCCGCCGAGCGCTGCGGATATGCCGGCGATGGTCTTGCCGGCCATGACCGAAATCACGATCGCCTGGCTTGCAAGCCCGGCAAATTGTCCCAACACCTCGTTTGCCATTTGTGGTTTTACCGCGATCACCACCGCATCAATGCCGGCCTTATAGACATCGTCGAGTGGCGGATTGTGCGCAACACCATGGCTCGCACACAAGGTTTTCATCTCGCCGTCAATTGCGGGATCAAACACCGCCGAGCGCGACGGCGCGATCACGTCGCCGGCAAGCCAGCCGCGCAATAACGCACCGCCCATCGCACCAGCGCCGATGAGGGCTACAGAAGGTTTGTGTCTCATAGACGAGAGTCTACGCGTTTCCGGCGGTTTCGAAAAGCGAAGCTTTCAACGCATCATCCGGGTTCTTGCCGCCCCAGACCAGAAAGTTGAACGCCGGGTAAAACCGGTCGACCGCCTCGGCAGATGCGCGGATCAGCGCCTCGCCCTGGCCCTGGTCGAGCGCGCCGCCCTCGGGCAGGATCGCGGCGTTGCGATAGACGATGCTTTTATCATCCGCCCAAAGATCGAAATGCCCGACCCAGAGACGTTCATTGACCATAGTGACTAGACGGCTGGCTTCATCGACCCGGCCAGCAGGCGCCTTCAGGTCAATTGGAGCGCCCATCTGCATGGTCGATAATTCCGAACGCCAGGTGAACCACAATCCCAAATCACGCCACACACCGGGGAGCATCACATGCAGTTCAGAATCGCTGACGCGCTCCATCTCAAAGCCGAGATTTTCCGCCGCCGATTCGAGCGCCGCCAGTGGATCAATGGCCTTGCTTGGCTTACGGATCAGTTCAATTGACATCAGCGGCCCTTTTTTCAATTCAGGCGGCTCTTCTCGAGCCGCTTCAATCAACAAAACGCGCCGATTCGGGCGGGCGGCAAATGATTCGATTAGACTGATTTTCCACGGGGAAAGCTTTTCCTCATGCCCCGATGTCAGGCGCCGGCTCTTTCCTCCAGTGCTGCAATGCGCGCCTTAAGGGCTGCGTTTTCCTCACGCGCGGCGCGAGCCATATCGCGCACCGCGTCAAACTCCTCACGGGGGACAAAATCCATATCGGCGATCAACCGCTGAAGCTGGCTTTTCATCGCCGTTTCCGCTTCACGGCGCACGCCGTCCGCCGCACCAGCCGCCTCGGTCATCAGCTTGGCAATCTCATCAAAAATAGCACTCTGTGTCTGCATCGAAAAATCCTTTCACATGCCTATATAGAACGGCGAGGCGTGGGGCGACAGGGGCGAAGAACCGCGCTATTGAGACGCACGTTTTTCTAAATCCGCGAGTTACCTGGCGAGTGAAATGAGCATACCCTATCCCAATATTGACCCAGTCGCCCTACAGCTGGGCCCCCTGCCGATCCGCTGGTACTCGCTCGCCTATATTGGCGGGCTGGCGGCGGGCTGGTGGTATCTGGCGCGGCTGCTCAAGAACACCGGCCTGTGGCCAAAGAACGGCGCGCCGCTTACCCGGGCTCTCCTCGACGATGTGATTTTCTGGGTCGCTATCGGGGCGATGGCCGGCGGGCGCATCGGCTATATTCTGTTCTACGAACCCGCGATTCTGATCCAGCCCTGGCAGCCGATTTTTGGGTTCCTACCCTTCCCGCCAGCGTTGATGCTGTGGCACGGAGGCATGTCGTTTCATGGCGGGTTGATCGGGGTCACGCTTGCTGGGTTTTTCTTCGCCCGCAAATACAAGCTCGATGGCCTGTCGCTCGGAGATTTGTTCGCCGCCGCGGCGCCATTCGGGTTGTTTTTTGGCCGCATGGCGAACTTTATCAACGCCGAGCTTTATGGCCGCCCCTGGGACGGACCGTGGTCGATGGTGTTCCCCTCCGACCCCCTTGGCCTCGCGCGCCATCCAAGCCAACTCTATGAGGCGGCGCTGGAAGGGATTGTCTTGTTCCTTGTCATTCGTATTGCAACCCATTCCTTCAATTTCCTCAAACGCCCGGGCGCGACCATCGGCTTGTTCCTCGCCGGCTATTCTCTGTCGCGCATTTTTATCGAAAATTTCCGCGAGCCGGACGCGCATATGCCGGACTTTCCGCTCGGCATCACCATGGGAATGATATTGTCGTTACCGATGCTGGCGCTCGGCCTGTGGATGATATGGCGCACAAGGATGAAACCAAGCGAGAGCATAGCGAAATGACCGACGCTGTCGGAACGGCGGAGCCGACGCCGCTTGAAGAACGCTTGGTCAATCTCATTAAACTCAAAGGACCGATCACAGTCGCCGACTATATGGCCGATGCGCTCGGCCACCCTCATGACGGCTATTATATGAGCCAGACGCCGATTGGCGCTGACGGCGATTTCATAACAGCACCCGAAATCAGCCAAACATTCGGCGAGCTGATCGGGCTTTGGCTCGTCGAAGCCTGGCGCGCCATGGGCTCGCCCGACGATTTCAACCTTATCGAACTCGGACCCGGCCGCGGCGTCCTGATGGAAGACATTCTGCGCGCCGCACGTCTGCGTCCGGAATTCATTAGAGGCGCACATCTCTGGCTTCTGGAAACCTCCGGCCGGCTCCGCGTCGAGCAACAAAAACGTCTGCGCGGCTCGGGGCTTGATCCGATGTGGGCGGATGAATTTGCCGACATTCCCCCGGCGCCGTCGCTGATTATCGCCAACGAGTTCTTCGACTGCCTGCCGATCCATCAATATCAACGTGTCAAATTCGGCTGGCGCGAACGCTTGGTTGGGCTCAACGCCGATCAAACCGGACTAGGTTTCGTTCTTGGCAAAACCCCGCCGCCGGATACGCTGAGCTTGCCTGCAATATCCGCCAGCAAAGAAGGCGATATCGTGGAGATATCATTTGCAGCGCGTGACTTCATCGCCGACCTCAGCGATCTCCTGACCAAGCATGGTGGGCAAGCCTTGATCATCGATTACGGGCACATACATTCCGGCATGGGAGAGACCTTGCAAGCCGTGCGCGCGCACAAGTTTTGGCCACCGCTCGCCTCCCCCGGCCGCGCTGACGTAACTGCCCATGTCGATTTTGAAGCGCTTGGCGCTGCCGCGATAGACCATGGCGCAGTGGTGCACGGGTCCGTCAGCCAGGGGGAATTTCTTGAACGGTTGGGCCTCAACATCCGTGTCGAGATGCTGTGCAAAGGCAAAACAGCCGAGCAGGCGAAAACCATTCGCGCCGGCGCCTACCGGATCGCCTCGCCGGACCAGATGGGGGAAATTTTCAAGATAATGTGCGTTTGCGCGCCGAGCCTTCCCGCACCGTCCGGGTTTGAAGACTTATGACGCCGCCTTTTCTGACATCGCCGCTGTTGGCGGCGCCTAACCTTGTGCACGGGTTTTTCGGCCGCGCAGGCGGCGTTTCAACCGGCGTTTATGCGTCCCTCAATGTCGGCCCCGGGTCTGACGACAGGCCTGATGATGTGAAGGAGAACCGGCGGCGCTGCGCGGCGGCGCTGGGCTGCGATGCGGACAGGCTGGTGACGAATTACCAGATCCATTCAGCCGAAGTTGTGATAGTCGATGCAGCCTGGCCAGGGGCGCCGGCAAAGGCCGACGGGCTTGTCACCCAGACCCGCGACTTGGTGCTCGGCGTCCTCGCGGCTGACTGCATGGCATGGCTGTTAGCAGACCCAAAGGCTGGCGTCATCGGCGCCGCACATGCGGGCTGGCGCGGAGCGCTGGCCGGCGTCCTGGAGAACACCGTTGCGGCGATGGAGCGCCTTGGCGCCGACCGCTGCGATATCCGTGCAGCCCTCGGGCCTTGCTTGCAACAATCCAATTTTGAAGTCGGACTCGATCTGGTTGGCGCTTTCACGGAAAAGTTCACCGACGCAGAGACATTCTTCACGCCCGGCAAATCGACCAAAAAACGCCAGCTCGACCTTGCTGGTTTCGGCGCATGGCGTCTGCGCCAATCCGGGGTATCGCAGATCGACGATCTCGGGCACTGCACCCTTGCCGCGCCGGAGGCATATTTCAGCTACCGGGCCAGCCGGCGGCGCGCTGAAACCGACTATGGGCGTAACCTTTCGGCGATTGTGATCCGGTGAAAAATCCTCGCACAGCGGGGTTGCGCGGCAGTCCAGAAACCGTCATGAAACCCGCGATGAAACTAGGCATAGGTCAAGGAGTTTAGATCATGAAACTGATCGCGGGGAACTCAAATCGCCGTCTTAGTCAGGCCATTGCCCGCAACTTGACGACCAGCTTGGCCGTCGCGGACATCAAGACATTTAAAGACGGCGAAGTCTTCGTTGAGATTCAGGAAAATGTCCGCGGCGAGGATGTTTTCGTCATCCAATCGACGTCGCATCCGGCGAATGATCACCTGATGGAATTGTTGATCATCATCGACGCGCTGACCCGCGCTTCAGCTACCCGGGTCACCGCGGTCATCCCCTATTTCGGCTATGCCCGTCAGGACCGCAAGGCCGGGCCGCGCACGCCGATCTCGGCAAAGCTGGTGGCCAACCTCATCACCACCGCCGGCGCCGACCGGGTTTTGACGCTCGATTTGCATGCCGGCCAGATCCAGGGCTTTTTCGATATCCCGACCGACAACCTGTTTGCGGTGAAGGAATTTGACCGGCGCGCACGCGAGATTTTCAACCACAATCTCGATGACTTGACGGTGGTTTCTCCCGATGTCGGCGGTGTTGTCCGTGCGCGGGCGCTGTCAAAACGCCTCGACCAGCGGCCTCTGGCGATCGTCGATAAGCGCCGCGAGGGACCCGGTCAGTCGGAAGTGATGAACATAATCGGCGATGTTGACGGCCGGCACTGTTTTATTTTTGACGACATCATCGATTCCGGCGGCACGCTTTGCAATGCGGCCCAAGCGATCATGGATAAGGGCGCAAAAAGCGTTTCCGCGTGCGTCACCCACGGCGTTCTTTCCGATAATGCCGCCGCGCGGATCATGAAGGCCGATGCGCTGACCCGGCTGATTATCACCGATTCGATTGAAGCGCCGACCGACGTCGCCGCATGTCCGAAGATCGAGCAAGTCACGATCTCCACCCTTCTCGGAGAAGCGATCCGGCGCATTGCAAACGAAGAATCGGTCTCAAGCCTGTTCGATTAATGCCAGGACAGAGCTCGCCGTAAACGACGGTTGAAACCGCCACCATGAGCTACGACATAAACGCCTTCGGCATTTATGGCTGCCTGGATATTTGAAAACCTGGGCCGCAAGAAAAATCTGTCTAAGGAGCTGCGTCATGGCGAAGGCAATATGGAACGGCGAAGTGATTGCGCAAAGCGACACTTTCGAAGTCGTCGAAGGCAATATCTATTTCCCACCAGACGCGGTGAACAAGAAATATTTGCGCGCGTCCGATCACACATCCCACTGCCCATGGAAAGGCGACGCCAGCTATTACACGCTCGCCGTCAATGGCGATGAGAATGTCAACGCCGCATGGTACTATCCGGAAACGTTTGAAAAGGCGGCGCATCTTAAAGATCACATCGCCTTCTGGAACGGCGTCGAGGTCAGCCAATAACCCCGCCAGACAAAGGCGCCGCGGCGCTTTCAGCGTCTTTGAAACTCATCGCTGATACGGCGGTAATTTTTCATGACGAATGGTTGCTGATTGGCAGCGCGGCCGCCCATGTCGCTGGCGCCGATGTCGGCGGCATTGCCGACATTGATCTTCTGCTCAGCCAACGCGATATCAATGCGCTTGATGCGCATTGGCGCTCCCGAGATAGGTTTGATGTACAATCCAGCCCCCGGTTTCGCTCGCAGATATTTCATCGTTTCGATGCGCCGCTGCCAATCGAAGCGATGGCGGGGTTTGAGTTAAAAACCCGCCATGGCGAGTGGGTCCGGTTGGAACCTAAAACCCGCACGCAGTTCGGCGCGTTCTATGCGCCCGACATTAGCGAGCAAATCGAAATGTTAACGTTGATGGGGCGCGAAAAAGATGCGCCAAGAATTCTGGCGCTGCAAAAAATGCTTTAGCGGTTACGCTCCCAACAGATAAGAGGCGTCTGGATCAATCATAAATTTTCCGCCAAGCGCATCGCGTCCGATCAGGAGCGGAAACTCCATCGTATCACGGTTGGCGAGCGTTATGCTGATGTTCCAGAGATGTGCGCCAAGGCGCAAATCTGTCTCGATGACAATACGCTCTTCTTCAAGCCCGTTAGAACTTTTTATGATGCGCTTGTCGGCAATCGGCGCATGACAGAATATTTCCCGATCTTGTTGCCCCTGCAGCGTGTGAACCCAAAACTCTACATGGAGCACGCCATCGGTCTCAAATTCTTTAATTTTGATGGCGTGAATCGCTGAAATCTTCGCGCCGGTGTCAATCTTGGCGCCAATCCGCTCCACGCCAAGATCCGGAAGCGCCGCCCACTCCCGCCAGCCGGTAAGCGCAAGGCTTTGTCTTTGTCGCGGCCGCATTCGTCAAAGCGTCCCGTCTTCTCGCCAGGCCGCGATCTCGCGGTCGTCAACGCCGATCTCCGCCAAAATTTCTTCCGCATGCTGTCCCGGCGAGGGAACCGGCCGCGGGTCAGGCGGCGTCTCGCCGTCAAAGCGCGGCGCCGGTGCGGCCTGCAAGACACCACCAATGTCGCGCAAGATGTTGCGCGCGCGCATATGCTCATCTTTTGCCGCCTCACCCGGCGTCAGCACCGGCGCGAAACAAACATCGGTTCCGTGCAAGCGCGCCACCCATTCATCTCGGGTCCGGGTCTGAAATATAGCCGCAAAACGCTGTTTCAGCGCCGGCCACTTTTCCCGGTCGAATTGGTTTGCGAATGCCGCATCGTCCTGAAGCTCCAGGCGTTCGAGAAGCTCACTGTAAAATTTCGGCTCCAGCGGCCCAATGCTGATCCATTGATCATCTGCGCATTGATAGCTGGCGTAAAAATGCGCGCCGTCAATCATGCTTTGCCCGCGTGCATCAGGCATTCCGCCCGCGGCGCGAAGCGAATATAAAAGGTTCATCATATGCGCTGAGCCATCGACGATGGCCGCATCAACGACACACCCCTCGCCGGTCTCTCGCGCCTTGAGGACGCCGGCAAGTATTCCGATTGCAAGATAAAGCGACCCGCCGCCGACATCGCCCACCAGAGTTGGCGGCGGCGTTGGCGGTGTGTCGCCCGCGCCTGCATACCAGGCCGCGCCGGACAAAGAGACATAGTTTATGTCATGGCCCGCCACATGGGCGAGCGGGCCGTCCTGCCCCCAACCGGTGAGGCGTCCGTAAACCAACTTTTTATTGCGCGCACGCACATCATCCGGCCCAAGACCGAGCCGTTCCATCACGCCAGGGCGAAGCCCTTCAATCAGAGCGTCGGCATTGGCGACAATATCGGCTGCAATATTGCGCGCCGTCCGGTTCTTAAGGTCGAGCGCTATCGATCGTTTGCCACGCTTGAAAATAGCGGCGGCGCCCGTGTCCATTCCACCCTTCCGCTCAATCACGATCACATCGGCGCCGAGATCGGCGAGCAGCATGCCGCAAAATGGCGCCGGGCCCAGCCCTTCAAACTCAACAATTCGAATGCCGGACAAAACGCCCCCGGGAATCCCGCTCATGGCAACCCTTTCGTGCTCTCAATTCGCATTGATGATTGAGAAATTGGCGCAAAGCAAGAAGCGCGAAGCACAGCGCCTGATTTATTCCGCTGCGTGGATATGGGCGCGCTCACCCTCTTCCAGAAGACCGCCGTTGAAAACAAAGCCGTCAATGCCAGGCACATAAAGCATATTGGTGAGCCGCCCACTAAGCGCCACATGGTCTGCTCGCTCCGGCCCTTTCATGCAGACATGCTCAAGCGTCATCACCTCACCCAGCTGCGACAGGGACTTTTCTCCAACAGCGCGAAATTGCGGGATGTCGTCGGGATGCACCACCTCCCTGGTGGTCAGGCCGATCATATCCTCCGGTGCCGCGCCAAGGGCGCTCTCGACGGAGGGGCTCGCATAGGTAATGCGCCCGCTCGGGGAAAAAATAAGCGTGACATCCTGCGAGCACTCGACCAGACCGCGAAACCGCTGTTCGGCCTCATGGGCCTCATCGACCTGCTTTTGCAACGCAGAAAACAGCGTCGTGTTCTTGGTGTGCAACAAGATTGAGCGGTCAACCACGCGCTGCATGGTCAGCGCAAGATACACTGTGGCGACGCCATAAAGAGCAACAATGCTGGCGGTCGCCAACCCGTCGGCGCCCGCAGCAATCGCATAGACCGCAGCAAGCGGCGCCAGCGCCGGTACGTTAAACGCAACAACCGCACGCCACGACGCACCAGCCGATACAATCGCCGCGATTGCCATGCCAGCCATCACAAAAGGAAGAAACGCATGGCCAAGCAGTCCGTGCACGGCAAAAATCGGTCCGAGCGAGCCCCACAATGCGCCGTTCAGCGCCATGAAAAATAAATGATAGGTGGCGAAGCGCGACATGCTGCGGCCTGATGTTCCGTCAAACCGAAACCGCAACCACAGCGCTCCGCGAAGGAACGACAACACCAAGATCGCGCCCGCCCAACTCAGAAGGATATTGCGATCGACATCCGACCACATGATTGCCGTTGTGATGCCAGCGTTAACCGCGCTGATGGTGATCGCAATCGGCGCGCCGCGAAACAAAAGCGCAGCGCGTTCAACCCTCAGCTTTACCGATTCAACCCGGGTCAGGCCCTTCAGCCGTGCTTTCCGGCTCGGTACATTTGAAATCGCTGTTTGCAATTTCGCGATCATAGGCCTTCTCTTGATGCTCGCATGGTCAATGAGACCATATTGCGGGCGAAGTCGAAACCAAAAATCTTGGCGCCGGCTACATATAGGCAGGTTCGGCTACATTGCTATTTTTTTGTGTAAAAACTGTACTTTAGTGCACATTTCGTAGCTGGCGCCATAACTATGAATTCGCCTGAAAAGCGCTCCCGATTAGCCTCTCACAATTTATTGGCGCGACTTGATGGCTTGCGAGTACGACTCAATCAAAGAAGTTGGTTGCGCTGCAACATCGCGTTAAGACCGATCCGTCAGCGCATTTCTGGAGCCGGAGATCATTATGAAATCAATCGAGCAGTCAGCCGCATTATCGCGCGTAAAGCCATCGCCTACCCTCGCCGTTACGCAAAAAGCGCGCGAGCTAAAAGCCGCCGGCAAGGATGTGATCTCGCTCGGCGCTGGCGAGCCTGATTTTGATACGCCCGACTATGTCAAAGAGGCGGCGATCCAGGCGATCCGCGATGGTAAAACCAAGTACACCGCCGTCGATGGCATCGCTGAATTAAAACAAGCGATTTCCGCAAAGTTCAAACGCGACAACGGCCTTGATTATGATCCGTCACAAATCTCTGTCGGGCCCGGCGGTAAGGCAGTCATCTACAATGCACTCGTGGCGACGTTAAATCCCGGCGACGAAGTTATTATCCCGGCGCCATACTGGGTGTCCTACCCCGACATGGCGCTGCTCGCTGGCGGCGAACCCGTGATCGTCGAAGCGCCTGCGGTGAACGAATTTAAACTCACCCCGGAAGCGTTGGAAAAAGCCATCACGCCACGGACGAAATGGATTATCTTTAACTCTCCGTCCAACCCCACAGGCGCCGCCTATAGCCATGACGATATCAAGGCGCTGACCGACGTGTTGCTTCGTCATGATCATGTGATGGTCATGTCCGACGATATGTATGAGCATATCGTCTATGACGGGTTTAAATTTGCAACGCCCGCGGCGGTCGAGCCGAAGCTTTATGATCGCACGCTCACCATTAACGGCGCCTCGAAAGCCTACGCCATGACCGGCTGGCGCATCGGTTATGCGGGCGGGCCACAATCTTTGATCAAGGCGATGGCAAAGGTGATGTCGCAATCGACGTCAAACCCCTGTTCGATAAGCCAGTGGGCGGCGGCGGCGGCGCTGAACGGCGATCACGCGTTCCTCGCCGACCGCAATGCCGCTTTCAAGCAGCGCCGCGATATGGTGGTGGAAATGTTGAACGCCGCAGAAGGGATAGCGTGCTCTATGCCCGAGGGCGCGTTCTACGTCTATCCGTCATGCGCAGGCGTTATCGGCAAACAAACACCGGCTGGAGCCACCATCAAGACGGATGAAGATTTCGCCCGCGAGCTTCTGGAAGCGGAAGGCGTTGCGGTTGTGTTCGGCGCAGCCTTTGGCCTCTCGCCATTTTTCCGGATATCTTACGCTGCAGCCATAGAGCAATTGCAAGACGCCTGCAGGCGCACTCAACGATTTTGCGGGTCGCTGCGATAGATATATCGAAAATATCGAATGTGTAATTCAGTAATATCTATTTGATTAATATTCCATCAACCCCTATCTCCAAGCCACAAAGCAGTTCGCCTATTGGCAAGGAGACAATCAATGACCCAGGTGAATATCGGCCTCGAAGAAAACGCCCGAACATCCGTTGCAACAGCGCTCAACAATACGCTCGCGGACACTTACCAGCTTTACATGAAAACCCACGCCTACCATTGGAACGTCACTGGCCCGCAATTTCATTCGCTGCATGTGATGTTTGAGGAGCAATATCGCGAAATGTGGGCCGCACTCGATGAAATCGCCGAAAGGGTCCGCGCGCTTGGCGTGTTCGCGCCATCAAGCGGTAAGGCGCTGTCCGACCTTGCGGTGATCGACAACGCCGATGCGGCGACACCGCCGGCGACAACCATGATTGAGCGCTTGCTGGAAGGGCACGAAACGCTGATCCGACGCGCGCGCGAAGGCATCAATACAGCGGAAGAAGCCGGCGACGCCGCCAGCGCCGATCTCTTGACCGTGCGTATACAGATCCATGAGAAAACCGCCTGGATGCTACGCGCAATGGTTCAATAATATAGCGAAGCTGTATGTCATTTTCCAAAATAAAAAAGGGCGAAACCCGAAGGTTCCGCCCTTAGTCTTAGATCATCTACAAATTAGAACCGGATATTAATGCCGGTGAAGATGAACCGACCTTCGGTGTCATAGTTGTTAAATGACTCCGAAGTCTGATTGCCGGTTGGTGACGGACCGAAGCCCGGTACGATTGGTGGATCAACGTCGAACAAGTTGTTCACGCCCGCGCGGATCCGCACATTCTCAGCGATATCCCAGAACGCAGCCACGTCGAAATAGTTTTGTGAAGGTAGCTTAGCAGATGCCAATGTACCCGGGGTGAACACCGTTATTGCACCTGTACTGCCATCAATTGCTGAGATACGATCGACGCCCGACAGATAACGCCAGACCAAGGACAAACTAACATTAAAGTTCGTCTGATATGTCGTCGTGAAGTTGTGGACATAGTCGAAGGTTGGGTTGCCGCACGCTTGATCAAAGAATCCGACGCAGTCAAATTCTCCGGCGCCAGGCACAGGCAGAACCGAGTTTTCGAAATAGTAACTGCCATTATAGTCCCAGGCGAACGTCCCCCACTCACCTAAATCATAGCTGTAAGTGACGCGAGTATCGATACCTTGGGTTAGCGTTCCGGCGATGTTTTGAGATGTCGCCACAATGTTATTTAAGGTACGTGGAAGTTGTGTGAGCGACCCGTCAGTGCCGCGGCTGATGAGGCTACAGAATTGCGGATCGCCAGTCTGTAGACATGTATTCAGAGTGAATGATGGTGGAATTGTAGAGATAACTTCACTCATATTAATTCTGAAGTAATCAACCGAAACCGTCAGACCTGGCGCCTGACGCGGCGTGATGATTGCGCCAACGGTGTATGTGCTGGCGATTTCCGGTGTCAGATCCGTGTTGCCGCCAATGAGGATGTTCAACTGACCAGAGTCTGGCGGAATAGCGCCGAACTGAGAGGAAGTAACACCCGAATTCGCACATTGCGCGGCTGTGGCTGTCGGCACCTGACCCGGAGGAGGCGTGCCAGCGAAACCAGCACAAGGGTCAGCAACCGACGTCAGGTTGCCATTTTGTGGCAAGAAGAGGTTGCCAACATTCGGCGCCCGGATCGCACGCTGGAACTGAGCGCGCATGCGAACATCCTCAACGGGAGTCCAGGAAAGACCGGCTGCGAAAGAGCCGGTGCTGAAGTTACCGCCGGTAATATTGTTCCGGATGTCACGAGAGCCATAGTTTGAATACCGATAGGCGCCTGTGATGGAGAGGTCCTCAACATATGGCATGTCTTGAACGAGTGGGATATTCGTCTCCATGAACAATTCCCAGACTTCTGTTTTGCCGTTGGTCGGCAGAACAGCGCCGCCAGAGCCAATCAACTGGCCACCCGCGTTCGTCGCATCCGCCTGCGTTGACAGTTGATCGCGACGATACTCAACACCAAACAGAATGTGCGCAGCATTATCAGCCCAAGGGCTTTGCATACCATAGCGTTCGAGATTGTTCTGGATGGTCCCGCCGAACACAGTCTGCTGGATATTGCCCTGTGTTAAGGTCGGCGTATCAACATACTGAATAAGCGTAGGATCATTTACGGCGCCAACTACATAGGCTGAAATGAACGGTACACAAGCTGGGTCCGTTCCGTCCAAGAAGCTACGACAAACCGGATTGCCTGACCCGTCATCAACAATATCAAGCGCTCGCGTCATTTGGATCGAGGTTACCTGATTGGTCTGCAGACGCGACAAGCTCGTTGCAGCGAACTGTCCGAAAATATCCCATTCCCAATCATCAAATGTGGTGCCTTCGAAACCGCCAACAACACGGAAATTTGTGAGGGTGCGATCATCCGTACGCCCGCCGCCTTCAACGAAACGACGACGAACTTCCGTTTGGACAAGACCGTCGCCATCCTGGTCACGCTCAAAGAGGAGGGTCACAGGATCTTGGGAGCCACAGATGTTAGCAAGCTGTTCCGCCGTAAGAAGCGGGTTATCGCAGTTCACCGAATTGACCGACGAGCCAAATGCAGCACTCGGCGCGATAATTAGCGGCGAGTTCGACTGGGTAAAGCCAAAGCTCATATACGAATTGATGCTGTCATTGATTTCATAATGACCGCTAAAGCCCGCATTGAACCGCTCCACAGACCGGCGGATCGGGTTGAACGGGTTAAAGTTAAACGCGTTATTGAGACCCGAAGATAGCGTGTTGTCACTATTCAGAGAAAATGCACCACTCGCATTCGGCAAGAGGATCGGGTTGCCGAGCGAATCGAATCCTGCGACCCCACCAACCATCAAAGCCGTTGGCGCAACTAGCGGGTTGCCCGCTGCATCAACCAGACCAACATTTCGTTGTTGCAGAACCTGATTACCCATAGCGTCAAGAATTGGGTTGCCGCCAGCATCGAAAACCAAATCATTGATAGGGTTGCCGCTGCCATCAAGAAATGGCTGAATGCCGACAACAAAAGAAGTCGGGAATGGGCCCTGGTTCGAGCCCAGGCAAGTCCGACCGCCAGCTGTTGGGGCTTCAATAAACGCACATTGTGAGAAATCGCGCTCGCCTTGCAGGAGGCCATTATTGTGCAAATAACGGAAATAAGCCGTGACATTGCCCCGGCCGCCGTCAATGTTGGCGCCCATCATACCACTGATGTCAAAGGTTTCATTGCCCGTGGTTGAGCCCTGCACCGGCGTAAAGCCAGAACCAGTAAGTGCATTTTGTGCAAATTCAGAGTTATTGCCGGACTGGTTGAAGCCAAACAGACCGTCAATTTCAAACCCTTCAAAATCCTTTTTGAGGATGAAGTTCGCAACACCTGCAACCGCGTCAGAACCGTAAACGGCAGAACCGCCGCCCGTGGTGATCTCAATACGCTCAACGAGCTGAGCGGGAACCAGGTTGATGTCTGATGCAAAGCCGCCCTGAGTCGGAGAACCGAATGGCAAACGCTTGCCGTCGACCAGAACCAGGGTTCGGGTGGCGCCCAGGCCGCGAAGGTTAACTGTCGCCGTACCGTTCGCACCGTTCGCAAAGCCCGTATTTTGTGAGGTGCCGGTCGTGAGGATTTGCGGCATTGTGTTGAGCAAATCGACGACATCCGTGGCGCCGCGAATATTAATCGCCTCGGCGCCAATCGTCGTTACCGGGCTTGTGGCTGCAAGGTTTGGATCTTTTAGTCGCGAACCGGTAACGACGATGACATCGTCACTAGCGACACTGTCTTGTGCAAAGGCTGGCGCAGTGATGGCGGCCCCTCCCGTCATTATCAGCGCCGGCGCCGCAACGCCTGTCATAAATGCAGAGCGTATGCTCTTTGATTTATGCTTCAGATTAACTCGATTGCTCATCAATTTCCCTCTTTGTCTGTTATGGTTTGACGAAGTCCGTCAGACGCCAAATGGCGAACAGCGGCGAGCGATCGCCCCCCTCCCGTCACAAGGCCCTGACACGTAGACAGTTGGGTGAGGCAGCCCCTCAGCGGTGGCAGGCGGGTAGTTTCAACCTGTGCCTCTATGGCAACACATGAACCAAGGGCCCAGGACCAAGAAATAAGGGAGCTGCAAGCCAGTTTTCACGTTAAATCGGGGAAGGTTGAGATATCCGGCGAGCCTGAACCATGCCAGTCGGCATCGGCAGACAGGGAAATGGCGCCCCCACCCGGGACTCGAGCGGCATGGGTATGCGCCCCATTTGTTACCCACAAAATATTTATCTCGACCTACTGATCAATGATCAGTTGACCGATTTCGCCTTGGCCAAGCAAAACCATCAGGGCGCCGGAAAGCGCCAGCGCTGGACCGAAGGGGATGGCGGTCTCGGCGCTAATGTCGCCGCCGCGCAGGCGCATCAGTCCAACGACGACGAGCCCGAAGAGGGTAGCGATGAAGACAACCATAGGCAGCGCCATCCAACCGTTCCAGGCGCCAATAGCTGCAAGTAATTTCGCATCACCAAGACCGACGCCTTCGCGCCCGCGATATCGCTGCCTGCGATTTCCTCGTTGTCCCAACTATCGGTTTCAAGATGCTCTATGCATTTGTTGTTCTGGCGCATGACCGTCGAAAAATTCTTCACATCGCCGTGACAGATCATCCAACAGCACAGTGGACGGCGCAGCAACTGGTTGAGGCCTTTGCATGGGGCGAGGCGCCGAAACACCTAATCCGTGATAATGATTCGATTTATGGAGCCGTATATAAAGCGAAACTGCGTGCGCTAGGCATACGCGATGGCCCAAAAGCTTTGAGAAGCCCATGGCAGAACGCCTATGTCGAGCGTGTCATTGGCTCCGTTCGGCGGGAATGTCTGGATCACATCATCGTCTTGAATGCGGCGCATTTGCATCGTGTGCTGAAAGCTTATGCCAATTATTATAATAAGGCTCGCACGCATCTC
>JAJFGA010000073.1 GCA_021776375.1 Hyphococcus sp. | reverse complement strand
ATTTGACACAAGCGCAATCCCAATCTATCGCACACCCCCTCAAGCCCAGGTGGCGGAATTGGTAGACGCGCTGCGTTCAGGTCGCAGTGGCCGCAAGGCCGTGGAAGTTCGAGTCTTCTCCTGGGCACCATTATACTCATTTTCAAAACAGGTAAGCATTTGGATTAACTCAGTTTCTCACTGAGCATCCCCATGCTTCCTTAAATTTCCTCTCATTTTGGGTAACAAAATGGGTAACATGGCGGGTTACAATCATGACCGTGATGAGGTCACTCGATCAATATTTGCTGAACCGAAATGGGCACTGGTATTACCTTCGCCGCGTCCCCGAAACCTACGCTCAATTTGATCAACGCACTTACTCAAAGGCCTCACTGAAAACGACGGCGCTGGAGGTGGCGCGCGCGCGTCGAGACGCCATGGCGGAGGCTGACGATCTCTATTGGGCGTCGCTCGTTGAGCACGCTGGCGTCGCCGATCAATTGAGCCAGAACCCCGCGCTAACCCGCTATCGCGCTGCGAAGAAGCGCGCGATGGCCAGAGGGTTCGTTTACTCACCCGTTAGCGAGCTTGTTGACACCGCTGGCATCGCTGAATTGATGGACCGCCTGGCGCAAATTTCGCGAGCCCCGGCGGTCCAAAAAGGCGAAGCTGAAGCGCTTCTTGGCGCCGCCGAACCGTCTGCGCCACTGGTCTCGGAAGCGTTCGAAATTTACTGCAAACAGATCGCGTTGAGTGATCTACTCGGCAAATCCGAAGAGCAAAAAACATCCTGGAAGAAGGTCAAACTGCGCGCCGTAAACAACTTTATTTCGGTTTGTACTGACCTTCCCATGGATCAAATCACGAGGAAACACGCCCAGGAATTTCGCAAATGGTGGGGCGAAAGATTGAAGCCAAAAGGTGAGTTCAAAGGGTTGAATCCGAACAGCGCCAACCGTGATATCGGGAATATGCGCACGCTTTGTGAAGCGTATTGGGACTACGAAGGTGAAGTAAATCGAGAAAACCCCTTCGCAAAAATGCGTTTTGGAAATGTCGTTTATAAAGACATTCCACCTTTCGAGGACGAGTGGGTTCGAAACAAAATACTCGCTCCGGGCGCATTCGGACGCCTCAACGAAGAGGCGAAATTGATCATTTACACAATGATCGAAACCGGTTGCCGCCCAAGCGAAATCGCAAATCTAATGCCAGAAAATATCGTCCTGGATCACGATGTTCCGCACCTAAGAATTCGCGAGCGGTCTGATCGGAAACTTAAATCGCGATCTTCGAGTAGGGACATCCCTTTGGTCGGCGTGTCACTTGAAGCCATGAGACGATCAAAAAACGGATTCCCGCACTACCGCGAGAAAGGCGCACTACTATCGTCTTCTTTGCTAAAGGCGTTTCGATCAAATGGATTATTTCCCACCAACGATCACCGCGTTTATTCGCTTCGCCACTCGCTGGAAAAGCGAATGCTTGAAGCTGATCTCGACTACGGACTTCGTTGTCTATTAATGGGCCATCATGACCGCCGACCGCAATATGGCGATGGCGGTTCACTTGAATTTAGGCGTGATCAGCTATTGAAGATCGTTCATCCCTTTTCGAAAAACTTATTTAAGAAATTACCATTGGAAGAAACCGGACACCCGTAACCATTCGAATTTGAACCTGACTGGAGTCTCAATGTGACCAACTGCAAACCCCTAGATATATGGGGTTATTTTTTTCAGTTTTGCGTTGTCTGGCGCTGATTTCGCAGATTTCTCCAATGTTCATACTGCGCTGTTTTTGCCGGATCATCGTCCTCTTCGTCTTTCAGCCAAAAACGCATCCAATCAACCGCTCGTTCGGCTGCCGCTTTTCGATTCTGTGGATGCCATTTAATGTGGTATTCATCCTTGAATACATACATGTCCACAGGTTTGCCCAATTCCTTAAGCGTCACATAATCATACATCTGGTATAGCACTTCGTTATCAGAAACTTGCACTAGCAATGGCGTCATAACTTTTCCTGCATTGACGCCGAGTGACATGCCCGACCAATACTTGTCTTGGACAGAACCCGGTCGACCGAAGCCTCTGCTACGATTAAATTCTTTCGCCCACTCAGGCATCAAATAGTAGCTTATCGGACTCCAACCGCCACTCGACGAAACCGCAGCGCTAAAGCGATTGGAATTACTCAACGCGAACGAAATTGTATCTGTTCCACTGCTTAATCCAGTTAAACCTACTTTCTTGGAGTCAACCAATCCCATGTTACTTAGTAATTCGACCGCAGAGTGCAATGATTCGAGAATGACTCGCCTCTCGTAATAGTCTTCCCAGACTACCCGTTGTTCCTCAGCCAAAGTCATTGATTCAAATAGTTGCCAGAGTCCTGGCTCATCAAAGCATAAAACCATAAACTCCGCAGCGGCGAACAGGTGCACCGGGTATTCGTCGCCAACGCCACCCTTAAAGCATGCACGCGCACGGTACTGAACAATTACAAGAGGATATCTGCGCCCCTCTTCATAACTTAAGGGCCTGACAATATACCCCCACGTTTTCACCCCATATTCGTTTTTCCATTCGATCCGCTCTGTTTCTCCAACGAGGACCCGATCGAACTCCGGATTCGGATCAAAACGCGTCGTCACAAGCCCATCAACGAAATTTAAGCTTACGATTATCCGCGGATGCCCAGGTGAGTCCGAAAAACAAACAAGACCGTCACCAGCTGAAGCGCAGGCTGATAAATGCCGTAAATTGTCGCCATAAATTTTGCGCACCGAGTCTCGTTCGATGTTCCAGCTGTAAATACCTTGGCTTCCCAAGTTGGCGCCTTCACGTCGAAGAAAAATTACTTCACTCGCATCCGAGTTCCACCAAAGTTTCTCGATGTGACCAAAACATTGGTCAAATCCGCATTTTACATTCCGCGACTCAGCATCTCCTTGTCGCGCCCAAACGCGCAGAACCGGCAGCACAGCTTCGGCGTTCGCCTCCAACCATGCTATATGTTTTTCATCCCGCGACACTGTCACACCTGACGATCTTGGCCGGCCCGGCATGTTATTTGTTCGGCGAATGGAACCTATTGTGCTAAGTGATATGTTTCTTGCGCCAAAATATCTCTTAATCTCATCTTGTGTAGCTCGCCTCGATTGTTTTGAGCTTACGTCCAACAACTGAAGTTCGGGTTGACCACTCGTCAATTCATAGGGTTGTAACAAATACGTTTTGGACTTTGGGTCGAAGCCATTTTCACCGGCCCAAATTCCCCGCTCTGCTTTAGAAGCAAAATACGCTGATTGCTCTTTTATCGATGCATCAGTCTCAAAAACAATCTGTTTTGTATTGTTTGCCCAGTGAAATGCGTCAACATTTGAATCGGTGAATGTCAGTTGTTCTTGAACGTTTCCATCCAAACTGCTGCGCCAAATTTGTACTGACTCGTTCTCCATCTTTCGGTAGGCGACCCACTCACTGTCTGGAGACCAAACAGGGATTGTCGATCTCCAGGCCCCATTTATTCGACTACCAGTCTTAGATTTGAAGAAGAGTGGGTTGCCCGCATCGCCAATATTGACCGGCTCTTGGCGTTCGGTCAGAGCGAGAACGTACCATGCTGCTTCATACTCATTCCGATCGAGAATTGCCCGATGCATCTGAAACGCGACATAGTTTCCATCCGGCGAAACCGCTAAACCCTCTCCTGCCATTCCCCCGAGATCCGTCAACGAGATCATATTTTCGACGGAAATTGCTTTCCTCTCTGTCGATATCGCACTGGTCGCGGAAGAATCAACGTAGTCGATTGTTAGTGTTGCAACATCATCGCTTGTGCACGAAGCAACAAAACACATTATTCCAACACACAAAATGTGATCGATAAAACAAGTAAATTTCATCCGATTACCCAAGTCTCTCAAAGGGAAAATCACTTCAAAATGCCAAGGATGCCGTAGCAATCAAACAATTTATGAAACTGTTTGATTGCTACGCTTTTGGTTACCAACTCTTTGTCAGTTGGAAGGATATAAACCGCCCCAGTGGATCTCCATTGGTCGGATCAAAACCGTTCTCGGAAAAAAACGATGATGAATCAATGCTCGGCGGATCCTGATCAAAAAGATTGAGTACGCTTATGCTTAATTTCGTGTTGTCGAGCCAACTGTTGCCCGTCCTCTCTTCCGTATCGTAACTCAAGTTCAGATCCACGGTGGTCCAAGAGTCGATCGGCACATCGCCCATGCCCGTTAGATCTCTATCATCGACATAACCATCTGTATAATTGACGAACACGCCAACTCTAAAGCCCTCACGGCTCCAGGATGTGCTACCTCGCAAACGGAAATCAACCGGGTTGAACACCGTGTCCAAAACGTCAAAAACGGGTGACGTAGCGAAAATAGCTTTCTCCTGTTTGAATAAGTAACTGGCGTTCAGCCCAACATTGAATAAACCAACTTCACTGAGGTCGACGCCATAATTAAGATCAAAATCGAGGCCGCTGGTATCGGCCAATGCGAGATTTTGCAGCCTAAGATCAAGGATAAATTCTTCATCGCCCGGCATCGTCCAAAGAGGGCCGCCAAAGCCAGATAAATTTACGAAATCTGGTGTGCGAGCGATAAGGTCCGTCGCCACGCCGGGAACAGGATCAACATTGATGATATCGGCAAACAGCACCGGATCAGCAAGCACTGCAAACGCATTTGATGTCGGCGTTTCGATACGACCATCGAAGCTAATATCGAACCAAGTCAGAGAGACATCAATGTTACCGGAACCGATGTCCCATTGGGAATCGAAACCCGCGGTCCAAGTAGTCGATGTCTCGGGGCCCAAACCCGGATTGTTTCCAAAATCGAATAAGACCAGCGAAGTTCCTATCAGTGACGATGGATCTGGGGCATTAAAGGCAAATACAGAACCTCCTGTTCGCCCCGAATCGCCTAAATTCGGTGGATTGAAAGAAGTGCTGTAGGTACCGCGAAAATTCAAACCATCTAAAGGCGACCACAAAAGCCCGACCTTCGGATTTAAAGTATCGCCGAAGTCGCTGTAGTCGTCATAACGGCCCGCCGCTGACAGCTCCAACCGCTCAATACCTGGTAACCGGTTGTCAGAGCCAACAATTGGAATAAAGGCTTCGGCAAATGCGCTAACTGTATTTCGACCACCCTCACTAAACAGATCTCCAACGGTAATTGCGCCAAAATTCGAAAAATTCTCTTCTCTGTAGCTTGCGCCCGCAGCAAGTTTCACTTCTCCGCCAGGGGCACGAAATACCGTGCCATCTATCTTGCCATCTACGGACCATAGATCCGATTTTGTTTCAACCAACTCTGGAAACGCCGTTGATTCAACTCTTTCGGTAACCTGGTAATACCCGCCACGTAGATCCAACAACCAGTCGCCCACTAGCGACATCTCAGCTCCTGCGACCCCGCCATATTGCTTCGTTCTTGAATCGACAAAAAACGTTCTTGGCGTAGTGTTGGTAAAGACGCTACTCGTGTCACGCTGAGAGTAGGTGCCGTGGCCTCGGAGTGTAACGCGATCGTTCAATTGCTGCGAGCCCGACAGCAACACATTATGGCTTTCTTGTTCCGGCAACAGATCTCTCGGTAAAGGTGCGGTAGCGGAAAAACTCCGTTCCTCAGCTCCAAGATTATCGCGATGAAAGAACTCGTAGGAGACTAGAGCATTTCCGGAATCCCAACTCTTACCAAATGTTTGCCCAGCTCGATATTCACTCAAGCCGCCATCGGTCACACTGCCAAACCGCACGAAAGTCTCTGCACCGTCATAATCATCACGTAGAACGAAATTGACAACACCGGCAATAGCGTCAGCGCCATAAATGGCGGACGCTCCATCAGTGAGCACTTCAACTCGATCTACAGCACTCAATGGAATCATTGAGATATCGACAAAATCGCCTAGACCGCCAGTCGGCGCCAGACGGTTACCATTCAAAAGTACCAGCGTTGCTCCTGAGCCTTGCCCGCGCAAATTGACACTCGACCCAAATGCCAGATTATCGCCGGCCGTGCGATCGTTGGGCAGGCCTACCACGCCGGTGACATCAGCATTTGAACCACCACCAAAATTTTGCGGCAGACTTTGTATGAATTCTGACGTCGTGCCGAAACCAGTTTTTTCGATATCTTCCCGGTCGAATACATATGATGGAGACGAGTCCGGAGAGACGCCGCGAATATTAGATCCCGTAACGACAATCACATCCTTTTCTGATTTATCATCTTCTACGTCTTCGTCTCGTCTGATTTCCCGAACATCACCTTCCTGATCCAACTGAGCCACGCGAAAGACGCCCCCACGCGGCGCATCCCCTTGCAGGCTCGCCTGCCGGATATAGGCCTCGCCAATGAGGATCGTGCCATTACCATTATCGCGATATTTGACGCCGGTGTCGTCAAGTAAGAGATTGATGGCGTCTGCTGGCGAGTAGTTTCCTTCCAGGCCATCCGTGTGCTTACCGTCGATGTCGGATTCAAGAAAAAAGACTTCCTTGCCACTTTGGAGCCCGAATTCATTGAGCGCGTCGCCCAGCTCTTGCGCGTCGATATCGAACTCGACAGTTTTCTTGTTCTGTGCGAACGCCGCGCCATGCGCGATCACTGTTAGAGCGGCGCTTGCAAGCGCCCATTTCTTAAGTGAATTTGAATTACGAATTGCCATGTCCTGTCCCTCCCGACGGTATCAGCTTTTTTAGGCGCTTGGCTTTTGATGCAAGTGCCTTCACCGACGTAGACGCCGTTAATTTTCAGGTGCTCAGCAATTCGTCAAAAAAACTTCACGGGCGATTTAGTGTGTGCTATTCGCGCCACACCAAGGTCAGCTCGCGTTGACCAGTGCGTTCCGCTTTTAAGGGCTGCATTGTTTCCAGCGCGTAGACGAAGCCGGAGGCGCGCCCGGTACTGAAGACACCGCTCACCGTCATTTCTTTGAGGCGGTCATCATCGCTGAGTACCAATTGCTGTGCGCTGTAGCGGTTCATCTCGGCAATCACGTCCGGCAGCGGTTTTTTCCGGAAGACGAGGCGTCCATCGCGCCAGCTTGTGACTTCTTCAATATCGGCTTGCTGAACTTCAGTTTCAGTATCAATTTTGGCGATCAACCTCTCGCCAGGGCGCAATTCGATTTTGCCCGTAAGGTCAGTTGTTGCAAGTGAAGTTGGATTGGTAGCGGGCGTATCTAGAACTTCGTCAACAGATACGCTTCCCTCAATAAGGGTGACTTGCACGCCGATCAGATCGTCGAGGCGCACGTCAAACGCTGTCCCCAGAGCCACAATGCGCTGATCGCCGGCCCTGACGACAAAAGGTCGGTTGATGTCCTTGGCGACTTCAAAAAGCGCTTGTCCGCGCAACAATCTGATGTCTCGTTGCTCGGCCTTGAAATCCACTTCCACCTTGGAATTGGTGTTCAGCGTCAGCGCCGTACCGTCGGCCAGCGTAATCGTTGAGCGCTCGCCAATCGCGGTTTCGTAAGCCTCGATATTGGAGGCGAGCTGTGTGCCGCTGCGTCCATTAAAGTTTGACGTAACGAGGATTGTTGAAACGCCGATTGCCAGGACAAAGCTCGCAGCGATGGCCGCGATCTTCCAGCGGCTTTTTTGAAAAAGGCCGGGTTCGGTCTCAGTGCGCACCTCTTCGGCGAGCGCTTGCAGAATGGGATGCGCCACATTGCGATCAACAAACGCGGCGCCGCGCTGTTGACGGTTGAACGCTTCCTGATGTTCAGGATCGGCGCGCCGCCACGCTTCAAATCCGCAACGGTCTTCAGGCGTGCAATCCGGCGAGCTCAACCGCACGGCCCAATAGGCCGCGGTTTCCTTGATGCTCTTTTCAATCATGTCAGGACGGCCGGTCATTCTTCGTCACCAAACAAATCGCCAATATATTCCGACGCCTTCATCAAATGTTTTTCAACGGCGCTCACCGAAATACCAAGACGGTCTGCGACGTCTTTGCGCTTCATGCCGTCGATACGGCATTGCACATAGACTTGCTTCGTCCGGACAGGTAATTCGCCCAGAGCGTCGGCCAGTCGTTGAATCTGTTCTCTACCCTCGTAGACGCGTTCCGGTGAAAAACCCTCACCGCCATGAAATTCATCTTCAAATTCAACATGTTCTGAATGGGAGCGGCGCTGGCGTTTGCGCATATGGTCGTTCCAGACCGATGAAGCGGTCTGCATCAGATAGGCTTCCGCGTTCTCGATTTCGCCGCCATTGGTGCGCTTTGCAAGGCGCACAAACACGTCCTGAACAAGATCATCGGTTGTCGCCGGCTGACATCCGCGCCGCTGGAAATAACGCGATAAGGCTGGACGGAACTGCCGCGCATAGGCGTCAAGATGATCCTGCAATTCAGGATCAATTCCTTGCGTCGTCTCTATGCCGGGCCCCTTGTTCATGTCCCTCCTTATACGGTGCAGCGCTCAAAGACGCCGCTAATTTTCATGCACGAATTGCGCCGATCATGCGCCGTGACGCCCGATTTTGCAAATTGCGCAGCGAATAAGCGCCGCTCAACACGTTTGAAAACGGTGCAGTGTCGTGCATAGCATGGCGGTAAATGGCTCGAAATTTTGTTCACTCGGCCGCGGTTGATTTCATACTTCAGACGGAATGATGCCGGCAAAACGATCGTCTTTTGTTCGTCATTGTTTAGGACGACTATCAACGTTGTTAGTTCCTGAATGTTGATTGTACCCGCACTTTTCAAAAACCTTTTAAGAAGAATAATTCGCCGCGTTGTGATGAGGCTTCTTTAAAAAACAGCGTCTACTCTTACATAGGGCGAACCCTCCGGTGACCCTTGTGAAAGCCCTCTACCTTGCGGCGCGGCGTCGGCCGCGCCGCCTTCATCTCCTGCCAAATATTAAACAGCGGTGGCGAATGCCGCGCTAAACATAGGTGAATTGATCAGACTCTGATGACATCGACACCCTTGAACATCATTAGGTTGGATGACGCCGTGATCGTTCGCATCACGCCCGATCATGTCGCGCCTGATGCGCCGCATTTGCTTGAACGCCTGCGTCCATTTTTGCCAAAGCCCGACGCTGGCCTCCATTTTTTCAGCGATGAAGGGGCACCGCCCTGGAACAATGATAAACTGGCTGAGTTGGTTGAGAAGCGAGCGTGCCGGCAATTTATCATTCTCGCCGATGACACGTCGTCTTTCATCGTATCCCTGGCCATTATGGCCATCGAAGCGGGGTACAATGTTTTTGTCGTTTGCGGCGGCGGCGATGACGACGCCTTTTCAATCTCCCGGTTGGAAAATGCCGGCGCAACGTTTTTGCTGTTCGATCGTTTTCTTGAAGAATGCGGGTATCGCGCGCAAGCGGATAATGACTGATCGTCGAGCGCTCGATTTCTGTAGCGCCGACGCCTTGATTGGCGAAAATGTGCGCGCTTGCCGCATCAGAATGGGATTGCCCTTAATAGACGTCGCTTCGCATCTAGAAATGGCTGTTGGTGATTATCTGGAAGCAGAATCTGGTGATTTTCCGTTCTTGGTTGTCGATATCGTAAAGCTTGCGGACTTGTTTGGCGTTGCCATTAAAGACTTTATGCCGAACCAGTCAGGATTTTCAGAGTGACAAGCTATTGGGCTGTAGGTATGGGCGTCCCGCGGCGCGCTGGCGGCCGGGCTCTATCGCCGCTCGACTGACGCTTGCGCTGGCAAGCCAGCACCGATTGACGCCGCTAAAGCGGCGGCTTTGTTTGGTGGTTTCCCCGGTCGGACGGGGGTGGGCGACGGCGCCTTATGGCGCCGGGCGGCCACGTCGCAAGGGCTTTGGCTCTTAATTCGTTTACGTTCTTTTTAGTCTCCTACCAAAACCCTTGGCGCCGCGTCCTATTACCCGGCGCCAAACGGCTTGTCTCGCCGCCCACCCCCGCCCTCCGGGGAAACTGGTGCGAGGCGGAGAAGGAGACCAGCGATGAATCCCAACAAAACCGAGAGACCCAACCAAGATCAAACGCCGGAGCAAAAGCGATCAAGAGAGACGCCGGACGCTGCGCCACTCTGCAAGACTATTGCGCCGGCAGCAGAGATCAGAATCTATGTGGCCTGCCTTGCGGCATACAATAACGGACGCCTGCATGGGCGCTGGATCGATGCGGCCCTTGGCGAAGATCACATTTGGGAAGAAGTCAGAGCGATGCTTGGCGCATCACCGGAAGCCTCAGCGGAAGAATGGGCGATCCATGATTATGAAGGGTTTGAAGGCGCGCCGCTGTCTGAATATTCGAGCTTTGAAACTATCGCAGCGCTCGCCGAATTCATCGAGGAACGTGGCGAGCTTGGCGGGAAACTCTTGGAGCATTTCGGCGGTGACTTAGGCGACGCTAGCGCCGCCTTTGAAGACTATGCGGGCGAACACAAATCCGTTGCGGATTTTGCCCAAGACTTGACCGAGGAAACCGGCCCGGAAATCCCCAAACAGCTTGAATACTACATCGATTGGCAAGCCATGGGCCGCGACATGGAAATGTCCGGCGATATCTTTACGATTCAAACCGGCTTTGACGAAATTCACGTCTTTTGGGCGCGGTAACACTAGCGACTTAGCTTTTCAGCGCTGCTTCCACTTTGGCCAAGCCTGCCTGGAGATCGTCAGCCAGTGAGTTCAAGCCCGCAGCGTCTGATTTATCTGGCGCCGCGGCAAGCGTTTCAAGCATCTCATCAACGAGTTCAGAAAATCGGCGTGGCGGTAGAACGCCATCCGGCCCAAAAAGGTTTAATTGCTGTGCGCCGTCAAGCGTGTCGCACTCAAGCGCAACATAACCGCTATGGGTTAGAAAAAATCGCGTCGTTGTAAGGTCGACTTGTGCTGATTGCATGGACGCCTCGCTTCCATCATTCCAACGCGCTTTTCGGCGATGACAACGTTGAATTCGAATCCCAAATATATTTGGTAGCTTCTTTGCGTTGACACTGTCCACTACAGTCGGATGGATGTTCGCGAAATTTTAGCACGTAACGTTCGCAAGCGACGCGCTTGTCTCGGCCTGACCCAAGACGAGCTTGGCGCCCGCGCGGGCAGTTCCGGCAATTATGTCGGCATGATTGAGCGAACCGAAACATCGATCTCGATCGACATGCTCGCCGACATCGCCGACGCCCTTCATGTGGCACCGCATCATTTGCTCGACCCCAAAGCCAAAATAGAATAGCGCGCCACCCCCGAAAACAGGCAAAGAAGCTATTTTGCAGCCGTGATTTCATCAAACACGGCGCACTATTGAATCTCCAGAGCTATAAAAGCATTTGCGTCCCGAATAAGATTAAGTTGATAGGCTACTGTTCAACTAGAGAGCTATACCGGTGCTTTATGTTTGATTTGTCCAAAAAACTCCCCGCCGTGTGGCCCGATTGGCTAACACCCAATGGTGTAGGAGAACCTGATAAGGAGGACTTTGACGAATGGTGGGCGCGCCATTCCGATACATTGCCTCACCTGGACCCGCTGCTTTGTGAGCAATGGATACATCGTCACTGGACGCAGTCGCCTTTCGCATTCTTGCAGCTAGACGACTTGACCTGTCAGAGCGTGAAGATGGCCCCCGACGAAATATTTGGATCGATCCATCGAGAATGGGCACAGACATTAAATCCAAAACACGACCTCAGCGTCTTTCAACAAAAAATCGGTGGGAAAAAGCATCCAACTGCCGCAGCGATCGATGACGGAACATGGGATTTTCCAATCATAACATTGTCCACTCCTGATGGCGTTCGAGGACTAAAGGGGGAATTTCCAGAGATGAAGCTCGTTCTTGTCGAAGGACACCAACGCCATCGTTATCTCCATGCGCTCTATCAATTCGAAAAGGCGCCTCAAGGGCCGCATGAAGTTTTTGTATTAGAATCGCCAATCGTAACAAACGCTGGCAAACAACTTTAGAGTCTGGAGCGATACGGAATGTGGACCAAAACAAAAGACGGATCTGTGTTGAATGAGGCGGGAGAGGTTATTTTTTTCAGTACAGAACGTTTTTTGAGTGATATTGCATTAGGTGATTGTTGTTTTTTATGCGGCGCCAATCCAGGCTCGAAAGAATTTAACAACGAACATATTCTGCCTCGGTGGCTACTAAGAAGGTATGATCTCTTCGACCGCACCATAACGCTTCCTAACGGAACCACGATTCGATATGGCAGCTACACGGTTCCTTGCTGCAAGGATTGTAATTCCCTGATGGGAAGCGTGGTAGAAACCCCTTTAAGCGAAATTCTTAATAAAGGCTGCGACGCTATAAATGATTTTATCCGAGATGGCGGATTGCTGAAGGTTTACGTCTGGATGGGTCTCATTTTTCTCAAGGCGCATTTGAAGGATCGCGCTTTAAAGATGCACCGTGATCAACGCCTCGGCGACGCGACAATTGCCCAAACATTCTATTATGACTGGACCGACCTGCATCACCTTCATAGCCTCGTCCGTTGTTTTGTTACGAACGCCACGGTTGAACGTGAGGCGGTTGGTTCGTTTCTAACACTCCCGGTAAATACGAAAGACACCGATGACAAATTTGATCTCGTCAACCTAACGGTCGGACAATCGATGTTGCTGCGACTCGGCAATATCTCTCTCTATGCTGTGTTTGACGATTCCGGCGCAGCAATGGTGACTTGTAATCCGCGCCTTGAAAAAATTACAGGGCCGGTAAACACGTTACAGATGCGTGAAGTAATTTCTGATTTCGCCTGTGCCAATATTCACCTTAAAGATCGCCCCACATTCATGACTCAGTTCAGTCTTGACCAAAAATTCTCACGCATCGTTGCCAATCGACCGCCTGCCGTTCTGCTACACGAGTTGGACAAGAGCGTTCGCGGCAGACTTTTGTTTTTAGCTGTCGATCATGCGCTTGATAACATTCGAGTAGAGGGACTGTCGCAGCCCGAAATTGCAGACGCGATCAAAGGCGGTGATTTTACATTTTTGTTCAATAAGGACGGCTCATTTATCAAAGACGTCATAATAACTGACGATCACGGTGAACAGAAAACCTAATATTCGAAACCCACTGGCGGATTTTCCAAAATATTATGCTGCGGGTTGCCTTTAGAAATCATCGTCGTTGCAACCGAATAACCCGGTCGATTGACTGATGATCGGATAGCCGTGAGCAACGTTTTCTTCAACGGTCGTTACAAAGTGGTGCTCAACGCGCGCATAATATGAAACCTCCAGATCAGTTTTGCCGGTGTGGCAACCAATCCTTCAGCAGAGCCTTTTCACCTCGGACGACCCTTCATCCCCCAAAACCCCTGCCAGAAACTTTTTTCCCCGGCGCGCCCTCGCTGTGCTCGAACGGCCTCCTCGCGCAACAAAAAAGTCTCCGTTCGGGGTGCTCCACTGTCGTTCCGCCCGCCGTTTCATGGAGTTGGCGGTTTAGGAAGATGAGAGTCCCGTCTTGTCGGTCTGCGTCAGCTCGGGGATTGGCCCCAAGCACGAAAACTCAGGAGACGTAAATCATGGCGCAATCACTAGGATATGTAACACGAAGCGAAAATGGAAACTTTGAAGGCGTCCTTTCCATGGGCCTTAACAGCCGGATCAAGATCGTTTCGAACGACGCGAAAGATAAAGAAACTCAACCTGACTTCCGCATCTTCTCCGCGCAATTGGGTGAAATCGGCGGCGGGTGGAACCGAGTCGGCAAGACGAGCAACAAGCCTTACCTATCGCTCACGCTCGCACACCCGATGATCGGTCCCCGCAAGGTTTATGCAAACCTTGGCGCCGCCTCGGAAAGCTCCGACGATGAGTTTGCCATTCTGTGGAACCCACAGGACTAGCAGATCCTATAACAGCAACGTGAACCGCCCGGTCGAACAACCGGGCGGTTTTCTTAATTCGTTTTAACAATTCATAACCCTTCTATCGGAAATTATTGAAAAGCGAGGAGAAGGCCGATGTCCGATTCAGCGCAACAGCCGAGCACCGGCGCCACTGCCGACCACAGTATAAAGACCGGTCTTCGTATGCCGAACGCAGCGTGGGCATGGGAACATCTGCGGCGAAACGCGGACTATCAACGCGACTATCGACGCTCCCGCGCCGGTCGGCAGCGACTCGTCTATTTGAGTACTGGCGCCACATTGATCAAAGAGCGCAGGCGCTGGCCCGATGCTGAAAAATGGGGATTACTGACCTTCGCTGATCCCGACCAATCTGCTCTCGACGCTGATGTCTTCTGGTCCCCTAACCTACTCGCTGGATCACTGCCGGTTCGGCTATATCCACTCAAAAACGAAAAGTCGGCGGTCAATAGTCACCACAATGAGATAGTGTTGTCAGCTATTCCAACCCGCCGTGCGCTTTTGGAAACGGTTGACGGCGCGCGTCATACGTTGATGCGCGGTCAACGTTTTTGGGTGCAACTTTATTGTGAAACTCCGGCGTCCCTCGGAGATAGCGGATGCGTGGGTCTGAAAATAAATGGCGCCAAATACTACAAACGCCGTCTCGATACCGCCGATCAACTATTGTCGCTTTACCAATCAACGGGCGGCAAGCTTTCATTGATCGGACGCAGCAAAGATACGACCAGGCTCACGCAAGGACTTATCGCATATGATATTGAACGGTCTGGTGGAACACATCGCGACATTGCCATGGCGATTTACGGACGCGATTTGATTGCCAAAGAATGGGGGTCGCCCGGGCGTTATTACGAAGATTGGACCCGTCGTTTGGTTAATCGGGTTCACAGCCTCATCAATTCCGGTTACAAAGAGTTCCTCACGAAAAAGGCGATCTAAGTTACGCCAGATGATTTGTTTTGGCGAATATGCAACGTTGAATATTCGCCGCTTCAAACTCCCTAAAATTTGAGTCAGTTTTCTCTCGCGAACCGCAAAAATCAGCGCGTTCGCTGTTAGTAGAGTTGTGTTGTGTAGTGGGGAGTAACGATGGAACAGGTGCGGAGTGACGCTCAAATAAGCCCGTTTTTTACAGCTGTTGAGGCTGCAATCTATCTTCGTCTTGAAGAAAGCACGCTGAATGCGATGCGTTGGCGCAAAGAAGGCCCGTGCTGGCGAAAACATGGCGGTAAAGTTGTTTACCACAAGAGTGAGTTGGACCGGTGGTCACAGGACCGAGATTCCAACCCGGAAAATCGCCCAAAAAATAACCCGAAAAAAGGCGACGATGATAAAAGCGATGCGTGATGAACGGTTCACCGTTGTCATCATTGCTTATAGAAAGAAACGGTTGAACCATCGTCTGATATTCGGTGTGCCGGTGTTCACGATAAGGCGCGGTTGGCGTCGGGAATTGGTCGCCTTCGAAGCCGGCCAAGTGTTTGCCTATGAGCGCTGGCACGGCGATAAATACGGTACGCAGGACTGGCGATTGTTTATTTGCGCAGCCGTTGATGGAGGCTCCGTCTCCAACGTCCCTGGCGTTAAACCCGGTGCCGAAGTCTTGCTGCAGGCCCGCGGCCGCACGCGCGTTAAACGGGCTCTTGATGCCATTGACGTACTAAAAACCGTTCACCCAGCCCTTGAAAAGCTGCCGGTTGCGCAATGGCGTCAGCTACACAACACGCTTGAGACCGCCGGATTTCGACCTGATGCGGCATCCCGTGCAGAGCAACGTCATGGTTAAGCGCATCATGACAAGCGGCGCCGTTGCCGCGCTTTGTATCGCATCCCTAGTGGAGATAGCGGCGCCGCCAATACCAAGATTGCTTTATAATAAGAGTGAGAGCGCACCCGTGGGGTGGTACGCAGTCACAACAAATAGTCGCATTGAACGCGGCGTAATGGTCGCGGCGTTCGCGCCAGCGGAAGCGCGAAAGCTCGCCCATGATCGGGGCTATCTACCGTACCATATCCCCCTCATCAAAACTGTTTGGGCGATCGCGGGAGAAGAGGTTTGCTCGGAAAATGGTGTCATTCACGCCCGGAACCGTCCTGATATCTTCACACACCAGCGGGACGGTTCAGGACGTAAACTGCCGTCCTGGCAAGGATGCATTATTCTTGAAAACAACGAGGTGTTTCTCGTTTCAACAGATGTGCAGACGTCTTTTGACAGCAGATACTTCGGGGCGGTTCCACTGGAAAATGTTCTAGGTACTGTTCGGTTCCTTGGGAACAGATTGAACCGACATGGTGCGGCGGGCGCACAATTGGGCCGGGCGCGGGCGTTGAGCGAAGCGAAGGGCGCGGAGGGCAAGATAAAAGACGGGGGCGCCTCTTCGGCGCTAACCCCTTGTCTGCACATCTTTTTTGGGGGCGCCCCTTTAGCGCATAGGAGCACTCCCGTTTCTGCCGTATGCCCCGTATTGATTGGCCCTGCAGGGAGTGACTTTCCGCAATTGCGCCGAAATCGCGGCGATTGGCGCTAATTGATGGCGACGCCAGGCGATAATCAGTTCGAGGTTAAACTTGGACGTATTCGCTCACCCAATGGCGCCAAGAAGGTCCAAGGCTTCTTTCGCAAGATATCGAAGGGCGCCGTGGCGGTCTCACGCAGTCGCGGTTCGCGCCAACATGGTCGCCAGGCGCGCACGGCGACCAACCATTTTCAACGCCGCGTCATCGTCAAAACGCATCTTGTGCGAATGGATGCAAAAGGCGCCGCCGCGCAACGTTTGCACCTGGACTATGTGGAGCGTGATGGGACCGGCGCTAATGGCGAACCGGCGAAGCTCTATAATCGGGAAAGATCGGAAGTCGACAAAGAAGCGTTTATTGAACGCGGCGCGGACGACCGGCATCAATTCCGGATCATCGTTTCACCAGAAGATGCGCGCGAGCTGCAGGACCTAACCGCTTATACGCGCGATCTGGTGAACCAGGTGGAACATGATCTCGGAACGAAACTCGATTGGGTCGCCGCCAATCATTACGACACCGGCCAGCCTCATACTCATCTGATCATCAGCGGCCAACGCGACGATGGAACGGATCTCATCATCCCACGAAAATATATCGCCCATGGCATGCGTGAACGGGCTCAAGAATTGGTCGAACTAGAGTTGGGGCCTGTCCCTGAAATCGAGGGCCGCAAGCGCATGGCCCGGATGGTCACACAGGAGCGTTTGACGGCGCTCGACCGTTCGCTGTTTCATCGCGCGGAGAACGGCGTCGTCGATTTCTCCGATCAACCAAAGCGCGGCGCCCGGTGGCGCCAGCAACTCGGCCGCATGCGCGCCAAGCATTTGGAGGGCCTTGGACTTACTGAGCCTCTTGGCAAAGGACGATGGCGTATCGCGCCTGGTGCCGAGGCCATTTTGCGCCGCATTGGCGAGCGCAGCGACATCATCAAGGCGGTGCACCGCGCAATGCACGACAATCAAGCGCTGCGGATGATGGACGCCAGTTCAATTTTCAACCCAACATCGGACACCGCCAAACCGATCACCGGCGTTATCATCGACAAAGGCGTCGCCGACGACGTCAATGATCGGGCGTTCATCGTGGTGGACAGCCTTGAGAGCAAGTCCGTCTATGTGTCGATTGGCGGAGAGGCAAGATTGCCCGAATTCGCCAAAGGCGAGATCGTCACCGTCAGGCCGGCGAACCTGGAGCCACGCCAATCCGATCACACCATTGCGAAGATCGCTGACGCACATGGTGGGCGTTACAGCACGGTGTTGCACATGGAGGCGGATCAAGGCGCAAGGCCTGAATATGTCGAAACCCATGTCCGGCGCCTTGAAGCGCTTCGACGCGCTGGGCATGCAAACCGCGAAAGTGATGGAACTTGGCGCATCCCCGCCGACTATTTGAAACGCGCTGCAGAGTTTGAGAAAGCCGGCGCCCCCAAGCGCCCCGCCGATATCGAGATCCGCTCATCCTTACGACTATCGCAAATGAAAACCGCGATGGGCGCCACCTGGCTTGACGAACATCTTCGAGACTTCGATGACGCGGCGGGCGCCCGGGGTTTTGCTGGCGATGTTGAAACCGCTCGTGCAGCCAGGCGGAATTTTCTGATGAAGCAAGGCTTCATCGCGAAAGACCAGTTTCGCCTTACACAAGACACGCTCACCGCCCTTGAGGCGCGCGATATTGCCGGCGCCGGCGACGATCTCGCCAATGAACTCGGAAAAGCCTTTACACCGGCGCCCCGGGACGGCCGCGTCGCAGGCGTCTATTCGCACGCCATTGATCGTCCGAGCGGACGCTACGCTGTCATCGAACGCGCCAAGGATTTCACGCTGGTTCCCTGGCGCGATGTGCTGGAGCGCAATCGCGGCAAGGCGGTATCAGGCATCATTCGTAATCAGAGCATTTCCTGGCGCCTGACAAAGGGCCGGGGCTTATCGTAACCTTGAGTGACGCGATGGCAGGCCATTGGGTAGCTTTAACAACGCTCACCAGCGACGGTTAATCACTAAACCCCGCACCATAGATTTCCTCAACCGCTTGGGCCTCTTCGTCGGTAAGCATTTCAAACTCTTTTTCACGCGCTCGTTTAGATAATTTTCCGCCATTTTGCTTCAGGAAGTTGAAAAGCAAATCGATTGTGGATGCTGGCATTTCAATGAGGGCCTCAATGCGGGTCTTGAATGTATCATAACGCTCTAAGAAGGCAGCTTCTTCTGGAAGGTCCGTTTCGATTGTTTGTTCAACGCATTCGAACAAGAATTCAGCGTGGGGCGTTGCATCAAAGAAGCGATAAAAATCGCCGGTGTCGCTGAGGACGCGGACATTCATGCGACCCGTCGGCTCCCAGTCAATGAGCGGTAGAGCCCGCGCTGAATAACTTTCCAAAACGCGTCGATAGTCATCGATGCGCTTGAGGATCGCAGCAGAAACGGGAAACACCATGCCAGGCGGGTTAAAGCCGCGCGCCGACAATACATGATGTATCAAATACCGGTGCAGACGGCCATTCCCGTCGGCGAAGGGATGGATATAAACGAAGCCAAACGCCAGAACGGCGGCGGCAATAACCGGCGACAACTCAGCTGCATAATCAGAATCAAAATCGATTATGCCTTGGATAAGCTCAGACAAATCCTCCGGTCGCGCGCTGATATGGTCAGGCAACGGCAATCGCGTCTCTGGATCATGTTCACCAACAAAGCCGCCTTCATCGCGAAAACCAAGGCGGGTAAATCGGTCATCACCAATGACGATACGTTGCAGGCGAAGGAACTCATCAGCATCGAGAGGATGCTTGCCCGCCTCGCCAATCGCCTTTCCCCAGCGTTGAATGCGGTTTTGCGGCGGTGCTTCGCCTTCAATCGCATAGCTGGATTTGGAATCTTTCAAGAGCAGAAAGGCGGCGGTGCGCGCAAGAACGCTTGCAGAAATTTTTCCGATGACGGCGGCGGCGCGTTGATCAAGCCGCGCATCAATGAATGCTTCCAGCGCGTCTGTTCGCCGGACAAGCGGACAAAATGCTTTTCCACCGGGCAAATTGTTTCGCACGCGGTGGCGTGTTGACGTCTCGCCGGCGACCGCAAATTGCTGCTTCGTATCAACAATATCAGCGTAATTCCCGGTCTTGGCGTCTTCTAGGTCGAGCCGGGTTTCCAATAGCCATTCATATAAGAACCAGACACGGCGCATATAGGCGCTTGTCGGCTTGGCGCGAATGATGGCTGCAAGTTCATCAGTGGTCGCTGCTTCGAACAGCCGTTTGAGAACGGCAAGATCGAGCCCTTCATATTTCAGGGCGAACACCAGATGGCCTTCAAGCGTTGCGCTGGGCGCATAGCGCGGCGAGTAGATACGCCAGTCGTTTTCTTCGTAGATTTTGTGCCGGCTGCCGATGGCGCTTAGAGTTAGGGGCGCCGGAGCCCGCAATCCATATGCCTCAATCAACGCGGCGTAGCCCGCAGGTGTCGCCCTTTCGGGCAGGCGACTTTCCTGAAAAACGCTTACAGGCCCTGAAAACAGGTTATTTTGGGGTGCGTCCATGAAAAGCGCTTTCTCCCTTGGCATTTCTATTACTAGGGGAGTATTTCATGAAAAACGCTTACAATCAATGAAAAACGATAGACTGCGGTCCATTTTTATGAAAATCACTTACAAACAAGGCCATTGGCGGTCGCCTCTCTCAGCCAGGCATAGAAGCCATCACCGCTAAGGCGTCTAGTTGGATGCGGCCAAGCGCACTTCAAATCGCCAGCCGAGTTGATGGCGCAATCACGCATAAACGTGTTCGTCATTGAAGCCCCGGAACATCGCAGAATAAGCGCACCCACCCAAAGAGCTTTTCTATTATCCAACAAAGCTTGGGCTTGTCGCATAGCTGATTGGATCACTCCACAACCCCTGAACAACAAATTACCGCTAGCGGCGCTCGTCAAACAAAATTCCTCTTTGTTCCTCAATTTTAATAATGGAGTACAAATTAGCGTCGCTGATTGGCGCAATAAAATACAAAAAGGCGACGTCATTAATTCTGGCGTCTAAAATTCTCCGCAAAAGACCAAAACTAATTCAAATTTTTGTATTCTTTCCGCAGTAGACGGACGAACAATCGCTGCGTCATGCTCAGCTCAACAAACTTAGTCGAGAATAAGCATGTCGCCGCAATCAATACTCATTGGACAGATCGCAATCGTACTCGTCACGATTGTTTGCGGCGTTTGGATCGCAACGCAGTGGGTCGCGGCGCAATTCGCCTATGACGCCTATCTTGGGCCCGCATGGTTCATCATTCGTGATCAGCCCGTTTATTATCCATGGCGTTTATTTGAATGGTGGTACGCGTTCGACGCTTACGCGCCAGGCATTTTCCTGAAAGGCGGGATGATCGCCAGCGGCAGCGGTTTTGTCGCCGCTCTCGTCGCGGTGATCGGATCAGTGTGGCGTGGACGACAGGCGAAAAACCTCACCACCTACGGATCGTCGCGCTGGGCGTCCCACAAAGACCTCGCCAAAGCCGGCATGTTGTCGCCCTCCGGCGTTTTCCTAGGCCGCTTTGACGATCACTATCTCCGTCATGACGGTCCTGAACATGTGCTTACCTTTGCGCCGACGCGCTCAGGCAAAGGCGTCGGCCTCGTTGTTCCCACATTATTAAGTTGGACCGGCAGCGCCGTCATTCACGACATTAAAGGCGAAAATTGGCGCCTTACTGCAGGATGGCGCTCGAAATTCTCCTATTGTCTGTTGTTCGATCCGACGAATGCATCGAGCGCAAAATACAACCCTCTTCTTGAAGTGCGAAAAGGCGCCAACGAGGTGCGCGATGTTCAAAACATCGCCGACATCCTGGTTGACCCGGAAGGCGCCCTGGAGCGGCGCAGCCATTGGGAAAAGACCGGGCACGCTTTGCTCGTCGGCGCCATTCTTCATGTCCTTTATGCAGAAGAAGAAAAGACCCTGGCGCGTGTTGCAAGTTTCCTTTCTGACCCGGGCCGCTCTTTCGAGCGCACTCTTTGGGTGATGATGAGCACCAATCATCTCGGAGAGACCGGCGCCGCCCGAACGCATCCCGTTGTTGCGCAAGCTGCGCGCGAACTCATGAATAAATCAGAGAACGAACGCTCCGGCGTCTTGTCGACGGCAATGAGCTTTCTTGGTCTTTATCGCGACCCTACCGTCGCAGAAGTGACATCCAAATGCGATTGGCGCATCGCCGATCTTATCGACGGCGAGAAACCAGTTTCGCTCTACCTCGTTGTCCCGCCCTCCGACATCTCACGCACCAAACCGCTCGTGCGGTTGATCTTAAATCAAATCGGCCGCCGGTTGACGGAAAAACTTGAAGGCGATGCAGGCCAGGCGAACCAGCGCCAAGTGCTCTTGATGCTCGATGAGTTTCCAGCGCTCGGGCGGCTCGACTTCTTTGAAAGCGCGCTTGCATTCATGGCCGGCTATGGATTGCGCGCATTCTTAATTGCCCAATCGCTCAACCAGATCGAAAAGGCGTACGGGCCGAACAATTCGATCCTCGACAATTGCCATGTGCGCGTTGCCTTCGCCACCAATGATGAGCGCACAGCAAAACGCATATCAGACGCGCTCGGAACCAAGACCGAAATGCGTGCGATGCGAAACTATGCGGGCCATCGTCTGGCGCCATGGCTGGCGCATGTCATGGTTTCGCGACAGGAAACCGCGCGTCAGCTCTTAACGCCGGGCGAAGTCATGCAGCTTCCCGCAGATGATGAAGTGGTGTTGGTCTCAGGCCTGCCGCCCATCAAAGCCAGAAAGCTCAAATATTATGAAGACGCGAATTTCGCAGGCCGCGTGACGGCGCCGCCTGCCCTGAACCGTCTTGATGCGCCACCCGCAGACTTCCCGCCGGCCCGATCGGAAGATTGGGGACGTCAAACACGCGGTGTCGACGCACGTCTTGCGCAGCCTGGCGTCGATCAAACCACCGACCCGGACGATGGCGGCAAAGAGCTCAAACCCGAAATCGCTGCGGCGTCTTCGGTAGAGATGAAAGACGCCGACCGCGGCAATGAAGGCGCCATCGAGCATGAGACAAGCGATCTTGAAGCCACGCGCGCGGCCGATCTTGCACGCGCCGCCAAAGCCGCAACGCGCGCATACGGCCTCGATAAGGGCGCCCCAAACATCGACCTCATGGATTTTTGATTATGCCCTCCACCAAACCCCGCATCTGGTCTTATATCGATCCCTTAAATCACGCCCGCCTTCAGGCGTTAGCGAAGCGTCCCGGCAGCAATGAATCACAAGTTGTCAATAATGCGCTGTCGGCATTCTTTGCCCAAGAGCATGAGGTCAAACGCGACGCAGCGTTGATCCGGCGCCTTGATCGCATGACACGGCAATCGGAAGTCTTAAAACGCAACCAGATTATCGCGGCGGAAGCGTTTGCGCTGTTCATGCGCTACTTCCTGACCGTCATTCCCCCAGTGCCCGACAAGGACAAGGCTGCTGCGCAAGCGCAAGGCTCAGCACGCTTTGAACGCTATATCCAAAGTCTGCAGACAGTGCTTGCAGACGGGGAAACCGTTCTCTTTGCCGCCCTCGAAGACATCATGGTCGATGAGACGGCGTTTTTCACCAAGGACGAATTGATGCGTCTCAATGAGACCGTACCGGAAAACAGACCGGAAAGGGAGCGAAGTGATGCCTGATATTCTATCCGAAACCACACTCCGTACCGAGATCATGCTGAAGACGGCTATGGGCCCGATTATCGTTGACGCGCTTGCCGATCCCAAAGTGGTTGAAGTGATGGTCAATCCGGACGGCTCTGTCTGGCTTGATCGCCATGGCGAAGGCCGCATCAAAACTGACGCCATGATGTCGGCGTCGGAGGCCGAACGCGTCGTGCGGGTCGTCGGAAGTCATATCGGCCAGGAAGTGACGCGCGCCCATCCGGTTGTCAGCGCCGAATTGCCTGGCGGCGGCGAACGCTTCGAGGGGATCATTCCACCGGTCGTCAGGACCCCATGCTTCGCCATTCGCAAAGCCGCCGCGCAGATATTTACGCTCGATGATTATGTGGCGGCGGGAACGATCTCGCCATTGCGGCGCGACGTTCTAAAAAAAGCCGTTCGCGACAGAAATAATATTCTGATCGTCGGCGGTACCGGGTCAGGCAAAACGACGCTCGCCAACGCACTACTCTTTGAAGTCGCACAGACCGGCGACCGCGTTGTCATTCTCGAAGACACCCGCGAGCTGCAATGCGCCGCGCCCGATCAAGTCGCTCTTCGTACACAAGCCGGTTCGGTGACGATGGCTGATCTCGTGAAGTCGACGCTGCGCTTACGCCCAGACCGCATTATCGTCGGCGAGGTTCGCGGACCAGAAGCCCTCGACATGTTGAAAGCCTGGAACACCGGCCATCCAGGCGGGATCAGCACTATTCACGGTAATTGCGGCATTAGCGGCCTGCAGCGCTTGGAACAGCTCTGCGGCGAAGCATCGTCCAATATTCCGCGCACCCTGATCGCCCAAGCGATCGACCTCATCGTTTTCATTTCAGGTCGCGGCGAGAACCGCAAAGTGAGTTCGATCCGTGAAGTCGTCGCGCCCGAGGCGGAGGCCGGCGAATACCACGCGCCAGAATATCCCGACCCAAACCTAAAACTCGTGTCGCTCATTGCAGAGCCGTCAACCAATGGAGATTTATCGTGACTCTGAATAAACTTAATCCTCGCGCCGTAGGCGTCACTGTTGCGCTGCTATTCATCGCAGGTCCCGCAAACGCCGCCGGCTCCGGGATGCCGTGGGAAGCGCCGCTCGATCAAATCCTTCAATCGATTGAAGGCCCGGTTGCAAAGATTGTCGGCGTCATTGCGATCGTTATCACCGGCCTCACCATGGCGTTTGGAGATTCCGGCGGCAGTTTCCGCAAGCTCATTCAGATTGTTTTTGGACTGTCGATCGCCTTTACCGCGACGAGCTTTTTCCTCTCCTTCTTTTCATTCGGCGGCGGAGCGACATTCTAATGCCCGCTCATACAGGAAATGGCGGCTTCACCGTCCCAGTTCATCGCTCCCTCACGGAGCCAATCCTAATGGGCGGTGCGCCAAGATCGGCTGCGATCCTGAACGGCACATTCGCGGCCGCACTTGGGCTCGGTCTGCAATTGTGGGCCGCCGGCATTGTCTACTGGCTGATCGCCCATGGAATTTGCGTCTTCGCTGCCAAGCGCGATCCGAAATTCCTTGAAGTCCTGATCCGGCATGTTCGGCATAAAGGATACTTGGCGTGATCAATCTAAAAGAATATCGAGACGCGCAAAATCGCCTTGCAGATTACCTCCCCTGGGCCTGCCTGGTCGCGCCCGGCGTCGTACTTAACAAGGACGGCAGCTTCCAGCGCACCGCCCGGTTTCGCGGACCAGACCTTGAAAGTTCAACCGGCGAAGGGCTGGTTGCGATATGCGCCAGGATTAATAACGCATTGAAACGCTATGGGTCCGGCTGGGCGCTCTATTTTGAAGCCGCTCGGGAAGCGGCGCTTGATTATCCCGTTGGCGAATGGCGCGACCCCGTAGCGTGGCTCATTGATGAAGAACGACGCGGTCAATTCACTGAAGCCGGCGCGCTCTATGAGTCCACCTATTATGTGACGTTCTCTTTTCTACCGCCGACCGATTCCGTAGGCCGTGTCGAAGACGTTTTTATCGATACGCCCGATGACGCCCGGCGCTTAAACGCCAATGATTTTCTCTCTCGCTTCATCGCGGAGACCGATAAGAGCCTCGATCTGTTCAAAGGCGTTTTGCCTGAAGCAACATTTCTAACCGACGATGAGACGCTGACCTATTTGCAGGCGAGCATTTCACCCAAGCGCCATCCGGTGAAGTCCCCTGATGTTCCAGCCTATCTCGACGCTATGCTTGGCGGCGCCGATCTGGTGGGCGGGCTTGAGCCCATGCTCGGCGGCGAACATCTGCGCGTCGTATCCATTCAGGGATTTCCGGCGGCGAGTGAGCCGGGATTATTGGACGAATTAAACGGCCTTGGATTTTCCTATCGGTGGATGACCCGTTATTTGCCGATGGATAAAGCGGACGCGGCGAAGGTCATCGGGCGCTATCGGCGCCAATGGTTCGCTAAACGAAAATCACTCATGGCGATGGTCAAGGAAGTGATGACCAATGAGGCGTCCGCTCTTGTTGATACGGACGCTGATAATAAAGCGGCCGATTCTGACGCAGCCTTGCAAGCACTCGGTGAGGATATTGTAGGGTTTGGCTATGTCACCACTGCAATTGTGGTCCATCACGACGAGCCGGCTGTTGCCGACGCCATGCTCCGGGAAGTCGACAGGATTATCAATGGACGGGGTTTCGTAACGATTGCTGAAAGCGTCAACGCCGTTGACGCCTGGCTTGGTACAATTCCTGGTCATGCCTACGCTAATATCAGGCAGCCCATCGTTCATTCATTGAACTTGGCACATATGATGCCGCTTTCTGCCGTCTGGGCCGGGCCGCACAAGAACGATCATTTAGACGCCCCGCCCCTGCTTTACGCAACGACGGGAACCCATACGCCATTCCGGCTCGTTACGCATCAAGGCGATGTTGGTCATACACTTGTTGTCGGCCCCACCGGCGCCGGCAAGTCTGTTCTTCTGTCTTTGATCGCCGCGCAATTTCGACGTTACAAAAACGCTCAACTGTTCATCTTCGATAAGGGCCGGTCGGCCAAGGCCATTACCGCAGGCATGGCTGGCGATCATTATGCCCTCGGCGAAGATACCGGACTTTGCTTCCAACCGCTTCGCGCGATCGATGATGATGGCGAACGATCCTGGGCGCTTGAATGGGTGACAGGCCTCATCGCCCATGAGGGCGTCGAGATTGACCCCGATGTAAAAGAGTGCGTCTGGACCGCGCTCACATCGCTAAGTTCTGCGCCTGTCAAAGAGCGCACGATGACGGGTCTTTCTGTCCTGCTTCAATCGAACAAGCTGAAGCAGGCATTGCAGCCCTATACGCTCGCCGGCGCCCATGGCGCTCTACTGGATGCAGACGTCGAAACTTTAGGAACAAGAGACTGGCAGTGTTTCGAGATGGAAGAATTAATGCACCACAAATCTTTGGTGCTGCCCGTGCTCACCTATCTCTTCCACCGCCTTGAAGCGCGCTTTGACGGCGCACCGACAATGCTCATTCTTGATGAGGCTTGGGTGTTTCTCGATGATCCGCTCTTTGCAGGCCGTATTCGCGAATGGCTGAAAACCCTTCGTAAGCGAAACGTATCGGTCGTATTCGCCACACAGTCGCTTGCCGACATTACCACCAGCACAATTGCGCCGGCCATCATTGAAAGCTGTCCGTCGCGCATTTTCCTGCCCAATGACAGGGCGCTGGAACCACAACAATGCGAAACCTATGAGGCGTTCGGGCTTAATGCGCGCCAGATCGAAATCATCGCGCAGGCAACTCCGAAGCGAGATTACTATTTTCAATCGCGCGCCGGCAATCGTCTCTTCGATTTGAACATCGGACCGATTGGACTGGCTTTCTGCGCAGCGTCTTCAAAAGAAGATTTGCGCCTTATCGATGCGATGCAGAAAACCCATAGCGATGCATTCGCTTTCCACTGGCTTCGCATACGCGATCTCGCCTGGGCGGCCGACCTCATCACATCTGAAACAACCAAACCGGGAGAAGCCCTATGCGCTGCAGAATAAAATTACATGCAAACACTCTGGCCGCCGCCTTGTTGATAGGCGCGGCGGTCATCCCCGTCGCCGTTCCGCAACAAGCCCACGCCTTTGTGTTTGGCGGTATCGTGTTTGACCCTAAGAACTATGCGCAAAACTTGTTGACCGCAGCGCGCACGCTTCAAACGATCAACAATCAAATCCGCCAACTTCAGAATGAGGCGGACATGCTGATCAATGATGCGAAGAACCTTGCGAAAACTGGGTTTAACCCGCAAGCGGAGATCAATCGCCTCCTCGGCGATATCGCAATTCTACTCCAAACCGCGAAATCGATCTCCTACCAAGTCGCCGACACAGATCGCATCTTTCGCACGAATTACCCGGAAGATTATTCCACCTGGTCGAAAACCCAAATGGCGGCAGCCGCGGAATTCCAATGGGTGAATTCGCGCAACGCTTTTCATGACGCCTTGCTGGTGCAGTCGCAGATTGTGCAGACGGTTAAAGCGGACACCGCAACCCTCGATCGCTTGTTGATAGAAACAGACGGCGCCGCCGGCGCCCTCTCTGTCGCGCAAACCGGCAATCAAATCATGGCGCTCGAAGCCAAACAGTCGATGCAAATCCAGGAGCTGATGGCGGCGCAATATCGCGCTGACGCCCTTGAACGCGCGCGCGATCTTCAGATCGAGCGTGAAGGCAAGGTCAAGCTTGCACAATTTGTAGGCGGATCAACTGCCTACACACAGCCTTGAGGGACTAGGACCGGCTCATGAATAATCTCGGCATTATCGATCAATTTTTGGCGGTCTTTTCGACCTATATCGATAGCGGCTTCGGGTTGCTGGCGCCGGATGTTGCGTATCTGACAGCGATTTTGATCGGGATCGACATCGTACTTGCCGGGATTTTCTGGGCCATGGGCCCGGAAAACAACATCATCGGCACGTTCTTGAAGAAAGTGCTCTATGTCGGGTTCTTCGCCCTGGTTCTCAATAATTTTGCGTTTCTTGCAGATGTGATCTTCCGCAGCTTCGCGCAGCTCGGTCTAAACGCGACGGGCGGCACCATCACTGCAGCGGATTTATTGCGGCCGGGTTTTGTCGCCGATACGGGCTTTACCGCCGGTCATCCGCTGCTTCAAGAAATCGGCAACCTAACGGGGCCCGTTGGGTTCTTCGTCAACTTCGTGACCATCGCCATTTTGTTCCTGGCCTGGCTGATCACCCTCTTTGCGTTTTTCTTTTTGGCAATCCAGCTTTTTGTAACCGTCATTGAATTTAAGCTGACGACATTGGCGGGCTTCGTTCTCATTCCTTTCGCCCTATGGAACAAAACTTCTTTCCTCGCTGAACGCGTGCTCGGCAATGTCATATCGTCCGGCATTAAACTGATGGTGCTCGGCGTTATTGTCGGCATCGGATCGACGCTGTTTGGCTCTGTCACCGCACAGATCACGCCAGGCAATGTGACTTTGCAGGACGCAGCAACGGTCATCCTTGCATCACTAGCATTGGTCGCGCTCGGAATCTTTGGTCCCGGCATCGCGACGGGCCTGGTCTCCGGCGCACCGCAGCTTGGCGCTGGCGCTGTTGTCGGTACAGCGGCGGGTGTCGGCGCCGGGGTCTTGGCTGGCGGCGCTGTCGCCGGCGGCGCGATGCGGGCCGGCGCCTCTGCAGCAACAGGCTCCATTAAGGCGGGCGCCGCCATGACGGGCGGCGCAAACATGGCTTACTCCATGGGCAAGGCCGCGTCTGGCGCTGGCGGCGCCGTGGGCGCAGCAGCAGGCATGGGTGCAGTCGCCCAGGCAGGCGTCGGCGCTGTTGCAGGTGGCGCGCGATCCGCCATGGGCCGTGTCACGGGCCCGATTAAAACAAGTTTTCAGTCCGGCGGGCGCGGCGGCTTCGCCGCGACCGGCGGTTCCATCGGCGGCGGCGCCTCCAGCGCAGCGTCTTCAGCGTCGGCGCCCGCCAATCACGCTCCTGATTGGGCGCGCTCAGCACAACGACAACAATTTCAACGCGACGCCGGCCTCACAGCAACAACCGCGCTGCGTGACGGCGATCGCGGCGGCTCAGGTGAAGGGCCGCGTCTCAAACAGGATGAGGAGTAAGTTTCATGTGGAAACGGCAACAACAAACATACGGTTCAACACCCGTCGCAACGACGCCGTATCAAAAAGCTGCGCAAGTTTGGGATGAACGCATGGGATCGGCGCGGGTTCAGGCAAAAAACTGGCGCTTGACGGCCTTGCTTGCACTTTGCCTCGCTTTTGCGATGGCGGCGGCATTTGTCTGGCGATCCTCACAAAGCATTATCACGCCTTATGTGGTGGAGTTGGAGACAGACGGAAATGTTCGCGCGGTCAAATCCGCCGTCGCCAACTACACGCCCTCCGACGCACAGATCGCGCATCAGCTCGGCGACTTCATCAAAAACGTTCGGTCTGTCTCGATCGATCCGATTGTCGTGCGCGAAAATTGGCTGAAAGCCTATGCCTATACAACGGACCAGGCCGCACTCACCCTAAACGAATATGCAAGGCTGAACGATCCCTTCGCCGATGTCGGCAAGCGGTCTGTCACCGTCGAAATTGCCAGCGTCGTGCGTTCATCAGGCGACAGTTTTGAGATGCGTTGGCGAGAGACGACCTATCGATCGAGCGCGCAGATTTCCGCGGCGACTTACACGGCCGTCCTCGCCGTCGTCATTGATCCGCCGCGCGATGAAGCAACGCTGCATCAAAACCCGCTCGGTATCTACGTCCACGGCATCAACTGGTCCAAAGATCTTATTCATGGAGAAAATCAATGATCCGCATCGCAACCCTTTTGGGTGCACTGAGCCTGTTGGGCGCGTGCTCCACTTTAGAACCTTTTGACGATTTCGTCTTGGACGATGCCGACTATATGGAGGCTGTCTATCTGTCCAATGCGGCCGAGAATGCGCCGACTGTCATGGAACGGATCGAACCCGTCGCTATGGCCGGTCAGTTGAAGCCGCTATTTGAGACCCGGATCGCTGAGGGCCCGGCGTTAAAACCTCATCAGGCCATCGACCAGGCGAACGCTTCCGCTGCAATTGAACCTGACGGCAAGAATTTCATTAACGCCATTCAGATTTATCCCTATACAATCGGCGCGCTCTACCAGGTTTATACAGCGCCGGCGCAAGTCACCGATATCGCACTGCAGCCCGGTGAAGCACTGATGTCCGTTTCCGCTGGCGACACCATGCGCTGGGTGCTCGGCGATACGGTTTCCGGCGCCGGAGAGAAAGAGCAAGTTCATATTCTTGTTAAACCCATTTCCAGCGGGCTTAAGACGAACCTCATCATCACCACATCGAAGCGGACCTATCATTTGGAGATGACCTCCTACCGCGAGACCTATATGGCGGCGGTCTCCTGGCGTTATCCACACGAAGAACTCACGGCGCGAAAAGCTGCGTCATCTAAAACGCGCGCGCGCACCCGTGACGTCATTGAGCGCAGTCTTTCCATCGATCGCCTCAACTTCCGCTACAAAATTGAAGGGAACGACCCACATTGGCGTCCGCTTCGGGCGTTCGATGACGGCCGCAAAGTTTTTATCCAATTCCCAGCGCGTTTGGATCAAGGAGAAGCGCCGCCTTTGTTTGTCGTTGGCCGGAACGGGGAAAGCCAGCTCGTCAACTACCGGGTTAACGGCGCCTATTACATCGTTGATCGATTGTTCGCCGCCGCGGAGTTGCGCCTTGGTGAAAAAGACCAGCAAGTAGTTCGAATTGTGCGAACGCGCGCGGTTCAACATGAGGTCGCCGGGCTATGAGCAATGGTGACGTCAATGAAGGGCTCGCCATTCGCGCCAAACCGCGTCCGGTCAAACGGTTCAGTCGCAATGCTTTGATTGTAACCGTTTCCACCGTCGCCCTGTTGGTTGCGGCAGCCGCCGCCTATGCGCTGCGTTCCCCCGAGCGCGACAATAAGGCGGCGGCGACGGAACTATACAATACGACGAACAAACCCATGCCGGACGCGTTTAACGCGCTGCCGGCGAGCTATGCAGATGTGCAAACGAAACTAGGCCCGCCGTTGCCTGGCGATCTCGGCGCCGCGATGTTGGGCAAGACCCGCGCCGATGCGGCACGCGACAACCCATTTCAGTTCAATGCGCATCCCTCATCTGCGAATAGTCATCGCAACGACGCCCCGTCGGCGGCGTCAGAAGCGCGCGCCTCAAAACTCTTCTTCATCGAACCGCAGCGTCGACGATTGCAAGGCGGTAGTAAACGCTCCGACCCTACTGGATATACCGATCCAGGATTGGATCAGCTGGCGGCGTTGTTCCCGAAATCATCGGCGCAATCCGGGCAATCAGTCGGCGATGATCGCGACCCCAATCGTCAGGCGCGAAAGGAAGATTTCCTCGGCGCCGATGTTGATACGCAGATTTACAACCCGCACCGCCTGCAAAGCCCCTTATCGCCCTTTCAAGTCATGGCCGGAACCATAATTCCTGCAAGCCTTGTCACCGGTCTAAATTCTGACTTGCCCGGCCAGGTGATCGCTCAAGTTACAGAGAACGTTTACGACACCGCGACCGGCGAGCATCTTCTGGTTCCGCAAGGCGCGCGCCTGATCGGCAATTATGACAGTGTGATCGCCTATGGTCAGTCACGCGCGCTGATGGTCTGGACGCGCGTCATTATGCCGGACGGCACGTCGATCACCATCGACAACCTGCCGGGCGTAGACCTTGCCGGATATGCCGGCATTAAAGACCGCGTCGATCACCACAGCTGGAAACTCTTTCAAGCCGCAATTTTATCGTCAGTGTTGTCGATTGGCGCAGAACTCGGTCGCGACAGCAATGATGATGAGGTTCTTCAAGCCTTGCGCGACGGCGGGCAGCGAACGATCAACCAAGCTGGTCAACAAATCATTACAAAACAACTTGCTGTGCAGCCAACGATCAAAATTCGTCCGGGTTGGCGGTTACGCGTGATTGTCAACAAAGACCTCGTTCTTCAACCCTATGGAAGCTGATCAAATGACCAAACCATCCCTCAAGATCGGACCGCTACCCGATAAGACGCCAATCAAGCTCACCATCGCCGTCGATCCAGACGTGAACGCGGATTTGGAGTTATACGCAAAAGTCTATGAGCAAACCTATCAGGAAAAAGCGCCTGTGGCCGCGCTAATCCCGTCCATGTTGCAAGCGTTTCTCGCAAGTGACACGGGTTTTAAAAAGGCGCGCAAGGCGCGCGCCGACTAACCGCCACGTTAGTAAAAAGGAGTACCCTAATTATGGCTACGATTGGTCAGTTCCGTTCAGTGCCGGACGGTTATGAAGGCACCATCTCAACCTTGAGCATGGCGCGTAAGGTGCGCATCGTTGCGAATGAGAAAAAGAAAAACGAAGACTCACCGGATTTCTTTGTGAAAACCGGACAATGTGATTTGGGATTCGCCCGCCGAAAAATCTCGGAAGGGGACAATCCAAAGCCATATCTCAAAGTCTTCCTGGACGATCCGAGTTTTCAGGAGCCGATCTGGGCCGCACTGTTCGATCATGACGGCAGAGCGGATTTGGTTTGGTCGCGCCCGAAACGGGCCGATTCTTAACCGTGAGATTTTTGGCGCGTCAGCGCTGCAGGTGTTGTCATGACGTCGAGCAGAACAATCACAGATCAGGAAATTGAAGACGGGCTCGATCTGGTCGCCGAACTTATCGACCGGTATGGTGATGTGTACTGGCCCGTCTTCGACCGACTGGAGAGAGAGCTAGAAACGCGACGATCAAAAGTGGCGCGATTGAATTCTCGATTAAGGCGCGGAACCAAGAAGCCGGGTCGCATTCCGCAAGTACGCGAAGTTCATAATTGATCCGCAGAACGCGTGAACGCTAGTGCGTACCTGAATGTTCGAACCACCAATCTCAATGCTGCGGCGATTACCGGTTCTAATTTCGGTTTGCTCATTATTCGGTCAGTAATTGTCGAGCACCTAACTTTGGTCGCCTTGATCCTCAAAACAGACATTATCGAGTGCTACTTTGCCTTTTGTACGTAGATGGAAAGTGGATACCGACATTTTCGTCTATAACAAATAATTGTATAGGGAATAACCGTCGATCGATGGCAATTCTTGCCAGTTGATCGATCA
>JAJFGA010000072.1 GCA_021776375.1 Hyphococcus sp. | reverse complement strand
GCCTCGCGCAACATAATCGCCGTCAGATGCGCACTATGCACGGCCGCCGCCTCGCGCGGTGAAAGGACGGTGACGGCGCCGGCGCCAATCCGCAACGCGCCCATCGCCGCCAGCCTAATCGCGCCGGTCTGGTTGGGCCCGCCTGACGCCGCCATGACATGACCTCGGGCATATTTATGCGCCTGCCAGCCCGGACGGCGAAATTGTGCGCTCCAGATCGGTGGCTGGTTTTCAAATGTCGCCGGCTTGATCTGCGCTGCGTGCTCGGCGGTGATGCCGATATTGGCGACATCGACGCCGCCACAATGCGCCCGCCCTGGAAACAGGAGATGGCCGGTTTTCTTTTGAAAAAACGTAACCGTGCGCGCCGCCTGAACCGCGACGCCTATCATCGCCCCGGTATCGGCGTCGATGCCGGAGGCAATATCGACCGCCAGCACTGGCGCAGGGTGGGCGTTCATCGCCTCAATGAGCGCCGCGCCCGCGCCCTCGACTGCCCGCACAAGGCCGGTTCCAAACAGCGCATCGATTATCAGCGCCGCGCCCTCCAGCAACGCTGGACCGGCCTCCAGAACCTCGCCCTCATAAAGCTCGGCCATCATTTTGGCGTCGCCTTTCAGCGCCGCCGGCGCGCCTAGAAGGCCGAGCTTTACCGGCCATCCGGCCTCGGCGATCTTGCGCGCCGCGACAAACCCGTCGCCGCCATTATTACCAGGCCCGCAGAGCACCACGACCGGGCGGCGGGTCCAGGCGCTCATCGCAATTTCGGCGACCCCGGCCCCGGCGCGCTCCATCAGCGCCGCAGACGCGACCCCGGCGGCGATCGCGGCTGCTTCCGCTGCGCGCATCTCGTCGGTGGATAGAAGAATAAATCCCGTCACGCTTGACACCTCATATGGGTCGGTCTTTGTGGTATGGCGTATTGAACTGAAGGTTGATTGAATAAAGACTGCGACCGCAGTCCGGCGCTTATGCGCCGCGCCCGTGCAGGCCCTCGCGAAGCGAGGATTTGCCGCGAGCGAAAACAAACCATAGCGAAATCAATATTCATTGATTTCGCTATAGCAGGCTTTAAGGCGGCGACCCATGAAAAAGATTGAAGCGATCATCAAACCGTTCAAGCTCGACGATGTCAAAGAGGCGCTTCAGGAAATCGGCCTCCAGGGCATGAGCGTGACCGATATCCGCGGTTTTGGCCGGCAAAAGGGGCATACTGAGCTTTATCGCGGCGCGGAATATGTTGTCGACTTTCTGCCCAAGGTGAAGATCGAAATTGTCGTCGATGACCCCATTGTCGAGCGCGCGGTGGAGACCATCAAGAAGGCGGCGCATTCTGGGCGTATCGGCGACGGCAAGATTTTTATCATACCGGTTGAAGACGCTGTGCGCATCCGCACAGGCGAGACCGGACCTGAAGCAATATAACGGACGTGATGGAGGCGGTTTTAAAAACCCATGAGTGAATTGGTGCAAGATCGGATAGTTGAAAGTTTTACGGCAGGGCTCGCCCGTGCGGAAAGCTTTGAGGCGCCTTACCGCCACTGGTTTATCGAACAGCCGCTCCCGGCGGATGTTATTGAGGATTTGCAACAAGCGCATTTTCAGCTTCCCGATCTCGGCGGCGTCTCCGGCAAACGCGAACTGCATAATGACCAGCGTCATTATGTTGATCAGGACAATATCGCGCGGCTGCCCGCCTTCGCCGCGCTCGCCAACGCGTTTCAGGCGCCTGATATGGCGCTGGCGATTGAGAAATTCTTCGGTGTCGATCTGGACGGCACATTCCTGCGCATCGAATATGCGCAAGATGTTACCGGCTTTTGGCTGGAGCCGCATACTGATCTCGGCGTCAAAAGGCTGACGGTTTTGGTCTATCTGTCAGAAGGCGAAGGCCATGATAATCTTGGGACGGATGTCTATACCGGCGACAAGACATGGATGAAGCGAAGCCCGTTCAAGCCGAACTTTGCGATGGCGTTTGTTCCCGGCGATAAGACTTATCATGGGTTTGAGGCGCGCGACATTTCGGGCGTGCGAAAATCCCTGATCTTGAACTACGTCACTGCCGACTGGCGCGACCGCGAACAACTGGCGTTTCCAGAACAGACTGTCTCAGTGGGTTAAGCGCCCGTTTAGTTATGCGAATATTTGCAGATAAGCGTTATAACGACACCGATGGATGAGGCGGTCCCTCCATCCGTCCCACAATCAGGTCTGTTTTCCGCTCGATGGCGGCGTAAAGAGCGTCAAGAAGCATTCTAACGCGGCGGGTCTTGATGAGATCCTCGTGCGTGACAACCCAAATATTCCAACCGGGCTCACGCTCAGCCGGCGTCATCCTCGTAAGCCTATCGTCCGCGTCTCCAATAAAGCACGGAAGCTCGGCAATTCCGCCGCCATGTTTCACGGCCGCAACCTTGGAAAGCATGCTATCAACACGAATGCCGGCAACATAATCAGGAAACCGAACGCCATGACGTCCGGGTGGTGCATCCTCATGATTCCATAGAATCCATTTTTTGGTCTGCGGTCCGCCACGCGAGCCATAAACCGCATAGGCAATTTCAGTGAGGCGCCGGCCAACGAGATAATCTTCCGGTGCGTCAGTGAGCCGGACGGCAATATCTGCTTCGCGGTTTTGCATGTTGCTGACGCGGTCAGAAACCAACATTCTGACCTCGATTTCAGGATTACCAACCGCAAATGTGCAAATGTCAGGGAGCAAGAGCGGCGTCAATATGCTTTCGGGAATATTGAGCCGAATATTGCCACGCAGCTTGGAGTCGCGCCCATAGACGTTGCGATCGAGCGCAAAGGCGGATCGTTCCATTTCCTCTGCATATGGAACGATTTCATCGCCGTCAGGCGTCAGTTGATACCCCGACGGCAATTTCTCAAACAGACGGCAGCCGAGCCGCTCCTCAAGCACAGCGATCCGGCGTGAAACGGTCGTGTGCGAAACGCCATGATGTGCTGCTGCAGCGGTGACCGATCCTTTTCGCGCGAGCGCCAGGAAATATCGATAATCATCCCAATTCATCATTGTGCATTTTTGCACAGCGCCAGTTCGTATTCAATGATTTCATGGGCTTATCAGCATAGCTAAATAGGCAGTCTGCCAAATCCGGCGACGCCTCCCTCGCGGAGACGGACATCGCCGATCAACCAAATGAGGATCAAATGAGTTATCGTTCACTATGCCGCAGATCGATTGCAGTGATGACGGCGCTATTCGCCGCGTTCAGTTTTGTGGGACCAGCAAGCGCCGATCAGAAAAGCCATGCCTATTTCATTGACATTCTGCATCTTAAGGAAGGCAAAATGCCCGTTGATGCAAAGGCGTATTTTGACGCGATTGAGCCGGTTGTCGCCAGGCACGGATTAAAGCGGGTCGATCCCGCATTCGTTGTCGCCAAAGTAATGAGGGGAGATGAAGGTGCTAATATTGTCAATGTATGGACCGTCAGTGATCCGAAACAAACATTCGACAAAATATTCTCTGACCCTGATTATGTCGCAAACATTCCGCTACGCAGTGCAACGTTCGATATGTCGCGCGCTCAGATGATTTTGATGATGCCTGCGGACTGGTAAGCAGATAAGACTAGGCGCTACAAAATATGCCTGTGGCTGCGCAGCTTGTTTTTACCCGCCGCCATTGTCAAATGCCAGTTTCAGAACAGGTTTCTGGAACTGGTGGCAACAAGCGCTCGCCCACCATGTTAGTCCCCTTCATTAAATAGCCATCGCTTAGCCCGTCCTCTTTCCATCTGCCGCTTAATCTCCGCTACGATCTCTGCGGTTGCGTCAATGGGCGCGGCGGCAAAGGTTTTAACATTGCCGTCGAGCGGGCGCACCGCGCCGAGCGCTTCGAGCTGGTCGACAAACCAGGCGAGCTTGCGGACCAGTCCCGGCGGGCGCCAAGCATAGATGGCGGCGCCGGTTGCGACCGCCTCACTCATCATATTGTGGGAATCGGCTGTGACGATCAGCGCGCTGGCGTTTGCTAAAATGTCAATATACGGATTATCTCCGGCGCCGTCCCAAACCATAACGTCCGGCCCGGCGACAGCTTCTCCAATCGTGCGCAACAACCCCGCTGGCGTTCGTCGCGACGCGATTACCGCCAGCGAGGCGAAGTCTTTCTTTGCGTTGAGGATCTTTTGCGTGAGGTCCGCCGTTGCGCGGGCGTTAAAATGCGCGCCGCCGCTGGGTCCGCCGAGCACAACCCCGAGCATCGGCCTCGGCAATTTAGCGATTGCCTGCGCCGAATTGCCCCGCGCCTCGGCGATTTTTGCCGCCAGGCCGTGGGGCGAGGTTAGCGTCGAGAACACATTCGCGCCCGTCAGCCGGTCATGAGCCGGGGCCCAAATCAGGTCCGCATGGCGCGTTGCAATCCGCGGGTCTTTCATGATCACCACAAATGTCTTGCCGCCGCTGGCGCGTTTAACCGCGCGGGCATAGGGGATGGCGCGCCGGCCCGAAGCGATAAGGAGGTCAGGGTAGGGCGGAGCGATCGGGCTCGCCTGTTTGTGTGGCGCATCATACGGATCCATCGGCCCCCAAGGCGCCAACCAATGCCAGGGCCAGCGCGGCGCAATCACGCGTTTTTCAAAGTCCGTAGCTAAGGCCGCCGCAACCGCCAGACATTGAACGTCGTCGCCGATCTTGCCGTCGGTCAGCACCCACAGACTCAAAGCCCGGCCCGCAATGAGGGTGTCAGAGGATGCAGTGCCGACATTCAAAATTTCGTCTCCCTTTTCCCTACCCGGTATAGGCGGCCGCAATCTGGAACAAGCCAGCCATATCCGCCAAACACTTTCGCGCAATTATATTGCGGAAAGTTAGAATATTCAGTCAAAGCGCATCCGTTCTTGCTGCAGTGCAATAATTTGCTTGCCTCGCCGTCCAAACTTTGCGCATCCTTAATTCCGGTCGCTGCGCTGCCGGGTCAATCATAGGGAACCGAACGCGGACGCAATGCGGCTCGGTGATAGAAAAAGTTCGAACGCAGCGCCTCAAGCGGCCGACCGGTCGCCGGCCGGTCAGGCCGCCCCCACATCGGAGGCGTGAGCGAAGTGAGCTGCCGCGAGATATGGTAAATGCGGCGCAACCGCACGATTGAACCCTTTAAGGAGCAAGCCCCCGATGAGCGCAGACGCAGTTTTGAAAAAAATCAAAGACGAAAACATCAAATTCGTCGATCTTCGATTTACCGACCCAAGGGGCAAATGGCACCATGTGACCTTCGACCAGTCGATGGTTGATGAGGACTTCTTTTCCGAAGGCTCGATGTTTGACGGCTCGTCGATCAATGGTTGGAAGGCGATCAATGAATCCGACATGGTGCTGGCGCCGGATGCGGCGACAGCGGTGCTGGACCCATTTTTTGCGCAGCCGACGCTGGCGATCTTCTGCGATGTTCTGGAGCCGTCCACCGGCCAGCCCTACGCTCGTGATCCGCGCACGACTGCGAAAGCCGCTGAGGCTTATCTCGCCGCTTCCGGCGTAGGCGATGCCGCGTTCTTTGGCCCGGAAGCTGAATTTTTTATCTTCGACGATGTGCGCTGGTCGACCGAGCAAAACCGCATCGGCTTTGCGGTGGATTCGTCCGAAGGACCATATAATGCGCCTACGGATTATGAGGGCGGCAATTTGGGCCACCGCCCCGGGGCCAAGGGCGGATATTTTCCGGTGCCGCCGGTAGATGGCGCCCAGGACATGCGCTCGGAAATGCTGAGCGTGATGGGCGAAATGGGGATTGAGCCGGAAAAACACCACCATGAAGTGGCCCCTTCGCAGCATGAATTGGGCATGCGGTTTTCATCGCTCACCACCATGGCTGACCGCATGCAGATTTATAAATATATCGTCCATCAGGTCGCCGCCGGCTACGGTAATACGGCAACCTTTATGCCCAAGCCGATTTATGGCGATAATGGTTCGGGCATGCATGTTCACCAGTCGATCTGGAAAGACGGACAGCCGCTTTTCGCCGGCGATCGTTATGCTGACCTGTCTGAAACCTGCTTGCACTATATTGGCGGCGTCATCAAACACGCCAGAGCCATCAACGCCTTCGCCAATGCGACCACCAATTCATATAAGCGCCTGGTGCCGGGCTTTGAGGCGCCGGTGCTGCTGGCGTATTCGGCGCGCAATCGCTCGGCCTCGGTGCGCATTCCGTGGGTGTCGTCGCCAAAAGGAAAACGCATCGAGACGCGCTTTCCCGACGCGGCCGGCAACCCTTACCTCACCTTCTCAGCGCTCTTGATGGCGGGGCTGGACGGGATTGAAAATAAAATTCACCCCGGCGACCCGATGGACAAGGACCTTTACGACTTGCCGCCGGAAGAACTCAAAGACATCCCGACCGTGTGCGCATCCTTGCGCGATGCGCTTACCTCGCTGGATGCGGACCGCGCGTTCCTGAAAAAAGGCAATGTCTTTAACGACGATCAGATCGACGCTTATATCGAGCTGAAATCAGAAGAAGTCACACGGTTCGAATCGACGCCGCACCCGGTCGAGTTCGACATGTATTACTCCGCGTAATGCACAATCATGAGCTTGTGGAAAGGCCGGGCCTGCGCCCGGTCTTTTTTGCAGCCAATCTATTCCGGCAATGAAAACGCAACCACACTGTCGCCCAGCGGCGTCCCCATATTCGCCTGGCCGCCGGCGTAAATAACCACATAGCGCCGGCCTTTCCATTCATAGGCCATGGGCGTTGCCTGCGCGCTGGCGGGGAGTTTGCCTTTCCAGAGTTCTGCACCGGTCTCAACGTCAAAGGCGCGCAGATAGTTGTCCATAGCCGCGCCGATGAACACCAATCCGCCCGCGGTGATAATCGGTCCGCCGACATTGGGCGTGCCGAGTTTTATTTTCAGGCCGGCGGCAAGTTCTTCAACGGTGCCAAGTGTTTTGCGCCACACAATGGCGCCGGTATCCAAATCAACGCCGGCAATCACACCCCAGGGCGGCGGCGTGCATGGCAACCCTAACGGGGAAAGAAGGACTTCGCGCTTCACACCGAAAGGCGCGCCCGTCTGCGGTGCTATTTCCGCATCATGCATCACCTTTTTTGCCGCTGCGACTTTGTCCGCCGGGATAAGCTGCACATGGTGAGCAAAGTTGCTCATATTGACGACCAGCAAATTGCGCGCGGGGTCAAAAGCTGCGCCGCCCCAATTGGCGCCGCCGGCATTGGATGGATAGATCAGCGTTCCTTGCTCCGATGGCGGTGTAAACAAACCTTCCGCACGCGCTCCTTTAATCGCATTGGCGCAATAGCGTTTGTCGAGCCAGGTGATGCCGAACGCATCGCTGGGGGACAGCATATTGGGAACGATGGGCGGCGTCAGGACGGGCATCGGCTGCGTCGGTGACAAGGCTTCTCCTGATGCACCGCCTTGTGGAACGGGCATTTCTTCGATTGGCAGAAAAGGCTCGCCGGTGTCGCGGTCGAGCACAAAAACCAGACCGGTTTTGGTAACCTGCGCCACCACATCATGCCTGCGCCCATCGCGCCATACGGAGTATAATCCCGGTTGGGCGGGAAGGTCATAATCCCAGACATCGTGATGGACGGTCTGAAAACTCCAGACGACGCGGCCCGTCTCACCATCAAGCGCCACAACCGAGTTTGCGTATCGGTTATCCCCCGGCCTGAGGCCGCCGTAAAAATCAGGGCTTGGGCTCGACGTTGGCAGAATGATCAGCCCGCGCGCTTGATCAACCGACATCGGCGCCCAGACATTAGCGTGGCCTTCAACCGGTGGCTGGCTTCCTTTCCAGTCTCCCATGTTTTCGGCAATGGCCTCGCGCGGGATCGCATCGAACGTCCATTTCGGCGCGCCGCTGCGCGCATCAAAGGCGCGCACTGCCCCGCTCGGCGCAATAACGCGTGCATTGTCGGAAATCGCCGAGCCGACAACCACAATGTCGTTGAGGATCACCGGCGGTGAGGTAATTTGAAATTCGCCCGGCCACAACAAATCCATGCCGGGGTCGATATTGACGATGCCGCCAGCGCCAAACTCCGTACACAGCGTTCCAGATTTGATGTCTATAGAAATCAGCCGTCCATTATTGGTTCCCATAAATATCCGCGACGCGCATTTAGCATCGTCCGGCGCGGCCTGATCGCGCCAATGGGCGACGCCGCGACAGATAAACTGGTTGGCCGGTTCCTGATCGAGATTTATTTCCGGATCAAAGCGCCACTTTTCTGCGCCAGAGCCGGGATCAATGGCGATGATTTCATTAAACGGCGTACAAAAAATCAAGGCGTCATCAATCAACAGCGGCGTGCCTTCCGTGGCGCTGCGCCAACGCGTCTTGTCCGGCCTTTTCATGTCGCCGGTTTTATATTCCCATGCGATCTCCAGCGCACCGACATTTTCCGGGGTTATGGTATTGATGGCGCTGTAACGACCGCCGCCGGCGTCGCCGCCATAATGCGCCCACCCGTCGTCGTCGGGCGTGCTCGCGCGCCCATGCTTCGTCGCAACGCCCTCGATATCAAGACTATGGGCGCCGCCCAAGAGCGGGAGCATCGAGCCGCCAAGCAGCATGAGGGCGACAACCAAGGCGACAAGCCCGCCGGCCCAGACAAACAATTTTTTCATTTCATGACCCCTGCAGGCTCTACGCTATGGATGAATTCTATTATATGGCATGGCGTCCGCCAAGCGCGCCCAGCGCGGAACCATCCAGTGGTTTGCGCACGGCTTCAGCGAATTTTTCATGATAGAGCGCGTGTTCGGTCTCCATCAGACGGTCCCACCAGGTGAAATACAGCCCATAGTTCCAGCCGGCCTGTGCGTGGTGCAAGTCATGATGGGTGACGCTTGTCATCCAATCGAATACGGGGCGTCCATTTCGCCAGCTCGGAAACAACTCAAAGCCGCAATGGCCGATCGCATTGCGCAACATCATATGGATGAGGAAAACGAAGATTGCGGGCCCTGACGAGGGAATGAGGAACAATCCGATTGGCAGATAGATCGCATTGAGAACCGCCTCGCCGGTATTAAACGAATAAGACGTCCACGGGCTTGGGTTATGCGATTTGTGGTGCAGGCGATGAATATGTCGGAACAATCGCGGGTGGTGGATCAACCTGTGGGTCCAGTAAAACCACGCATCGTGCAGGATGATCAATGCGGCGAGGTTAAAGGCGAAATAGGCCCAGCCGCGTCTCGCCAGTCCCGCATCGACCTCGATCACGCCCATCTCGATCCCGCCGCCAACGAACGTCGCTCCAACGAACGCAAAGATCGCCACGGTGCGCATGGACGCCCAGAACTCGCGGCGCATCTGCGCGCCGTCCGGGCTGTTTTTGCGTATTTTCCGGCCAGCAAGGATTTGCGCGAACAACAGATTAACGCCGAGATAAACGCCGCCCGCGCCAATGAGGTACCTCAACAAATCCGTCGGCAAGACGCCTATATAGGTACGGCCTATAAACGAGGCGGCATCGATGAGGGCGGTTAACGCGGTTTCCATTGGGCTGGGCTCCTTTGCTTACGCAATGGAGATGAACAGCCTTGCTCGCCAAAAATCTCCGCAAACCCGAAAGACTTTGCGCTTTTTCGAAAATGATGAGAGATTTTTAAAAGCGGTCAGCGCGGCGCAAGTGTTTCCTTGCGAAATTCCGTCGGTGTTTTGCCGGAAGCGTTTTTGAACGCGCGGTTAAACGGCGCGATCGAGCCATAGCCAAGATCGAGGGCAATCTGCAGCACTTGCTTGCGGGCATTGGTCGGGTCGCCGAGGAGGCGTTTGGCGTCCTCGATCCGGCGCGCATTAAGGAAAGCCGAGAAGTTTCTAAATCCGAGACCGCCATTGATCAGCTTTCTGAGCTGGTGTTCTGGAACGCCAACCTTTTCAGCCAGCGCCGCGACTGTGAGACCTTCCTGCCGGTAAACGCCGTCATCCATCAACGCCGTCAAACGCTCAAACGCCGGCTGATCGGCGGCGCTAACCAAAGAGCCCGCAGCCGGCGCGGCGCGGCCCGCCAGCGGTTTGGCTTCAGCAAACAACGCGTCGCGCGATGTCAGCATCCATGCGCCAAAAACCATGTTCATCGTTAAGATCGCCGCTGCGTGAAAGACATGCAGGAGGCGGGGGATGGGATAGAGGCTGGAAAGGATATCCGCCGCCGCGACGCCGATCCCGAACACGGCGAGAATGACAGCAATGACAAACCGAAACCGTCGGCGCGGATCGACCAGATCGTCGCCGGCATTAACGATGGCGATGCGAAATACATCGGCGAAGAGAGCTGCGTTAAGGCCGAGGTGAAGATAAAGCAGCGATGACGAAACAAGGCCGTCCGCGATCAACTCACGCAAGACAAACAGGCCCGGTAACGCAATGAGGGGGGCGATCCGCCACCATCGCCAGCGGAAATTGTCATCAAACAATGCAGCCGCGAACCACCAGAAGAAAACCGTTGCAGCGATGGCGATGACAACACCGGCGTCCAAAAATGGACCAAACAGGATTTTTAGCGCATCGCCTGCGACCAATACATAAACGCCCACTGAAAACGTAAACAGAGCGGCGAGCATCTTTACGCGCGAGCGCGCCTCACCGCTGACGAGCACCAGCGCCAATAGAAATGAAATACCGGCCGCGCCGCCACGCAGCGCTGTCTCGAGAATGTCGCCTTGATCAAACATCACCGCGACGCTGCTGTGCGCCTTGCCGACTGTCAACGCCCAGTATGGCGATCCCCCCATATTGTTGACAGTTGACAGCGATAAAATATTATGTAACCAACTAGTTACATGTTAAAAACCAAAGATATGGACGCCGTATTTCAGGCGCTCGCTCAGACAAGCCGCAGACGCATGCTCGACATCGTCAAGGATCAGCCCGGTATCGGCGTCGGCGCTCTCGCAACACAGTTCGACGTCAGCCGTATCGCGGTGATGAAACATCTTCGCGTTCTGGAAGACGCGGGCCTCATCGTTTCGGAAAAAGACGGGCGCACACGCAAGCTTTATTTCAACGCCGCGCCGATCCAGATGATCCATGACCGCTGGACAAGCGATTACAGCGCCTACTGGGCGGGCGAACTGACACGGATCAAATACCTCGCCGAAGCACAGCACGCCGAACAAAGCGCTTCCAAGGTGAGTGACAAGAGAAAGAAAAAATAACATGAGTGAAAAAACATACGCTGAGAAACAAGTCTACCGGGTGATCATTCACGCGCCAATCGAGGCCGTGTGGTCAGAACTTATAAAAACCACATCTCCGCGACCGTTCTTTTGGAATTCAAGTTGGGATGCGCGGGATTTGGCGCCCGGCAATAATTACCGCATGGTCTCAAATAGCGGGAAGACCGTGGCTGTCATCGGCAAAATTCTGGAAATGGATCCGCCAAACAGACTCGTGCACAGCTTTCAGCTGACGGCGCTGCCTGAGCCTGCTTCCATCGTAACATACACGCTCAAGAAAACCGGGGAGGGCACTGAATTCTGCCTTATTACTGAAAACATCATTGCTGGATCGAAGAGCGAAAAGTCGATGGCCGATGGCGCGCGTTTCATCGTCAAGAATTTCAAGGCATTTGTGGAAACCGGCAAAGTCTCACCGGGCGCGCGAATGATGCTCGCTATGTTTTCGCTGATGGCGCCGATGACGCCGAGATCTATGAGTGCAGAACACTGGCCGCTAGACCAATAAGAGGAGAAAATTATGCACTATACTAAAGCACCATTTTTAGCGTTTCTTTTTATCGTAGCTTTATCGGCATGCGCCTCAAGTCACACCAACGAAACCATCCAGGAAACACATAATGATTATGATGAACAACTTGCCGAACAATTGGGCGCTGATGAATATGGTATGCGGTCATATGTATTTGTTGTCCTTAAAACCGGCCCTGCTGTCATAACCGATGAGAGCCGCCGCAAAGAAATATTTGCTGGCCATTTTTCCAATATGGGAAAGCTGGCGACAGAAGGAAAATTAGTTCTTGCCGGCCCTTTCATTGAGGGAGGCAAAAAAAGGGGCCTCTACATATTTAACGTAGCAACCATTGAAGAAGCAAAAGCACTGGTCAGCACAGACCCCGCTGTCGCAGCCGAAATTTTCATTGCTGAATATACAAAATTTTATGGCTCTGCAGCGTTATTGGAGCTCAACAAGGTACATAAGAAAATTCAAAAAATAAAAATTGGTTGAGGCCCTAAAGGAGAATTCTAATGGCGTTGTCACCCGACGAGATGGCGAATGCAATGATCGCCAATATGAAGGAAAAGACCGGCAAGACGCTGGCGCAATGGATTACGATTGCGAAAAAATCAGGCGCGGAAAAACATGGGCTTATCGTCAAACATTTAAAAAGCGAACACGAGATGACGCATGGATTTGCGAACCTTGTTGCGCACAAAACGCTGAAAAGTGACGCCGGCAACGCTAGCGGTGATGATGAGCTGGTCGCGGCGCAATATGCGGGGCCCAAAGCTGACCTCAAGCCGATCTATGACGCACTCATCAAAGCGGCAAACGCTTGCGGAAAAGACGTCGAAATCTCTCCAAAGAAATCTTATGTCAGCCTACGGCGTCATAAACAGTTCGCCATCATTCAGCCGTCAACAAAAACACGCGTTGATCTCGGTCTCAATTTCAAGAATGAGCCCGCAGCGGACCGGCTTGAAAAATCAGGGAGTTTTAACGCCATGGTTAGCCACCGCGTGCGGCTCGAAAAATCAGCCGATGTTGATAAAGACGTCAAAGCATGGCTCAAGAAAGCATATTCACAAGCCTGATGATATTTTGATTTGTCTATTAACAAACCGGGAGATAACGATGTCTGATACATCAACAACGAAGCTTCCAGTCTGGTTTTGGGGCATTGCTATCGTAGCTGTTCTTTGGAACTTGATGGGGGTATTCTCTTACATCAGTATGGTGACGATCAGCCCTGAAGCGATTGCAACCATGCCGGAGGCCGAGCAAGCGCTTTACAACAATACCCCACTCTGGGCGACAGGCGCATTCGCTATTGCAGTGTTTTCTGGCGTTGCCGGCGCCGTTCTGCTGCTGTTGCGAAAAAGCATTGCGTTTGCGGCCTTCGCATTATCGCTGGCCGGTATCCTCATACAAATGTCTTATTGGCTGCTGATGACAAAGTCGATCGACGTTTATGGTCCTGGCGGCGTGACCATGCCAATCATGGTTATCATTATAGGTGTTTTTCTGGTCTGGGTTTCAAGCATGGCGAAGGCAAAAGGCTGGTTGCGTTAAGCTGTGGCGGTCCCTTCAAGAGATTCGTATTGAAACGTTCGCTCTTCTGGGAACCGGGTTGCACCGCCTAGCGTACAAGCGCTTTTGCCGCCTTGGCCTCGCTCATCTGGAGTTTGATGAAGGCGGGCAGGATGGCGATTTTTGTCTTCGCCTCCAGCCCGTCCGCCAGGCGGAAGATATTTTCATAGAAAAACGCCATCACGCTGAAGCCGTTGAGCGCCTTGACGAGAGGAATGCTCGAAGTCGGCCCGAAAATTCCGGGCCCGATGCGCAGCTGCTTTTCCCATGATGGAACCGCTTTGAGCTTGCCGCTGATCAGCCTGTTGGGCGCATCCGGGGCAACGCAAAGCGGGCGCGCGATCCCGCAAATATCGCAAGCGCCGGACGAGATCGCTTCCTCCATGCCGGCGCGGGAGCGAAATCCGCCGGTTACCATAAGCGGCATTTTCGCGACTTTGCGGATTTCTTCCGCATAGGTCAGGAAATACGCCTCGCGCGCGCGGGTCGAGGCGCGCTTTTCTTCTTCGTAGCGCTTATCGATGCCTTCAATATCCATCATCGCCGGCTGCTCATAAGACCCGCCGGAAATCTCCAGCAAATCGACGCCGGCGTTATTCAGCCAGGCCGCAACCTGCAAGCTATCCTCAGGGCCGAAGCCGCCTTTTTGGAAGTCCGATGAGTTGAGCTTGACCGCAATCGGATAGCCCGCCCCGACATTGGCGCGCACCGCCGCGATCACCCGCATCAGCAACCGTGCGCGGTTCTCCAGACTTCCGCCCCATTCATCGGTGCGCTGATTAACCAGTGGGTTAAGAAATTCAGACAATAAATAACCATGCGCTGCGTGAACTTGAACGCCGCTAAAGCCGGTTTGCTTGGCGACCGAGGCGGCGTGGACGAACCGGTCGATCACGTCTTCAATTTCTTCGACCAACAAGGCGCGCGGCGCCGCGAATGTGCCGCCGGGCAGGCCGATCTCAACGGCGGAAGGCGCCACCGGCTCGGTCGCGACAATCTTTGGCGATTGGCGCCCGGCATGAGACAGCTGCATCCAGATATCCGCGCCCGCATCGCGCGAGGCTGCCGCCCAGGCCGACAAAGCGGCGAGCTGCGCGTCCGATTGGGGCCCGTCAATCACCACATTGCCCGGCCGCTCCAGATAGCGCCGGTCGATCATGACATTGCCGGTCAGCTGCATCCCCGCGCCGCCCTCGGCCCAGCGGCGATAGAGCGTGACATGGCGCGCAGTCGCGCGATTATGCGCATCCGCCAAGCCTTCGGTCATCGCCGCCCTGGCGATGCGGTTTTTGAGGCTCGCGCCACATGGCAACGTCAGCGGCGTTTCAAGAATTCCAGCCATCGATTTTTTCCCTGTTGGCGCGCAGCATAAATCTCCCATGTTCGCCAACCATGAGCAACGCTTGCGCTCAGCTAGCGGCCTTGCCGTAGGGCTGAGCTTCAGTCCGCCACACATTTGCCGCGGCTTGGCCTTGTGGATTGGTTATGTTTCAATCGACGCATGCCCGACTACCGTCGCCTTCACGCCGATGCGCGAACAAATGGCGGACTGAAGCCCGCCCTACGCGGCGATAGCCGTTTGCTTCCTATATATAAAATCTACAGTAAGTTCGGTCTTCCATCGAAATCAATCTCATGGTTACATAAGGGGAAGCTGTGCTTTAGGGATTTTGTAGCCGCATACTTTTTTGAGTACTTTCGGTGTCACTGTAATACGTTCGCACCGCCAATTTAATGCAAAACACAATAAGTAGTTTTTCAAAGGGGGGTAAGTTTATGGGGTTTCAGGAACTGACAATTTTACTCGCAATCCTGTTGGTGCTGGGCATCTCGGTCTTGATCTTCAAAGTGTATCAAGACCGAAAGGCGCATAGAGCAAGAAACAAGAGCACAAACCAAAAAGGGCTCAGAACGTATGCTCAAGCGGAAAAAGACTATGAACGCGCCAAAACGAAGCTGGAAAGAGATAACAACATTTTTGTTATAGATTTTGTCCACGATATGTCCGAGCGACATCGGTCACGCGACATTGCACATCAGCACATCGAATTTGAACAAGCCTTCAGAGTTATCAGAGAGCTCCGAGAAGTCACCGGTCCAGTAGCAATCGTCCTACACACATTCGGAGGGTACTCATTAGCATCCGAGATGATTGCATCGGCGATTAAGGCGCACCGAAATTCAACAGTGGCGTATGTGCCATATGTTGCATTTTCCGGAGGTACTGTAATCGCACTCGCTTCACGAAAAATAAATATGGGCAAAAACGCTGCATTGGGTCCAATAGATACACAATTTTATGGCTTCTCTGGTGCGTTGTATGACCAACTGGTGAAAGGTAAATCACCAGACGCAATAAGTGATGAGGTGTTCCTTTTGGCGTTAGAAGCACGGCTTGGTTGGAAAGACTCAATTGAACGGGCGATAGAACTAGTTCACGGCGTGCACAGGCGGAGTGGCGATGATTCGATAAGAAATTTAGCGACCGGCTTAATACCTCATGATCAACGTATTTTGCCGCACCGTGCGAAAGAGCTCGGGTTTCAAATCCATGAGGAGTGCCCTGAGGAGGTCTACGAATTGGTGGACGCTAAACTACAAATGCTGAAAAATGCGGACCGCGAAGCAAAACGAATAGAAAAACAACAGGAAGCAAAGCACAGCTCACTCTGGAACTTCGCGAATTTCTTTGAGTAGCGCCGTTGCCGTAGGGCTGAGCTTCAGCCCGCCACACATATACCGCAGCTTGGCCTTGCGCATTGGTTATGCGCCACGCTCGCATCCCCGGACAAAATCAACCATGCCGCAAACAGTTTTCCACAGACCCATGGTGAGGCCATGGCGCAGCGCAGCGATTCGTCGTAAGTCACCGCCGATATGGTGATATTTGGCGGACAGTATGGCACGGCGCGCGACCAGTAAAAAACACGATACCGACCTCTTCAGCGACTACACCGCCAAGGACATCGAGGTTCTCGAAGGCCTGGAGCCGGTGCGCAAGCGCCCGGGCATGTATATTGGCGGCGCGGATGAGAAGGGGATGCACCACCTATTCGCCGAAGTGCTCGACAACGCCATGGATGAGGCCGTCGCCGGTTATGCCAGCCGCATCGAGGTGGAGTTGTTC
>JAJFGA010000071.1 GCA_021776375.1 Hyphococcus sp. | reverse complement strand
CGCCGTCCTTCAGTTTCAGCTGACCGTCAACAACCTCAAACCGGTCATCCGACACTGCAAATGTGTGGCTGTCGCCGGCGTCAGCATCGCTGAGCGACAAATCGCCAACCACTGCACCGGCGGCGTTTTCGCTGACGCTGGTATTGGCGAGTTTCAGATCATCCGGCGCCTCGTTCACATCACCGACAGCAATCGTGAAGGTCGCATCCGTTGAGAGCCCGCCTGCGTCCGTCGCCGTCACGGTCACGTCGATAGCGTCCGCCTGTTCATGATCGAGTGCGACGCCGTCCTTCAGTTTCAGCTGACCGTCAACAACCTCAAACCGGTCATCCGACACTGCAAATGTGTGGCTGTCGCCGGCGTCAGCATCGCTGAGCGATAAATCGCCGATCACTGCGCCGGCGGCGTTTTCGCTGACGCTGGTATTCGATAGTGCTAGATCGTCCGGCGCTTCGTTTACATCAGCGACATTGATAGACACCGTCTTTTGGAAAGTCGCGCCGGAACCGTCAGTTACCTCAAGCGTGATTTCGTATGTATTCTGGGCTTCATAGTCGAGACTGACGCCCTCTTTCAAACGCAACTCGTTGCCGACAATTTCAAAGGCGTCGGAGGCGTCTCCAACGATCGAATATGTCGCTGTATCATCACTGTCTGGATCAGTCGCTGAGAGCACAGCGACGACGGCGCCGGACTCATTTTCGTTTACAGCATCATTTGATAGCTCAATCTCGGTCGGCGCCTCATTGACATCCGTGCGATTGACGCCAAGCCCGAAAACGACAGGCGGGCTATCACCAGCGGAAGCAGACGAAGGAGCGCTATCGCCCGTGGTGGGGACGTCCCCAGGCGAACGGTCCGATTGTTCTTGTACAAGTCCATTATCAGATTGCGGCGCCGCCTGGCCGACGAGATCGCTATCTAAAGGCTCCTCATCGCGGCCTGATTCTCCAACCGGAGGTTGCTCATCGGGAGTATCGGCTTCATCTTTCTGGGGAGATGACAGTCCCTGCAGACCATCTTGCGATTTCGCATCGCCTGCTGCGCCCTCGGTTGAGGTTTCACTTTTCTTTAATTCGCCTTTTGGTCGATCGCCATAATGAAGATTGCCATAGCCCGCGCCGCCTTCATCCGACTGAATGGCGCCAGCATCCTGCTCGCGCGCTTTTTCCAGCGCGCTGCGCTCATCTTCTATTTCCAGATCTTCTTGATGCCGCCGTTCAAGCTCCTCCTTTGTCGGAGTTTTCCGTTTGGCATTATCCGAGCGGGAGTCTTTTCCATCAGCCATGACAGGCCTCGATACACAACTAAAACTGATGTCAGATTATCAATCGGAGATTAATCAGGAATTTATCAAGCTAGTTAATAGCTCGTAAATCTTCATATCCGCTTACTGCGCTTATGTTTCCTAAACAATTTAACCTTAACCTGAAGTGACTAACCGACCATTGGCTGTGCGTGTAAAATACTATGTATCAATATGTAACAAAATCTCTGGGCATCTTGTCGAGAGGTCAGCCATCCGGCCAAACTCATCCCGGTCTCAATGAACCGGCGCCGGGCGCATCGATTTATGCGGGCTCAGTAATTATCAATTTGTTCGCGCTGGCCTTACCGCTCACAGTGCTGCAGATTTATGATCGTGTTTTGCCAAATGCGTCCTTCGACACGCTGATCGTAATGATCAGCGCCCTTGTTGTCGTTATCATTGTCGATGGAATTTTAAAATACTGTCGATCCTACTTAATCAACTGGGCCTCAGCCTCATTCACTCACAACCTGTCTACAAGAGCGCTGAGCGTCATTATGTCGGCAGCCCCATCTCGCCATACCAAGGTTTCGACAAGCGAGCATCTCGACAGGCTGAATTCAATAAGCGGCCTCGGCGGATATTTAGGAGGGCAATCGCGCGTCATCCTCATCGACATATGCTTCATCCCCCTGTTTGCCGGGATTATCATTTTGCTTGGCGGGCCACTTTTCCTCGTCCCTCTCCTCTTATTTGCATTGTTTGGTTATTACGCCATGCAGCGTACAAAACGGTTATGCACAACCATTGAAGAGCGTGAGAAGTCGGACTCGCGAAAGTATGATTTCGTGATAGAAATCTTACAGTCCATGCAGACGGTCAAATCGCTGGCAATGGAACCGCAAATGATGCGCCGCTTCGAGCGATTGCAGTCTGCAGAAAGCGTCATTGTCAGGCGGTTGATCAAGCTTTCAGGGTCTGCACAAAATACCAGTGCGCTTTACGCATCCATGTCCGCAGTAACGATTGTTGGCGCCGGCGCCTTTCTCGTACTTGCTGGCGAGATGACGATTGGCGGTCTTGCTTGCAGTATGTTGTTGTCATCTCAACTGCTTCAACCAATTATGCGATCTCTTTCAGCTTGGAATGAAGTTCACCTCGCTGAGCATCGCCGTGAACGAATTGCAGAAATATTTGACGACAGTCAAAACATCACCGTTGAAAATCCGAACAAGCAAGAGTTTCGCTACCCTGACAGACTGCATGCTGAGACCGTGTCTTTAAAGGGTGTCACCATACAGTATGGCGATGCGCCGCCGATTTTCGACGAGATTGATTTTAACGTGGCCGCCGGCTCCTTAATCGCGCTTAAAGGCATCGACGGCAGCGGCCGGACATCGCTGCTTCGGACAATCGCTGGCGACATTACGCCCGTTAGCGGCGAAATTAATATTGGCGGCAAGCTGGTCAGCGGAAACAACAGCGCCCCGTCAAGCGCGTCCATTCGCTATGTCGAACAAAAGCCTACCACCTTCAAAGGTACGATCCTGGAAAACCTGACGCTGTTCGGTGCGCTTCCAACGGAAGCTGCGCTCTGGGCATCACGTCTGATTGGGTTGGATAAAGAGGTTGTCCGTATGCCTCTTGGCTATGACACTCAGCTCAGGAGCTTATCCGGTCGCGGCATTCCAGCATCAACAGCGCAACGCATATGTATCGCTCGAGCGTTGGCCACAAAGCCATCCATTCTTATTCTCGATGAAGCCAACACGTCGCTCGACATGCCCAGTGAAAAAGAATTCTCCGATGCGCTGCGCCAATTGCATGGCCACATAACAATTATCATGGCCACGCACCGCCCTTCGCTTATTCGCCTGGCCGATGAAGCATACGAAGTCGCAAACGGTTCACTCACGCCCCACACATCTGCCCCATACATAAAGGCGGCAGGATGATGGAAAATAAAATAGAAGATTTTAACGGAAGCGCGGTCGATCCAGAAGCAGCAGGCGGAAAAGACGACGCTATTAGCCCCGTAAACGAACTCATCGACAAACTTGAACGCGCGTTCAGTAACAACGCCCGCGTCGGCACAACTACAAGTGCTGATTGCGCTGTTGTTATAGATCGTTTTCTGAAGGTAACGGGTTGGACTCAAGGCCCTAGGCGCGTTTTCGAATCGATGCCCCATGCCGACGAACTTGAAACGATAGACGCATTTCGGACTGTTCTGTTTCATCTCGGCTTTAATACATGCGTTGAAGACGCTTCGGCCGAATGCCTCCGGAATGAATTTCTACCCTGTTTTCTACGCACCTCTGCTGGCAGTCTCATCCTGATAGAGGCGACAGACAACACAGACTCGGTGAAAATTTTTGACCCGGTTTCCAGAACGCACATTGACGTGTCGCCAGACACAATAAAAGGCGCCTTGATTTTTCCAGAGCAGATTAAGCAGACGGAAGAAGCAATGCCGGCGTCGGCCCCAAAATGGTCAACCACTGCTCTAAAAGTTTTCAGGCCAGACATAATCAAAATCTTTTTCTTGAGCTTCATTGTCAATATTTTCGCTCTGGCGCCGCCGCTTTACGTTATGAACGTTTACGACAAGGCGATTGGTGCTAAATCACCAGATGTTTTGCTCGGCCTGACGATTGGAATTTTAATGATCGTCGCTGCCGACTTCGGCTTGCGGCAAATTCGTTCCCTGTTCCAAGCCTATCTTGGCGCCCGGCTGGATGAACAGGCCAATGAAACAGCCTTTCGTCAACTACTCCACATGCCACTGTCATTTATCGAAGACGCACCGATCGGGTCGCAGCTAACGCGGTTGCGTCAAATGACATCTGTACGCGAAGCGTTCACAGGTGTTTTGGCTACCGCTCTGTTTGACCTGCCATTTATCTTTTTATTCGTCATAATCACGGCTGTAATCGGCGGCCCTCTGGTGTGGCCGCCACTCGTGCTTATTGGCGTCTATATCGGCCTTGCTGCATGGGCGATCCCGCGAACACGCCACTTGGTCACCGTCGCGGGGAATGCAAAATCGCGATTAAACAACCTTACCGTTGAAGCGGTTTCGGCGCAGCGGGCAATCCGAGATCTATCCGCAGAAGATGTCTGGCGTAGCAGGCATCGGCGTTATTCGGCCGAATCAGTGATGCGCAATATGAATGCGCGTCAATTCAGTTTTATATTACAAACACTGTCCCAAGCCCTGGTCGCTGTGGCTGGCGTTGCGACGCTGGCATTTGGCACAGGCATGGTGATTGCCGGCGACTTAAGTGCAGGCGCTTTAATAGCCGTCATGGCGCTCGCGTGGCGTATTCTCGGCCCCATTCGCAGCACGTTCCTCAGTGGGCTTACCCTCGGACAGGCTCTCCAAAGCATCGAGCAAATCGACCGCCTCGTTAAAATGCCGCGCGAACGCGAACCCAACGCTAATCCATCCATTTCACGAAATTTCGTTGGGCATATCGTTTGCGAAAATCTGGCATTTCGTTACCCCTCACAACGCGAGCCGGCGATAAGATCAGTGTCGTTTGAACTTAAGCCCGGACAGCTTATGTGCCTTTGTGGACCTAGTGGATCTGGCAAATCAACAATATTGCGTATCCTACTTGGCCTCCATCAACAGCAGGCTGGATCGGTTTATGTTGACGGGCTGGATCTACGGCAACTCGACAAAGGCGAATGGCGACACTCGCTTGGCGTAGCGCCGCAATCATCGGATCTTTTCTACGGTACCGTGGCGCAAAATTTGGCGTTTGCAAACCCCGCCGCTACTGATGAGGAAATTGAAGATATTGCGCGCCGTTTCGGCATCGATGAATACTATAGCAGTGTCCTTAATGAGGGGCTGGCGACAAGGTTCAAAACCGGTTCGCACTCATCCTGGCCCGACGCCCTGATCAGGCGTATTGTCCTTTGCCGCGCCTTTGTCGGTAATCCGCCAATCAACCTGCTGGATGATCCGGCCGCCAATCTGGACATGGCCGGCGAGAAAGCATTCCTGGCTATGCTAGAGGAACGCCGCAAAAAGAGCGCGATCATAATGACCACCCATCGGCCAAGCTATATGCGGTTGGCCGACACTGTTATTTGGCTCGATCGGGGCGTTATTCGCGATATGGGGCCGCCCGAAATTGTCTTGCCGAGGCAACTCGCCGGGTAAATTCGTTATCAGGAGTTAAGAGGTTCGTACAATGAGCACCGATCAGCAATTACCCGCACACATACCGCTTAGTGTCGGCGAACGGCACGGAATATCGTTGCCGCTTGAGCTTGAGGAGGGCGCGCCGCCTGTTCTGATGCGTTCCGCCATGGCGATCATCAGCGGACTGGTCCTGATGCTGCTGGTCTGGGCCAATATTGCACAGATACGCGAACTTTCTGTCGCTTCTGGCGAAATCTCTCCTTACGGATCAACCCGCGAGGTTGCACATCTTGAGGGCGGTATTGTCGATGAGGTTCTGATCGAACCTGGAGATCAGGTCGAGGCTGGCGATGCGATTGTCCAATTGCGCGTAGAAAATGCGGGCGGCGAATATGATCGCATCGAATCACGGCGCGTCAACCTCCTGATGGAGGCCGAACGCCTGGCGGCGCAAATCGAAGGTCGCGCTCCTGAGTTCGTAACGAATACCGGTAAATGGTCCGACCTTGCCGCTGAACAGATGGCAATCTTCAACTCCTCTGTTAATCAGCACACGGCCATGACAGCGACGCTGGCCGCAAAACAATCTTCCGCCCAATCCGACATCATTGGCGCGCGTGCTGACCACAAGGCCAAGGATCAACTAGTCTCCTATGCCTTCGAGCAACTTCAGATTCAAGAAGAGCTGATCGAGGAGGGGTTCACTTCTAAGCAGGCGTTCCTTGAGGCCAAGGCCGCCTATGCAGGCGCACAAGCCGCCGCCGCCGCATCGACGGCGCGGTTTGAACAAACCAAACGCGCGCTCGAAAGCGCGACGTCTGACCTTGAGAACGCTGATGCAACGTACAAAAACCGCGCCGCAGAACAGCGCGCAGATGCGATTGCGGAGCTTGCCGAGCTTGTTCGGCCGCTGCGTTCGCTCGAAGACCGGGCGCAAAGGCTTACGGTGCGCGCGCCGGTTTCCGGGATTGTAAAATCTGTCGCTGTCGATGGCGCCGGCGATGTTGTCCGCCCTGGCGGGCTCGTTGCGGAAATCACGCCGGCCAGCAACACACTGTTTGCCGAAGTGCGCGTAAATCCAAAAGACATTGGCCATGTTAACATTGGTCAGGAAACGGACGTTTCTGTAACCGCTTTCGATCCAAACCGTTACGGCAAAATCAAAGGCCGGGTCAGGCATATTTCGGCCGATACATTTACCAATGAACGCACGCGCGAGACTTATTATGTCGCCTATGTAGCGCTCGACGATGATAGCGGTTCTTCGGACCGTCTTATCGAACTGCTCACGCCAGGCATGCAGGTGCGCGCTGAAATCATCGCTGATTCTCGATCTTTGATGCAGTACATGTTAAAACCTGTTCTACGCCCGCTGAACCGCGCGTTTTCAGAGCGCTAACCTCCCCCCATCACTCCCACTCGATTGTCGTTCATTCTGGTAAAATATTGAATCGACACGCAAATAATTTTTATGCTTTTTTTGGTACCGACGCAAATACCGTCATTATCTTGTACTGCATTTTTGTCATCGCATTACGTCCATAGATAATACGAGTAACATTATCAATAAGCAAAGAATATGTGGGCGCCTCTGGTGACATTTAAGGTATGTCAAATGAAATTTTCAGCTTGATCGGTGCAAAGAAATGTTTCCCGAAAATGGCTTTTATGTTTCGACTATCTTCGGCGTTATTGCGAAGTCTTTGATCACCACGGCTACTGCTTCACCCGATTCAATCTGTGATTGATCTGCCTCGATCGGCTGTTCCGCAGAATCGACAAACAATGCCCCAAGCTCATCTTCGGGCGCATTGTCGAGGCAGTATGCCTCCGCCTGTTCAAGGGCGGGCTCCAAAATTTCTCGAATTGTGTCTCGTGTAAAAACCTCGCCCTCAACGCGAACCGTTCGAATTTCTTCATCTGCGTAGCCGAAGACGTTCTTTCTTATTCCCCGGAGTGCGCGCTGCGGCGTTAGGTCTGAATCTTTTCCAGACACAGCCCAAATGAGCGGTCCTAATGGAGCGTATTTGCTGACGATTGACGCGAGGTCGATAGCATCACGGGCAGCCTGGTTTCGCCTTGCCGCACACAGTATTTTGTTGACGGCTATATCTGCCTGATGAAGACGAAAACCTAACGTCTCATCGCAAATGGCTGGAAAGAACCGTTTTGATGTTTCCGGCTCGTCCATCCACTGGATTTTTGTTTCAAATCCATATTTGCGAACGACTGCTTCGACCATCCATTCGTCTTCTGTCGTTATCTCTACGCTAAATCCAGCTTGTTTTAATCCGTCAAGTTCATTGCTAACACCATCTGGCAACTGCTTCCGGCGATCGTCAAATATGTCGAGGTCATCGGATATACGCGCCCAAGTCTCGTTTAGAACTGCACCGCCGCCGACATAATGATATTCGTTGCGAAAGGGGCTCAGAACGCGAACCACGCTCTTCTGAAAATCCGACAACGGCATTAGCGTATAAGTTTCCGTAGTTCAGCGCCCAATTTATAGGCCTCCGAATTGCCGCGATGAATCAAGGCCGCTGACACAATTGCAGCATCAGAAAGACTCGCTTCATCTGGGTCAACGTCGATGTTGTCGAGGCAACTAGCATGAAATTGGCTGTAAGCGCGCGCGATAAGCTTGCGTGCTTTTAAAACATGTTCGGAATCGACGCCGTCTCGCAATTGCGCCGCATATGCCTTGACGAAATCGACCTTGTCATTTGGCACATAGACTTCGACTCTTTTGAGCCCAGCTTTGCGGCGGCGTTGCCGCGATTGGCTAACACGATCTTTGACGGGCGCTTGGGCCATCTCGTTTCTCTCTTGCATTAATGTTACCGGAAACAATAAGAACTTTGTTTCCGGAATCAATAGAGAATTGTTACCGGGTATGTTTTACAATATGTTACCGGTAACATATTTAACGAAAAAGCCAATAATTACAGCGCTATAGAACTTCAGCGCCTCAGTAGGCGGCACTTTGAAACCGCCAGTTTCATTGTCAGAGCGCCGCGACGTTTAGGCAATTTGGCCATTCGAAAGAGGTTTTTCCGTCTTCGTGACTGTCTTCCGCCGCCTTTTAAACGCCGCATCACCATCCATGAAATCCCCGATCATGTAAGAAGCAATGACGTTCACCGGTTTATCATCGCCATATTCTTCGGCGTAAATACGGGCGTAATCCTCGAGCGCATCATAGGTTTCCGGCTCAAGCGTAATGGTGAGCTTCACGGGTTTCCGGTTTGGAAGCCGGTCGAGTTTTAACGGTCGTTTGGCCATGCGCGTTACTCCGCAGTCGGTTGTAAGATGAGATCCTTGTTGACGATGACCCGCACGGGCCATCCCTGCCGGATCTTGATGGTGGGTTGAATGTTGAGGGTTTGAT
>JAJFGA010000008.1 GCA_021776375.1 Hyphococcus sp. | reverse complement strand
AAAAATGCGCGGTTCATAAGTCTTAAGGGGATGCCGCGTCGCGAAAAGGAGACGGACAATGCGGGTTTTGCTCATCGAGGATGACGGCGCGACGGCCCAGAGCATTGAGCTGATGCTGAAATCAGACGGCTTTAATGTGTATACCACCGATCTTGGCGAAGAAGGCGTCGATCTCGGCAAAGTCTATGACTACGATATTATTCTACTCGACCTAAACCTGCCGGATATGACCGGCTTTGATGTTCTGAAATCTCTGCGCGTTTCAAAAGTCAACACGCCGATCCTAATTCTGACGGGTCAGGGCGACATTGAAACGAAAGTGCGCGGGCTCGGCTTCGGCGCGGACGACTATATGACCAAACCGTTCCACAAGGACGAACTGGTCGCGCGTATTCACGCCATTGTCCGGCGCTCAAAGGGGCATTCACAATCGGTCATCACCACCGGCAAACTGATCGTCAATCTCGACGCCAAGACCGTCGAAGTTGCTGGCTTGCGCGTCCATCTGACCGGCAAGGAATATCAGATGCTGGAGCTGCTTTCCCTGCGCAAGGGAACGACGCTGACCAAGGAAATGTTCCTCAACCACCTCTATGGCGGCATGGACGAGCCGGAACTGAAGATTATCGACGTATTCATCTGCAAATTGCGCAAAAAGCTAGCCGCGGCAACGGTTGGCGAGCACTATATCGAGACCGTCTGGGGACGCGGCTATGTCTTGCGCGACCCTCAGGAAGAAATCGCGGCGTCTGTCGCTTAACCGGCACTTCTATACTAACGACGACTTGCACGCCTACAAAACGCCCCGGTTCGCCGGGGCGTTTTTGTTTTGTTAACTAAAATTCCCGCCATTGTCAGAAACTAAACGCAAATTTGGTTTGCGCATGGCGCTGATTCCAGCGCCCGATTTCCGCAAATTTAACCCAAACACACGACACTATCGTCGCCGTGCTTCGCGGCGCACCAATGCGTAACCGAATTTGAACGGCGAACAATGGCCCATAGCTCGCTTCAGCAAACTAAAACCCGCCTGAATGCGATCAACTTCCTGTTTATCGCATCAGCGATCATCAGCGTTGTCGGCGCCCTGGGCATCGCCAAGGGCGCGACACTGAATAAGCTGAATTTCTTCCACCTCAAATATAATATCGAACTCAGCAACGCGATGAAGACCCTTGCGCCCGATAGCGACATGAAAGTCGTCGAGGACATCATCGGCAAGGTTAGAGAGCAGCCCATCGCTTGCTTAAAAATGATTGGGCCGGCTGAAATGATCGTAATGCAGGCCGCCGGGGCCGGCCACGCCCGCAGTCTTTGCACCAAGGATATCGTAGACGTCGATCAAGCGCTGAAAGCAATAAGCGCGTATAATGCCAATACTATATCTTTTTCGCAGTTGATGACGGAGCTAACCGTCGCGCGCGACATTTTTATTGAAAATTCTGAAGCCTTTGAGCCCCTGGTGAAAGATACGGTTCGGTTGATCGTCATCACCATGATCGTGCTCCTGGCAACCAAAGGCTTGGCCATCGCTGCCTTGGGGCTGGTCCTGTCACGGCGGATTTCCGGCGCCTTCGCCCTCATGGACGAGGCAACGAAAAAATCCAAGAAGAGCGAGGAGCGCCTGAAGCTGGCGTTTGAAGGATCGACCGAAGCGATTTGGGAATGGGATGCGAAGACCGACGCGCTCACGGCCTCGCATTATTTCTTTGATGCTTTCGGCTTTAAAGATCCAGGCCAAACCGACCTTAAGCAGTGGCTGGCCGAGTACGGTCATCCCGACGATGTTGAAGCGGGGTACGCCTCCTGGAAATCGCATATCAAACGAGGAACTACCCATGACGTGAATTGCCGAATTAGAGACGGGAACGGCGCCTGGCAATGGTTTCGGATTCGAGGAAGCGCCCGCAGAGACGCTTCCGGTAAGCCCGTAGAGGCGCTTGGCACACTGAGCAACGTCACCGACCTTGTTGAAGCACAAATACGAGCGGAAGACGCCAATCGTTCCAAGTCCGAATTCCTGGCGACCATGAGCCATGAAATACGCACCCCCATGAACGGCGTTCTTGGCATGCTGAACTTGATGCTGCGGGGGGATCTAAAAGCCGCTGAACACGACAAGGCCATTATCGCCCGCGATTCCGCGGAAAGTCTGTTGAACATCCTCAATGACATTCTCGACTACTCGCGCCTCGACGCCGGTCAGGTCGAACTTGAAAAATTACCCTTCAACCCTGAGCGCGTCGGCGCTGCGGTCGTTGAATTGTTGACCTCAAAGGCTGAAGAAAAAGGCTTGCGCCTCAGTTACAACGCAGTGGAGGAATTACCGCCATGGGTTGAGCTGGACCCCACGCGGGTTCGCCAGATACTGGTCAATCTTGTCTCCAACGCGATCAAGTTCACCAGTGAAGGCAGCGTCGATGTTTGTGTGTCTTACGAGGCAGAGTCTGAAAACCACGGCGTGATAAAGTTTGAAGTCAAAGATACCGGCATAGGCATCGCCGAAGAAGCGCGCGATCGGTTATTCAAGCGCTTCTCCCAGGTCGATGCTTCGATGACGCGGCGGTTTGGCGGCGCCGGCCTTGGCCTTGCCATTTCAAAACAATTGATCGAGCGCATGGGCGGCGAGATTGGTTGCCGGAGTATCATCGGCGCTGGAAGCCAGTTTTGGTTTACACTGCCGGTAAACCTCGCAATGGGCCCACTCTCCGAGGCGGACGACGATACTGATGACGACATCAAAGTCGGCGCGTTGCGAATTCTCGCCGCTGAAGATCAACCTATAAACCAACAAGTATTACGCGCATTTCTGATTGGCGCTGGTCATGAGGTGGTTCTTGTCGCCGATGGCGCGCTGGCGCTCGCCGCCGTTCAACAATCAGATTTTGACATTGTCCTGATGGATATCCAGATGCCGAATATGGATGGCTTCGAGGCGACGCGCGCCATCCGGGCGTTAGCCCATCCACTCTGCGCCATCCCGATCATTGCGCTCACGGCCAATGCTATGGCCGGCGACAAGGAGCGTTGCATGACCAGCGGCATGGACGGCTATATCAGCAAACCCATCAACGTCGATGCGCTGCACCATGAGATCGCCGCCGTTATGATGGCTCAAAACGCACCCGCAGCGCCCGGCAACACCGAGCCCGCAAGACCGGCTGTTGCATAGGCGAATTTCCAGCGCATGCATACGCGCCTTTACCCCGTAGCCGCGCAAACCGCCTGCTCCATCGCCAGGATCGCCTTCTTGCGCGCTGCGCCCCAGCGGTATTTGTGAATTATACCGCTGGAAAGAATGACCCGGTGGCAGGGAATGAGCAGCGACACCATGTTCGAGCCGACGGCCGCGCCAACGGCGCGCGAAGCCCTTGGGCTTCCTAGCGCGCAGGCGATATCGCCATAGGTAACGAGGCCGCCAAACGGAATTTTCAACAAGGCTTCCCATACTTTCAGTTGAAAATTCGTACCCTGAACATGCAAACCCAAAGGTTGATCAAGCTGACCATTAGCGGCGGCGGCAAAAGCCCTAGAAGCGAACGGCGCGATAAAATCCCGGTCATGAACAAACCGCGCCGCCGGCCAGTCCTGTCTCATCTCACCAAGTTGCGCCGTTTCATCACCGGCGCCTAAAAAGCTTAGCCATGCCACGCCCTTATCAGTAGCGCCGATGAGCGCGGCGCCGAAGGGCCCGTTGACACTTGCGTAACGGATCGTCAGCCCCTCGCCTTTTTTGCGATACGCCCCGGGCGTCATCGCCTCGGATACTAAAAACAGATCGTGGAGCCGCGAGGGGCCGGAAAGCCCAGCCGCGAAGGAAGCATCCAGGACGCTGCCGCCGCTTGCCATGGCGCGTTTGGCCTCGCCGGCGGCCAAATATTGTAGGAAACGCTTCGGCGAGACCCCGGCGCCCGCCTTGAACACCCGCTGGAAGTGTTGCGGCGACAGCCCGACTTCGGCTGCGGTTTCTTCCAGCGATGGCGCGGCTTCGAAATTCTCGACCAGATAGTCGATCGCCCGCGCCACCGGCGCATACCCGTCAGAGCGCTGCGCAGCGCCGCGGACGGATTGCCGAATTCGGGTTATTTCGTTCATGATTGCACAATATCCGGTCAGCCACGCCTAAAACACCCGTTTCTTGCTGGAAAATCCGCCCGCGATTTACCCTCCGTTAACCCTGATAAGCCGTTAATAGGGCATAAGAATTCGACCCTGACGGAGGCGCGATAATGGAAGACCTGCAATATATCATCGGAATTGGATTTTCCGGCGCCGATGTCGGCCGCGCCATATTTCTGGCTTTTGTTTTCGCCATGTACGCCAAGAAAGACACCAATATCTGGCGCATGGCGCTGATTGCGCTGGTGATTGACCGCACCATCTGGCCGATCACGGCGATGGCGGTTTCCGGTTCTGAAGTGCAAGCGATTATCGCCTCTACCGGCGCCCTGTTCACCACCCTATTTGATGATCTCGGCGTCTATATCGTGCGCTATCTCGGCATCGTCGTGATGATCAGCGGTTTCATTGGCCTGCGCACTGGCGTCCACAAATTCATGCCGAAAAAACGTAAAGCCGCACACGCCTGAGAGGGCTACATTTTAAGGCGTTACGCCTTTTCGAAAGCAACCACCGCATTCAGCCCGCCAAAGGCGAATGAGTTTGAAATCGCAATATCGAAGTTGCGATCTATCGCCTCGTTCGGTGCATAGTTGAGATCGCAAACGGGATCCGGCTCGTCGTAATTCATGGTTGGCGGCGCAACGTTGTTGTTGAGCGCCAGGATTGAGGCAACCACTTCTATGCCGCCGGCGGCGCCGAGGAGATGCCCGTGCATGGATTTTGTCGATGACATGATGAGTGCATCCGCATCCGCGCCAAACACTTCGCGCACGGCTTTGGTTTCGGTCGGATCGTTTAACAACGTGCCGGTGCCGTGGGCGTTGATATAGACCGTAGACGGATCGTTGATCGCTCTATCGCCAAGCGCCATACGGATTGCGCCCGCGGCGCCATCGACTTCCGGGTTGATCATGTCCTTGCCATCGGCGTTCATGCCGAAGCCTGCAAGCCGCGCAATAATGTTAGCGCCGCGTTTGCGCGCACGGTCTTCTTCTTCCAGGACCAAAACGCCGGCGCCTTCGCCGATGATGAGGCCGTTGCGGTTTTTTGAAAACGGACGGCAGGTCTCTGTTGCGAGAATATGCATCGCCTTCCAGGTGGTCAGGGCGCCAAAGGTCAACACCGCCTCGCTCGCGCCCGCCAGCGCCACATCCGCGCCGCCATGGCGGATAATGTCGGCGCAAACGCCAATCGAATGGGCGCCGGTGGCGCAGGCGCTGGAAATGGCGAATGCCGGCCCGCGCGCGCCATAGCGAATAGACATATGGCTCGCCGGCGCATTGGTGATGATTTTTAAAATCGACAGCGGATGCGGACGCTTGCCCCGGCGCAACATCTGCTCATAGCCATGGTCAAAGGTTGCCTGCCCGCCAATGCCCGTGCCGATTATACAGGCCGTGCGCGCGCCGGTCTCGTCATCAATCTCAAGCCCGGCATTTGCAATCGCCTCATCGGCTGCGAGAACAGCAAGTTGCGAGAACCGGTCAGCGCGGGAAAGCTCGCGGCCAAGATCTTTCAGCCGCTCTTCAATGCCGTCGATCGGCGCCGTCGGCAGGGTCAGGGAAAGGTCGCCGCCGAGCGTATACTCGCGGTTGACAATACCGTTTTGCCCCGACGACAGACCGTCCCAGTAGGCGCCCAAATCAGCGCCGATAGGAGAGACGACGCCCATGCCTGTGACAACTACATTTCGGGTCATGCGAGGTTTATTTTTTTTCAATCAGCGTGTTCAGCGCATCAATCAGATCGCCAACCGATTTCATCTCGCCAAACGGATTTTCATTGGCGTTGAACGGCACTTCAACGCCAAGTTTTTCTTCGACTTCATAGATGATTTCAACAATCGAAAAACTGTCGATCCCGAGATCGGCTATCGCCGTCTCCCGAGTCGGCGGCGCTGTGAGGCCGACTGCGTGGTCCTTGATGATTTCCAAAAGCGGCTGGTCGATATCGGCCATCGGTTACTCCTTTATCCATTTCGGTCTTATCCGAAGGCGCTGCTTATAGCCAGAGCGATAAGCGGCAGCCAGCGCCGGCATAGCGCCTAATCCCGGAAATTCTTGAATTGCAAGGGCTGGTCGAGCTTCAGGCCCTTGACGAAGGCGATCACTTCCTGAAGCGCATCGCGCTTTTTGCCGGTGACGCGCAGCTCATCGCCCTGGATCGCGGTCTGGACCTTGAATTTCTCGCCTTTGATTTGCTTGACGATATCCTTCGCCACATCTTTGGCGATGCCCTCTTTCAGCAGCACTTGCTGGCGCACGGACTGGCCGGCGGCCGGCTCTTCTTTTTGGTAGTCGAGGGAGCCCGGCTCAATCCCGCGCTTTTGCATATGGCCTTGCAGGATTTCATGCATTTGGCGCAGCTTCATATCATCATCGGCGAAGATGGAAATCACCCCGTCCTTCATCTCAATCGTCGACTTTGAGCCTTTGAAATCATAGCGGGTGGTAATCTCACGCGTGACATTTTGCACCGCATTGTCGGCTTCAGCGCGGTCGACTTCGGAGACGATATCAAAGCTCGGCATAGGGCTCACTTTCGTTCACGGATGAGTGAGGTTTTTCTCTTAATTTTCAGCTTAACGCAAGACACATCCCATTGGACGATTTGCCTTTGTCGCGCGCTGTATTTCCTGATTTTGTCCGGCGCGAAGATCGAACACTCGGGAGACCATTATGAAATATAGCCTCATCGCTGCAGCCGTTCTTACAACCAGCTTCTGCGTTGCTGAGGCCGCGCCGCGCTATGTCGATAAGGATGCGCGCGAGACCGTCAAACAAATGGTGAAATCCCATGGCGGCTACGACGCCTGGGTCGAGGCCCCGTCAGCCCGTCTGGAACTGGCGATGTATCTGGCCATTCTTCCACCAGCAGAGGGAAGAACGCCGATGGACAATTGGCGTTATTATGAAGTCACGGTTGAACCTAAAACTTCCAAGACGCTGGTAGAGGTTCCGTGGGAAAATACCGAAGGCTATGAAGCAGGCCTTACAAAAGACGCCTATTGGGTAAGGCCATTGACCTTCGACCCAAGCTTTCAGGAGCCTGTGACCATGCTCGCCTGGTATCATTACGGGATGATCAACCTGCCGTTTCTGTCTCAATCAGATACAGCAGTGCTTGAGACAACGGACGGGATAGAAAATCCGCTTACCGGCAAAGTGCTGAAGGGGATTAGAATGACGTTTGAGCCTGGCGACGGGCGCAAACATGAGGGCGCCATTGATCTTTATATTGATCCGGAGACGAACCTTCTCGCCGCCTGGCGGCTCGGCACGATGTACGCCGCTCTACCCGGAGACGTTCTGCCCGATGAAGTCCCGGTCCCGCCTGGCGCGCCTTTGCGTATTGTAGAAAACTACCAGACCTATGATGGCATTGTTCTGCCCCAGGCCTACGCGTCGATGACACCGGACGGCAATGCCGCGGGAACCCATGTCATCATGTCGGCGTCGTTTACTGAGCCGTTCCCGCATGATTCATTGCGCAAGCCCGATGACGGCCGCGTCGTATTTAGTCGCGGCGACTAAGGCGCCATCAGCAAGCTGTAAGCATGAATAATAAGCGCCAGACGGTCTGTAAGCCGGGTTCTGTACTTCTTTCGAAGTGACGGCCATTCCTCTAGACGAACGCTTGCACGTTCGCTCAAGCAACCAACCCGGACGGTATCGGCGCAAAGACCCGCCTGCCCCGAAAGGCGCACCGTCCCTATTCGGTCTTGCTCCAGGCGGGGCTTGCCATGCCTGCCCTGTCGCCAGCGCAGCGGTGCGCTCTTACCGCACCTTTTCACCCTTACCCCGGAACACGTCCGAGGCGGTATAGTCTCTGTGGCGCTTTCCCTCAACGCGTCCCTTTCAGGACCCGCCGGCCGGGCGTTACCCGGCGCCTTGTCTCCATGGAGCCCGGACTTTCCTCGGTGAGCATAAGCTCAACGCGACCGTCCGACCGTCTGGCGAAGGAGAATGTGCGGCGAGGGAGGGTTCCGATCAAGTGGGAGCCAACAATTTTCATGATCATTTACACTTCGTACACAATCCCCTCGCCGAAGCCTGGTCAACTTTTCGTGAGGTTTTAAATATTGGAACATATAATAATCTCTACGGTCTAATACTGATGCGCTACGCTAAAGTACTAACGGGGAATACAGATGTATTGGGCTGGAGATCGAGAATACGGGGCGCAGTGGAAAAGCAGAACTGAGGTTATAATCGGTTGGGCGCAGCTCACGCTCGCCATTCTTGTCTCCCTGTTATACTTCGGCGCCACAAAGCCTATCGACTTGGCGCAAAATTTTCATTTCACCGCCTGGGCGCTCTCATTCTACCCGGTTATCTGCTTGTTAAGGCTGGCCTACGTCTATTGGCGCGCGCCGCAAGCGATCTTCATATTCCTGTCAGCGTTAATCGACGTAGTCTTGTTAACGGTCATTATTCATCATTTTTCAATCATTTACGGCACTTGGGAAGCCTCTTTAAAAGCTCCCACTTTCGGGTTTTATTTTATTATCATCACAATTCACGCAATGCGGTTTCAGCCACTTCTCACTCTCGGCGTCGGGGCGGCGAGCGCTGTTGGTTGGGCGCTGCTTGTTTTCAATGCTTATCAAGCTGGTGCGCCGATTACCCATAGTTATCTCGCCTATGTTAACGGCGGGCAATTACTCTTCGGCGCGGAAATCGAGAAAGTGTTCGGTCTTTTTGGCTTTTCCACAATACTCGCGATTACAACATGGCGCGCACAAAAACTACTCACCAAAGCAAGTCAGGCCGCCGTCGCAAAGTCGAAATTCCTCGCCACTATGAGCCATGAAATTCGCACGCCAATGAATGGCTTTCTGGGGATGGTCGATATTTTAGGCGCCACCGAACTCAATGAAAAACAACATGAGTACCTGCGGATTATGCGTTACTCGGGAGATTCGCTGCTTAGCCTGATTAATGATGTGCTCGATATCTCGAAAATAGAAGCTGACCGCATGGAATTGACGCAGGATATATTCGACATCCGAAAATTGGTCGAAGATATCTGTGTCGCGAACACCGCAATTGCAGCCAGCAAGGGAGTGGAGTTATTGATCTCAGCGGCGCCCGGCGCCCATAGCAGCGTCCTTGGCGACCCTGATCGTCTGCGTCAGGTTTTGAACAATCTCATTAATAACGCGATCAAATTCACCGAAAGCGGCTATGTTCATGTAAGCCTCGAAATCGGGGACAATGGCGCGTTTTCAGATATTACACTCCTAGTCAAAGACACAGGCATTGGTATTCCAAAAGAAAGCCTGACGAGCGTCTTCAATTCGTTTGAACAAGTAGACAATACGTCAACCCGCACCCATCAAGGCACCGGCCTTGGCCTTTCAATTGTCGATAGGCTTGTTAGGGCGATGGATGGCGCCATCTCATTATCGTCAGAGGTTGGCGAGGGTTCCAAATTTACCGTGAAACTCAAACTTCGAACTGCAAATACAGATGAAGGAAGCGCCCCGGCAAACTTGGGCGAAGCGCTTAAAGGCCGGCGAGCGCTTATTGTAGATGACCTTCCGATAAATCAGAAGATTGTTGATCGGATACTGCAGACTTGGGGGGTCAACTGCGAAACAGCCGGCTCGGGCGAAGAAGCCTTAACGATTTTGAAATCTGATCCCGCCTTTGACTTCATCCTTCTTGATTTTCAGATGCCGCTTATGGGCGGCAGGATGACTGCTCAGAAAATCCGTAAGGTTTCTGGCGCGCAAGGAATACCCATCCTTCTAATGACCGCAATAGACGAAATTGCGTCTGAACAAGAATTGAACGCGATGGACGCCAATGGTTCAATTGTCAAACCGGTTCGAGCCTCAGCCCTCTATGAGGTGGTGGCGCAATGCATATACCCGAAAGCCACGGCATGTAAGACAAATTCAGATCAGCCCGTAACGGCAACCGCTCCTATGCCATTTCTAAAGGAGAACGATGCCGCCTCGTCGGCAGCGGCGAAAACGCATCGGATCCTTCTCGCAGAAGACAATCCAGTCAACCGCCTCGTGATGCAGCATATGCTAAATGAGTCTCCATACGAATTGATAATAGCAGAAGACGGTTTAGCTGTGGTAGAGTTGTTTCGCGATCATGGCGCCGACCTGGTGTTGATGGACATGTCTATGCCGCGCATGGACGGCCTTGCCGCAACGCACGCCATAAGACTCATGGAGGCCGAAAATAAGGGCGCTTCAACACGCACGCCAATACTGGGCGTTACAGCGCACGCAGCAATTGAGGATCGTCAGGCGGCAATAAAGGCGGGAATGGATGATGTGCTTACCAAACCCGTTAAAAGAAATCTGCTTATACGCGCATTGGCGCAATGGACCGCCGATGAATGTGCTGAACCACTGAAAATGGCTTGAATGCATTCTATGGCGGCTAGTTACGGTGTTAGCAGTAGTTTTTGAACACCATCATCACAAACCCACCTTAACCCTATTATTAACCCTCCGCTAAGATTTGCACTCAAAATTCTGCAGCTAAGGCTTTGCTAAGAAAAGCAAGGGTTCCTCGCCTTTCTCCCAATCCGTACCCAAATTACTGGTCCAACCGGCCCAGAAATCACGATCATTATTAAGACCTTTTTTTTCATTTTGGCGCCTAATCACAAGGTTGTCTGAAGGGGAGCAGGGTTTCATGCATCGTCATTCTGCAAAGGCTCTCAGCACCGCTGGGGATACAGCCTGTAACGAGCACGATGTGCTTCAGTCGCTCTCTTTTGGCGTTTTTTGGCTCGATCAAGACTATGGGATCGCGGGCTGCAACACTGTCTTTGCCTTAGATTGTGGTTTCGCGCGTGCGGACAAGATTGTCGGGCGCTCCGTTTACCACCTGTTTTCAGATAGCCTTAGCCAACGAATAGTTTCGGAATGTAAGCTCCTTAAGCTCGACGGCGAACCGCGAGCGATAGACGTTGCCGACCTCTTCAAGCCCAAGTCCAAGAGCGTAACGACTTTTTCGTTGACTGGCTTAAAGAATCGAGACGGCCGCATCGCAGGATATTCGTTCAGCTACGACCCTGGCCAGTTGCTCTGCGAAAATGACCGGCTTAATCGGGAGAACGAACAGAAATATCGCACGCTTTTTGAGCATTCCGACGAAGGGATGTGGCTCATCCGAGACCACTACTTCACGAACGCCAATCCTTCCGCCGCCCGAATGCTGGGCTACGAGAATGTCGAGGCGCTTTCAGACCTTCATCCCTCGGAGCTTTCGCCGGAATTTCAACCCGACGGCCAGCCGTCTTTCGAAAAAGCCGGAAAAATGATGGAGCTGGCCAAGGCGAATGGCCGTCATCGCTTTGAGTGGGACCATAAAAAAAAATCGGGAGAGGTTTTTCCCGTTGACGTGACGCTGACGCGCGTACCGGTTGACGGACAGGATATTCTTCTGTGCACGTGGCGAGACATGACCGAACAGAAGGCGGCGCGGGAAAATCTCCGCGAGGCCCGGGACGCGGCGGAATCGATGACCCGACTGAAGTCGGAATTTCTGTCGAATATGAGCCATGAAATTCGAACGCCGATGACGGGTATTCTCGGGATGTTAAGCCTCATTCCCGAAGGCGAGCTCTCTGAGCGGAACTGGGACTGCCTGCAGAAGGCGCACATGTCCGCGCAAGCGCTGCTCAACATTATCAATGATATCCTTGATCTCTCGCGCCTTGAGGCCGGGCGGACGTCAGTAGAGATTACCGACGTAGACGTACCAAAAACGGTTCAACAGGTGGTCGATCTGCTGGAGAACAAGGCCCACGAAAAAGGCCTTCAGCTAAAGGCGGACATCGCCGAAAAATTCCCTTCATCCGTCAAGACCGACGGACGTCATCTGCGACAAGTCTTACTGAACCTCGCCGGGAACGCCATCAAGTTCACCAATAAGGGTGAAGTCGTCATTGGCGCTGAGATCGCTAAAGGCGCGGACGGCCAGCTGTTCCTGAAATGCCATGTCAAAGACACCGGGATCGGCATCCCCGCCCACAAACTGGATTCCGTGTTCAATCGCTTTCAACAAGTCGATAGCTCAGCGTCGCGCAGCCATGAGGGAACGGGTTTGGGCTTGTCCATATGCCGCGAACTTGTGGAGCTCCACGGCGGGGATATCAACGTGGAAAGCGAACCCGGCAAGGGCAGCCAATTCAACATGACTTTGCCCGTTGAAATTGGTCGTGATTGCGGTGTTGAGATCGTTCAAAAAACTGCCAAGGCCACGGAAGCTTACGATGACCTCAGCATGGACAAAGAATTTAATGATATCCATGTGCTTATCGCCGAAGACAATACCGTCAATCAAATGGTTATCTCCAGATGGCTGGAGAATCTCGGCGTCAGCCATGAGGTTCAGGGCGACGGCGCTCAGGTTTTAACACGGCTGACCTCGCCAAAATCGGATGACCGCGCCGTTGACGTCATTCTCATGGATATTCAAATGCCCGTCATTGGCGGCCTGGAAGCGACGCAAAAGATCCGGTCGTTCAACGATGCTGAACTCGCCAGCCTCCCGATTATCGCCTTGACTGCGAACGCCATGGCAGGTCAGGGGGATGCGTATGTTGCAGCGGGTATGAACGGCTATATGTCGAAGCCGATCGATTTTGATGCTCTGGAAGCAGAAATTAAGCGGGTCCTCAGCCGATAGTCATACCGCCGCGAAGCGCAAGGCGCCGCCTTAATATCATCACTTCTCCAAACATGATGTGCTCCGTATGCGGGACAACAGGTAGCAATGGGCTCAATCAGTCCGCCCTGGCAAGCAAAGCCAGCGCCGACTTCGTCCGCCGATCGAACCCCTGCCCTAACGATTCCGGGCAAAACCGCCTTTGAAACGCCAACAGCGCAGCTGCATGATCGCCCGGCGGGGCGTCATAGCCGATCTGGCCAAGCACTTTTAGCGCGTCATCATAGGAAACGGCCTCGCCTGCTTTGACGTCGCCCTCAAATGGCGCCAATGCCAAGCCTTCCGCTGCCAGGCGGCCCCACGGGAATTTCTCACCGGGGTCTTCCTTGCGGCGCGGGGCGATGTCGGAATGGGCGAGCACATTTGTGGGCGCAATGTCGTGGCGTGTGCGGATGTCTTTCAAGAGCGCAAGAACCGCATCGATCTGCGCCTCGGGAAAATCTCGATAACCGAATTCATGACCAGGATTGACAATTTCAATTCCGATTGAGCGTGCATTAATGTCATACTCGCCCTTCCAGGCGGAAACGCCCGCATGCCAGGCGCGCATATCTTCGGCCACCAGCCGGTAGCAGTCGCCATTTTCTTCGATGAAGTAATGCGCGCTGACTTTCGCCGCTTCATCGCACAAACGATCCAGCGCCTGCTTACCCGTGGGCATGCCCGTATAGTGCAGGATGACCATGTCCACATCGCGGCCGCGAATATCAAAATTCGGCGATGGCGTATCAATCATCTTCAAAGGACCGCTCCCGGCTCACTGACATCCGCTTTTATGTCCTGTTTCTTGGCGCGGCGCAAAAGCACGAAGCCGACGCCGGCAAGCACCATTACGCCTCCGGTAATCATCCGGGGCCCAAACGGGTCGCCGAGCAGAACAACGCCAAAGAAAATCGCGATCACTGTTGTCAGCAACACGCTCGGCGCCACAACGCTGACCGGCAGGCGCTGCAACAACCAGTAATAGACCGTATGCCCAAAAATCGAGCCGCCAATCGCCGAATAAAGGATGGCGCTGATGATGAGGGTCTTGTTGCTGGCGGCAAGCGCCTCTGGCTGGCCGGTCTCGAACAGCACCGTCCCGACCCACAGGCCAATGGCGCCAACAACGGCAAACCAGGATAGCAATTCAATCGGTTTGAAGGCTTTGGCCTGCTTGACCAGCACCGCCCCAACCGCTTCGGCCAACGATCCGGCAGCGACCAGCCCGATGCCGAGCGGAATATGGGTATCCTCGCCGACCTCATCATGGCCGCCCAGCGCAATGATCGCAACGCCGGCAAAGGCGAAGGCGATACCCAGACCGCTGCGCCATCCAATTTTGTCGCCCAAAAACATGATCGACAAGATCGTTGCAAAGGGAACGTAAAGCTCCATCGCAATCGCAGCGGCCGATGCGGTTGCGAATTTCAGTCCGGTAAACATAAATCCATAATTCACCGCGCCGAGACAGAGACCAGCGCTCAGTACACGGGCCATATGCCCCGGTCGCCAGCGCAAAAATCGTGACAACAACAAAGCCACCAGCGTCATCCGGATCGCCGCATAAAACATCGGCGGCAACTCTCCGATCGCCACCTTAATGACGACGAAATGAAAGCCCCAGACCAGACACATGGCGAGCCAGATCAATAATTCGCGGATGCTCAACGCACACTCCTGCGCCAAAACGAAAAATGGTACAGCCGGACTACGCCAACCAGCAATGCTCAGCAATCGAATTTATCTGTTATAAGAAATAGACGGTAAGGCGCAGATTAAGCGCCAGCAGGCCGCCAGCCGGTGCGGTCGGCTTTATTAGACATCAGCCCCGCAATTGCGGAAATCGCCAACACCACCGGTGCAGCAATCGCGATCGCTGCAATCGCGAGCGCTGAGACAATCAGAAACCCCAAAAATATCAGCGAATCAGCAAGCCGCTCAAATGCGGTATTAGACCGTTCCAATTTTTGAATTTCAGACCCTGACAGCTTTTTCAAAATAATCACCAAACGCAGTTCAACGACACAACATCAAAGCAAAGGCCGGCCGCTTCGTCCAGACGCCACACACCGCATTCAATCATGCAAATCACCGTAAATCGGTTAAAATTTGCTCATAAGCTGTGTTTATCGCCGCCATTCGCCCCTCGCCGATTTTCAGAAGGTCGGGCGGCACGCCCCTCGCAATTAAAATATCTGGGTGGTGATCGCGCACCAGATCCCGGTAGGCAGCTTTGATTTCATCCTCGCTGGCGGCGTGTTCAATCCCTAAAATGAGATAGGGATCGTCTTCGCCAAGACCGAGATGCGCCGCCTTAAGTCGATGATACGCGGCGCCCTTAACACCGAAGGCGCGCGCAGCACGGTCCAAGAGTTCAAGCTCACGCGGATGCGCAACGCCGTCGGCGACGGCGATATGAAACAGACAATCCAGCACATCTTCAAGCACCGCCGGCGCGTCGGCAAAAATCTTGGTGACGCGGCGGAGATATTCGTCAAACCCGGCAACATCCTGCTGGGCGAGCTGATAGACCATCCGCACTTTGCCCGCGTCCTGCTCGCCAAACTGGAAAAAGTCCCGGAACGCTTCAACCTCGTCATCGGTGACGACGCCGTCAGCCTTGGCCATCTTTGCCGACAGGGCGATCAGCGCAATGGAAAACGCGGCCGCATCACGGCGCTGCTTTTGTGTCGCGAGCGTTTCCAAAAGCCCGCCAAGCGAGCGCTTGCCGGCGCCGCGAATAGCCGTTTCTATACGGTCCAAGATGTTCATCTGTACGGTTTAGAGCGCCGGGCGAAAAAGTGGAACCCGGTTTTTCGCAAAATCCGGCGCACACCAAAGAATATAGACGGTCGGGCGATTGTTCTTAATCGCCTCATGGTCTAGGCCGCGAGCGTGCTGATGGGACGGTCCAAATAATTGGGGCCGGCGCGATGATCATCATTTTTCTGGATCATAATGCAAAATCGGCGACAACCACTTCTCGACCTCCTTAAGCGGCATGGCTTTGCGTTTCGCATAATCCGCGACCTGGTCGCGCTCGATTTTTCCGACCCCGAAATAAAGCGAGGCCGGATGGGAGAAATATACCCCGCTCACTGAAGCTGGCGGGGTCATCGCAAAACTTTCCGTCAGCGCCATGCCGGCATTGGTCTCCGGTTCCAGAAGTTGAAAAAGCGTCGCTTTTTCGGTGTGGTCCGGCTGCGCCGGATAGCCCGGCGCCGGACGGATACCCTGATAGGCCTCCTTGATAAGCTGCTCGGGCGTGAGATCTTCGCCCGGCGCATAAGCCCAATGCTCGCGCCGCACCCGTTCATGCATGTGTTCAGCAAACGCCTCCGCCAGCCGGTCGGCGAGCGCTTTGGAAAGGATGGCGGCGTAATTGTCGTGGCGCTCATCATGGGCGCTTGAAAATTCCTCCTCGCCAATCCCGGCCGTCACAGCAAAGCCGCCTATATAATCGGCAATACCGGTCTCCTCAGGCGCGACAAAGTCCGCCAGGCAATAATTGGCGCCGCCTTCACGTTTGGCAATTTGTTGGCGCAGGCAATGCATTACGCCAAGCTCTTCGTTCCGGCTCTCATCCTTGTAAAGAACGATATCATCGCCGCGGGCATTTGCTGGCCATAGACCGACGACGCCGTGCGCGGTCAACGCCTTTTCGTCGATAATCTGGCGAAGCATTTTCTGCGCGTCGTCAAACAGCCCCCGCGCCGCTTCGCCAACCTTGGCGTCATCAAGAATTTGCGGATAGCGCCCATGCAACTCCCATGACGAGAAAAACGGCGTCCAGTCGATGTAGCGGGCCAGCGTTTCAAGGTCGTAATCGCGAAAGGTTTTAACGCCGGTGAAGGTGGGCTTTGGCGGCGTATAGGCCGACCAGTCAATCGACGGCTTGTTGCCGCGCGCATCCGCAATCGAAATACGCTTGCTTTTGCTGGCGCCTTTCTCATAGCTCTCGCGGATTTTGACGTATTCTTCCCGGACGCCGTCAAGATAACCGGCGCGCTTATCTTCTGACACTAACGATCCGGCAACGCCCACCGCGCGGCTGGCGTCGGTCACATAGACGACGCCATGGTCATAGTTGGGTGCGATCTTCACCGCCGTGTGGGCTCGGCTGGTCGTCGCCCCGCCAATAAGCAGCGGTATTTCGAAGCCTTCGCGCTTCATCTCCGAAGCGAGGTTGCGCATCTCATCAAGGCTCGGCGTGATCAGCCCGGAAACGCCGATAATGTCGACCTTATGCGCGCGCGCCTCGCTGAGGATTTTCGCCGTTGGAACCATGACGCCAAGGTCAATGATCTCGTAATTATTACATTGCAGCACCACGCCGACGATGTTCTTACCGATGTCATGAACATCGCCTTTCACCGTCGCCATCAAGATGACGCCATTCGGTTTTCCCTGTTCGAGGCCCTGCTCTTCTTTTTCTTTTTCCATGAATGGCGTGAGGTATGCGACCGACTGCTTCATCACCCGCGCTGACTTTACTACTTGTGGCAGAAACATTTTACCGTCGCCGAAAAGGTCGCCGACGATATTCATCCCATCCATCAACGGGCCTTCAATGACATGTAAGGGACGGCCGAGCTTTGCCCGCGCCTCCTCAGTGTCCTCGACGATAAATTCTGTAATACCCTTGACCAGCGCATGGCATAGGCGCTCCTCCACCGGAGCCTCGCGCCAGGACAAATCCTTGACCGTCGCCTGACCGGCCTCGCCGCGATATTGCTCGGCGACCTCCAAAAGCCGCTCGGTGCCATCCGACCGTCGGTTCAAAATAACGTCTTCAACCGCCTCGCGAAGCTTCGGTTCAATCTCGTCATAAATCGCCAACTGCCCGGCATTGACGATGCCCATATCAAGGCCGGCCTTGATCGCATGGTATAAAAACACCGAATGCATCGCCTCTCGAACCGGCTCGTTGCCGCGGAACGAAAACGAAATGTTGGAAACGCCGCCAGAGACTTTCACATGCGGCAAGTTTTCCTTGATGCGCTGTGTCGCCTCAATGAAGTCCACCGCATAATTGTCGTGCTCTTCAATACCGGTAGCGACCGCAAAGATGTTGGGGTCAAAAATAATGTCTTCCGGCGGGAAACCCGCATCGGTGAGAAGTTTGTAGGAGCGTTCACAGATTTCAAATTTGCGGTCGGCGGTGTCGGCCTGGCCTTCCTCATCAAAGGCCATCACCACGCTGGCGGCGCCGTAGCGCATGATTTTTCCGGCATTATCCAGAAAAGCCGCCTCGCCTTCTTTCAGGGAAATCGAATTGACTATGGCTTTGCCTTGAACATTTTTAAGGCCCTCTTCGATCACCTCCCATTTGGAGGAATCAATCATCACCGGCACGCGCGAAATATCCGGCTCTGAGGCAATGAGACGCAAAAAAGTCTGCATCGCCTCAACGCCGTCGAGCATGCCTTCGTCCATATTTACATCGATCACCTGCGCGCCGTTTTCCACCTGCTGGCGCGCAACCGCGAGGCCCTCCTCGTAACGACCATCTTTAATCAGCTTACGAAATTTTGCCGATCCGGTGACATTTGTGCGCTCGCCAACATTGACGAAAGTCGCCCGCCCGCTAGTGCTCATTTGGACGCCACCCAACCGAAACTGTTGTCATTTGCAAATTGCCTACGCCGCATGATCAACGGCCTTAGTCGTAGGGCGGACGCCGAGCATATGGCACAGCGCATAGGCAAGCTCATCGCGGTTGAGGGTGTAGAAGTGAAAATGATTGACCCCATGCTCGGCCAGCTCAAGACATTGCTCAGCCGCGACGGTCGCCGCAATCAGGCGACGCGTCGATGGATCATCTTCAAGATTTTGAAACAGCTTGACCAAGCGACCCGGTACGGTCGTGCCGCAAATATCGGCCATGCGCCGTAATCCGTTGAAATTCGTGACCGGCATGATGCCGGGAACAATCGGAATATCGATGCCCGCCGCCCGGATCGTATCGCGATATCGCAGATAAGCGGTATTGTCATAAAAGAACTGCGTGATCGCCCGTGTCGCACCGGCGTCTATTTTACGTTTCAGCATTTCGATATCGGCGTTCACCGACGGCGAATCGGGGTGCTTTTCTGGATAGCAGCCAACGGTTATTTCAAATGGAGCGATTTTTCTGGCGCCGACGGCGAGTTCCGCGGCGTTGGCGTAGCCGTCCGGGTGCGGAATATAGGGCTCTCCAGCACCGCCCGGCGGGTCACCGCGTAGGGCGACAATATGTTTAACGCCCGCTGCCCAATAAGATTTTAACACCGCATCGATTTCATCGCGCGTCGCGGCGACGCAAGTCAGATGCGCGGCCACCGGGATATTGGCTTCCTTAATGATGCGCGACACGGTTTCATGAGTGCGCTCGCGCGTCGATCCGCCGGCGCCGTAGGTGACGGAAACAAAATCCGGCCGCAGCGGCGCTAGTTTATTGACTGCCGACCACAGCTTTTCGTGCATCGCCGGCGTCTTTGGCGGAAAGAATTCAAAGGAGACATGAAGGTTTGACATATTATTTCCTCACGATCACGCGGCGCTGCGCGCGCGCAGCTGGCGAACATCCGCCGGTGCACAACACAGCCATATTTTTACGGTCAGTTTCTTCTTCTCGCCCGAGGCCGGCGACAAAGTTTCGATCTGTTTCAGCTGCAACCCCGACGCATCGCACCAGTCGCGCACCTCATCGTCGGAAAAGCCGAGCCGGCGATGCGCGTGTTCGTCGCGCAGAAATTCCAAATCATGCGGTGCAAAGTCGGAAATGATCAGGCGGCCCCCGGGCTTTAGCAGTCGCGCCGCCTCGTCCACCGCCGCGCCAGGCTCGGCGAGGTAGTGCAATACGTGATGCACGCACACGACATCCGCCGACGCGCCGTCTATCGCCAGCGAGAACAGATCGCCATGGCGCGCCTGGGCATGATTGATCCCCGCCCGCTCCAGATTAGCGCGTGCGATTGCCAGCATCTCGTGGGAGAGATCATAACCGACGCCCGAGCAATAGCGGTCAGCGAAAACCTCAAGCATGCGGCCCGTGCCGGTGCCGAGATCAACAAAGACGTCCACCGGCTCATCACCAGCGAGCTTGACGATCTGCGCTTCGATATCGGACTCAGGTAGGTGTAACCGCCTGAGTTTGTTCCACTCCTTGGCGTTGGACTGGAAATAGGCCGCCGCCTGGGCCGCTCTGGCGGTCCGGCTCTGAGCAAAACGCTCCGCGTCGCGCGCCAAAATCCGGTCTTCGGCTTCGCTGACCACCGCCACTGCGTCCAAAACCGCCGACAGGCTGCGGTTATTATTCGCCTGGCCGGCAATACGGTAGAACATCCAGGCCCCTTCACGATGGCGCTCAGCCAGCCCGGCATCGGCGAGAATTTTCAGATGCCGGCTTACGCGCGGCTGGCTCTGACCAAGAATTGTCGTTATTTCACTGACAGTTAGCTCGCCCTTTACAAGCAGCGCCATAATCCGCAACCGGGTCTCTTCGCCGATCGCGCGAAACACGCTGAGGGTCTTATCAAGGGTCATGGTCATTGCCTGGCTAGCCTATCTCACAACATATAAAGATATCTTTATATGCTGGCAACAACCCTATTATCCACCCTGAGCATTAACATAAAGCCGGCCAAATGGGACCTCGCGGCAACAATCATGGAAAGTTGACGTGTCCAGAGCCATTAACCCTGTCTTTTCGCCGTGATTTCGCCATCTTAGGCGGCGACGATTCTAGCTGTTATGGGAGTGTACCCGCGTGACGATAAAGATCTGGCCCCTTGCCGCCCTGCTCGCTTTGACGGCTGGCGTTGCGCATGCGCAGCGTTCTGATGCTGACGATGCCGCGGCCTTTGCAGAAGAGTTGAAGAACGACGACACATCGACCCAGGACAGCGCCAGTAAGGACCCTTGGGAGGGCTTCAACCGCAAAATGTTCGCCGTCCATAACGCAATCGACGGAGCGATGCTGGTTCCGGCGGCAAAAGTCTACCGCGCAACTACCCACAAAAAACAGCGCAAGGGCTTACGCAACCTGCTGGCCAATGCGCGCACGCCAGCGATCTTGATCAACGATCTGTTACAGGGCGAGTTCAAACGCGCTGGCGAGACCGCAAGCCGCTTTGTCGTCAACACGACCATCGGATTTGGCGGGATGGGCGATCCCGCCGAGCGGATGGGCATTCCTCAGCATTCGGAAGATTTTGGACAAACGCTCGCGGTTTGGGGCGCGCGCCCGGGGCCGTATCTCTTCGTGCCCCTGTTCGGCCCCAGCTCACTACGCGACGGCTTTGGGTCGGTTGGCGACATCACCATGGACCCGGCAGTCTGGATACGCACCGATGCCGCAAAATACTTGCGCTACAGCCGCGCCGGCGCTACTGGGCTCGCCTTGCGGGAGCCTTTGATTGAGCCACTTCAGGACATAGAGGACAACTCGCTTGATTATTATGCGTCGATACGCAGCTTTTACATGCAGTCGCGCAAGCGCGAGATCGCCAATGGACGCACCAATTATGATGACCTGCCGGATATCGGCGCTTTTGAAGAATTTGACGAGCTTGAATGAGTTTGCCCGGAGCAGGTTTGTTTTGTTTGGATCCACTCCTGCGCCGAGTTTTGTTTGCCGCGTGATCTAACGGAATGTTGGTTTCATTTTTTCCGATCACGCTCCAGGGAGCTTAGACTATGCACATCACATCCATGTTTCATCGGTTTGGCGTTGCGATGATCGCCGGCGCAGTTCTGACGGCGGCGCCGGCGCTCGCGGACGATGAGACGGAACAGTTCATTCAAAGCGTGCTTGATGAGGCCGAGCCCTATCTTGATGCGCCAGATCAGGAAACCCAATTTGACGGTATCCGGCAGCTTGTCGATAAATATGTCGATATGCGCCGCGTCGGCCTGTTCACGCTTGGCAAATATGCGCGCCGCATAACGCCTGAACAGAAGCAGGAATATCTGCCATTGTTCAAAGAATACGCAACCGGCATCTATCAAGACTCGCTTTCCACCTATGCCGGCGAAAAGCTGAAGGTCACGACTTCAATTGATCGGTCGACACGCGACATCATCGTCAATACGGAAATCATTGATGCGGAACCCGGCAGCGATCTAGCGAATATGGTCGTGCATTGGCGGGTCTATCGCACCCGCGACGGCGACTTGACCATCGTTGACGTCGGCGTGGACGGTATATGGCTGGCGATCGAGCAACTCGAACAGTTCACCTCCATTATCGCCAATAACGGCGGACCGCCCGCCGGCATTGATGCGCTGATCGTAGACATGAGGGAACAGGTCGCGGAGTAGGTCTTTCAATCACAAATAAAAAAGGCCGCTCCCAAGAGCGGCCTTTTTGATGATTGATCCTGCGGCGTCAGGCCACCGACATATCCTATCAAGAATAATATTCGACGACCAGATTTGGCTCCATGGTGCAAGGATAAGGCACTTCGGCAAATTCCGGCACGCGCACAAATGTCGCCGCCATTTTCTTCGGATCGACATCGACATATTCGGGAATGTCGCGTTCCGGGCTTTGCAAAGCTTCCAGAACCAGCGCCATATTTTTCGATTTTTCTTTAACCTCGACAACGTCGCCCGGCCTCAGGCGCGCTGAGGGAATATTGGTGCGCACGCCGTTGACCAGCACATGGCCATGATTAACGAACTGGCGCGCAGCGAAAACCGTCGGCACAAATTTCGCGCGATAAACAATCGCATCAAGCCGGCTTTCCAAAATACCGATCAGATGTTCTGCAGTGTTGCCGCGGCGGCGAACCGCTTCGCTATAGATACTTGAAAACTGTTTTTCGGTGATGTTGCCGTAATAGCCTTTGAGCTTTTGCTTAGCCATCAACTGAATGCCGAAATCGGACGGCTTGCCCTTGCGGCGCTGGCCGTGCATGCCAGGTCCGTAGTCGCGTTTGTTGACGGGAGATTTTGGCCGGCCCCAGACGTTTTCGCCGACCCGGCGGTCAAGCTTGTGCTTGGCGCTGCTGCGCTTAGACATCATTCCTCACTATCGACGTGGCCCGGCCCCA
>JAJFGA010000070.1 GCA_021776375.1 Hyphococcus sp. | reverse complement strand
CGCAGTCGCACCTTGTAGCCGCGCGCCTGCAGCAGCGCGCCCAAAGCCGCTGAAGCTATGCCTTTTCCAAGAGACGACACCACGCCGCCGGTAATGAATATATACCGCGCCATGGAAGCCCGTCTTAGCGACGATTCTTTGCGGGGGATAGGTCTTGGCCGGTAATTGCACAAACTAATACGCCGCAGCCCAAGGACTGCGGCGATGATTGCCTAAATGCTGATTGGCTTGCTGGCAAAACCTAACCGTTCGGCTCGCCTTCTGCGGGCTCTTCGGTTGATGGTTCTGCTGGCGCCTCATCAGCCTCCGCTGCAGGCGTATCGGCCCCGACCGCCTCTAGAGCGTCTTCGATTGAAAGCGCCGGCGTTTCATTGGCGCTATCGCTGCCAAGCGTTCCCAGAAGGTCATCGGTGGTCGGGTCCGCCGCTACAGCCGTCGGATCCGGCGCTGCCTGTCCGGTCAGCTCTTCAATAACCGTTTCATCCGTTTCACCGCCGCCCGCCATCACCGCCAGGCCCAGCGAGGTCGCAAAAAAGCCTGCCGCCAAAATAGAGGTTAGCCGGGTCAGCGTATTAGCCGCCGCCCTGCCGGACATTAGCCCGCCGCCGCCACCGCCGCCAATGCCAAGGGCGCCGCCGTCGGACCGTTGAAGCAACACCAGGACAATCAGCGCGACAACAATCAGCGAGTGGATGGTCAGAATAATAGCGGTCATTTTATTCTATCTTTTCAGTTCCGTCGCGGCGTCACATAAGGCGCGGGAGGCGATCCGGCAAGGCCGGAAACACGAAGGAGAGGCGTTTAACCGATGGCCCCGGCCGCGGCAAGCCCTCAGGCCTGACATCTACCCGAACCAGACCTACGAAAATGCCTGTAGCCCAGTCATCGCCCGACCGAGAATGAGGGCGTGAATATCGTGCGTGCCCTCATAGGTGTTCACCGTCTCCAGGTTCATCGCATGGCGCAGCACATGATATTCGTCGGAAATCCCGTTGCCGCCGTGTATATCGCGGGCAATTCTCGCAATCTCCAGGGCCTTGCCGCAATTGTTGCGCTTCATCATCGAGATCGCCTCAGGCACATAAGCCCCGGCGTCGAGCAACCGCCCGAGCTGCAATGCGCCCTGAAGACCAAGGGCGATATCGGTCTGCATGTCGGCGAGTTTCTTCTGCACGAGCTGCGTGCCGGCGATCGGCTTGCCGAAAACGACCCGTTCCATGGCGTAATCACGCGCGGCAATCCAGCAGAATTCAGCCGCCCCCATGGCGCCCCATGATATGCCGTAGCGGGCCTTGTTGAGGCAGGAGAACGGCCCGCGCAGGCCTTTGACGTTGGGCAACAGGTTTTCTTCCGGCACCACCGCATCATCAAGTGCGATCTCGCCGGTGACCGAGGCGCGCAGGGAAAGCTTGCCTTCGATTTTTGGCGTCGTGAAACCTTCTGTGTCGCGGTCAACAATGAAGCCGCGAATTTCGCCATCCAATTTCGCCCAGACTACCGCGAGATCAGCAATCGGCGAATTGGTGATCCACATTTTGGAGCCCTTGAGCATGTAGCCGCCCTGAACTTTTTCAGCGCGGGTGCGCATTGCCCCGGGGTCCGATCCACCGTCGGTCTCTGTCAATCCAAAACAGCCGACCCATTCGCCGGTCGCTAGCTTTGGCAGATATTTCTGCTTTTGCTCTTCAGAACCAAACGTCTCAATCGGATACATGACCAGGGACGACTGTACCGACATGGCTGAGCGATATCCTGAATCCACGCGCTCAACCTCGCGGGCGATCAGTCCGTAAGCCACATGACCGGCGCCGCCGCCGCCATATTCCTCGGCCACCATCGCACCGAGAAACCCTTGCGCGCCAAGCTCAGTCATAATCTCGCGGTCAAAGCGCTCCTCACGGTTCGCCATAATGACGCGCGACATCAGCTTGTCCTGCGCATAGCCCCGCGCCGCATCCCGGATCATTCGCTCTTCGTCTGTGAGTTGGGATTCAACTAGTAGCGGGTCCTGCCAGTCAAAGGTTTGTTTGGTGGTCATGGTTGGTTGTCTTACCTCATATCTAACGCCGCTCATCCCGGCGAAAGCCGGGATCTAGGCATCGGTAGTTCTGGATCCCGGCTTTCGCCGGGATGAGCGGATCAATGTATGCTAAACCAACTCAACCGCAACGCTCGTGGCTTCGCCGCCGCCGATGCATAGGCTCGCCACGCCCTTTTTCCCGCCGGTTTTTTGCAAGGCGCTGATCAGCGTCACCAGGATGCGCGCGCCAGAAGCGCCAATCGGATGGCCGAGCGCGACAGCGCCGCCATGAATGTTGACCTTGTCCTCCGACAGTTTCAATTCGCGCATCGCCGCTAGCGGCACCACGGAGAACGCCTCATTGATCTCGAAGAGATCGACGTCCTCGGTCGACCAGCCAGCTTTTTCCAACACCGCCGCAATCGAGGCGATCGGCGCGGTGGTGAACCATTCCGGCTCCTGTGCATGGGTGGAGTGCGCAACAATGCGCGCAACGGGTTTGGCGCCTTTGGCCTCCGCCGTGGACTGGCGCATCAAAACCATCGCCGCCGCGCCATCAGAAATCGCCGAAGCGTTGCCCGCGGTCACCGTGCCGTCTTTTTCAAACGCGGCGCGCAAATTGGGAATTCTCGACGCATCGACCAGGCCCGGTTTTTCATCATCCGCAACCGTCACCGCGCCTTTGCGAGTTTTGACTTCAACAGGAACAATCTCCGCCTTGAACGAGCCGTCGGCGATGGCCGTCTGCGCCCTTGTGACGGAACGGATGGAGTATTCATCCTGTTCCTCACGCGAGAACTGCCATTCACGGGCGCATTTTTCGGCAAAGACGCCCATCGCCTTGCCCGGCTCATAAGCGTCTTCAAGACCATCAATCGCCATATGGTCGAAAATCTTTCCGTGTCCGAACTTTATGCCGCCGCGCCCGGTTGGCAAAAGGTGTGGCGCATTGGTCATCGATTCCATGCCGCCGGCGACAACGATATCGTTGGTTCCGGCGAGAATGGAATCATAAGCCATCATCACAGTCTTCATGCCCGAGCCGCACATTTTGTTGACGGTGGTGCAGCCGGTCGATTGCGGCAGCCCGGCGCCGAGCGAGGCCTGGCGCGCCGGCGCCTGACCGAGGCCGGCCGGCAATACGCAACCCATCAACACTTCGTCGATATCGTCGGGCTTAACGCCGCCACGTCCGAGTGAAGCTTCAATCGCGCGGGCGCCAAGCTCTGTCGCCTTAACACCATTATAAGCGCCTAGGAAATTGCCGATCGGCGTTCGCGCCATACCGGCGATAACGATGGGGTCCTGATTAGCCATGATATACTCCTTTGCGACGCTTAAGCCGCTTTTCTTCCCCGCGCGATCACTTCAAGCGCCAGCTCATCGGCAACCTCTCCGGTCGGGCGGTTTTCTTGCTCTGCGCGGTCAAAAATTTCCATCAGCGTATCGCCAATTTTGTCGATCCGCTGGGTCATTTCACCTTCGCTCCAGCGGCTGAGGATTTCAAGTCCGACGCTGATGACGCCAGCGGCGTTGATAACGTAATCAGGCGCGTAAAGCACGCCGCGCGCGCGCAGGCGCGCGCCCATATCCGGGGTTTTCAGCTGATTGTTTGCAGCGCCCGCGACGACTTTCGCCCTCAGCCTGTCAACCGTATCAACATTGATAGACCCGCCCAATGCGCAGGGGCTGAAAATGTCGGCGTCAACGGCGATAGCGTCCTCCGGGCTGGTCACATCAGCGCCAAAACGCTGGCGCGCTTCGTCCAGCGCCGCAGGATTGACATCCGCCACCGTCAGACGCCCGCCTTCCTCGTGGATCAGCCGGGCCACCTCCATCCCGACCGCACCAATGCCAAGGATAGAAACATGTAAGCCTTTCAAACTCGAAGCGCCGAGCTTGAAACGCGCCGCCGCCTGAACGCCGCGCCAAACGCCGCGGGCGGTAAATGGTGATGGATTTCCGCCAATGCCGCCCTTATCGACGCCGGCAGCGTAAGGCGTGACCGAGCGGATCATCGTCATGTCGGCTTCGGTGACGCCTGAATCTTCTGCCGTGTAATAAAGCCCGCCCAGACTATCGACCGCCGCACCAAAGGCGCGCAGCAATTCCGGCGTTTTATCGGTTTTCGGATCCGCAATGATCACCGCTTTACCGCCGCCAAAAGGAATGCCGCCCAGCGCATTTTTAAAGGTCATGCCGCGCGAAAGGTTTTTTACATCTTCCAGCGCCGCTTCAAAATTTTCATAGGGATAGATTCGACAACCGCCGCATGCCGGTCCAAGCGTCGCGTCATGAATCGATATGATCGCATTCAGCCCAACGCTCTCATCGGTGAAGTGAACAACTCGTTGCCAACCTGTCGCTGGCGCTTCGCGGCTATCCATGAGGGGCGTCTCCTTTGCGAGAAAGATCTCTAGTTGCAGTTTCGCCTGGCGCAAAGCCGCGCCGGCGCGGCGCAATATAGGCAAAGCCGCAAAGTTCTTTCGTGCAAACATTCGTGCTGCACCTTGACGCTTAGCATATAATGCTAAATAATTAATACATTCGAGGAAAGAAGCCTATGAAGCTCGACCATATCGACCACAAGATCCTGAGACACCTGCAGGAAAATGCGCGCATCACCAACGCCGAACTTGCCGACCGTGTCGGCCTGTCGCCGACCCCGTGCTTGCGCCGGCTGCGTCGGTTAGAGACCGACGGCATCATCAAGGGCTATCATACCGAAGTTGATCGCGAGGCGCTGGGCGTCAATGTCACGGTGATCATTCTCGTCAAGCTCGAACGTGAGGACGACAAGACCTTGCGCGAATTCGAAGCTGAAATTCAAAAGCGTTCAGAAGTCATGGAATGCTATCTGGTCACCGGAAAGTTTGACTATTTTATCCGGGTGCTGGTTCCGACACTAGCGTCATACGAAACGTTTCTATCTGAAACTATTCTCCGTATGCAGAATATAGCGACAGTAGAATCGAGCTTTACGTTGCGCGAAGTGGAGCGCAAAGTGGTTATGCCGCTCCCGGAGCCGCCGCGGCGGGGCTAACGGCGTCGCGACAGTTCGCCATCACGCGTGCAATTTCAGAATGCAACTGCGCCGGTTTCACCGGCTTGGTGATATATCCGTCAAATCCCGCTTGAAGATATTCGTCGATTTGCTGGCTCATGGCGTGCGCGGAAACAGCAATCATCGGGATGGCGGACACGGCGCCGCGCTCGCGCTCTAAAAACCGGATTTCCCTTAAAGCTTCAACGCCATCCATGACCGGCATCGAAATATCCATCAAGACAATATCAAAATCCTGGGCCTTGCAGGCTTCAACGGCGAGCAGGCCGTTATCCACGAATTCAACATTATGACCGGCGGCATGGAGGAAATTTTTAAGAACGGCCTGATTCACAACATTGTCTTCAGCGGCGAGAATGTGCAATTTTTCAACGGCCGCCTCTGGTGTCGGCGATGACGGCGGCATGGCAACCGCTGATTTTGTCGCGCCGGTCGCGCGTTCCAACGGCAACTCGACAATAAAGGTCGATCCCGCGCCAGGGGCAGATTCTAAGCTCAAAGCCCCGCCCATGGCCTCAATCAACCCTTTTGTAATCGAAAGCCCAAGCCCGGTACCGCCATATTTTCGCGTGGTCGTGACATCAGCCTGGGTGAACGGATCAAAAATCCGCGCCGCCTGGCTTTCGCTGACGCCAATGCCACTATCCGTCACTTCAATACGTATGGGTGCGCCTGCGGAAGACGGAAAGATAAACCGCACGGTCACACCGCCTTCATTGGTAAATTTAATCGCATTGGAAACCAGATTGTGCAGCGCCTGAACGATACGATGGGCGTCGCCAATCCACTCCGCCTCGTCATGTCTCTCACACTCTGCAGCAAGGTATAGATTTTTCTTTTCCGCCTGCGGGCGATGGAGGCTTTCAATCGTTTCAACAATTTCCGAGAATGTAAATGCCGCTTGTTCGAATTCGATATGGTTCGCCTCGATCTTTGAAAAATCCAAAAGGTCGTTCAGGATCGTCAGCAACATGTCGCCGCTATCGCTGATAATTTTGACTTGTTTGGCCTGGCTAACACTTAAATCCCCACTTTCCAGCGCTGCCGCCATTCCAAGAATGCCATTCATTGGTGTACGGATTTCATGACTGATATTCGCAAGGAAAGCTGACTTCGCCTGATTGGCGTGTTCTGCGGCCGCCTGTCGTTCGACTGCGTGCTCGCGCGCCTGACGCATAGCAGCGCTGGTTTTTTCATATTCACGGAATGCAACGAAGAGATGCGCGACATAGAGCGACCCGCCGACCAAAATAGCCGCCGACGGCCACCGATCAAGGGTATGTCCAGTGATCAGGCTATATAGAGGCAGGCCGATAAAGTAGACAAGATGTGAAAACAGGGCGGAAAAAAAAGTCCGGCGCTCATGGTGCATATGTAGTGTTGCATGCAAAAGCGCGCCGCAAAGCCACACAACGCCAAATACCTGGCCCGGCCCTTGCCACATGAACCAAAGCAACGCTGGAAAAAATGAATAGACCAGTCCCGCTTGTGCCGAGGATCCGCAAATCAAGATCCATTCAAGGCGGCTCGGCGGCGTACTCCGGTCGGGGTCACGAAACGCGCGCCACGCGCGCGCATCGACCAGTTGACTGACTATAACGGCGGCGCTCCACAACGCGGCGATAACCAGGCTGGTGGCCGCCCATAAAATTACCGCGCCGACGGAGCCGATAATGAGCCTGGTTTTGAGTTGATGATGACGTGTCAGCGCAGTCGCAATGAGACCCGAAACGACGGACGCATCGGCCTCAGGCGACATAGGCTGATTGCCCGTCGGCATATTCTTCATCGCACGCTCACCCCTAAGCTATCGTGCTAATATTGGCAAAAAATACTTAAGCTGCGCCTACTGTTTGATAAGATTCGTGTCTCATCTTGGAACATAATCAGTAGTCATGACTTTTATTGCTGGAAGTCATAAAAAGCCCCGAGGTCGAGGCTGTCTGTCAGAGCTTGCATGGCGGCGAAACTCTCATCCATCAGGGACGGATCACGCAGATCATCCGGCGTTAGCCGATCCCGGTAATGAGTTGTTACCCATGTTTCGAGATTTACGATCTTCGCCTCATCGAGTATGAAATGAGGGTCAGCGGCAGCGACCTCTTCGTCTGACAACACCACCCGTAAGCGCAAGCATGCCGGTCCGCCGCCGTTTCTCATGCTCTCGCGGACATTTTTAAAAATCACACGGTTGATCGGGTTATTTCTCGCGACCGTCTGGTCGAGGAAAGCTTTAACGCGAGGGTTTTCTTCTGACTCAATCGGCATAATTAGCGCCGCCTCGCCGCCGGGCAGCGTCACCAGCTGTGAATTGAAGAGATAAGATTGCACCGCATCTTCGAGCGAGATTTGCGCAGCGGGCGCCTCGATGATTTCTACGTAGGGCGCGGCTTTTCGTATCGCGCTAAAGGCGGCTTCCCGGTCAGCAAAACTCTGTTCGTGCAGGAACAAAACCGTTCCATTGGCGACGCCGAGAACGTCATTGTGAAACGCGCCGGCGTCGAGTGCGGCAGCCGATTGTTGTACGAAGACCGTGTTTTCAGGGGCCAAGAGATGTCCCCGTGCAACCGCCTGACTGGCCCGCAATTTCTGGCGCGCAGGAAACCTCGCCCCGTCCTCGCCATAGACGAACAGATGAACGCCTGGCGCCCCGTGCTCCGGCGCCAGTCGTCCATGATTGGCTGCGCCCTCATCGCCGAAATGCATCGCCCCCGGCAACGGCGGGTGATGGACGAAATATTTGTCGCTGTTAAAAATATGCGCCAGCACTCGCGCGGTCGTCTCCGCCTCAATCGAGCGATGAAAATTCGCAGCAAGATTGGCCGCCGTAAAATGCACCTTGCCATCGGCCGTATCCGGCGACGGCGCCACGGTTGCCGCATTCGCCGTCCACATGCATGAGGCGGCATAGCAATTGGCCAGCAATTGCGGCTCGGCCTTGCCAGCCTTGTCGATGATCTGTTTGTCCGTCCCGGAAAACCCCAGCGCCCGCAAGGTTTTGAGGTGCGGTCGGTCCTGCGGCGGTAAAAAACCCTGCCCCAGCCCAAGCGCCATCGCCGCGCGCATTTTCGCCAACCCCTGCAACGCCGCCTCGCGCGGGTTCGACGCCGCACCGGCATTGCTCGCAGAGGCTAGGTTGCCAAAGGACAGCCCGGCATAGTTATGCGTCGGACCGATCAGGCCGTCGAAATTATATTCTGTGTGGGTCATTTGTATCGTTCCAATCTACCTCCCTTTGTCACCTAGGAAGTCGAGATGTCAGCGCATGCTGAACCGCCGTAAGACCCCCATCGCCGCTTCGCGGCACTTCCCCCGTAAACGGGGGAAGAATACCCACGCCGCAAGTACGACCTAATTCCTCCTCCGCTTGCGGGGGAGATGCCGAAGGCGACGGAGGAGGTTCTTCGCCGGGATGAGCGGAGCTACTGTTATCGCTGCACCCCAACCTGATCCTCCGCCATCGCCAGCAACTGCTCCGCTTCCATACTCGCCACCGGGTAGGCGCAATAATCCGCTGCGTAATAAGCGCTAGGCCGGTGATTGCCAGATGCGCCAATGCCGCCAAAGGGCGCCGCGCCCGAGGCGCCGGTTGTCTGGCGGTTCCAGTTGACGATGCCGGCCTGGCTCAGCGTCAGGAACTTCTCCCACTTTGATTTGTCGTCGGACAATATTCCGGCGGAAAGGCCGAATTTTGTCGCGTTAGCCATGGCGATCGCGGCGTCAAAATCTTTAACCCGCCAGACTTTGAGGAGCGGGCCAAAATGCTCTTCATCGGGTACGGCGTTCACGCCGGTGACATCGACGATGCCTGGCGTCACAAACGCGCCGCCCTCGTCGCGCTGGCTGAGCGTGCGGACCGGCTTGCCGCCGGCGTCAACCAGCTGGTCAAATGCGCGCTCCAGCCCCTCGGCCACTTTCGGTGAAATCACCGGCCCCATAAACGGTTGCGGCTTGTCAAACGGCGCGCCGATGATCAACCGGTCGGTGAGCGCCGTCAGCGCCTCCATCGCACGGTCTCCAACTGCACCTTCGGGAAGAATGAGCCGCCGCGCACAGGTGCAGCGCTGGCCGGTGGTTAAAAACGCCGACTGCACCACCGCCAAAGCGGCAGCGTCAATATCGTCCGTGTCCCACCAAACCAACGGATTGTTGCCGCCAAGTTCAAGCGCCAGAATAACGTCGAGACGGCCGGCAAATTGTTTGTGGATGGCAATGCCAGTATTGGCGCCGCCGGTAAACAAAACGCCGTTGACGCCATCAGCGCCGGTCAAAGCCGCGCCGGTCTCGCGCGCGCCCTGCACAAGATTAACAACGCCTGCGGGAACGCCCGCCTCAACCATACGCTCGACAATGAACGCGCCCGGACCGGGTGTTTGTTCAGACGGCTTGAAGACAACCGTGTTGCCGGCGATCAACGCGGGAACAATATGACCATTGGGCAGATGCGCCGGAAAATTATACGGCCCCAACACCGCCATCACCCCATGGGGCTTGTGACGCAACACCGCGTGGGTTGCGCCGGCAACGCTCTGTCGTTCGCCTGTGCGCTCATGATAGGCGCGAACAGAAATATTGACCTTTCCAGCGACGGCGGCGGCCTCGGTCTTGGTTTCCCAGTATGGCTTGCCGGTCTCGCGCGCGATCAGCTTTGCGAGCTCATCGCCATCGCGCTCAATCAGATCGCGATAGCGCTCAATAATATCAATGCGTTCCGCAATCGGTGTCATCGCCCATGGCTCGAACGCGCCCCGTGCGGCGGAGACAGCGTCGGCGACGTCTTCTTTGCTCGCCGCTGTACCCGACCACAACGTCTCGCCCGTCGACGGATCAGTGCTGTTAAATTGCGCGCCCGCGCCATCGCGCCAGGCGCCGTCAATCAGAATTTTGTTGGTCATTCCCTCACCACTCTATCGCCCGCACGGCGTCGCCTTTGTTGACGCCGAGGGTTTTTGCTGTCGCCTCATCAATCGAAATTGCATCGCCATCAACCGTTGCCGGCGCCCGCGTCGCCCGGAACGATGTCAGCCGCCCGGCGGCCATCAACATCAAAGGCGCAGCGCCAACATCTTCGATTGTCGACACTTTCAGCGTCTTGCTTTTCCTGATCGTCTCGATGTCGTCCATCTCCGCATCGACCAGCGGGCCGCCGTCAAACACGTCAATATAACCACGATAGGAAAAGCCCTCTTTCAAAAGCATATTAAAAGCCGGCGCGGCGCCGTCATGGGGTTTGCCAAGAATATCGCGAGCGTCCTCTGGCAGCAACGCGGCGTAAATCGGGTGGCGCGGCATCAGATCGGCGATGAACTGATTGCCCATGGATGAATTGGCAATATCTGCGGCTTCAAACTCCATATCAAAAAATGGTTTGCCGAGCGCTTCCCAAAACGGCTGCTCGCCATTGGGCCCGCGCCAGCCGCGCAATTCCGCGCAGACCGGCGAAGCGATCAGTTCACGGTGCAGGGCAATAAAAAGATACCGCGTCTTGGCCAGAAACTTGCCAAAGCCATCGCCTCGCGCATCCGGCGAGAGAAACAGTGAGCCGACTTCAGAACATCCTGTAAAGTCGTGGGTCGGCACCAGAAGCCGCCGCTCGACGCGCTTTTTCAGTTGCTTGGAAACATGCACTGTCTTGTTGATACGGTAGTTGACGAAACCATGCTCCAGACCAATCGCCGAAAACACCGCCGACGTCCCGATAACATTGCCGCCACTTTCAAGCACCATCATGTAGATTTCACCGCCGGGCTCTACGGCGTTCTTGGCAAAACTTTCGCAGGCAAATTCTATGCGTGGGCGCAACGCCGCTGGCTCGGGCGGCAGATTGGTCATGCCGCCGCCGGACTGTTTGGCGAGTGCTAGAATCTGGTCGAAGTCCTCCGCCCGAACCGGGCGCATAAAGGCCTGCGTCATCGGCTTGCCTCCCTTGTCTCGCCGCCGCCGGGGATCGCGATATCTCCGGCGGCAATTTTTAACAGCAACAGCGCGGAAAGCTTCGCCCGCTCCACCAGACTGTCGAGTTGGGCATATTCCTGCGCTGAGTGGATATTGGCGCCGCGCACGCCGAGCGTATCAATCACCGGAATGCCCGCCGCGGCAATATTATTGCCGTCACAACACCCGCCCGTCGGCTGCCAGGCGATATCAAGTCCTAGCTCCGCGCCGGTTGCCTTCAGCGCATCAAAAAAGGCTTTGAGGTCCGGCGTCATCGGCTTTGGCGGGCGGGTAAATCCGCCGGTCAATTCAGCTTCATACCCTTCGCGGCTGTTGATCGCATCAATCAACGAGCCGAGTTGCGCCAGAAACCAATCGGCATCATCAGGTTGTTCAAGGCGCACATTAAAACGCACCACCGCCAGCCCCGGCACAACATTATTCGGACCGCCGCCATCTACGCGCGCAACATTCACGGTCAAGCCTTCGCGCTTGCCAGTCAATTGATCGACGCCGGTAATAAACTCCGCTGCGGCGGCGATCGCATTGCGGCCGAGATGATGTTCGCGCCCCGCATGAGCGCTTTTGCCACGAAAGACAGCTGCAAAATTGCCAGAGCCCTTTCGCGCGCCGGCGAGCGTGCCGTCGGCAAGCGCGGGCTCATAAACGCAAGCAAACTGCGCCCGCCTCGCGGCCGCGTCCAGCATATGCGCCGAGCCATGGGAGCCAATTTCTTCATCGGCGTTGATCAACACCTCATAGCCAATCTTGTCAGCAAATTCCGATTGCTCGATCACTTTCAATGCGTAAAGCATGACCAGCAAGCCGCCTTTCATGTCGGCGGCGCCGGGCGCATTTAATCTGTCATCGTCTAAAAACTTCTCACCCTGAAACGGATGGTCTGCGGCAAAGACGGTATCCATATGTCCCGCCAGCAACACCCGCACCGGCGCCTGCGGTCGCTTGACCAGGCGCGCCATGTCGCCAATCGGTTTTGACTCCGGCTCGCCATCATTGGTGACAATCTGGTGCGGCTTTGAGGCCACAGTTTCAACCTCTGCGCCGAGCGCGCCAAAGGCGTCGCAAAGGGCCGCATGCATCCGTTTCAGCCCAGCCAGATTGCCGCTGCCCGAATTGATGGCGCACCAAGCCCGCAATGTCGCGGTCATTTCCGCCCGTTTGTCGTCCAGGAAGCCAAGATCGGCCGCGAACTTGTTGATATTGTTCATGGCCGACAGACCTAGCGAAGCCTGCTGGGCCCCGCAAGGAGCCTTGCGAAGCTTTTCATTCCCGCGCGAACGCTTCTATAGTCGCCGCAGAACAAACTTTGGGCAATTCCTCAAAATCGGGGCAATCAGACACCGCTAAGATGTTGCATTTCATAGAGAAGATACTGACCGCCTGGGCGGATGGCGCGCGGCGAGGCGGCCTGGCGCTGACGCTTGGCTTTCTCGTTGTGACGGGCCTGGCCGGATATTATGCCGTAACCCATCTCAAGGTGAACACTGACACCAGCGCCATGCTCGACCCGTCGCTGCCGTTTCAGGTTCGGGCGACGGCGCTGCGCGACGCGTTTCCGCAAACGAAAACTGACATCATTGTCATCGCGCGGGCAAAGACGCTGGACGAAGCCGACGCCTTTATCACCGATCTGCGCGCCGCCGTCGCCAAAGACCAGACGGCCTTCACAAGCGTATTCGCCCCAGCGCAAGAGCCGTTCTTTCAGGAAAACGGATTGCTCTATCTTAGCGAAAGTGCGCTTGAAGACCGGCTGACGCAGATGTCGAAAGCTTCGGGACTGATTGAGACCCTGATCAAAAGCCCGACGGTCGGCACGATCTTCAACACCCTGGCCAGCAACGACAAACTCGCCGAACGGTCAGACCTTGGTCAGGACACGCTGCAACTGCTCTATAAAGAATTAGGCGTTGTTGTTGCGGCGAGCATCGAAGGAGAGGTCAGACCATTTTCATGGATAGGAGCGCTGGACGAGGAAATCGGCGCCAGCGACAGTCATACGCGGCTGCTTTATGCAACGCCGGTGCTCGATTTTACGCGGCTGCAGCCCGCCAAAGCCGGCATCGAAGTTCTGCGCAGGGAAATTGACGCACTCTCCATAAAATATAGCGGCCGGGTCGATGCCTATGTCACCGGCGATCCGGCGTTACGCGTGGAAGAACTCGAAGCGGTCACCACCGGCATTGGCCTGTCGATGGCGCTCTCGATGATTCTGGTGAGCCTGCTTTTGCTGCTTTGCTATCGCTCCGCCGCGATGGTTGTGCTGACCTTGACCGGCCTCATCATCACATTGGTTTTAACCTCGGCTTTCGCGGCCGCGTTTATGGGCGAGTTAAATCTGGTTTCGGTTGCCTTTACAGTTTTGTTGGTCGGGCTGGGTCTCGATTTTGCGATCCATCTCCTTTTACACGTACAGGAACGGCGCGACGATGGTCAGGACAACGCGGCCGCGCTGACTGGCGCCTTGCATGAGGTTGGCCCGGCGATGGCGCTGGCGGCGCCGACAACGGCGCTAGCGTTTTTATCTTTCGTACCGACAAAATTTGACGGCATCGCCCAACTCGGAATGATTTCCGCCGCCGGCGTCGTTATCGCCTTTATGGTTTCCGTCACTTTCCTACCGGCGGCGCTGGCGCATTTCCCTGCCGCGAAGATCAAAAAAAGAAGCGGGCGCATTCGCTCTGTTTTTCATTCGCTGTCGAAGGTCGCCGGGCCGGTCGCGTTTGTGACGATTCTGACCGGCATCTTTGCACTGCTGTTGATGCCGCAGGTGCGATTTGACGCTGACCAAATGTCGCTGCGCAATCCCAATGCGCCCTCTGTCATCGGCTTCAACATGCTCTTTGACGACGACGCGACCGCGCCCTACCGGCTGACCCGGCTGCTCGCCAGCGAAGAGGCCGCCCGCGCGACTTCAACCGAAGCGGCGGCCCTTCCATCCGTCTCCAGCACACGCTCATTGCCGGATTTTGTGCCGGATGATCAGGATGAAAAACTCGAATTGATCGATTTTGCGGCGGGAACGCTGGTATTCGCGCTCGCCGCCGAACCTGCCAGCATAGACGGACCACCCGCATCAGAGGGCATCGCCACATTGCAGGCCCGGCTAGAAGAAGCGTATACGGACGGCTCGGGCGCACGCCTGGCCGCCCTGCTCGGAAAACTGACAGCAGCCAATGACCCGGCCGTCATTGAACGCCTTCAGCAAAATATTTTTCGCTATTGGCCGCAATTGGTTGATCGCCTGACCGCGCAGATGAACGCCGATTATATTGACGTCGATGTGTTACCTGCCTCTTTGCGCGAGCGGTATTTGTCGCCCGACGGTGTCTGGCGCGTTGATATTCTTCCCAATGAGGACCTTCGCGACACTAAAGCCCTCAATGCGTTTGTTGCTGATGTTGAAAAACTGTTTCCCGACCTCACCGGCGGGGCGTTGCAATCGAAAAAGGCTGGCGAGGTTATTTCCAATGCGATGCTTCAGGCGACATTGATTGCCTTTGCGGTGATCGCCGTTTTCTTGTGGCTCCTGGTGCGGCGCATCCTGACCGTGCTCCTGGTCTTGTTTCCGTTATTGCTCGCTGCAATCTTAACCGCTGCGGCCGGCGTTTTGCTGGGCGCACCGTTTAACTATGCAAATGTCATCGTCTTGCCGCTGTTGATCGGCATCGGCGTTGATAGCGGCATTCATCTGGTCATGCGCCACGATCAGGTCACCGCCGGGGAAGGCGTCTATGGCACATCAACGCCGAGGGCGGTCCTGTTTGCAGCGCTAACGACCGTCGCCTCGTTTGGCAGCTTGATGCTGTCGCCGCATCGCGGCACCGCCAGCATGGGCGAATTGCTGACAATCGCCCTCGCGATCACATTAATTTGTACTCTCGTGGTTTTGCCGGCGGCGTTTAATTACGCCGACAAACGCCTCAAAAAGCGCCTTGAAGCTATGGCCAATCGCCGTAATAGATAGAATAAACAACTATCTATCTAGCAATTCGGCGAAACTAGGTTAATCGACTGAAGCGCGTCCCTATGAGCGAAAAACCACAGTCGCCATCTTATTGTCGGCATGGTGCTGGAATAGCGCCGCAATCAGACCATATAGTTTCAAATCTCTCGCCGGCGCGCCGGCCTCGCATGATGACAGGGTAGTATCGATGTTTATGTCTCGAGTTCGCATTTTCGCCGCGCTGATCGCTGCAGCCTCAGTTACCGCACCGCTCCAGGCGGCCGATGAGCCGGCTGCGGCGGAAGCTGAAAATTCACGGATTGACGCCGCGGTTGCCTTTGCAAAAGCGCTGACCAATGGCGCCACCGTCGCCCTTACGGATGAAGCGGCTGACAATGCGACGCGGCTAGAGAATTTCCGCGTAGTGCTCGCCGACGGTCTCGCCCTTAATACTATCGGCAAATTCATGCTCGGCGCTGCGCGCAAAACCATGAGTGATGAACAGACTGCGCGCTACAACGCAATTTTTCCGCAATATATAACCAAACTCTATGCCGAGCAGTTTGACGAGATTGTCGGCAAGCCGCTTGAGGTTGTTGACGCGAAAGAAATCGGCGCCCGCGACGTGATCGTTCGCACGCAGTTCGAACGCAAAGATGATCGTCCGATCATGGTTGACTGGCGCGTGCGCGAATTGCGATCCGGCGACCGCAAAGCCATCGACATCATCGTCTCCGGCGTCTCCATCATGCTGGTCAAACGCGAAGAGTTTTCATCGTTTATTGAAACGAACGGGATCGATGCGTTGCTGGGTCGCTTGGAAATGGAAGCGAAGAACTGAGGGTACGCACCCAACTGGACGGTGAGAGATTGTAGCAACAGTACTTGTCATTGTTATCTAAGAATGACCAGGAATCTTGGTTAGACTGTTGCATCCATGCTCACGAAAAGCCAATATCTCCGCTTGACGGGGATATTGGTGGCCAAGAACAAAGAAAAAAACTCGTGGTCGCTGCTGCCCGCTTTTAACCGGTTAGTTGTTGCCATTCTTGCTGGCGTATTTTTCGCTATTTTAGGCGGCATCACAACCGGACCGATTGCTGATGCATCTATCCGAGAGCCGTTGCTAATCCATCTTGGAATCTCAGCCCTTTTGTTGTTCGTCGTCACACAACAAATGGTTCGCAAAGAGCGCGATCAGCTTGGCCTAAGGAAGTTGCTGGCGCTAATTCTTGCCCGCACGCTATTAGTTGCGATCGGAATTATCAATCTCATTTTGGTTTATCACGCCTTTGTTCCTTTTCAGCCGGACGCTACATGGGTCGCAATATTCATCCTTCCCGGCCTCGCAAGCATTTGGACCTATTTTGCATATGAGCCGCATAGAGAGAGTGTCGTTTCATCAGTTCTTCAGGAACATGAATCTGACGACCGGCAAATAGAAAGTACGCCTCAATCAGACAATGTACAAATTGCAGCGAGCGCCGCCAATCCATCACCATTGCAGACTTTTTGGGCACACATACACACTGGCGTCATTCAGGCTGTCTATTGGTCTAGCTTCCTGATAACGGTTGGTGTTGGTGCCTACTACTACACGATTACGAAGGCTGCATTTATCGACCACGCCTTCAATGGCTGGGGATCGCTTACAACACTCGTCGAGATTGTTTGGGAGGCGGCGGGCGTTTTTATAATTGCTATCGTATTTGCCCTAGTCTTGATTTACGCACTAATGGGAGCATCGGTAGCCTTATGGCAATCATTCCAACGCTCAAGCAATCCCGGATATGACCGCGAACTTACGGAAGCAGAGTTGGGCGTCATACGCCAAGCATCAGAAAAAATGATAGCGTATCTGGAGCAGGAGAAAAATTTGTCTGGGCCAGCCGTAGCTTACTGGGCTTTTATAGCTGGCTTCGTGATAATCATGCTAGGCAGCAGTTTCCTTATTGGCGACAACGGTTGGGGCTCGTCTTTTTTTGAGGCTGACCGCACAAAGGATCTTGCTTGGTATATCTACCGGGACGAAATCGGTATTGCTGAAATTCTGTTCGTTTTCACATTTATATTTATTTATTTTAGCGCCGGCATGGCGGTTGGTGTCATTTGGCGTGACTTTGGGGAATATGGCTATCTCTCCTCCAAAAGACAAAATGGCAACCTTGAAGAAGAATTAGCTGAATCAATTGCGGCGGATGTTCGAAAGCGAAAGGTCACTGACGGCGAAAATTTTGATCCCGCCAAGTCTATCATGCGCAGGCATCGGCGAGACACAGGCTATGCAGGATTGGCCGCTGGTGTGCTCCTAATCATCAACGCTGGATTCTGGTATCTGGACCGGATGAGTTATTCGCTTATCTCAGACAGTGGCATTACTTACACCGACTATTGGACATCAAAGAACCACAGCGCTTCTTACAATGAAATTGAATTTATAGAGATGTCTTGCCGATTAGATGACGAAGACGGTCTCATCGTTGGTTATAGTTTTGTGCTGAACAATGGCCGATCTATTGATGTCGTCAGATATGACACCCCAAAACAATTTCGCAATACTCTTAAATCGCAATTGGATTATTGGACCCGCGCGGATAAATTAGCACGGCAAGCAAATGCAACACCTATCACCGGCATGCTTGAACCGTGGGTCGGGAAACCAAAACCGAAATTCTCTGAAAAAGCTTGTCGAAAAGGCCTTAAGGGGTATTTCGATATTGATACAACTCAGAAAATAATGACTCTCTTGGATGCGCCAGACGCTTAGCTCTTCCGCTCAAACACAAAATCCGCTGCGCCCTTCAGCGGCGCGGCCACATCCCCGAACCTGTCCAAATGCGCTTTCGCGCTTTCAACCAGCTCGGCCGCTTTGGCTTTGGCGCCGTCCATGCCGAACAGCTTGATGAAGGTCGCCTTGTCCATTTCGCTGTCTTGTCCGACCGGCTTGCCGAGCGCTTGCGCATCGCTGGTCTCATCGAGGATGTCATCAACGATCTGGAAGGCGAGACCAAGGTCTTCCGCATAGGCGCTGAGCGCTGCGATCTCATCTTCCGAACCGCCGCCGACTATACCGCCTCCAATCGCCGAAAACCGGATGAGGGCGCCTGTTTTCAGGCGTTGTAACTGCGTAACGCCGGCTAGGTCGAAATCCTTTTGCTCGGCGTAGATATCAATCATCTGACCGCCGACCATGCCCTCCTTGCCGCTCGCACGGGCGAGCTCAAGCGCCAGCGCGCAGCGGATATTGGCGTCGGGATGGGTTTCTTCCTCCGCCAGAATTTCAAACGCCTGGGTCAATAAAGCATCGCCCGCGAGGATCGCCGTCGCATCATCATATTTTTTATGCACCGAAGGCCGACCGCGTCGCAGATCGCTATCATCCATGGCTGGCAGGTCGTCGTGGATGAGGCTGTAACAATGGATCATTTCCACCGCGCAACCAACCCGGACCGAGCGCGTGCGTGGGCAATCAAACATATCTGCGGCGGCCACCGCCAGAAAAGGGCGCAGCCTTTTGCCGCCATCAAGCGCGCCCCAGCGCATCGCCCCCGCAACCCGGCCGAGCGGGCCGCCCTGGGTTGGCAAAAACTGATCAAGCGCAACCTCGACCAGAGCAGCGGTTTCCTTGATGGTTTTGGCAAATACAGACATGGCGCCCTTCACATTGCAAAACGAGCGCGGCTAATAGCGCGTGATCAGGAAAAGTGGAACCCGGTTTTCCGGTTCGATCACGCGCCGCTAAGACTCTAGAGCACGATCTGCGTTGACAAAATTGATCGTGCTCTAGCGCGCTCGTTAGGCCGGCTCAACCCATCCGGCAATTTAGTGGCGACGTGGCGCAACAAAGCCCGACCCATCGCATTCATCGCAGGCCCGCGCGATCAACCCGCGCTTACCCTTGCCGCCGCATTCATCGCAAATTTCTTTGGACGCCTCCGTGCCGAGGAAACTCGACAGCATGTCAAAATCTGCGCCCGGCTCAGTACTGGGCGCCTTGTTGGTCGCGAATTTGCGCGCCGCTGCCATTTTCGCCGCCGGAAAAGCCTCTACCATAGAAGCCTGATCGCCGCTCAACCCATGCAGCGCTACCATCAGATCACGTCGCCACGCTTCCAGCACCAGCCCAAACTGGCCGTCATCATAGTTGCCAGTAATCTGAAGGCCGGACATCAAGAACAGGTCCTCTCCCTCCATTGCAAAAACACTGATATGCAGGTTGCGGTTGAGTCCCTCAATCGCCTGCACGGTGAGCGAGAATCCGGTAAACCGCGCCAAAAAGCCTACTTCCACGACCTTGCCGGAGCCAGCCGCAGACTGCATCAGGGCGACAACGAAATTGACCCCGTTTTCCTGGACGCCATAAACCTTTAACGGCCCGTCTTCTCCCAATAGTTCAACCGCCCCATAGGCGCTCTTCAGCGCCGCAGCGATCTTCGAAAGCGGCCATGATCCCTCACTGCCGCCATTAGAAAACATCTTGAACATGAAAACCCCTTACAAATTCCCCGAAGACCAACGCTACACGAGCCCCGCGCCAGCGCCAAGCGGCTTTGCCTGCCTCGCGGTCTGCAATTTTGGACAAAAAATAGTGATCGCTGGTGTTTTGCACTGCAGCGTCAGAACCGCTATATCACCCGGAATCAACCGGGCTGAGACGGTTGCCGGCCTCGCGGTCGCGTGAAATAACGCATAGACTAAAAGTTCTGGGTTAAGAGGGGGCGTAATGCCGGCGACCGAAAAGCTAAATGTCCTGCTAGCGCAACCACGCGGCTTCTGCGCTGGCGTTGAGCGGGCGATCGACATTGTAGAGCGGGCATTGGAGAAATTCGGCGCCCCGGTCTATGTCCGTCACGAGATTGTCCATAACAAATTCGTCGTCGATACGCTGCGCTCGCGCGGCGCAATCTTCGTTGAGGAAGTCGATGAAGTCCCGACCGGTGCGGTCACTGTATTTTCCGCCCACGGCGTTGCAAAAAAAGTCGAGAATGGCGCCCTTGAACGATTGCTGGACGTGATTGACGCAACCTGTCCGCTGGTCACCAAAGTTCACAAGGAAGGCCGCCGCTACGCCCAGAAGGGCTACGACATTGTGCTGATTGGCCATATCGGCCATCCGGAAGTGGAAGGCACGCTCGGGCAAATTCCGGGGACCGTTCATGTTCTCTCCGAAGCCGACGAAGTCGATGCATTAAGCGTTACCGATGAAAATCGCGTCGCCTTCGTCACCCAAACCACTCTGTCAGTGAACGATACCAAGGACGTCATTGCAGCGCTCAAAAAGCGCTTTCCCAAAATTATCGGCCCCGACACCAGAGACATCTGTTACGCCACGCAAAACCGGCAAACCGCCGTTATCGCCATGGCCAAGGAAGTTGATCTGTTGCTGGTGGTCGGCGCTCATAATTCCTCAAATTCAAACCGCCTTCGCGAAATCGGCGAGCATTATCACATTCCCAGTTTTCTGATCGAAGATGCCTCGATGTTTGACCCCGCCTGGCTTGAAGGCGTGCAAAGGGTTGGCATTACCGCCGGGGCGTCGGCGCCGGAGAGCCTAGTTCAGGATACAATCGCGCGGTTGCGCAATTATCGCGATGTCGTGGTTTCCACCCTCGACGGCGTGGAAGAAAACGTCCACTTCAAACTACCACGCGAATTGGCCGATGTTCCGCGCCCGGAAGATGCGATGAAAGCCTGGGCCGTCAATCCTGTTGAACACGTCTAAAGTAACAATAAGAACCATCTGGAGACGAACATGTCCGTATCATTACACCAGCAAGCCCGCGTTGGCGCTTATGTCGTCAAGCAAACCCTTATGGGCCGCAAGAAATACCCGCTGGTGCTGTTTCTTGAGCCACTGTTTCGCTGCAACCTCGCCTGCCCCGGCTGCGGTAAAATCGATTACCCTGCGCCAATCCTCAACAAGCGCCTATCGGTCCAGGAATGCCTCGATGCGGTCGATGAATGTGGCGCCCCGGTTGTCGCCATCCCCGGCGGCGAGCCGCTGATCCACAAGGATATCGGCGAAATTGTCGAAGGCATCGTGGCGCGCAAAAAGTTCGTCTCGCTGTGCACCAATGCACTGCTCTTGGAAAAGAAGCTAGACCTGTTTAAACCGTCGCCGTTTTTGTTTTTCTCCGTTCACCTTGATGGGCTTGAAGAAGAGCACGATCACGCAGTTGACCAAAAAGGCACGTTCAAGATTGCGGTCAAAGCGATCAAGGCGGCGCAAGCGCGTGGCTTTCAGGTCAATGTCAACGCAACGATTTTTGACAACATGACGGCAAAGCAGGTTGCAGATTATCTCGACTTCGCCACCGACCTTGACGTCAACATATCAATCTCCCCTGGCTACGCCTATGAACGCGCGGAAGATACGGAACACTTCTTATCGCGCGAGAAAACCAAGCAATTGTTTCGCGATATTTTCAAAATCGGACAGGAGCGCGGGCGTCTGTGGAACCTTTCGCACTCATCGCTGTTCCTTGATTTCCTTGCGGGCAACCAAGAATATAAATGCACGCCATGGGGCTCTCCTACGCGCAGTGTCTTTGGCTGGCAAAAACCCTGCTACCTGCTCGGCGAAGGCTATGTGTCATCGTTTAAGGAACTGATGGACACGACCGACTGGGATCAGTACGGCACCGGCGCTTATGAGAAATGCTCCAACTGCATGGCTCATTGCGGCTATGAGCCGACCGCGGCCATGGATGCGGTGAAGAATCCAATGAAAATGTTCAAGCTGCCGAATATGCTCAAGATCAAAACCGAAGGCCCGATGGCGCCGGAGATTGATCTTTCCAACGCTCGGCCGGCAGAAGATGTCCACGAAAAGCTTGTGGACGCGGAAATGTCAAAGATCGAGGCTGAGAAAAAGGCGGCCAAACAGCGGGACGAGGTCGCGGCGTAAGGTTTTCAGAGCTGCCGAACTGTCGGCGCCGAGTTTCATCAAAGCCGGAAACTGCTTGGGATCGCGCATAGCCGCGCCCAATGTCGCCAGCATGCGCGTCGATCCATCGGGCGCGATGGCGCCAAGCGCCGCCGGCGGCAATGCCCTGTCCGCCGGGTCGGCAATCGCACGGATCGCAAGGAAAGGAATGCCGGCGTTCGCTGCCGCACGCGCCGCGCCATGGCTTTCCATATCAACGCCGAGAGCGCCATGGTCGTGAAAGAGCGACGCTTTTTTCTCGATGCTTTCGATAATGTCGTCAGCGCCAAACAAAGCGCCGACCTTCGCCTTCGTGCTGGCGGGCTCATCCGCGATGGCATCCAACAAGCACGGATCGCTTTGATAACTTTTCCCAACACCGCAGAGAACCCGATCGCCAATAATCAAATCACCCGGCGCCAGCGAGGGATCAAGCCCCCCGGAAACGCCAACGCTGACAATCGCGGCGGCGCCTGCGTCGCAAAATTGGCGCGCAATTTCCTCTGCGCGCGCAGCATTGGCGCCGGAAACCCCAACACGGATTTTCGATGCGCCAAGCACATGCGAAACAACCTGCGCTTCGGATTTCAATCCGCAGATGACGGCGATGAATTTATCAGCCTGTGTCATGCAATCGCACGCATCGCCAACCCCGCCGCCGTGTTCCCCGACCTAATCGAGCCTTCAATCGTCGCCGGTACGCCGGTGTCCGTATGATCGCCGGCGAGGAACAGGTTGCGGTATTCGGTTTCAGGCTTAAGCCGCCTGGCGGCGCCGGTGGGCGACTGGTCCGGTGTGGCGCGTTTCTCGCGGATGATGCGGACGCGGTCATAGGACATATCCAGCGCCAACGCGATCTGCGTCTCGCGCCAGATCTGCTCAACGATTTCATCGTTTGGCTTGTCGTCAGCGCCAATGGCGTCGGACGCCGAGGTTGTCACGCTGATAATGTCATCGCGCACAAACACCCATTGCCCGAGACTGGAGGTCAGCGCAATGAACGGCCCCTCACCCAGCGCCTTAGTCGGCGCCGCGGAAGGAATGCGAAAATGCACATTCAAAATGCTGGCGTCGTCACTGGGCGGGTCCAGCTTCGGCATGATCTGTTTCAGGCGCGACGGCGGGATCGCGAAGATTACCTGATCGCCCGCCTCCAGCGTCACCGTCTCGTCGGCGAAAGAAAGGCTAGTGACTGCGCCGCCTTCCATCCACGCGCTACGCAACCGCGCGCCAAAGCGTATCAGCCCGCCCATAGATTCGATATATTTTACTGCCGGATCAATGAATGCCGGGCCGAGGCCTTTTTTGGCGACCAACGGCGTTGACGCCTGCCCACCCAGCAGGAAGGTCTCGCGAATGACGCTCCATAACAGCCGCGCCTGACCACGCTCAGGGGTCGTGTTCAACACCGCCAGCGTCAACGGCTCCCAAAACCGTTCAAACAAAACGCCGCTACGATCGATGGCGTCAGCGACGGTCTTGTCGGAGCCCGCAAGGGCGATGCCCGCCGCTTTTATGTAGTCCCAAACCTTGGTGTCGGGGACGCGCCATTGTTTGTCGAACACCCAAAACGGGATCGGCCCCTCATTCATCTGTACTGTCCAGCGCTTGCCGCTTTTCACATCGACAAAAGGATAGGTGGCAGTGGGCGGGCCCGTCAGCGGGTCGACCGAACCGATCGTATCAAGGAACGTCAGCGCCGACTTATTCCCCGACATGATCAGATGATTGCCATTGTCGATATCGCGCTCGAGATGTTTGTCATAAAATGACCGGCAGCGACCGCCCGCTTGCCTGGCGCTTTCATAAATCGTAACGGCATGCCCGCTCTCAACCAGGCGAACACCCGCGGCCAGCCCCGCCAATCCAGCGCCGATGATATGAACTCTGCCCACCTTGGATTACAGCCGAATAATGTCAGACGGCGGGCCCGCATCCATGCGCCGGCCGCCCTTAACAGCCCCCCAGGAGACAATTGCGTATCGCACGCCCGCAGTAACAGGGCGCGCTGTATGCACATAACGATGGTCCGATGGGAAAGCCACAAGCATGCCCGCTGCTGGTTTCAGTCCGACGCCAAAGTTCGGAAAAACAATCTCACCGCCGCTATAGTCATCATTGATGTACAACAAAATTGATAGATCGCGATTAATATCCCGCCGCCATTCTTTGTCTTCCACAATCCAGTTTTCGCTATCAGCGTGCGGTTTATACTCGCCACCCTGATTATACCGGAGGATCTGAGGCAATTCGAACCACTCTATTTCCTGACCGAAATGCGGCGCTATTACATGCTCATACGCATTGCGAATAAGGCCTGTCACATCCGTTGAAAGCGCGCGCGTATCGACAAGTTCAGACGTGCGTTCATCATTGGTAATCACTCTCGACGTGTCATTAACATCCGTAACGGATTGGCGAGTGCCTGTGTGCGTGTCACATTCAGCAACAAGCGCTCGGCAAAATGCAGGATCAAGGTAATTATAAACCATCAACATGCCGGGGGGGATGGTATTTCTGTTGACCACTATCCCTGCTGGCATCTCTGGGCAAACTCTACGCCAGTCATCTGGGCTAACTGACTTATGGGCCATATACCCAGAGCTGTCATATTCACTCATCTTCTACTCCTATTACGTTCCGCCCAAGCGGCAACATTATTTGGCTAATCTTGGAGCCGCATACCAGCGCAGGGCAATCAATGACTTCTCGAATTTTGAAATTTGCATCTTAGATTGGCCATTTGCCCAGCCACGCGCGCACATCTTATCAAGATAGGCTTCATAAACGCCCATCATCAGGAGGGCCGGACGCAACAATCTCCAGTCAAGATGGGGGAGCGCATCGCGCGCCGCTGCAAATTTTTCTCGCGCGCGCCTCGCTAATTCTTCGCGCACCTGCGGTAGGCCAGGCGCTGTAGCGATGGCGTCAGGGTTGAGCGAGCAATTATATTTTTTGAGCAGTTCCGCCGGCAGGTAAAGCCGTCCTTCCGCTGCATCTTCTTCTACATCGCGCAATATGTTGGTGAGTTGCAGCGCGTCGCCCAGCGCCAAAGCAAACTCTTCCGCCGCCTTACTTCGCGGCGCACCGAAAACCGGCATCGACAACATCCCCACGGCGCCGGCGGCGCGGCGCGTATAGGCGCAAAGCCCATCCATCGTCGGTGCGATAATCGGACCGGCCGCGTCCATCTCCATGCCTTCAATGACGAGGATGAACTCCTCCTTAGGCAAATCATAGTCTCTGATAGGCTCCAGAAGGGCCACGCCCGTCGGCGTCGTCGGCGCGCCACGATAAATGCGCTCAATTTCCATCCGCCAGGCGGCAAGCCCGGACTGTTTCTCCTGCAGCGTTCCCGGCTCGTCGGCGATGTCGTCCACCTCGCGACAAAAGGCATAAATTGCATACATCGCCTCGCGCCGGCGCCGCGACAGAATGCGCATGCCTGCGGCAAACGACGTGCCTGATTTTACAACCGTGGCCTGCGCATGCCGGCGCGCTTCAGCGAGGGATATGGCCGGCGCTGCAACGCTCATCGTCGCGCGCCCCGGCCAGCGGCGAAGAAACCGCCGACGGCGCCGCGCAATCCAGCCGATGCAAGGTCGAGCTTGCTCAGCGCCACGCGCGTCGCCAGCGGATCGCCGTGGCGCAACAGCGTGATCAGACGGTCAGCGAGATTGACAATCACCGCCGATTCCATCGCCAAATGTTTCGATTGCAGCGCCCTTGGGAGTTCACGTGCAAGCACCATCAGCTCATCGCAACAGGTCAGCATACGGTCCATCACCCGGCGCAGGCCCGGCGTCAGCGCATCGCAATCAACATCAACAATAGACGCGCCTTCCTGCGCCATCCAGTCGCCAATGAGATAAACCCGATCGAGGGTGCGGCGGTCATCGCCACAATCCTGCAAATGATTGACCACCTGCAACACGGTGCAGAGTGCGTCGGAATAGAGATAGCCGCTTTCGTCCTCGCCATGCAGATCGAGAAGGTAGCGCCCTACGGGATTTGCCGACAACGCGCAATAACCGAGCAGTTCGTCCCAGGTCGCATAGCGGTTTTTTTGCGCATCCTGCACGAAAGCGGCGATGAGGTCCGAGCCGTGCTTTGTGGTCACGCTGGTCTCGCGAAGGCTCTCGCGCAAGGCATGGGCCTTGGCGAGGCGCGGGTCATGGCGCTCCTCGCCGCGCAGCGCTGCATCAAAAGCGTGCAATCGCAAGATTTTATCGTCCGCCGCCAGCGCCGGATTATCGGCAATGTCGTCAATCGCACGCGCAAACGCATAATAGGTGGCCACATGCGGGCGGAGATGTTTCGGCAGCAGGAATGAGCCGACAGGGAAGTTTTCATCGCCTGCGCCCTTGCCGGACGGCGTTTCGCTCGCTTCGCCGGGGGCGGGCGGCATGGACGTTTCCGGCGCTGTTTTTATTGTCTCAGACATGGTCTGCACATTACGCATTTTGGCTGGTAATCCAAGCGGTTTGGCTGCGCTGAAAACGCCCTTTGCCGGCGCGGCGCGGGGGCTGTAAGCAAGGGCCTATGAGCCTCGCCCTGATCGCCGCCGCCGCCCTCCTCGCCTGGATATATCTCGCCCTCGCTCGCGGCATGTTCTGGCGCGCGAGCGAGCGCCTTACCGCTGCGCCGCCGCCCGTAACCTGGCCGCAGGTGATCTCTATTATTCCCGCACGCAACGAGGCCGAAACAATTGGCGCCGTGGTCCGGGCGCATTTGACCTGCCGCTATCCGGGTCAATTTTCCATCATTATCGTCGACGATCAGTCAACGGATGGAACTGCCGAGATTGCCCTAGCGGCTGCGCACGACCAGGATGTGCATTCGCTAGAAGTCCTGTCCGGCGATCCGCTGCCTGAGGGGTGGTCGGGAAAATTATGGGCCATGCATCAGGGCCTGACCCTGGCCAAGGCGCGCGCACCCGAAGCAGAATACTTTTTATTGACCGATGCAGATATCATGCTTGCGCCGGACGCATTGAGTACGCTGGTCAGTGAGGCGGAATATGAACACCTCAGCCTCGCTTCGCTAATGGCGCGGCTTGATGCGCGCGGCGGCTGGGCGCAATTGCTGGTTCCGGCCTTCATCTACTTTTTCCAAAAGCTCTATCCTTTTCCGCAGGTTAACGACCCGAACGAAAACCTCGCCGCGGCGGCCGGCGGCTGCATGCTGGTGCGGGCCGAGGTTTTAAAAAAAGCCGGCGGCGTTGAAACCATCAAGGCTTCGCTCATCGATGATTGCGCGCTCGCCAGGCGCATCAAAGACTTAACGCCATCGACCAATATTTGGCTGGGCCTGGCCGATGATGAGGCAGTGAGCCTGCGCGATAATAGGTCGCTTTCTTCGCTATGGAACATGGTGGCGCGTACCGCCTATGCGCAACTCGCCTTCTCGCCTCTAGTCCTTATAGGAACATTAGCAGGCATGGCGCTGGTTTATCTCGCCGGTCCGCTTATTGTTCTAACCCTTGCCTGGCACTGGAATCCTACCGCATTTATATATGCCTCATTAGCATGGGGGCTGATGGGCTACACCTATTGGCCTACGCTAAAGCTCTATGATCGCCCGCCATGGGAGGCAGCTTTTCTGCCTGCAGCTGCGAGCCTATACACGATGATGACCGTAGCGTCTGCTATGCGCCACTGGCGCGGCGTGGGCGGGCAATGGAAAGGGCGAACTTATTAGTTTGTTCATAATGATTATCACCCGGTTAGCCTGCAGTGATAATAATACGTTTTCTATCCGTATAGCGCCCATCTTCAATCGCTATACTGATGATTTAAACACAAGATTAACCATCAAAGCGTCTGATTGCATACGAAGATAATGTGAGGATGCGATGATGAGTGACGACCCTCAGCCATTGGGACCGTTTTACGTCGAACTGGTCTATGAGAAAAATGGCAGAACTGCCACAGACGCGATAGCAACCGCTTTTGTTGACGGTTTTTCCAGTGAGGCGGAGGCATGGCGCGCCTGTCGGCGCTTACGCCGGGAACCTTTTGATGCGATATCGACGGCCGGGGAGAATATCTTCCTGAAACCAGCTCAACTGTTGCAAATGTTTATCGCCAAAGCCGCGCCGACAAATGCATTCATTTTTGCGGGCGAGTAAAAACTACCAATCCAGCTTTTCCGCGTAGGCTTTTGTGACAATAAAGACGGCGCAAGGCGCATCATGGATGAAATGCCGTGCCGCGCTGCCCTGAAAAAGGGCGCCCCAAAAGCCTCTCTGATGCGAGCCGATGACAATCATGTCTGCGTCGACTTCTTCTGCGAAATCCGACACCGCCTGAGAGGCGTCGCCGTCAAGAATAGTCGCGCTGGCGCCGGGCGCATATTTATTCACCAACTCGCCCAATCGCTCCTCACAAACAATGCGCCCTTCTTGATGTTGCTCAAGGGCCGTTTGCCCGGCGACAGCGCCGGTAACGCCCATATCGGTGGCGAAGGCGGATGTCTCAACGCTGAGTGGCGGCCAAACGCTCACGGCGCGGAGGTTGGCGCCATTCTTATGTGCAAAACTATCGGCAACCCGCAAAACATCCGAAGCCAGATTATCTGAAATATCAACCGCTGCTATAATACGTGTAAATTGCATGTGTACTTCCTCCCTCTCAGTCATAACCCAGACATGGGCCTAAATAACGCGCATCCCATGAGGCAAGACGACGCAATTATTGCAACAGCCATGTTAGTCCAAAATCACGGCATTAGCACGCGTTTTGGATGGCGGCCATCAACATAGCCCATAAAGGGCGAGCAAATTGAGTAGCCGAGAAGCTCCTGAACCCGCTCGGGAAGGGTGCGGGCGATATCCGGCGGTACCGCAAGGATCATGTTCTCCAACTGCCGTGTCCAGCCCGGGCAATATTGCGGCGTTATAATCAGCCGCGCCGCCGCAGACCTGTTAGCCCCGCCGCGATGCCACAAGGTTCCCTTCGCCAGCGTCAAAGAGCCCGGCGGCGTCACCAGCTTCACCGCATCTTCGCGGGCGCCGGGATCGCCATCGCGACGTTCTATGCGTGAGAAATCGGTCTCTGCGACCGCACCCTCTATATGATCTTCTGGCCAGAGATGACTGCCCGGCAAAATTTCCGTGGCGCCATTATTATCCGTTGTCGCATCAATAGACCAGAATGCGCTAACCCCAAGCGATGGGCGCGGGCGCGGCCATTGGTAATGGCTGTCATCAAAATGCCAGGGTTGCGCCGTCTCGCCCGGCTGCAGGTTAATTGCCAGACACGCTGACAGCAGACAATCACGCCCCAAATCCGCTTCCGCAAAACGCAGCACCAGCGGGTGCATGACAAGCTCGGCCATCACCGGCGACTTCGCTGCCAGGGCGTAGACCCGGTTTGATTTTCGCCCTTCAAACTCGTTGCGCCCGGTGACGTTCGCTCCAAGATAAGGCGCCAGCGCCTTTCGAATCTTATTGAGTTGAGGCGTCGTCAACACATCTTCAAAAGTAATATAACCATCACTGTCAAACTGTTGGCGCCAGTCATTCATAGAGCGCCCTTTCAACCAGGGGGCGATGATATCAACATTCTTGTTAGCAGTTTCAGCGCTCATAGGAGACCTCTCGGCTTCATGATCGCGCAGTGCAATGATAATTCAAACTGGTTTCAGCAGTTGCTTTTGTTGCATCCAATCGAGCGTCTTAGCCATCGCAGCGTCAACTTCGCCCGCTGCCCAGCCTAGCTCGCGGTGCGCCTTTTCGCTGGAGAAAGAAACCTGCCTCCCGGCCAGGCGCACGCCGGTCAGCGGCGCCTTTGGCGGCTTGCCGGTGATGGCGGCGATAAGCCCGGTGTCAATCGCCCCGGCGGCGAGCGCGACACCGTATGGCATCCGGGTTTTCGGCATCGCCCTTCCGCTCAGTTTTTCCAGCATCACGAGAAGCTCTTTCATGGCAATATTCTCACCGCCAAGCAGATAGCGCTGTCCGGATTTGCCGTTGTCGCGGGCGGCGATTAGGCCTTCGGCCAGGCTCTCAACCGGTACAAAATTCAAAATGCAGTCGATATAAGCTGGGGTGGCGCCATTGGCGAAGTCGAGAATCATTTGCGTCGGCGGCGTCAAGCTGTCGTCACCCGGCCCCAGCGGTTCCGTCGGCAGCGTGATGACGGCGTCCAGCCCATTGCGCGCCGCCGCCTCGACGATGCGTTCCGCCGCCAGCTTTGAGCGGGGATAAGGCCCGAGCATATCATCCGGGTCCAGCCGCATGGTCTCATCGGCGGTTGACGGGCTGATGGGGGTTGCGCGTCCGACCAACGTGGTCAGGCTCGAACAATGCACCATGCGACGAATGCTGGATTTCATCGCAGCCTTAACGACAAGCTCCGTCCCAAGTCGATTGACACGATCGAATATGCCTGCATCGCGCGACCATAGCTGGGCGTTACCCGCGAGATGAAACACCGTTGCAACGCCGGCCATGGCGCGGCACAAAGCGTCGCTATCGGTGATGGAACCCTGCACATCGTCTGGATGTGTTGCCGCGGCAATATCGAAACTGCGCACAGTCTCTCCGCGGGCGCGCAAGGCTTCGACAAGCTGCTTGCCGACAAAGCCTGCGCCGCCAGTGACGAGGGTAATATCCGTCACCCGGCCGCCCGGCACGCCAACAGGCCCTCATCGGTGACCGATCCGGCGACCAGCCCCTCCGGGGTTTGGATCGCCACCGTCGCGGCGCTGAACAGTTTGCCCGAAGGATCGTCAAAAAGGATTTGCAACGCGCCGGTATTTTGGCTCGCCTTGACGATCCGCGACGGAGCCTTGCCGATGCCGAGCTTGCGGTTGAGCGCCAGACGCAACATAGACGGATGCACGGCCGCAACGACGCCGCCATCCTCGGCCATAGTTAAATTATCGGGCCCGCCCGGCAGTTTGATGCGCGCCGTCTCCTCCAACGCGCCGGGTCGCTCCGCCAAAAAAATCAACGCACGCTCTCGCGTCGCCGCGACAACGATCTCGCCGCTTAATGTTTGCGCAAGGCCATTGGCAAAGGCCGCGCGCTCAAATACCCGAGCGCCGTTACCATTGATCACGCCGCTGCGTTTCAAGCGGAAGACATCTTCAACGCCCGCCAGCCAATTGCAGGCGCGGTGATCAAAACTGGTATAGGTCTCGCGGGGTGTCGCCAAAACATCATTGGCGTTGCAGGGAACGCTGTCTTTTTCAGCGACCACTAAGGCGCCGCCGGCGCCAATGCGCTGCAAATGCGGTGTCATTTTCCATCCGCGTCCGGAACGTTGATAAGCGCGGTTGACGAACACCAACTCGCTGTTCGCCGGATCATAAGAGATACCGTGCGGCCGGAGCCCGCCGGCGATTTCGCCGGGTGCAATCAACGGCCGGGCTTTGATTGACGTCGCTTCGCTCGCAAATATGTCCGGCAGAGAGACTTCATAAACGCCCCCTTCCGGAATTGTCCGATTGCGCTTTCGCGCGGCGCGTTCAACGCCGCGGCGATCATAAACCGAAACAAACAAACGACCGGCGGAAGCCTCGATTGCGAAATCTTCCGCGCCGACCAGCCCCGCGCCGGTGACGGCGTCAACCAGCGCGATCCGTCGGCACTGTGCGTCGGAATATTGGGACGGAGCAATTTGCGCACGCCCGCAAGCGCTGAGCGCGCCGACCCCCAGAACAACCAGGAATTTAAGCCGCCGTGCCTGCATCCCGCGTCCCCTCGTCGCTCTCTTCACCTTTGTCATGTTGGCCGCCTTCGCGGCCGGGACGCTGATAGTTCCATTTTTCAATCCAGTGACCAAGGCGGGCTTCCACTTTCGCCGCCGCGACATCGCTATAGTCAAACTTATTCTTCTCAAAGCTTTTCACTGAAGCAAGATAACGCTCAAACGCACCGCGGCTGTCCTCAAATCCCGGCAGCCCCAATGCGCCATAGATTTTTTCAACCGCCTGCAAGGGGTTCGCATCAAGCTCATCATAGCGCAGCTCAACCAGCTGCTCAGAAGACACCGATTGCACGTCACTCTCATAGGCGCGCATCATCCGGTCATAGACCGATAAAACCGTCTCATCGATATCGACATGATCGTAGCTCTGGAGCGCCAGCTCCTTCAATAGCTTGGTATAAAAATTCCGCATCGAGATGAATACGTCATATGGGTTGCGATGAATGTGGACAAACTTGGCGCCCGGATACATTTCCCGCAGCATCGCCAGCCGGCCGGTATATACCGGGTTTTTGATCAGCAGCGGCCTTTCGCCTTGATGCAGGTAAAGCTTGCGCAGGAAGTATGTAAACTGTTTGCGCCAACCACGAATATCCGCCGTTGAGCATCCGTCAAAAAACAGCCCGCGCTGAACATTCTCCGCAAAGGCGCGCGGAAAATAGATGCCGTGATAGAACGAGACATCGGACATGTTGGCGATGGCGATTTCATCTTCCTGCGGGCTGTCCGGCCGCACCGGAATGTTGTCGATATAGCGGTGCTCGGGAAGCGCGCGCTCCAGCAACGGATTGAAGGCTTTGGCAAGACCGAAGAGATCCCAGGGCAGACCCGTCGCCACCGGCGGCACGAAGCCCCAAGCGCCGCTCTGACACATGATGTTGTAGAGATGGGTCGTGCCTGAGCGCCAATGCCCAAGGATGAAAACTGGCGCCGGCATATCCTCAACCGCCGGCAGACGGCTCTCCATCGCCAGCTTCTCCGCCGTCGAGAACGGCCAGCGGCCGGCAGACGCCAATGCGATCAGCGCGCCGTCGCCGATCTTGTCCGGCAGACCCGAGCGGCCCACTACCGTTGCGAGCGTCGCGAGATTGGCCCCGCATAAGGGATGCGCCATGAAATTGCCTGCCGTTTCAATCGCCTTAACAAAGCGTAGGATTTAGCGCACTCGCCAGCGCTTTGCCATCGCCATCAGCGCCGTTTCTGCTGCTATTTTCAGGGCGCAGCGCCATAAAATCAGCCCATTTGAAGCCTAAGGTTAACAAAGCTGTGAGACCTTGGGCAAAGCCGAGGCGGAACGGCGCCAGCCTTTGTTACAAGCGCCGAAAGCGCCGCCGCAGGCAAAGTAACCGTAGTGTCAGCGAGCAGTTCCTTGAGATTATGCCAGTTTCTCACTCTTGCGGCGGGTTTTGCCGGGATTTTGCTCAGCGTCGGCCTCTCGCCTGCGCTTGCTGAGCAGAGCTATGCCGTCAGGTTTGAAGGCGCGCCGGAAGGTCTTGAAGATAAACTCAAGCTGACCTCCACGCTTGATAACGGCGTGCGCGATTACCCGACTGCGGCCGCGCTGCGCCGCGCCGCACTGCGTGATATCAAAGCGCTCGACGATGCGCTGCAAGCGGCCGGCTTTTACAACGGCCGAACAAGCTTCGAGCTACACTCGGGCGAAGATAAGCAAAGGCCAGTTGTAGTGTTTACGATTGAGCCGGGGGCGCCGTTCCGGATTGTTGAATATGAAATCCTTTATGGCGACGAGCATGACGGCCGACCGCTTAGCTTTGATGAGGCAAGGATCGCGCCCGATCATTCCGCCGCCGGCGCCGATCTGCGCGACGCGCAACGCCAATTTCTGAACTTCCTTTGGGAAAGCGGATATCCAGCGGCGGAAGCTACAAACCGTCGCGCAATCGCCAATCTCGATGAGAATACCGCGCATGCAGTTTTCACCTTCACCACCGGTCCGAAGGCGCGCTTTGGCGACATTCGGGCTGAGGGCTTGAAGAAGACCAACCCACGCTATCTCGGCAAGTTGAAAACCTGGGAACTGGGCGATCAATATGAGCGCTCGAAAATCGTTTCCTATCGCGACCGGATTGCGGCGACCGGGTTATTTTCCACCATAGAAGTCGCGGCCGGCGCACCCGACGATGCAGGCGTTGCACCAATCCTCCTCAATGTCGAAGAGCGCGCCCGTCGCACGCTCGGCGCCGGCGCCTCGTTTTCAACCTCTGAAGGACCCGGCGGCCGGCTGTATTTTGAACACCGCAATATCTTTGGCAAGGGCGAGAATTTTCGCGTCGAAGCGCGCGGCTCGTCCATCGAGCAGTCATTGGATTTTTCCCTGAACAAACCTTTGCCTTCGCTTCCCGGCCACGCGTTCAGCAATTTTGAGTTTTCAAACGAAACAACAGAGGCCTTTAACGCGCGCTCCATTCGCGTTTCTGGCGGGATCGCCAAGCGCTGGTTCGCTCGCAAGCTGGAGACCCGCAGCTCGGTGGCGTTTGAGACGTCCAATATCGAGGCCGACGGCTCGGAGGAACGAACCTACCTGATCTCCGCTCCCTTGTCGGTGTTGTGGAATTCTGAAAACGATCTCCTGGACCCGACCTCCGGCGTCCGCACGGGCGTCGTCGTGACGCCCTATGTCGGCTCGCAGACATTTACCCAAGCCGAGTGGACGGGGCGATCTCGCGTGATATTCGGCGGCGGCGATCGCTTTACGCTCGCCGGGCGCGGCGCCCTCGCGGCAACATTCGGAAGCGCATTTGACGGTCTGCCACTCAACAAAAGGTTTTTCGCTGGCGGCGGCGGGTCCGTGCGCGGATATGGCTTTCAGGAGGCCGGGCCGCTCGATGCTGAGAACGTCCCGATCGGCGGGCGCTCGCTGATTGAGGGTGCAGTTGAACTGCGCGGGAAAGTCTCCTCCAATATCCAGCTTGCCGGGTTTGTCGATTCCGGCTCGGTATCGAGTTCAAACCTGCCCGATTTTAACGAGAAATTCTTCATCGGCTATGGCGGCGGCCTGCGCTATCTTTCCGCCATCGGCCCGGTCCGGCTCGACGTCGCCTTCCCGCTCGACAAACGCGAAAGTGACCGTGGCTATCAGCTCTACATCGCTCTGGGGCAACCTTTTTGATGAAGCGCGTATTGATTATAACTGGCTTAGCGCTGATCACGATTACCGCTCTGGCGGGCGCCAGCCTATGGGGGGTGTTCAACACCGATGCCGGGCGGCGCTTCATTATCGGACAGGCCGAAACAGCAATAGCTGACGCATTTGGCGGAGCCGCAAATATTGGCGCGCTCAATGGGGCCCTGCCCCGCGAAATTGAGTTCCAAAACATCGTCCTCAGCGACGCGGGCGGGCCCTGGGCGACAATTGAGACTATCACCCTCAAGCTACGCCCGATCAAACTGTTGCGCGGGAACGTTGATATTCAAAACCTGGACATTCTCTCCGCGCATCTTTTGCGAAAACCGCCAAAGAAAGAGCAGCCGGAGACAGATGCGCCTTTGACCTTCTCGTTGAAGCTGCCAAATGATTTACCCGATGTTACAATCACTAAGTTCAGGCTTGTGGATTTCGAAAGCAATCTCGGTGTTGAGCCGCTTCGCCTTGATGGCGCCGGCAATCTCGCTATTGGCGGTCGCGATATCGTCGCCAATATTATAATCAGCAGCGAAAATAATCTCGACGCCATGGACGTCGCGATTAATTTGCAACGTAATGCCGGTCAGGCCTTCCTGGACATTAATATCGATGCGGCGGAAGGCGGCGTCATCGCGACGCTAGCCGCGGCCGACGGTCCGATCAACCTCAGTCTAAAAGGCGGTGGCCCGATCAACGCCGCGCAATTCACCATCGACGCCGTCATTGGCGGCTATGGAAAGCTGACGGCGAATTTGTCAGGCGACCTTGAAAAGATTGTAACCGCTGACCTCGCCGGCGAATTCACGCCCGGACCGGCGCTTGCCGATATCAATGAACTTGGCCTGCCAGTGACATTTGATCTGCGCATCGACGAGCGCGGCAAGGGTGGCGTCGTAACCATGAACCGCCTCACTAGCGCCATTGGAGAAATAACCGGAACCGCCGAATGGAAAGGCGCATCTGGCGCGCTTAAAAACCTCTCGCTGGATTTGCGCACCGTCTTCGCAGAAAGCTACCGCCCAGGCTTGCGTGACTATCTCGGTGAAGAAGCGACCATCGCCGGCCAAATCGAGCGCAAGCGCAGCACCTTTGCCGTGCAAGGCGTTCTTAAAAACAGTAATCTGGCGTTTGAAGTTCGCAATGGGATAACTGATCTTCGAAAGGGTTTTTCAGGCGAGGTCAGCGCAGAGATTGGCGTAATCGAGAAATTTGCACCTCTTCAATCCAAAGCCAGCCTTTCCGCGATGGTTGTTATCGATCTTGATGATAAGCTCGATGTTCAAAATTTGCGCGCAAAGCTTGATGACGGATCATCGCTAGGCGGAGCTGGGTTTTACACATTCAACACCCGGAAGATCGCATTTACAGGCGACCTCCTTACCGCACCCACATTCATCTCCTCTTTCCTGCCGTCGTTAGAGCTAAGCGGCAATACACATGCAGAAATCGACCTCGCCGGCAAGTTCGATCAATTCACCCTGACCACAGCGATCAAAACACCGACCGCGGAAATAAATGACGCCCATGCGCCGCCATTGTTGATCGACATCGCCCTCGCTGGGCTGCCTTTAAAGCCAACCGGAGAGATCATAGCGCACGCGCCAAACGGTGAAGGGCAATTTAAGGCAATCTTGCGCTCATCCGAGAACGGAAGGATTTCTATTCCGGAACTCAACTACCGCTCTGAGGCTTTCGCCCTTACAGGATCGGGCGCCTATCGGCCTGAGAAGCAAGCGCTTCAGATCGCTCTTGCCTATTCCGGCCAAGCTGACGCCGAACCCTGGCCGGGTCTCCCGCTTGCAGGCGACTTCAAAGCCAGCGGCGGCTTTTCCAGGTCCGGCGAAAAAACCCGCTTTATCCTGTCCTCCCAAAGACTTGCCTCCAAAACCTTTGATCTGTCCAGTTTACTCCTGACCGCAGAGGGCGCGCCGCAGGCGATCAAATTTGGCGGTAGCGCCAAACGTCTGACAACACCGTCAACCGGCATGGTTGAAGATTTGTCCATCGCCGCCAAACTGGATGTTCGCGATACGCTTGCGATCACCCTGACACAAATAAGCGGCCTCGCTGCAAACACGACGTTTTCGCTGCGTACGCCCAGTCATGTCCTGCTTAAAGACGGCGTCAGCATTGAGAATTTTCACTTTAATTGGGGTAGCGCCGGCCGCATCGCTCTTGATGGCGCGTTCTCGCCAACGCGCTGGCGGGCCGATATCAGGCTCACCGATGTGAATGTGCCGGGTGCAGACGGCGTCGCCAGCGCGACAGTCTATCTCGATACGAACGAACCCATTCCCGCACGCGGCGCGCTCGAATTGCGCTCTCTTCTCGTCGACAATTCTGCCGATGCAATAAAAACCGGATTTGTCTGGAATGGCGCGGCGTTGATCGTCCAAAGCGCGGCAGATGAAGAGCACCTCGATATGCAGATTGCCTATCCCGTCGTACTAATGAAGACACCGGCGCTCAGTGTTAGCGCCGAAGGCGCGTTAGATGGCTATATCCGCTATGACGGGCCGATTACGCCGGTCGCTGCCTATATGCCGCCGGCGCTACAAACAATGGAGGGCGCGCTTGCCGCCAACTTCACTATCAGCGGCTCGACAACAGACCCGGCGCTTTCCGGTCAGGCAAAAATCACCGACGGCGCCTATACCGAGCTCCGCACCGGCCTGTCGATCATTGGCCTCCACACCGAGGCAATAGCATTCTATAGCCCCGCAGGAAGTCAGTTTCGTTTTTCTGGCGGCGCGCGCGGTGCGAACCAGAGCGGTGGCGATACAATTATACTCAACGGCGAACTGGCGCTTATAGAGGAGCCGCGGCTGGATTTACGTGTCAATTTTGATAATGCCGAGCTGTCGGCACACCCGGTCAGCCTGGTGCGTGCAAGCGGCAAAGTTCATATCGCCGGGCCGCTTGGCGCCCTGGGCGCAAGTGGTGAAATCCAGGTTGCAGAACTCAGCGCCGAAATCGTCACGCCGGAAAATACCGGCCTGGTGCCGATTGAGGTCGTGTCCCATCGGGATGATGACATCTATTCCACAGCATCAGGCAAGTCAGCGACGCAGACCGCGATTGATATGGACTTTAAAATCGACGCCGATGATCGGATTTTCATCCGCGGGCGCGGACTGGAAAGTGAGTGGTCTGCAAACATCACCGCAGTAACCGAGAAACAAACCGCATTAATCCTTGGGCAGATGAAACTTCGCCGGGGCTGGCTCGATTTTTCCGGCCGACGATTTAACCTCACCCGCGGAGAAATTACGTTCGACCGGCTTTCACCCAACAACCCCTTGGTCGCTATCCGCGCAGAATACCAAGCCAGCGACGGCGTGACCGCGATCATCACCGTTGCCGGACGCGCCGATGAGCCAAACATCACCCTCACCGCCAATCCGCCATCGCCCTCCGGCGATATCATGGCGCTTATTTTGTTTGGCAAACCGGCCGACCAACTTTCCGCGCTTGAATCGCTGCAAGCCGCTCAAGCGCTAGCCTCTCTCGGCGGCATCGGTCCGTTCGGCGGCGCCGGCGTTGCCGGATCGTTGCGGCGCTCCACCGGCCTGGACCTGCTCAATTTCGATCTTGACCCCGAAAAGGGCGGCGGCTCGCTCACCGTTGGAAAATATGTCGCCGACGGCCTGTTCGTCACCGCAACGCAAGATGCGCAAGGCGACAATGGTTCAGTCCGTGTCGAATATGAAATTACCGATAGCATCACGGTGGAAACCGAGGTCAAGCAGGACGGCAATCAGACGGTGTCCGCTAACTGGAAGCGCGACTTCTGATAAAGAGTATGATCAGGCCTCGCCGATCGCCGACAGATATAGCTCGAGCAAGGCTTCCTGCTCCTGGCGGTCGGCGCGATCCATTTTGCGGATGCGCACTACCTGGCGCAGCACCTTGACGTCATAGCCCTCGCCCTTCGCCTCAGCGTAGATTTCTTTGACGTCATTCAAAATAGCGGCTTTTTCTTCTTCAAGGCGTTCCACGCGCTCTATGAACGAGCGCAGCCGATCCGCTGCGACGGTTGAGCTACCTTCGATATTCGCTGATCCGTCCGCCACTATATACGCTCCCTCAATATTTCATCTGACTACGGATAGTTATCCCACCCGCTTGGTCCATAGAAATAGAAAACCGCGGCGGCGGAGCCAAGCGGCAATCGCAATGTGGGGAAAATTAAATCTCTTGACCGTCGAGATCGCGCCGCAGAGCGCGCGCGCGGCGACGCACGTCTTCATCATGCGGGTTCCATTCCAGAACCTTCTGATACATCTCATAAGCCGCGCGGCGCTCGCCTGACGCATATAAAATGCCGGCGAGCGTGGTGCGAATTTGAAACTGGCGCGGTTCAAGCTCAAGCACGCGGGAGAAATCCTCAATCGCGCCTGCCGTGTCGTTGACGCCCAACCGAACCCGACCGCGCAGCGCATAGCCTTGGGCGAAATGCGGCGCCAGCCCGACAACGTGATCGAGAAGCGTCAGCGCAAGATCATCAGCACCCTCAACAGCGCTCAACTCCGCCCGGGCATAGAGAAGATCAACGGTGTCGCTCGGCGCGTCCGACCAAATCTCGATGATGCGGGAAACATTTTCTTCCGCGCGTACAGCATCGCCGGTACGCAGTTCCTCAAACAGCAAATCGAGCCGCGGATCGGTCTGATCCGCCGCCGCCGGAACGGCGAGCACTATACTCGCAAGAATCACCAAACTAAGCCTTCGCATCAGCGAAAGCCTAACGGTCAAAGCCTTAAAATCCAAGGAAGAAGCCGTCCGGCGTTAACCCTGGCGCGCTTTGAAGCGCTTCTGGGTCTTGTTGATGACATAAACGCGCCCCTTACGGCGGATTACGCGGCAATCTTTATGACGCTTTTTCAAAGACTTAAGGGAGCTACGGACTTTCATCGGACTGGCCTTTAATGCACAAGGGAGCGCGGGAGATAGTCAAACCCAGCGCTACTGTCAACACTGCCAAAGAGGTATCGCCAGAGTGATTGCGCCGGCGGGCGCTGCACGTTAGCAAACCCAACGCTTCTATAGAAAGATACCCAGCCATTATGAGCAACGACAGACCTGATCTCAGCGGTAAAACCGCCCTCGTCACCGGCGCTTCGCGCGGAATCGGCCGGGCGATGGCCCTGGCCCTGGCTGAGGCCGGCGCGCATGTCCTGGCGCTGGCGCGCACCAGCGGCGGGCTCGAAGAGCTTGATGATGAAATTCGCGCTGTCGGCGGCACGGCCTCGTTGATCCCCATGGACCTGGTTGAAGGCGACGGCATTGAACAACTCGCCGGCGCGCTGGCCGGGCGCATCGACAAGCTCGATATCCTGCTCGCCAACGCCGCCAGTCTCGGCGAGCTGGCGCCGCTCACCGATATCGATCCGAAAATCTGGCGCCACACGCTCGACCTTAACGTCACCGTCAATTGGCGACTGATCCGCGCGCTCGATCCGCTGCTGCGCAAGTCCGATGACGCCCGCGTGATTTTCATGACCTCAAGCGTCGGCGGCAAAGTCGCGCGCGCATATTGGGGCGCTTATGCGGTGTCGAAAGCGGCGATGGAAATGCTGGGCGCCACCTATGCGGAGGAAACCCGCAGCACCAATATCCGTGTCGCTATCATTGACCCCGGTTCGATGCGCACCAAGATGCGCGCCCAGGCAATGCCGGGAGAAGACCCGCAGACATTGCCGCCGCCGAGTGATCTGGCGCCATTGCTGTTCCATGCGCTGGCAGAAAAATCAGACGGATTGGCGCGTTATGAATTTCGCGAATGGCGTGAACGCACTTAAAGTCAGACTCGACATTTGGTATTTAAAAATAACCCTCTCTACTTGTCATCACCGGGCTTGTCCCGGAGATCCAGAGTCGAAAGTGAGGCGCTTGCCTCACTGGATTGCCGGAACAAGTCCGGCAATGACAGGATACCTACTATACTATCATTCCACCTCTGAAATGATTCAGCTCACTTGAGAACAAAAGCTGAGTGTATTTCGGTTAGCGCTTAAGACTTATCACCCACATAAGGATTATCGGGCTGTTTCATAATCAGCCGGATCGGCACCGCTTTTATATTAAAGGCATCGCGAATGCCGTTGATCAGATAGCGCTTATAAGCGGCGGGCAGATCGGCCGCACGCGTGCATTGCGCGACAAAGGTCGGCGGGCGGGTTTTGGTTTGTGCGATATAGCGGATCTTGATGCGCTTGCCGGAAACCGCCGGCGGCGCATGGCGCGAAACCGCGTCGATCAGCCAGTCATTCAAGTCAGATGTTTTCACTCGCGCATTCCAGTCGATATAGACTTGCGTCACCGCCGGCATCAGCCGGTTCAGTCCGGAGCCGGTGGCGGCTGATAGCGGTATGACCGGCGCGCCGGGGGCTTGCGGCAATAGTCGCGCCGCACGCTCGCGCAGTTTGACCATTTCCGCGTCGCGGTCCTCGATCAGATCCCATTTGTTGATCGCAAGCACCAAAGCGCGGCCCTCGCGCAGCGCCAGATCGGCGATTTGCAAATCCTGCTTTTCAAACGGCGACTGCGCATCGATGAGCAGCACCACGACTTCCGCGAACCGCACCGCACGCAATGCATCCGCGACGGAGAGCTTTTCGAGCTTGGAGCTAACTTTGGCTTTCTTGCGCAAGCCCGCCGTGTCGAACAGTTTCACCGGCCAGTCACGGTCCTTACCATGCCAACGCCATTCGACCGAGATTGCATCCCGCGTAATCCCGGCTTCAGGCCCCGTCAGGAGCCGGTCTTCACCGATCATCCGATTGACCAGGGTCGATTTGCCGGCGTTCGGCCGCCCGACGATGGCGACGCGCAAGGGTTTTAACGGATCGTCCCAGGCAACCGGCTCATCGTCATCAGGCTCATAGGCGGCAAGATGCGGCTCCAGCGCATTGAACAAATCGCCCATGCCCTCGCCATGTTCAGCGGAAATCGGAATCGGCTCGCCAATCCCCAATCCGTAGGCGTCATAAATGCCGGCGTCACTGGCATTGCTTTCAGCCTTGTTGGCGAGCAGGAGCACCGGCTTGTCGCTGGCGCGGAGAATTTTCGCAAAACTCTGGTCCAGCGGCGTTACGCCGGCGCGCGCATCAATGATGAAAAGACAGACCGCTGCTTCAGCGATGGCGACATCGGTCTGTTGGCGCATCCGCCCTTCAAGCGCTGCGGCCGGCGCCTCTTCAAGACCCGGCGTGTCGATCACGGTAAATTCAAGATCGCCGATTCTGGCAAGCCCCTCGCGACGGTCGCGGGTCACGCCCGGCGTATCGTCGACCAGCGCCAGCCGCTTGCCGACAAGACGGTTAAACAGCGTTGATTTGCCAACATTGGGCCGCCCGACAAGGGCCACTTTTAAGGACATAATACTTAAACCTTGGGACGAAATAGCGCCCAAGCCGATGGGCTGCTCCTCACAGAGACCGAAGGACCAACCAAACCGGCAACACGCTCTAACGCATTGCGATCAGTTTTCCGGCTTCGGTGAGGACATATACTTTTTCGTTCGCGACCACCGGCGAGACAACCGAGCCGCCGCCAATTTTTTCCGTTGCAATAATTTCACCGGTCTCCGGCGCGACTTTGACGATCCGCCCCCTGCTGGAAACCAAAATCAGATGACCGCCGGCAAGCACTGGCCCCGCCCAGGTGATGCGGCCTTTACGTTTCTTTTTGTTTGTATAGCGCTGCAACTGGGTCACCCAGATGATGCCGCCATCGGCTCTGGAAATACAGGCAAGCTCGCCGTCTACCGATACCATGAAGATGAAATCGCCAGCGACCCATGGCATCTGCAAACTCGCTATCGACGCCTCCCAGGCCACCTTGCCAGTGCGAATATCAATCGCCGCCAGGCGCCCGCCATGGCTGACCACAAACACCAATCCGCGGTCGATGACCGGACTGCCGGCAATATCATTGAGCGAGGCAAGCGCCGTCAGCCGGGTTTGCTGAACCAGGGTTTCGTTCCAGACCGAACGGCCAGTGTCCGCGATAAAGGCGACGATCTCGCCGGATGAAAATGGCGCGACCACCAGGTCGCCGGCAGCGGCCGGGCTCGATGCTGAAAGGAACCGGGCGGCTTCCTCGAAAGATTGAAACGTCCACTCCTTTTCGCCGGTCGCCTGATTGAGGGCGATAAATTCGTTGGTGTTGGTGGTAAAATAAACTTTGCCGCGATAGGCCGTCGGCGGGGTTCTGACCGCCGAGCTGGTCTCAAAGCGCCAGATTTCTTCACCACTGATAGCGTCAAGCGCAGCAACAAAACCAAAACCGGAGGTTACAAAAATACGCCCCTGATCAAAAGCGACGCCGCCCCCAAACCCGATCTCGGCGGGTTTGGCCCCGCGAAACAATTCACGCACACGGAAGCGATTCTTTATTTTCGGCGCCAATTCCGTGCGCCATACACGCTTGCCAGTTTCCGCGTCAATCGAGCTAACTTTAGATTCAGCGTCGAGCACATATATCCGGTTACTGACGACAATCGGCGGAGAGGTCAGCTTCGCGCGCGCTGACGCATCGCCGATATCAGCTTTCCATATTGTCTCAAACTCCAGCGTCGCGCCGATATGGTGCAACGTGTGATCCGCCTCGCCGCCCGGTTGCGGCCATGACTGATTGACATAGGAAGGAGGAACGCTGACCTGTGCGCCGGCATAACGCGGATCGGCGGTCACCTCCAAATCCAGCGCCAGGATCGAAATGCGGTCATCGTCCTCCGGTACATTGTCTTTTTTCTCATCGTCGTCGTCGCCACCAAAAATTCCGGTAACCGCCGAAATCGGGTTTGACCCGCAAGACGCGGTAAATAAGAGCGCCATAACCATCAGAAGGTTGCGCAAAACAAAGCGCCAGTTCGATACTCGGATCATAAATTACTCGTTTTCCGTTTTGGCTTCTTCTGTTTCTGCGCCGGCTCCGTCTTGTGTACCGGCCGCGTTGTCTTCGTCGGCGTCTGCGACCGGACCATCATCAACCGCAATCGGAACATCATCCACATCATCCGGCGCAGCGCCAATGACCTTCAAAAGATCATCAACCCGGGTCTCGCCGGTGATGTTGACGCCGGCTTTACCGGCGTCTGCGAGCGCTGCGAAATCTTCCGCGCGAACACGTACGGCCTCGGGAGCGCCCAGATCAATCGATAGCTGGCGAAAAATCGACAGCGCGGTTTCATAGTCGCGCGCTTCCAGCGCCGCCAGCCCGGAGACTTCGGAGGCGTGATAAGAAAATGGGCCCTCTTCATTTGGCAGATCACCAAGGTGAACCATCACCGCGTCGCGCCCGTCGTTCAACGCCGCATAAGAAGCCCGAAGCCGCGCAAGGTCGCGTACTCGTTTTGGCGTCGCGTTATCTTCATAAATTTGCCGGAAAACGCCGACCGCAGCCGCCCGCTCACCGTCGCGCGCATAGGAAGCCGCACGCTGCAACTCCGCGAGGATCGCATAGCCGCTGGCGCCATCCTCCGCGATCGCACCCAGCGCATCGCGGCCCTGGTCCGAATCCTCCACAAGCAGGTCAACGGCGCTGCTAAATTCCAGCGCCTTTTCCTTAGCGACCGATGTTGTATGCGCATTCCAGAATTGCCAACCGCCTACAGCCAGAACCAGGCCGACGCTAGCGGCGATGGCCGCAGGCCCATATTTGCGGAACATAGCCATTTGCTGGTCTTCGGCCAGTTCCTGGTCGACTTCGCGTAAAGCACTATCTTCGTTCGCCACAGTGTTGGGGTCCTGTCACTATTGATCCAGAAAGGAGGCCGGTTCTAACGGCCTTTGAGGGATCACGCAACGCGCTAAAATAATCGGGGAAATGGTGAAATTAGGGCGCAGCGTCCTCCGATCCGAGATCGAAGCAGCCCGCGTTTAGACTAACGCAACGCCGGCGATATATTGATGAAGGAAAAGCGCGATACCCGCATAGGCGGCGACGCCAACGACAATCGCGATCACATCATTTCTCCATGGGCCGGCCGCGCGGGTGGGCGCATCACGTTTCTTGGCGGAGATACGGGCAACAACGGCAAAAATTAAGAATGCGCCAAACAGAAGAACCGAGCGCACTTCGCCGTTCACCAGGAGATGTGCAAAGGCCCAAATCTTGACCGCCGCCAGCATCGGATGCTTCACCCCCGCTGCGATCCGTCCCGCGGGCGCATAGGCGGCGGCCAGCGAAATCAGTGCAATTAGCATCAGCGCGTAATTAATGTGCCGGAAATAGACCGGCGTCGCATAGAGCTGCGATGCATCGGCGCTGCGCCAGCCGACGACAATCAAAACAAACCCCGCTAACGCGGCGAGCGCATAAAGCCCTTTATAGGGCCCCGCGCCGAGCTTTGCGATCAACGCCTGACGTCGCCCGCGCGCGATGACCGGTACCGCATGAACGCCGAAGAAGACGATGAGACCAATGATAAATAGCATCATAAAATTATCTGCCTAAGCTCTGTTCTTCACTCGCCGTCAAATTGCACCAGGGATGTGACCTGCTTGCCGGCGGCGCGCAGTTTGTCTGCGCCGCCAAGGTCGGGCAAATCAACCACAAAGGTGCAAAGAACAATCTCCGCCCCGGCGCGTTCCAGCAACGCTATCGCCGCCATCGCCGTACCGCCGGTGGCGATCAAATCGTCCACCAGCAACACCCGCTCGCCAGCCTCAATCGCATCAAAATGGATCTCAATCTCGTCGGTTCCGTATTCAAGCTCATAGGATTGAGAAATCGTCTTGTGGGGCAGCTTGCCCTTTTTGCGGATCGGCACAAAGCCAACCGAGAGCTGGTGCGCAATCGCGCCGCCGAGAATGAAGCCGCGTGCTTCAATGCCGGCGACCTTGTCGATCTTGGCCCCGGCGAGCGGCTGCACCAATTCGTCAACGGCGCGGCGAAACCCGCGCGCATCGGTGAGCAGCGTGGTGATATCGCGATACAAGATGCCGGGTTTGGGAAAATCCGGAATGCTGCGAATTACCGTCTTCAGGTCCATTATAGCGCGCCTCTTTTGTTGCGGCTGCACAATGACGGAATCGGATATATCCGGCAACCTTCTCGTTTCATCGCGCCCAGTGCTCGCTTTGTCGGGCGCAGCTTGCGCTTTTCGAGGGGAGCCGCGAGATTGCCGGCAAACAGATTAGGCCAATAATCAACACCGGACGAGGCAAGGAGAAGATTCGTGAAAAATATTCTACTAAGCGGGGCCGCCGCGCTCGCACTCGCGGCCTGCGGGGAAAAGGCATCGCAATCCTCAGAATCAGGACATCCCGACGACACGGCAAAAAGCGCCGCGGTCAGCGCAGCGCCAGAACTTGGCGCATGGGGCGTTGAGACCGACAATATCGACCCGGCGGTCGATCCCGGCGACGATTTTTATCAATATGCCGGCGGCAAATGGCTCGACAGTTTCGAGATTCCTGACGAGTTCTCATCTTACGGCGCTTTTACTGTTCTGTTTGAGCGCTCCGAGACCCGTGTGCGCAAGATTATCGAAGACGCCGCCAGCGGCGAGGCCGCCGACGGCTCGATTGAAAAGAAAATCGGCGATTATTTTGCGAGCTTTGTCGATGTCGATGCGATCAACGCCAAGGGGCTTGATCCGATTGCGGGCGATCTCGCCCGGCTCGCCATGCTGGAAACCCACGAAGACGTCGCCCAAATAATGGCCGATCCCGCGCTTGGGGCGAACTCTTTTTTTGGCGCCTTTGTCGGCGTCGATTCCAAACAACCCGACCGATACATCGTCTACGTAGGGCAGTCCGGGCTCGGTCTTCCGAACCGGGATTATTACCTCGACGAAAAATTCGCCGACAAACGTGCGAAGTATAAAGACTATATTGCCCGGATGTTGACACTTGCCGGCGTAGAGGACGCAGGCGCCAAAGCGCAAGCCATTTACGATGTCGAATTGCGCATGGCGGAAGTCCATTGGGAGCCGGCCAAGCGCCGCAACCGCGACCTTACCTACAACCTAAAGACCCGCGAAGAACTTGCCGCCTTTGCGCCTGGCGCTCCTTGGGATGCTATTCTCGCTGTATCCGGCCTTAGTGGGGAAACCGAATTTGTTATCCGCGAGGATGACGCAATCCAGAATCTGGCGGCAATCTTTGGTGAAACGCCGGTCGCAACCTGGCGCGATTACCTACAGTTTCATTTATTGCGATCAAACGCCGGCGCCCTGCCTTCAGCGTTTGACGAGGCGACATTTGCATTTTTCGGCACCGAACTGCGCGGCACGCCCAAGCAACGCGAACGCTGGAAACGCGGCGTCGCGGCGGTCAATGGCGCGCTCGGCGAGGCGGTCGGGCAAGTCTATGTAGACCGACACTTCCCGCCGGAATCAAAAACCCAAATGGAAGCGCTGGTCGCCAATTTGCGGCTTGCACTCGATGAGCGTCTCAATACGCTTCCATGGATGAGCGAGGAAACCAAAGTCGCCGCCCACGAAAAACTCGAAATGTTCACGCCCAAAATCGGCTATCCTGACAAATGGGAAGACTATGCAGATTTTGCCGTTACCCGCGGCGACGCTTATGGCAACGCCAAGAGCGCCAATGCGTTCGGTTGGAACGATCAAATTTCTAAGCTCGGCGGTCCAATCGACAAGACCGAGTGGGGCATGAACCCGCAACGGGTCAACGCCTATTATTCGCCAACCCGTAACGAAATCGTTTTTCCAGCCGCCATTTTACAAGCGCCGTTTTTTGATCCGAATGCGGATGCTGCGGTCAACTATGGCGGCATCGGCGCGGTGATCGGCCATGAAATCGGTCACGGATTTGACGATCAGGGCAGAAAATCTGACGGTACTGGCCTACTACGCGACTGGTGGACCGAAGCGGATGCGGAAAGTTTCCAAAAACTCGCCGATGCGCTCGGCGCGCAATACGCTGCCTACGAACCGATTGAGGGCTTCCCGATCAATCCCAAGCTGACGATGGGAGAAAATATCGGCGATATTGGCGGTCTCGCCATGGCCTACCACGCCTATAAGCTGTCGTTGAACGGCGCCGAAGCGCCGGTGATTAACGGCTATAGCGGCGATCAGCGTTTCTTCCTCGCCTGGGCCCAGGTCTGGAAGCGCAAGGCTCGTGAAGAGGCGATCAAAAATCAGATCGCCACAGACCCCCACTCACCGGCGCAATACCGGGTTAATGGCGTCGTGCGCAATATGGACGCCTGGTATGAGGCGTTCGACATTACCGAGGGCGACGCGCTCTACCTGCCTCCGGAAGACCGTGTGCAGATTTGGTAGTTGCGTAGCGTAATCCAAACCCACCCGTCATCCCGTGCGCATTGCAGCAGCAATGATGCACTGCAGACACGGGATCTCGTGCGGCCGGTTCGGCACACCCGATAGCGATCCCGGATCAGCGAAGCAGCGTTTCACGCTACATCGCATCCGGGATGACGGCTGACAGGTTCAGATTTTATAGACCGTGCGCTCCAGGCATGCATATCCCGCTTGGGGTTTTGCCGAGCCGCGCTTATATTGCCGCCCATGACGCCAAAGGAACAACTCCGCGAGGCCTTCAAGCGCGCGCTTCTCCACACTACACGCGCGCTGTCCGCTCAGCATGATGTCGAGGTCGCTTTTGGCGGCGAGCATGCGAGCGTGCGCGGCAAGAATGCGCGCATTCCCCTACCCGCCCGCGTGATCGACACCGAGGCCGCCGCCATCGCCCGCGGTGAAGGCGATGCGGCGGCTTTGCGGCTCGCCCACCATGATGAGATAGCCCACGATGCGATGTCGCCGCGCGGCGCCGAGGCGCGGGCGATTTTTGCAGCCCTTGAAAACGCCCGCTGCGAAGCGATTGGCGCGCGCGCTCTCAAAGGCGTTGGCGACAATCTCGCAGCGGCGCTCGACAAAACCATTAGCGACAAGGGCTATGAACAGCTGAGCGCGAAGGACGACGCCGCGGTTGGCGATGTCGCCGCGCTGATGTTGCGCGAACGCCTCACCGGCCGCACCCCGCCGCCCGCCGCTGCATCGATCATGGAGACCTGGCGCGATGATCTCGAAGCCAGAGCCGGCGCCTCGCTTGACGCTATGGCGGCCGCCACCGGTCTCGACAATCAAAAAGCCTTCGCCGAGCTGGCGCGTGACTTCATCCGTGATCTCGATCTTGACGATGACGATCAGGGCGATCGTGAAGACAGCGACAACGCAAATGACGAGGACGCTGACAACGAAAATGACGATAGCACCGATGATGACGCTGAGACTGACGGCGCAGATATGCCGGAAGAGCCAGGCGCCGGTGAAAGCGAAGACGGCGAGGCGGATCTTTCAGAACAGGACCTGGAGGACGGCGTAGAAGACGACGACGGCGCTGCGGAAAACGCCCGTATCTCGTCGCTGCGGTCGAAATTTGAGGGCGACACCGGCGAGGCCTATCGCGCTTATACGACAGCGTTTGATGAAATCGCCGAGGCGGCCGACCTTTGCGACCCCGATGAATTGCTGAGGCTCCGCAAATCTCTGGATCGCCAGCTTGATAATCTGCATACGGTTGTCTCCAGGCTCGCCAACAAGCTGCAACGCAAATTAATGGCGCAGCAAAATCGTTCCTGGGTGTTTGACCTTGAAGAAGGCGTGCTTGACGCCGCACGCCTCGCCCGCGTCGTCGTCGATCCGATGCAGCCGCTGTCCTATAAGATGGAGCGCGACCAGGAATTTCGCGACACCGTGGTGACCTTGTTGATCGACAATTCCGGCTCGATGCGCGGGCGGCCGATTACGATCGCCGCGATTTGCGCTGACATTCTTGCGCGCACGCTGGAGCGCTGCGGCGTTAAGGTGGAAATTCTCGGCTTTACAACCCGAGCCTGGAAAGGCGGACAAGCGCGCGAGAAATGGGTGCAGGACGGACGCCCGGCAAAACCTGGCCGCCTCAACGAGTTGCGCCATGTGGTTTACAAACCCGCCAATGCACCATGGCGGCGCGCACGCACTTCTCTCGGGCTGATGATGAAAGAGGGTTTGCTTAAAGAAAACATCGATGGCGAAGCCTTGATGTGGGCGCATCAGCGCTTGCTCGCAAGGCCCGAGGCGCGGCGCATTATGATGGTGATATCAGACGGCGCCCCGGTCGACGACACGACGTCCTCGGCTAATGGCGGCGCCTATCTCGAGCGGCATCTGCGCGACGTGATCGGCTTTATTGAAAACCGCTCGCCGGTAGAATTGCTGGCCATCGGTATCGGTCATGATGTGACGCGCTATTATCGCCGCGCCCTCACGATTGTCGATGTAGACCAGCTTGGCGGCGCCATTATTGACAAGCTTGCGGAACTGTTTGACGAGGACGCGCTGAAGCAATCTGACCGACGCAGCAAAACCCGCGTTGCTTAATTGGCGCGCGCTGCGCTGATTTCAAACTCCACGCGAACCGCCAAAGCGACCTTTTCACTCTCCAGCCACGACGCGCCCATGCCAAGGCCGTAATCGGTGCGTATGAGATCAACGCCGCCGGCGGCGCTGGCCTGGTCGCCGTCAATGCCCAGCGAAAAGACGAGTGTCACGTCATGAGAGAAGTCCTTGATCGTCAGCGTTCCGTCCGCCTCATAGGCGTTTGCGCCGGGCTTGCGGATCGTACTGGACGTGAAATGCGCGCTATCATGCGCTTTGACGTCAAACCATTCGCCGTCCTTCATTGCGCCATCGCGAAAGTCACTGCCGGACCCGGCGGAGGCCGTGCGCACATCAACGTTGATCGACGAGGCGGCGAGATTATCCGGATCAAAAACGATCTGTGCGGTAAAATCAGAAAACTGCCCTTCAAACCGCGCGCCGCCTTCCTCGCCGATAAAACGCAACGTGCTGGCGGCATAATCAACCGCCCACACGGGCGACGGTGCAGCTGTAGAAATCGTCTCTGCGGATAATGCATCCGTTCCCAACACCGCTAGCGGTTCGCCAGCCGGCTCGTTTTCAAGCGCCTCAGCTTCACTCGCACCCGCTTCAACATTCGGCGACGCTGCGGCAGGCGCTGCATCATGATTGTGGTCATGGCTCTCACCATTGCTGTGCGATTTCTCGCCCTGAAACGGATCTGACTGGATGTAGAACAAAGCAGACAATCCAAGCACAATAGCTATGGCAAGCATGCCGACCCATGCCATCATATGCGGCGCCATGCTGCGTAAAACGCCGTCGCGATTGATGAGCCCGTGCTTCAACGCAGCGGCGACATGAAGAACAAGAAGAAACAGGATAGAAAACGCTAAATACTCATGTACCTCCTGGAACACGTCTTCAGCAGCCGCGCGATCAGCAACCCCATTGAAAAACGGCAGATGCGGAATTTCAACTATGCCAAACCAGAGCGTCGGGACATTCAGCGGCGAGACCGACACCATCGCCAAGCCGGCTAAAGGCGTCAAAAACATTAGCGCGTAGAACGCCCAATGGATCAGGCGCGCAGTCAGCTTTTGCCATCCGGGCATAGATCCCGGCAGCGCCGGCGGCTTGTGAGCGAGGCGCCATCCGAGCCGGATTATTGTCAGCCCAAGGATCGACAGGCCAAAGGATTTGTGGAGCTGATAGAGATCGAACTTCACCGCTGACGAATTCGGCAAGTTGTGCATATAGAGCCCGCCAACAATCTGGCTAAGGATCAAAATTGCGATCGCCCAATGTAAGGCGACCGCAACACTGCTATATCGTTTTTGTCCCAACTCCATAACGCCCTCAATCAAGTGGTTTATTAAATTCCGCCTGTATATTGATTTCCACGTCATCGCCGACAGCCGGGATCGCATAATTCATTCCATAGTCAGAACGCTTCACCGTTCCAACCGCAGAAAAGCCGACCTTATTGACCTTGAAAAAATCATCCTTTGCCGTGCGGTTCAAGGTGACATTAAGGCTCACCGGCTTGCTAATTCCCTTGATGGTCAAATCGCCGGTCATAACGCCAGTGTTGTCGCCGGTTTTTGTGAGTTTGGTGCTGACAAAGGTGATTTCCGGGTGCTTGGCAGTGTCAAAAAACCGATCCCCGTTAAGGTGACCGTCAAACTCCTCAACGCCAGAATCGATTGAAGTCGCGTCAATAATAACGGAGATGCTTGACTTGGAAGGCGTGTCCGCATCCCACTCAAGCGTCGCATCCCAATCATTCCAGCGCAATATCGGGCGCGAATACCCCACATGCAGGTAGCTGAAGGTAATGTAACGATGGCCCGGGTCGGCCTGATAGGTTCCCGACACCGCCTCTTCGGCGTTCGCCTGCGACGCGGCGACGCTTAGCGCAAGGCTGGCGATGCCAGCAAAAATAACCCCATGTTTATGCATATCAATTCCATTCCTGTTGCAGCAAAATCAAATTCAATTCCAAGCGCATACCCTAGCAGCTTTCCGGTGCGCCTTCGACCATTCTCACGCCGACGTGATTGGCGTTAAAACCTAGTCACAACTTGCTCCATCACCGGACGCGCCCGTTCCTTCGGGTCCTCTTTCGCAGTCCCAATATAAACATAGCCGGCAATGCGTTCGTTCTCGCCTAAACCAAGCGCAGCAAGGACGCGCGCATCATAAGCATACCATTCAGTTATCCACTGTGCGGCAAAGCCTTCGGCGCTAGCAGCGATCAACATGTTCTGACAGACCGCGCCTGCGGTGAGGATTTGCTCCCATTCCGGTGTGCGATGGTCGCGGTCAACCTTTGAAATCACCGCAACAACAACCGGCGCACGCAAGAAACGGCGTTGCTCACAGGCTATGCGTTTTTCATCCGCATCCGGCTCACGCGCGATAAAAGCGTCACGCAAGACATCGCCAAACCGCACCCGCGCATCACCTTCAAAGACGACAAAGCGGAACGGCGTCACCCGGCGATGGTCGGGCGCGCGCGCGGCGATGGTTAAAATGGAGGCAAGCGTCTGCTGGTCCGGCCCGGGCTCGGTGAGAAAATCCGCCGGGGTCGACCGGCGATAGCGCAAAAGCTCTATAGTCTCAGCGCTCGCCCGGCTGGCGGGCAAGGGGTCGCCAAGCTTCGGCGCCTGCAATTTTTTCTCCAAAACCACCGCTCTCCACTTGCAAACAATCGGCGAATGTTATGGAGATAGACGGATCGCGGCGCATTTCACAAGGCGCTATTGCTGAAGCATGTTTTTCACTTGGGAATCAAAGAGATGGCGGGCGCTATTGCGGCATCGGCGGATGGCTTTTTGGAGCGGCTTCAGGCCGGGCGCCTGCCAGAAGCGCTGACTGCGACGACCTTGGCCGACGCCGGGCTTCCCCCCCACGCCCTCGCCGCCCTGTTCGAGACCCAGTTAAAAAGCCGCCGGCTTGACCTCGAGGCCCGCCGGCTCGGCGCGGAAAAGCGCGGCTTTTATTCCATTGGCAGTTCCGGTCATGAAGGCAATGCCGCTGTCGCTCGCGCTTTCCGCGTCAACGACATGGCGTTTTTACATTACCGCAGCGCCGCGTTCTACATTGAGCGCGCAAGCAAAGTTCCCGGCGAAACGCCAATATGGAACATGGCGCTATCATTTGTTGCGTCCTCAGAAGACCCGATCTCCGGCGGGCGCCATAAGGTGATTGGTTCAAAATCTTTATTCATCCCCCCACAGACAAGTACGATTGCATCGCATCTGCCAAAGGCGATGGGCGCGGCGTTCTCCGTTTCCCTTGCGCGCACGCAGAAAAAACATGACGCGGAAATGCCGCATGATGCGGTCGTCTTATGCAGTTTCGGTGATGCGTCGGCGAACCACTCAACCGCGCAAGGCGCCATCAACACCGCCGCGCTCACCGCCTATCGCGGCCTGCCCTTGCCGTTGGTTTTTGTGTGCGAAGATAACGGTATCGGCATATCGGTGAAGACGCCGGAGGGTTGGGTTGCGGCCAATTACAGCGCCCGGCCCGGCCTTACATATATAAACGGTGACGGGCGCGATATCGCCGATGCGATGCGCGCCGCGCGCATGGCCGAACATTGCGCGCGGATGCACCGCAAACCGGTTTTTCTGCATCTGCGCACCGTGCGGCTGATGGGCCATGCCGGTTCCGACCTGGAGACCAGCTATCGCACCCGCGCAGAGATTGAAGCGGAGGCCAACCAGGACCCGCTGCTCCACACTGCCCGGCGCATCATCGAGGCCGGCGTGATGTCGAAAGACGATATCGAAGCGTTATACGACGCCACCGGCGCACAGGTGCGCCGCGCTATGGAAGCTGCTTGCACACGACCAAAGCTGACCACAGCACAAGACGTCCTCTCCGCGCTGACGCCGCCCCCGGCAAGGCGCATAACACGCGCGACGAAACCACTCGCCAACGCGCCCGACGACAGCCGCGCCCATCGCGAACCGCAACATATGTCGCGGCTGATCTCGCTCGCGCTCGCCGAGCAGATGGCGCGCGACCGCAATGTAACGGTGCTCGGCGAGGATGTCGGCCGCAAGGGCGGCGTTTATGGCGCAACCACGCGGCTGCAACAAAAATTCGGACCTGCGCGGGTGTTTGATACGCTGCTTGACGAGCAATCCATACTCGGAACCGCTATCGGCCTTGCGCATAATGGTTTCCTTCCCGCACCGGAAATTCAGTTTCTCGCTTACGTCCATAATGCAGAAGACCAGCTGCGCGGCGAGGCCGCTTCGCTGTCGTTCTTCTCCAATGGTCAGTATACTAATCCCATGGTCGTGCGCATTGCCGGGCTCGCCTATCAAAAAGGCTTTGGCGGTCATTTCCACAATGATAATTCGGTCGCAGTGTTTCGCGATATTCCAGGGCTCATCCTCGCCTGCCCGTCTTGCGGCGCGGAGGCGGTTAAAATGATGCGCGAAGCGTTTCGTCTCGCCCGCGAAGAAGGGCGCGTGGTGGTGTTTCTTGAGCCGATCGCACTTTACGGAACCCGCGACCTCCATGAAGACGGCGATGGAAAGATGGCGGCGATCTTTAACGAGATTGATACGGAGGCGGCGTTTGGCGAGGCTAACATCGTCGGCGATGGCGACGACCTCGCCATCATCTCCTATGGCAACGGAACCTATCTTTCCCAACGCGCGGGGCAAACATTGAAAGCCAAAGGCGTCGCCGCGCGGATTATTGACCTTAGATGGCTGGCGCCGCTGCCAATAGAGGAGCTGGTCGACGCCATCGGCGCGCGGCGCAACGTTTTGGTGGTTGATGAATGCCGCAAGACCGGCGGACCGGCCGAGGAAATCATCACCGCCTTCGTTGACCGCAGCCTTGATTATAATATCGCCCGCATCACCGGCACCGACAGTTTCATCCCGCTCGGCCCGGCGGCCAACACCGTTTTGATCGATGAGGATGACATTGTCACCGCTGCGCTGGCGCTGACGGGTGTGCAAACCCAGAAGGCGGCGCAATGAGCCCGGCTCGGAAACAATCCGCCGTCGTCATATTTCCAGGCCGCGGAACCTATGGCAAGGACGAGCTTGGATATCTTGCACGCCATCACAGCAACAAGACGGGCTTCATCAATGACGTCGATCAATGGCGCGAGAGCGCCGGCCGCGAGACGGTCTCGTCGCTCGATGGCGCCAAGACTTACTCCGCGGCAAAACACGCTTCCAGCATCAACGCCTCAGCGATCATCTATTCTTGCGCGCTTGCCGATTTCGCCGACATCAACCGCGACCGATTTGAAATTTCCGCCGTCTGCGGCAATTCCCTCGGCTGGTATTTAACCCTCGCCGCCTCGGGCGCGCTCAATCCGGCGAACGCCATCCGGCTTGTGGATACGATGGGCGCGCTCATGGAAAGCGAAGGCGTCGGCGGGCAGATCATCTATCCGTTTGTCGATGAAGACTGGCGCGCCAGCCGCGTAAACGAAAAAACCATTGGCGAGGCGTTGCATGCGGGCCGCACGGCGGGGAACGCGTTCCTCTCCATCCGGCTGGGCGGCATGGCGGTGCTGGCTGGCGACGAGGCTGGCATGGCGGCGATGGAGAAATCTCTGCCCAAGACGCAAGGTCGATATCCATTTCGCCTGGCGCGACACGCCGCGTTTCACACGCCGCTTCTGGCGCATGTCTCAAACGCCGCCCTAGAGCAACTCGGCGCCGACATCTTTACTGCGCCAGCAATCCCGATGGTCGATGGACGCGGCGCGATCTGGACACACGATGCAACCGATACGGATGAGCTCCATCGCTACACGCTCGGCCAGCAGATCACTGAAACTTATGACTTCTCCAAATCAGTGGAAGTCGCCATCAAGGAATTTGCCCCGGATGTGTTGATCCTCGCCGGCCCCGGCGCAACACTTGGCGCGCCGATAGCACAGGAACTCATCCACCATCGCTGGCTCGACCTTGAATCGAAAGCTGATTTTTCGGCGCATCAGAAGGAAGATCCGTTCCTGCTTGCTATGGGGCGGGAAGACCAGCGGGATATGGCAAGCTAGGGGTCTGCGTATGAATCTCAACCAAATCACTATTGCCGTCAGCAATCTTGAGAAATCCATCGCATTTTATCAAAAGCTGGGCCTCACCCTGATCGTGGACAGTCCAAACAGCAACTACGCCCGCTTCGAATGCCCTGACGGAGGAACAACATTCTCACTGCATGAAGCTAGTGAGATCACGCCACAGGGCGCTTCGTTTTATTTCGAAGTCGAAGATGTCGATACGCGAGTAAAAGAACTCAAGGCCAGCGGCGTCGAATTCGAAACTGAGCCTACAGATCAGCGCTGGTTATGGCGCGAAGCGTGGACCCGCGACCCGGACGGTTATCGCATTGCGATTTATCATGCGGGCGAGAACCGCCGGTTCCCTCCCTGGCGCATTGGGGGCTAATTTCCGCTCTTATAAACCGGCCTGGATCTAGTCAGCGATTCTCAGCCATTTGCCTTCAGCTAAAGTCTGCCACTGGCCTTTGATATTAATGGCAACCCGCTCATCAAACTGATTTTCTCCCACAATTGTTCTTTCGATTTTCATTTTCGACACACGCCCGCTCACATCGAACGATGAAAAATCGATCACCATTTTACCGCTGTCATCGATGCTAATCGTTCCTTTATTATATCGACCATCGAAAACATAAGATTGGTATGTGGCTTTATGCGTTTCAGGATTCCAAAAATAGTACCCCTCAATCATGTTCGACCCATTGCTATCTTCAGTATAGCGCGCAACGTTCATGCGAGCGATTGTATGACTTTGGTCGAACCAGTTGACATCAAAAACAACAGGGAAAGATGCGCCCGTCGACGTCTGCATTCTCTCTGCGGCTTTCCACTGCCCATCTATATAAAAATCCAACGCCTCTATCGCTTCTGAGCGTTCTTCTTGCGCAAATGCATTTGAAAACGTGACCAACGCGGCGCCCACGCCAAAGGCGACAGCGTATTTAATCCGAATAGTTCGTTTTAATTTTCGCAAAACTCTCTCCAGTTCATTTCTTAACGCTAGCCCGCGTCGCACTAGCCATAGCCTTCATGCACCAGTCATAAGGGCGCTGAATGAGACGCTTTCCGGCCTTGAGAAAACTATCTAGGTAGCTATCTTACAACAATCAAATTGATTATAATGATCTGATAGATCATTGAAATTGATATCATGAGAACTGATTTAAATCTGTTGCAAACCTTTGTGACCATCATGCAGGAACGCAGCGTTACCAAAGCAGCGGAGCGGTTATTCGTTGGCCAGCCTGCCGTAAGCGCCAGCCTTGGCAAGCTGCGCGATCACTTTGGGGACCCCTTGTTCATTCGCAAAAGCCGTGGGCTGGTCCCTACGCCGCGCGCGAGCGAACTTTATGGCGAGATCCTTGAACCGCTTCAAAGGCTGCAAGCGCTTACACAGCAAAGAGAACAATTTGATCCCCTCAATTATGTCGGAACAATAAAAATTGGTCTGTCTGAAGAACTTGAATATCTCAAGCTTCCGACTTTGGCCGCAGAGTTATCGGTCCAGGCGCCGCAAATGCATATACTTTCGCGGCCCATCAATTTTTTTACAGCTTTCGATCTTTTAAAAAACGCCGATATAGATATGGCGGTTACGAGCAATATGCCTTCGCACCCGGACTGGGTTGCAAAAAAATCGTTGGACTCATTTCCGTTTAAAGTTCTTTATGACGGCGCCAGCCGCCGCAACTTCAATAATTTAAGCACATATCTAAAAGCTAAACATGTTCACAAATCGTATGGCGGGCAAGCCAGGGATGTCGTTGACAGGACGTTAGCCCATGCCGGACATACAAGACATATCGCTGTAACGGTCAATCATTTTGCAAGCGTGCCGATGTTGGTATCTGGGGCGAAATTAATCGCGACACTCCCCTCTCATGTCGCAGATTCATTTGCTGGTCAGTATGATCTAAAATCCTGTCCAGCGCCCTTTGACATACCAGATTATTCGCTAGCACTGTATTGGCACAGGCGTATTGACTCCAATCATGCCGACGTTTGGTTCAGACGGAAATTGGAACAGTTGCTAGAAGGCGGTCTCTGAACCAATAAGCCACGCAAATCCGCACAACCCCCACACGAATCGAATCTCCGATTTTACAACCCTGAGAGGGTATTCTTTCATAAAACCTATATTTGGTGAAAAGTTATCCTCACGCTTTTTAGTGGCCGTATCCTGCTCCGTAGTCAGAATATGGAAAAAAGCTAATGGCTCAAACTTTGTGTTTCTTGCCGCGCCTACCGTCAGACATCAACGATCTGCGCCATCACGTCGATATGCTCTCGCGCAAAATTCCGGCAGCGTTGTGGCGACCAGCCATGAACCGGATCCGGATTTACGTTGGCGTCCTTGAACGGCATCTCAAGCGTCATCGCCAGGCAGTTCCAGGTCTCGGCGACATAATTAGTGGCAATCGCGAGATTGGCGCCGCGGGGCGGCGGGGCTGGGTAGCCCTCCTTGGTCTGAAAGTCGTCGCTCGCCTGCAACAGCAGCGCGCTGTACCGCTCAAACAGCGAGCGATGGCGTTCATCCCAGGACGGAATGCCGGTGGCGCTGTCGAGGAAATTGTTGGGGACCGCCTCGTCGCCATGGGCGTCGAGGAAAAAATCAACGCCGGTCTTGCGCATTTCTTCACGAACAAGAAACACCTCCGGGCTTTTGTCCATGGTTGTGTTTTGCCAGGCCCGGTTGAGGTCAACGCCGGCTGCGTTGGTGCGCAAATGACCGCGCCGCACGCCGTCAAGGTTCATGCAAGGAACCACATGCACCGTCGCGGCGGCGCGCAGCGCCTTAACGGTTTCATCTTTTTCGTCGATAAGGCGATCCAGAAAACCTTCCATCCACCACGAACCCATATCCTCGCCGGGATGCTGGCGGGCGATCACCCACAATTTGAGCGCGCCCTCGCCGATCTGAAAGTAGTCAATCGCCTGGCCGTCAAGCGTCTTCCCCAGAACCTTCGCCTCCACCAGCGGCGATTGCTTCACGCGCGCGACAAATTCCCGATAGCGCGTCGTCGGATAGGCTCCGAAATACGCATACTGAATGGCGGCGGCGTCGGGCGTGTGTTCAATCGTCAGCGTCTTGCCGTCAAACGTCGTATCGACACGAAACCAGGTCTCACCGTCATAGGAGGCGACAGCGCGATAATCGCGCCAGCCAGCGACGTAAGACGCCCCATCCGCATTCAAGATGTGCATCGTCAACGGTGCGCCAGCAGCGCCTTCGACGCGAAAATTGAACCATTGGAAAAAATCCGCCTTGCCGTCGGGCTTGATCTTAAGGCGGATATCGGACGCATCCGAAGCGTCAAGACAATCGATATTGCCGTGGTCGAAGTCACTGGAGATCTTAATCATTGTGTATTTCTATCTGGGGTTACTGACACTCGATGACAAGACGCTCTCTCCCCAGGCGCCATATAGCGCTTATTCGCCGCAGACGAGGCTGCAGGCCAATAAACGTCGTGCGAAGCTTATGCTTTCTTCTCCGTAATTTGCGGTGCGACGCGGATATGGGTTTCTTTGAGCTGCTGCGGGTTGGGCTCTGCCGGTGCGCCAAGCAGAAGGTCTTCGGCCTGCTGGTTCATCGGGAACATCGTTACTTCACGGATGTTTTCCTGATCGGCGAGCAACATGACGATGCGCTCAAGCCCGAGCGCACAGCCGCCATGGGGCGGCGCGCCATATTTGAACGCATTCAACATGCCGCCAAACTTGTCTTCCACCACTTCCGCGCCATAGCCAGCAATCTCGAAGGCTTTATACATAATGTCCGGGCGATGATTTCGAATGGCGCCGGAACCCAGCTCATAGCCGTTACAGACAAGGTCGTATTGGAACGCCTTGAGGGCAAGGTAGTCAGCGTCTGTTTTGGCGGCGTTAAGCGCATCGAGCCCGCCTTGGGGCATCGAGAACGGGTTGTGCCCGAATTCAACCTTCTTGTTTTCCTCGTCCCATTCATACATCGGAAAATCGATGATCCAGGCGAGCGCGAAACTGTCCTTGTCGGTCAGCTCCATTTCCTCGCCTATAAGGACCCGCGCCTTGGCGGCGACGGCAAGAAAATCCTCCGGTTTGCCGGCGAGGAAAAAGGCCGCGTCGCCGGCTTTCATGCCGAGCTGTTCGCGCACCGCAGCAGATCGCTCCGGCCCGATATTTTTTGCCAAAGGACCCTTCGCTTCGCCTTCGGCAAAGATCATATAGCCCATGCCGGGCAAACCCTGTTTTTGCGCCCAGCTGTTCATCCGGTCGCAAAAGGCGCGGCTGCCGCCGCCGGGTGCGGGGATCGCGCGGATTTCGTGGGCTGGGTCAGCGTCCAGGATCGACGTGAAAACCTTAAAGCCCGCGCCGCGGAAATGATCGGAGACAGTCTGCATCACAATCGGGCAACGCAGATCCGGCTTGTCGGTGCCGTATTTTTGCATCGATTCATCGAACGGGATCTTTATGAATGGATACGAGGAGACGCTGCGCTCGCCGGCGAATTTTGCAAACACATCATGCGTCATCGTCCCCACCGCTTCGAAGACGTCCTCGCGCTCGACGAAACTCATTTCCATATCGAGCTGATAAAATTCCCCCGCCGAACGGTCGGCTCTGGCGTCTTCGTCACGAAAGCACGGCGCGATCTGGTAGTAGCGGTCGAAGCCAGAGACCATGATCAGCTGTTTGAAGATTTGCGGCGCCTGAGGCAGCGCGTAGAATTTTCCCGGATGCAGCCGCGACGGCACCAAAAAGTCGCGCGCGCCCTCCGGCGACGACGCCGTCAGGATCGGGGTCTGGAAATCGGTAAAGCCCTGGCGCTCCATCCCGCGGCGGATTTCGGTTGTCACCGCCGCGCGCAACATGATGTTGGCGTGCAAAGTCTCGCGCCGCAGGTCGAGATAGCGATAGGTCATGCGGATGTCTTCAGGATAGTCCGGCTCGCCAAACACCGGCAGCGGCAATTCATCAGCCGTCGACAACACCTCAAACGACGAAATCCTGATTTCGATCTCGCCAGTCGGCAGGTTCGGATTAATCACCTCAGCGTCGCGCGCGACCACCTTGCCCTCGACCCGGATGACACTTTCCTGGCGCACCGCCTCAACATCGGCGAAAAATCCCATCTCCGGCTCGACCACCAGCTGGGTCAGCCCGTGATGGTCGCGCAGGTCGATAAACAACAGCCCGCCATGGTCGCGCTTGCGATGCACCCAACCGGACAGGCGAACCGCCTCGCCAACTTCGGACTGGCGCAGGGCGCCGCAATGATGGCTGCGATAAGCGTGCATAGGACTACTCGTTTGGGGGCTCAAAATGACCGGAAAAGATGAGCCGCCGAAGTGGCCTCGGCGCGCGACATTGTCAAGAGTGCACACCCCGCGCACTGGCCTTTTTCGGCCAGCCAGGCCCGGACCGGGTATAGGATCGCTTATAATGGGTGACGCTCGATGCAGACGCTGATAGAAGCCGCGCCCATGCATATTATCACCACCACAGCCGCGCTCGAAGAATTCTCCGCCGCGCTTGCCGCAAAGCCGTTTATCGCCGTCGATACTGAGTTTATGCGCGAGAAAACCTATTGGCCGATCCTCTGCCTGATCCAGGCGGCAGCCGAGGGCGTGGAAGCCATTATCGACCCGCTCGCCAAAGGCATCGACCTCGGCCCCTTTCTGGAGGTCATGGCCGATAAATCCGTAATTAAGGTGTTTCACGCGGCGCGGCAGGATCTGGAGATATTCTACCAACTCATGGACCAGGTGCCGGCGCCGCTGTTCGACAGCCAGATTGCCGCCATGGCCTGCGGCTTCGGCGACCAGATCGGCTATGAGCCGCTGATGCGCGCGCTGCTAAACGCCAACATCGACAAAGGCTCGCGCTTTACCGACTGGGCGCGCCGTCCATTGTCGCCAGCCCAGCTGACTTATGCCTTGGGTGATACGACCTTTTTGCGCGAGGCCTATCCGATCCTTAAGCAAAAGCTCGACGAGAATGAACGCGACCATTGGGTCGAGGCGGAATTAGAGGCGCTCTACGCGCCGGACCTCTATTTCGTAAAACCGGAAAACGCATGGAAGCGGCTGAAGCTGAAGGGTGTGCGCCCGAAGGAGCTTGGCCCCGTTATGAAGCTGGCGGAGTGGCGTGAGCGCGAGGCGCAAACCAAAGACACGCCGCGCAACCGGATTTTGAAAGACGATGCGATCTATGAGCTGGCGCGGTTGCGACCGGCAAGCGTCGGCGATCTTGGCCGGGCCCGCAGCATTCCGTCGGGATTTGAAAAGTCGGCGGCAGGCGCGGCGATCCTCGCCGCCATTGCCGAAGGTGCAAAGACGCCGCAAGGGCGCTTGCCGGCCATAGCCAAACCCGACCGTAACCGCCCGCCCGCCGATGTTGTCGAGTTGCTGAAGGTGCTCTTGAAACGCCAATGTGATAAATATGACGTTGCGCCGAAGCTGATTGCTTCAAGCGCCGATCTTGAAGCGATCGCGCATGACGACAACGCCGATGTAAAGGCGCTTTCCGGTTGGCGGCGTGAAGTTTTCGGCGATGCGGCGCTCAAACTCAAGCGCGGCGAGCTGGCGCTCAAACTCAAAAAAGGCGCCGTGGAGTTGGTGGAGATTTAGTTGTCCTTAGAGACTGCTCCAAAGCGTGGACGCCCCCTCCCTCATGTCATTGCCGGAGGTCGATGGTTCCCATCCATCTCCATTCCTGCAATCCATGGCGGCAAGTAGCGGAATATTTCTGGATCACCGGGCTGGATGAGCAAGCAATTCAGGCCCGGTGATGACAACACTGATAATAAATACTGTTATTTGAGCCAGGCGCTTACTATTAATAAGCATTTACTTGACTTTTACTCATTTAGCTCTTATACTCTTTGCTACAATATAAAACAAAACACCCCCGATAATTAGCGCCAACCCAAACAGCCCTTCAACTGGCCGCTGGATCAGGACATAGGTCAGCGTCCATCCGGTTAACGCCAGAAATATCAGCGGCGTGAAGGGATAGCCGAAAGTCTTATAAGGCCGCGCCAGCATTGGCTCACGCATGCGCAATACGAACACGCCAAGGACCGTAAAAAATGTATTCAGGGCCAGGGTAAAGCCCGCGAACACCAAAATGAAATCAAAGCTTGAGGTAATAATAAAGACAATCGCAATCGCCGATTGAAAATAGATTGCCATAGACGGGATGCCGTCGCGATTGACCCGCGCGAGCGGAGAAAAGGCGACAAAGTCCTGGCCAATCACTTGTAACACGCGCGGACCCGCAATCGTCATGGCGCTGACGGTTGAAATCAAAAGGCTCGCCATCACCAGCCCGGTCAAATCGGCGCCGGCTTCGCCGAACAGCGCCTTGGCCGCGATGAAGCCGATCTCAACCTGACCGACCATATCTTCTATGGGCGCTGCTTTGAGGAATACAGCGTTAAGCGCGACATAGGCGATCATGACGATAAGTGTGCCAAGCGTCAAAATGCGCGGCAGGTTATTTTGTGGATTTTCGATTTCGCCGCTCAGATATGTCGCGGCATTCCAGCCCGCATAGGCAAAGCTGACATAGATCAGCGAGACGGCAAAGGCGCCGCTGGTGATAACGCCGAGGTCCGCCGATGACGGCAATAGCGATACCGGTTGCGGCGTGTTCAGAACGAAGATAGCGGCGCTGCAAAAGGCGATAATGACGAGGAGCTTAATCAGTGTAAAAATTTTCTGCATCGCGCCGCTGGCGCCGCGCCGTCCGCCATGAACGCCGGCCATGATAATGATCAAGGCGCAGGCGAGTACTTGCTGGCGCCAATAGGCCCCGCCCTCGTCAACAACCGACGTCGCATAGGCCGCAAAAGTAATCGCCGCGAGCGCGACCGGCGCGGCAAAGCCGATAGTCGCCGACACCCAGCCGGAAACAAAGCCGGCGACCGGATGATAGATGCGAGTAAGGAAATTATATTCGCCGCCCGACCGCGGCAGCGCGGCGCCAAGCTCAGCGTAACTCATCGCCCCGCAAAGCGCGGCAACACCGCCAACCGTCCACAATAGGAGGATAGCAAAACCAGACTGGATATTGATCAGCTGAAATCCGAGGCTGGTGAAGACGCCGGTGCCGATCATATTGGCGATAACGACGGCGATAGCGGTATAAAAGCCGTATTTGCCGCGCCCTGCAGCTGGCCTGTCAGCGTCCGGCTTGTGTGTGGATCGATCATTCATGCGACCAAACGCTCTGCCGCGATTGAAACCGATGTCAAGGCAGCGACGAACGGCTAGGTCTCCCCGGTACGAAATAGCTATCCAAACGCGATTAGTTTTTGAATTTCAGAATACGCGTTATGGCTAATATGAGGCCTTTCTATAGCCATATATCGCCAAGCAACATTTGGTTTTAGAATGTTGCAGAATAGCGACAGCCGCCCAAAAACCTGCCAACAACAGCACCGCCTTGTAATTACTGAATAAAATAGAACTTAGAAAAATATAGCCGCCTTTTGTCAACTTCCCGCTTGTTTGGCGTCTGTTTTGGCAGGTTTTCTATCCTTAACGAACAGCATAACTTCGCAAAACTACTAACCGAATCGGCCGTTTAAACGATTAATGAAGAGGGAGTTTGACGTGAAAAAAACAATACTAAAGCGATCTGCCGCGGGGGCGGCAATCTTGATTGCCTTGGGCTCGCCAACCGGCGTTGTCTACGCACAAGATGGCGCTAGCAATACGGATGTCGTGATTTCAGTGGGCACGCGCCGCGGCGCCCGATCGGCAGCCGATACGCCTGCGCCGGTTGATGTCATCGGCAGTGAGGAGCTCGTCAATCAGGGCGACACCGATCTTGTCAATATTCTGCGGACGTCTGTTCCGTCTTATAACGCCAATACGCAACCAATTTCCGATGCCGCGACGCTTATTCGCCCGGCCACTTTGCGCGGTCTGGCGCCGGATAAAACCCTGATCCTGGTGAACGGCAAACGCCGCCATCGTGCTGCGGTCATCACCTTCCTCGGTGACGGTATTTCCGACGGCTCGCAAGGCGCCGATATTTCCGTCATTCCTGCTATCGCTCTCAAGCAGGTTGAAGTTCTGCGCGATGGCGCGTCATCCCAATATGGTTCTGACGCAATTGCCGGCGTGATTAACTTCGTCCTGCGCGACGATGCAGACGGCGCCTCTTTCGAAACCAAGTGGGGTCAAACCTACGAAGGCGACGGGGATAGCTGGAATGTTCAAGCAAATATCGGCTTGCCAGTTCCGCTTGGCGAAGGCGGCTATTTAAACATCAGTGGTGAATTCGGTGAGACCGACGCCACCATCCGTTCGGTACAACGCGATGACGCCGCCGCACTAATCGCAGCCGGCAACACGGCTGTTGCGGACCCGGCGCAAATTTGGGGCCAGCCGAACGTCAACGACAACTTGGCGCTATATGCCAACATGGCCGTTCCGTTTTCCGATCAAGTTGAGTTTTACGCATTCGGTAACTACGCCGAACGCCAGGTTGAAGGCGGGTTCTTCTTCCGGAACCCAACCAACCGCGGCGCCGTCTTTGCAGGACCAACAGTCGATCCGGATACGGGATTGATCGATGTTGCAGACCTGGACATGGATAATGTTCCGTCAGTGCTAGTCGGCGATCTTTCTGTAAATACTGCAGGCGATTGTATCGATGGCATTCCTCTAACATCCGGAGGATTAATTCCAGATTCGACATTCCTAGCGTCGATTCAAGGTGACGCGAACTGTTTCTCGTTTGTAGAAATGTTCCCG
>JAJFGA010000069.1 GCA_021776375.1 Hyphococcus sp. | reverse complement strand
TAATATTCAGAACATTTCGACATCTGAAATTAAAATCAGCGTCCTGATAAATTCCGACGCTGCGGAATATGCGGTGCGCGCGCTGCACGAGGCTTACGGGCTCGATAAGGCGAAGTAGCAGGCGGGCTAAGTAGCGGCCCTACAATCGGCTCCTGGTTTGAGATTGAAATGAGCATTGAAAAAACCCGCCCGCCGCATGGTGGCCATGGCGAACAAGGCATTACCGTTCTGTTACGGCGGATGCATGATGCGGTGGCGCAAGAAGCCAGCGCGCAAGAACGCCTTGACCATCTGACCAAGGCGATTGCGAGCCATGTGGTCGCCGATGTTTGCTCAATCTATTTGCGCCGGCCCGATGATGAGTTGGAACTCTATTCGACCGAGGGGCTGAACCGCGAGGCGGTGCACAAGACCCGATTGAAATGGGGCGAGGGGCTGACCGGTCTGGTTGCGGAAAGTCATCGCCCGCTATTCACCGACGATGCGCCGCATCATCCGGCTTTCGCGTTTCGCCCGGAAACTGGTGAGGAATATCTCCATTCCTTCCTCGGCGTACCGCTAATCCGTTCAGGCAAGGCGCTTGGCGTTCTGGTTATTCAGAACAAGGCCGCGCGGCAATATAACGACCACGAGGTAGAGGCGGCGCAGGCGGTGGCGATGTTGCTTGCAGAAATTGCCGCCTCGGGTGAGCTTTTAAGCCAGGAAGAAACCGCCGTCTTCGGCGAAATGCTGCACCGCCCGGAGCGGCTTGAGGGCTTTCCGATTGTCTCCGGGATTGCCTCTGGCAAGGCAGTTTTCCTTCAGCCTCCGGCGCCCAAACACAAAGTATTCGCCGCCGATGTCGCCGGTGAAGCGGCGCGGCTGGAAGATGGGCTCAACGATTTGCGCGCCTCGGTTGATGCGATGCTGGCGGAAAACGCCTCGCTCTCCGGAGTTTCGCGTGAGGTATTGGAGACCTACCGGCTGTTTGCCTATGATCGGGGCTGGAAAGAACGCTTGCGCGCGGCGGTATTCTCCGGGCTGACGGCCGAGTCCGCTGTCGAACAGGTGATGAATGAAAACCGCGCTCGCATGCTGCAGGCGAAGGATTCCTATTTGCGCGAGCGCCTGCATGATCTTGATGATCTGGCGCACCGGTTGTTGCGGCTACTCTCTGGCGAGGCCAGCAATGGCCATCGCGCGCTGTTCGATGAAACCATTCTCGTTGCCCGTCAGATGGGCCCGGCGGAGCTGCTTGAATATGACCGCGATGCGCTGAAGGGGCTGGTGTTGGGCGAGGTGTCGGCAACCTCGCATGTGGCGATTGTCGCCCGGGCGCTTAAAATACCGATGGTGACCGGGCTCGGCGACGCCATTGACCGGTGCGAAGAAGGCGATCTCGTCATTGTCGATGGCGATGCCGGCGAAATTCATATTCGCCCGGCGCTGGATGTTGTCGAGACCTATCGGGCCAAGCGTGAATTACAGTCAGCGCGCCAGGCAGCGTTCGCAAAAGAGCGCGACCTTGCGCCGATCACCAAAGACGGCGTTGCGATATCCATCATGATGAACGCCGGGCTCGCATTGGACATGGCGCATCTGAAGGAAACCGGCACAGAGGGCGTTGGTTTGTTCCGAACTGAGCTGCAATTTTTAATTGGTTCTCAGTTGCCAAGCGTCTCCTCGCAAGAAGCACTTTACACGGAAGTTCTGGATCTCGCCGACGACAAGCCGGTGATCTTCCGGACCGCCGATATTGGCGGTGACAAGACTGCAAGCTACATGGATCAAGGCAAAGAAGTGAACCCGGCGATGGGTTGGCGCGGTTTGCGCATGGCGCTGGATCGGCCAGGAATGATCCGTCTGCAATTGCGCGCCCTGTTAGCGGCGGCGGCGAACCGAACACTGCACCTTATGTTTCCAATGGTGACGCTGGCGGAGGAAATGGATGATGCGCGTGCACTTCTTGACCGGGAAATCGAACGCGCCAAACGGCAAGGCAATGCGTTGCCCAAGGATATTCAGATCGGCGCAATGATCGAAACTCCGGCCGCTGCGTGGCGGGTTGAAGAGATCGCGGACAAGGTCGATTTTTTGTCTGTCGGCGGTAATGATCTGGCGCAATTTTATTTCGCCGCCGATCGCGATTCAGAGCGTGTCCAGCGGCGGTTTGACCCGATGAATCCCGGTTTTTTGAGCTTTTTGAGGGAGTGCGCCGCCAAGGCGCGCCAGTCCAATGTGCCGCTGTCTTATTGCGGCGAGCAGGCGTCGGACTTGGTTATGGCGGCGGCGCTGGTCGGGATCGGCATCGTTCAGTTCTCTATGCCGGCGACAGCCGTTGGCCCGTTTCGGCGCATGACCCGGTCCTTGAATGTGGGCCATCTTAGCGCCTGGCTCGACGACAGGCTGCCGCAAGCCCAGGCCAGCCTGCGCCCGGAACTTTCCACCTTCTTAAGTGAAAATGGCGTTATCGTTGATTAACAAATTCCTGCTCTACTGATGGCGGGTTTATGCGGCTGATTAAAACTTGCGCAGAATCCCTATACGCGAGAGAGCAGGCGAAACATGAATAGAGGCGCGGCGTGACATCGAAAGATGGAACAGCAAAAATCTACGACATGGAGGATGCGCGTGCGCGCCGCCGGGCAAGTCAGTTGCCGGGCGCCGATTACGCTGACGCCGGCGCACACCTTGCCGCTGTGCGCGAAGCGTCGGGTCTGACGATCGCAGAAGCGGCGGCGAAGACCCACATCCAGGAACATCACCTTGAAGCAATTGAAGCGCTGGATGGCGGTGCTCTGCCAGCGAGACCTTATGCGATAGGCTTCGTCAAGGTTTACGCGATGTTTCTTGACCTCGACGCACCGGCGATTGTCGACCGTTTCAAAGAGGATATGGAGTTTTCTACAGCGCCTAAAGTTGACGTTCAGAAATTTGAGGCGCGCAAAGCCGCCGATGCCGACGGCGGCGATTTATCGTTGCTGGCGGTTGCCGCCATCATCGCTTTCTTCATCTGGTGCGCCTGGCAGATCGCTTTGATTGACGGTCGCGAGCATACAGATGCAGGCGCCGAGCCTGGCGGCGCGATCCAGTTGCCGGCAGCGCTTAGCGATCCAGCGCTGACGGAAGTCGTCGAAGCGCGCATTATTGAGCGTATTGAACCGGTCTTCCCGCGTGGTTGCCTTGGTGACGCCGCGCCCGTGGAAACCGTCATGGTCACGTTTAATATCACGGCTGCAGGCCGCGTCGCGGGTGAGCGTATCGCCTCAACGTCAAACGCCTGTTTTGACGCATCGGCGCTCAATGCGGTCCGGCGCTGGCGGTTTGAACCGCGCACCGTCGATGGCGCGCCGCGCGCGCTGCATGATCAAAAAGCGCGGTTTTCCTTCGACCGGCCGCAATAGGGCTGACCTCCCGAACGACGAACAGCGCATAATCCGGGCGCTTGCCTAGCGCCAGCGGCAGGGCTTGACTTCCGCCCTCGGCGGGTGATTTTGGCGTTGTAATTCAAACTATTCCAGTTAATGGCCAGTACGAGGCAAAACAAATGTCATTACGCCCATGGCGCGATATCGAACGTCGTCAAAGCCGTCAGATTATGGTTGGCGATGTGCCGGTCGGCGGCGACGCCCCGATTGCCGTGCAATCGATGACCAACACGCTGACATCGGATGCGCAAGCGACGATCCGTCAGGTCAACGAGATCGCAGAGGCCGGCGCCGACATCGTTCGCGTCTCCTGCCCGGATAAGGAATCAACGGCGGCGCTTGCGACCATAACCAAGAACGTCCCCGTGCCCATCGTCGCCGACATTCACTTTCACTATAAGCGCGGCATTGAAGCTGCGGAATCGGGCGCTGCGTGCCTTCGAATCAATCCCGGTAATATCGGCTCGGCTGACCGTGTGCGCGAGGTGATCAAGGCGGCCAAGGATTATGGCTGCTCCATGCGCATCGGCGTCAATGGCGGCTCGCTTGAGAAAGATCTTCTGGAGAAATATGGCGAGCCTTGCCCCGAAGCGATGGTCGAGAGTGCGCTCGATCATGCGAGAATTCTGCAGGACAATGATTTTCACGAGTTCAAAATATCGGTCAAAGCCTCAGATATTTTTCTCACCGTCGCGGCCTATCATCAGTTAGCTGAATCGATCGACTGCCCGCTGCATCTTGGCGTCACCGAG
>JAJFGA010000068.1 GCA_021776375.1 Hyphococcus sp. | reverse complement strand
GGATAACTTTTCACCAAATATAGGTTTTATGGAAGACTACCCTCTCTGGGTTGCATTTTTTGCGCCTGCGAATTCCAATAGGTTGTGCGGCTTTGCGGCTATCCTTCGCGACGCCTTGGCTTTGCCAAGGCTCCTCAGGATGAGGGTGTGTTGTTTTTCAACCCATACATCCTCATCCTGAGGAGAATGGGATATTGTTAAATATCCAATTCGTCGCGAAGGATAGCCGCAAGTACATACAGCGCCCGGCGTTAGAGCCGCGACTTCAAGAATTCTTTATATGCCGCGCCATACTAAGTCTAAATTTTTGCGACTTGACATTAATTCCATAATTCCATATGTATCGAATTATGGAATTAAATAATGCATGCGAATGTTTTTCGGCGCTATCACAGGCCTCCCGGCTCGAAGCCCTGAAGCGCCTGGTGCAGGCCGGCCCGCGCGGCGAGGCGGCCGGCACCATCGCGGAGGGGCTCGGCGTGCCCGCGCCGACCATGTCCTTTCACCTTAAGGAGCTGGAACGCGCCGGGATGATCACCTCACGCCGAGAAGGCCGCCGGGTGATCTACGCCGCCGATTATGGCGGCATCCGCGGCCTCGTCGATTTTCTGCTGGCCGATTGCTGTGCCGGCGACAAGCGCCTTTGCGGGCCCTACATCATCAAGGAGCAAGCATCATGAAGCGACTGCATATCCACATCAAAACCAAAGACCTCGACCAGTCGATCGCCTTCTATACGGCGATGTTTGGAGCAGCGCCGTCAAAGCTGGAGACTGACTACGCCAAATGGCTCCTCGACGATCCGTGCGCCAATATTTCCCTCTCGTCTCACGGTGGCGAGCCGGGGGTCGACCATGCGGGGATTTCAATCGACACCCGCGAAGAGCTGGACGCGGTCGCCAATCGGATGCGCGCGAACGGCGCATCTTTGATGGCGGAAGAAGACACCACCTGCTGCTACGCGCAGAGCAATAAATTCTGGGCGCGCGATCCCCAAGGCGCGGTGTGGGAATTGTTCCAGACATTCGGCGAAAGCGAGGCCTATGGCGCCGAGCCGAATTAATATTGCTCGCTGCCGCGCCCTGCAGCGCCATGGTTTCGCCTCGTAACAACTGACCAAGAGCGATCCAGCCTACACGTTTGCGCAAGTCAGCATGAATGACGTCATCATGATCCTCGCTTTCGCGATTGTTAAAAAACAAAGAGGGTCGTCGCCAATGCAACCCGCAACCGCTTTGCCGCAAAGCTGGGTTAACCCAAACATGGTAAGCCCCGGGTGACGGCGGGCGCGGCCCGGGCTATAGGCGAGCTGATGAAAAAGGGTCCAAAACCGCGCTATCGGGCGCTGATTAAGGAGGGTGCGCTGGATCATGATCCGGCGCAGGAAGAGGCCGCCGACCGGCTTCAGGCCCTCCATGATGCGCTCAAAAAATATCGCGGGCCCCGGCGCGGCCTGTTCGGGAATGGCGCCGCGCCTGAAGGGCTCTACCTTTGGGGACCGGCGGGGCGGGGCAAAACCCTGCTGATGGATATTTTCTTCAACAACCTCCCCCTCACCGCCAAGCGTCGCGTCCACTTGCATGAATTCATGAACGAGGTTCACGACCGCATCGCGGTGTGGCGCAGCTCCGATGAAAAGACGCGGCGGCGTCACAAAGCCTACAATCGAAAAACGCCGGACGACCCGATTACGCCCGTGGCTCATGATATTGCATGCGGAGCGCTGATCTTGTGCTTTGATGAGTTTCAGGTCACCGACATCGCCGACGCGATGATCTTAGGGCGGCTTTTTGAAGCCTTGTTCGCCAAGGGTGTCGTCGTGGTTGCAACCTCTAACCGCCAGCCTGACGATCTCTATAAGGATGGCCTCAATCGCCAGTTGTTTTTGCCTTTCATCGAGCTGTTAAAATCAAAGCTTGATGTCTTCCATTTGCAGGCGACAAAAGACTACCGGCTGGCCAAACTGGAAGGCGCCCCGGTTTATTATCAACCGCTGGACAAAAATGCAGACAAAGCGATGGACGCGGCGTGGAAAAGAATGATCTGCGGCGCCCGTGACCATCCAGAAAAGCTGACCGTATCAGGGCGTGTATTGACTGCGCCGCGCACAGCACGCGGCGCGGCGCGGTTTGAATTTGCCGAGCTTTGCGAAAGGCCGTTAGGCGCACGCGATTATATCGCCCTCGCCCGGCATTTCGATACATTGTTCATCGATCACATACCGATCATGAAGGCGGACAAACGCAATGAAGCCAAACGCTTCGTTACGCTGATCGACGCAATATATGACCGCCGCACAAAGCTGGTCTGTTCTGCGGACGGTGAACCAGATGAGCTATACCGGGCAGGCGACGGCGCCTTTGAGTTTGAACGCACCGCATCCCGCCTGGTGGAGATGCGCTCTGCGGCCTATCTAGGCGCGGACCGGCGCTTGCTGGACGATGAATAAGCATTAGCGCAAAACTCGGCGTTGAATATTATTGGTGACCGGTTAAATTACAAAGTGCAGACACGCGATGCGTTAAGCTCTGACATCCACGCGCTTTGAGGAAAAACCATTGATTAAAAACGTTAAAACGCTGGCTTTTCTCACTATCGGCGCCTTCGCTATATCGGCGACATATGCGCTGTTGGTTGGAAACGACACAGCGGAGCACACCCTCGACGAAGATGAAGAGCGAGCAGCTCATCACAATAATAATGGCGACAGCGGCGAGTTTGTCTTCAAGGGTGATAACTACACCGTCAAAGCCGAGTGGCGCGGCGATTATAGCCTGAACGGTCTTGGTACGGGGCTTGGCGCGCTTGATGATGAACTTGAGATCGAAATTAAACAGGGTGGCGGGACAGAGCGCGTGAAATTTGAACGCCGCAGCGACGCCATTCACACTGCCTATTATAGCAACGGCGACAAACAGCCGAAAGACGAAGAGACAGACAACGCCGCTGCCGCTTTATTTTTAAAATTTTTGCGCATCAGCGGCTTGAAATCGGATGGACGCGTCGCCGCTCTTACCAAGGCAGGCGGCGTCGCCTCCGTGCTGGAAGAAATTGACGCGCTTGAACGCGACCGCGCAGTACGGCGCTACGCTGTCTCCCTTATTGAGCAGAGTGATTTATCGCCCGCTGAAATTGACAGGCTCGCCGAAAAGCTCGCGCTAATTGAAAGCGACCACGATTTGCGTGTCGCTGCTGCCGCACTGTTGGACAGTGATGCACTGACAAGCGCGCAAGCCGCCAGCCTCCTTACGACAGCCGGGCGGCAAATCGATAGTGATCATGATTTACGGATGCTGCTTACTGCCGGCGCCGTTCTTATTTCGACTGATGGCGACGTCGCTAACGCCTGGATGGACGCCTATGCGGAGCTTCAGTCGGGCTACGATCAACGCCTGGCGCTGGAGAAAATTGCCGCAGCCGCCAAAGACGACCCGGCGCTCATGACCGTCTATCGCAAAGCTGCACAAGCAATCAGCGACGATACGGACCGCAAACGTGCATTTGAGGCTATCGACGAGGAAGCCGATCACTAACGCATGTCGGGTTTATTTCTGACGCCTTCCGCGCGTGATTTATATGTTTGACGCCTTCGCGTCGGTTTTCTATTTTGACGCCTTCGCGTCGGTTGGTATCCGGATCGCATCGACCATATGGCGTACGCTTGGCGGCGTTTTCGCGGTAAATCGCGCAACCCCTGCCGCGACGGCGAAATTAACCATCATGCCCACAGCGCCAATGCCTTCCGGCGATATGCCAAAAAGCCAGTGATCGGCGTCGTTGACCGCGCCGAACCAGGGCGACTTGAAATATACGATATAGCTCAGAGTAAAGATTATCCCCGCCACCATACCGGCAATCGCCCCCTCCCGGTTCATCGCTTTAAAGAATATGCCCATTAAGATCGCGGGAAACAGAGAGCACGCCGCCAACCCGAAGGCGAGCGCCACCACCTGCGCCACAAAACCTGGCGGGTTGATGCCGAGATAACCGGCGACCACAACCGCGGCGGCGGCGGAACCGCGCGCGGCAAGCAGCTCCGTACGTTCACTAATCTGTGGGCGGAATGTTTTCTTTAACAGATCATGGCTGATCGACGCAGAAATCACCAGCAACAGCCCCGCCGCAGTGGAAAGCGCCGCAGCAACCCCGCCAGCCGCCACAAGCGCGATCACCCAGGGCGGTAAACCGGCGATTTCGGGGTTGGCGAGCACCATAATATCACGGTCGACGACAATCTCGTTGGCGGCATCGGTCGGCGCATTGGCAAGCAACCGCTCGCCATGAGCACCCGCCGCGCCGTCATAATCTGCGCGCCCCTCAAACGGCGCTCCGGCGCCATACTGGATGACGCCGTCACCATTTTTATCCATCCACGCGATCAGCCCGATCCCCTCCCAGGTTTTCACCCAATTCGGCGCCTCGGCATAAGATTGCTCGTCAACACTATGGATAAAATTAAGCCGCGCGAAGGCGCCGACCGCCGGCGCGGTTGTGTAAAGGAGAGCAATAAAGACCAGCGCATAGCCCGCCGACCGGCGCGCGTCAGAAACCTTTGGCACGGTGAAAAACCGCACGATCACGTGCGGCAGGCCGGCCGTCCCGACCATCAGCGCGAGCGTAATCGCAAACATATCAAGCTTTGACTTCGATCCTTCGGTAAACGCAGCAAACCCAAGATCCACAAGCGCGCCATCAAGCCGCGCCAGCACCGATAGGTCGCTACCGACAACGTCAGAGCCGAGACCAAGCTGGGGAACAGGATTGCCGGTTATCAACATCGAGATGAAAATCGCCGGCACAAGATAGGCGAATATTAGCACACAATATTGCGCAACCTGCGTGTAGGTGATGCCTTTCATGCCGCCGAGGACGGCATAGAAGAAGACAATCCCCATACCGATAATGACGCCCCACTCGATGGGCAACTCAAGGAACCGCGAAAACACAACGCCGACGCCGCGCATCTGCCCGGCAATATAAGTGAATGAAATGATGATCAGGCAAACCACCGCAACCACGCGCGCGGCCTTTGAATAATAGCGCTCGCCGATAAAGTCGGGCACGGTGAACTGCCCGAATTTGCGCAAATAAGGCGCCAGCAACAGCGCCAGCAAGACATAGCCGCCCGTCCAGCCCATCAGATAAACGCTCGCATCATAGCCTGAAAAGGCGATGATCCCGGCCATCGAAATGAATGACGCTGCGCTCATCCAGTCGGCGGCCGTGGCCATACCGTTGGCGATAGGGTGTACATGGCCGCCAGCGACATAGAATTCACTGGTTGAGCCAGCGCGCGACCAGATCGCGATGCCGATATAGAGCGCGAAGGAAGACCCGACGAAGATATAGGTGAGCGTTTGCGTATCCATGATCGCGCTATTCGTCGCTAACGCCGAAGCGCTTTTCTATGGCGCGCATGCGCCCGACATAGACAAATATCAATACGACAAAAATAAGGATTGAGCCCTGTTGCGCAAACCAAAACCCTAACGGGACGCCGCCAATTTGCACCTTGTTTAAAACATCGACAAACAAAATGCCGGCGCCAAAGGAGGCGGCGAACCAAACCGCAAGCAGGCCACAGACCAACTTTATATTCTCACGCCAGTAGAGTTTCGCCGTGTCGGCGGGTTCTGGCTTTTCTGGTTTACGGTCCACGCCGCGCCTCCGTTAATGCAAATCGGCGGGCACTATAAGACAGATCGCGCGCAATGCATCCCTTTGCCCGCCCTTATTCATCCCGGTTGAAGACCATTGCAAATCCACATTTTGCGGCGTAACCCGGGGAATGGACGCTGAAACCAAACCCTTTGTCATGCCGCGCATCGCATATGCGGAGCTTGTGGCCATCGTCGCCGGCGTCATGGCGCTGAATGCGCTGGCGATCGACATGATGCTGCCGGCGCTGGGTCTGATCGGCGATGAATTTGGCGCCGCCCAGGGCAACGACCGCCAACTCATCATCGTTGTCTATGTGCTTGGCAATGGCGTCGCCCAGCTTTTCTTCGGTCCGATTGTCGACCGCTTTGGACGCAAGCGCATACTGATGTGGGCGCTTGGGGGGTACATCATCGGCTCGGCGCTTACCGTTATGGCGTCGTCATTTACGTTGCTGCTTGCCGCACGCGCTTTTCAGGGCGTTGCAACCGCGGCGACGCGGGTCGCCGCAATCGCAATCGTCCGCGATCAATGTTCGGGCCGCCGCATGGCCGAAGTCATGTCGCTCGCCATCACTATTTTCATGGCCGCACCCATTCTCGCGCCCGGGCTCGGCCAGCTTGTTCTCATGGTCGGCCCGTGGCGGGGAATTTTCCTTACACTGCTCATATATGGCGTCGTGATGGCCCTATGGCTTGGCATGCGGCTACCGGAAACGCTTGCGCCCGAGCGCCGCAAACCGTTGCAGCCGGGCCCCATCTTCTCGAACTATCTTGAGTTCATCCGCAACCGGACCTCCATCGGCTACACGCTGGCCTCGGCCCTTTGTTTCGGGGCCTTGTTTGGTTATATCAGCGCCGCTGAGCAGGTTTTTCTTGAAACCTTCAATCTCGGTCAGCGTTTTCCAATCGCCTTTGCCGCCATTGCCGGCTCGCTCGCAGCGGCGACGCTGATCAATGCGCGCCTGGTCTCTCGCTTTGGCATGCGGCGGATTTCGCATACGGCGCTCCTGATTTTCATCGTCGCGAATATCTTTCATCTCATTGCTGCTGCGAGCAATGGGGAAGGCTTCCTAATGTTCATGACGTTTATGTCGATCTCATTTTTTGCGCTGGGCCTTATCGGTCCGAATGCAAATGCTCTGGCGATGGAGCCAATGGGACATATCGCAGGCTCCGCAGCGGCGGCAAATGGATTTGCGGGCACGACGCTTGCAGGATTTCTCGGCGGCGTTATCGGCCAATTTTATGACGGCACGACAATGCCGATTATTCTGGGTTTTGCCTGGCTCGGGGTCGCCGCGTTTTTAGTTATTCTGTGGGCGGAAAAAGGCGTCTTGTTTCGTCCGCAAACGCCGGATGCGCCGCCATGAGCGAGAAAGACAAAACCCGAATTTGCCTTGGCGCCTTTGCCGGCGCCCATGGCGTCAGGGGCGAGGCGAAGGTCAAATGCTTCACCGAAGACCCGAGCAATATCGCCGCCTACGGCCCGGTTGAGACCGAAGACGGCAAGCATCGGTTCACGCTTGCCGTTATCCGCAGCCTGAAAGCGGACTTTGTTCTGGTTCGGGCGCCGGAAATTCAAAGCCGCGAGGCCGCAGAGGCGCTGAAAGGCGTCCGCTTTTATGTGACCCGCGACAAACTCCCTCCGCCGGACGAAGACGAATTTTATTTAAACGATCTTGTCGGCCTCGATGCGGTTGACGAGGAGGGCGCCCCGCTCGGCGCGGTCAACGCGGTTTATAATTTCGGCGCCGGCGACGTTATCGAGCTGATGGGCGTGCCGGGATTAAAGGGCATGCGGCTGGTGCGCTTCACCAGGGAAAATGTCCCGGGCGTTGACCTTACCGGCGGCAAAATCACCGTGCTGAGAGCGGCGGTGGCGATTGAGGATGAGCCGGACCCTGAACTCAGTGAGGGCGATAGGTAGCCGCACCTCTCCCACGCCTCGCTTGCACCCGCATCGCCGCCATGCGATCTGAGCCTCATGTGGCGCGCAACTGTCCTTACGCTCTATCCGGAGCTGTTTCCCGGCCCGCTCGATGCTTCGGTGTTGGGGCGCGGCCAGGCGGAGGGCCATTGGGCGCTCGACACGCATAATATCCGCGATTTTTCCGACAATAAATATGGCTCGGTCGACGATACGCCCGCTGGCGGCGGCGCCGGGCTGGTGATGCGCGCTGATATTCTGGCGCACGCTATCGACACCGTCCCGAGAAATGGCCGGCCGATCCTCTGCCTTAGCCCGCGCGGCGCGCCGTTTACGCAGGCCCGCGCCCGCGCCCTTGCCGACGGCGGCGGACTAATCGCCGTTTGCGGCCGGTTTGAGGGCATCGATGAGCGGGTTTTCGCCGCCCGGGAGATCGAGGAAGTCTCAATCGGGGATTTTGTCCTCGCCGGCGGGGAAATTGCCGCTATGGCCCTGATAGAGGCTTGCGTCCGGCTCATCCCCGGGGTATTGGGCTCGGCTTCCTCCCTTGGGGAGGAAAGCTTTGAGGGCGGTTTGCTGGAATATCCCCAGTATACGCGGCCCCGGGAATTTGAAGGCCGGGCGATCCCGGACGTGCTGCTTTCTGGCGATCACCAAAGAATCGCGGACTGGCGGCGCGACGAGGCGGAAAAA
>JAJFGA010000067.1 GCA_021776375.1 Hyphococcus sp. | reverse complement strand
GCGGCCGAGAAGACTCGAACTTCCACGGGTTGCCCCACAGCGACCTCAACGCTGCGCGTCTACCAATTCCGCCACGGCCGCAAGCCAGTTGGCGAGCGGCGGGGATAGCAAATGGCTATCGGGTTGGGAAGCCTGAAATTGCGGGAAAATCGGGAGGCCGCCGATGGAGTATCGGTCGCACTCGACCATCACCCAAACGCGGTTAATATCCACCGGCCCTGTCGGCCATTTCCTGGGATTTGCGCTCGCCGCCGCCAAGTGGGATAAACGCCAAGGCCATTGCCCCTAACCCATTCCACCCAGACAAGAGCGCCATCCTTTGCATAATCCCCGGCTAAACCCCTCGCCTGCCCTTGCCGGCCTGAAAACAGCGACGCCGGCACAATGGGCCGCCTCTCCTGGCTATGTAGATTATGAGGAGGCCGTCAACGTAATGGAGGTCCGCGCCGCCGCCATTCGCGCTGGCGAGGCCCCGGAACTGGTTTGGCTGTTGGAACACCCCCCGCTCTATACGGCGGGAACCGGGGCCAAGCCGGGCGACCTGCTCGCGCCGGACCGGTTTCCGGTGTTCAAGGCCAGCCGCGGCGGGCAATACACCTATCACGGCCCCGGCCAGCGGGTCGCTTATGTGATGCTGGACCTGGAGCAACGCGGCAAGGACATTCGCCGCTTTGTGTTTGGGCTTGAGGAATGGATCATCGAGACCTTGGCTGAGTTCGGCGTCCGCGGCGAGCGTCGCGAAGGTCGCGTCGGCGTATGGGTCGACCGAACCGCGCCGGGCGGGCGGCTTCGTGAGGATAAAATCGCCGCGATCGGCGTGCGTATCCGCCGCTGGGTCTCGTTTCACGGCATATCCATCAATGTCGAGCCGGAGCTTTCCCATTTCACCGGCATCACCCCTTGCGGCATTGACGAGGCCGGTCTCGGCGTCACCAGCCTGGTCGATCTCGGCCTGCCGGTGACCCTCGACGATATGGATGCTGCGCTCAAGACCGCATTTGAAAACGTCTTCGGCGCGGTGCAAGACGCCGCCGCGCCTGCGTGAGCCTATTGGAACGTCACACCCTCCGTATGGCGACCGTCGCAGCAGACGCGCGCTTGAGAACATTAAAGCTGTTTAATCTTTTCCTCGGAGGCAAAATTCCAAAGGAATTAGCAACTTCTCGACGTTTTTCTGTATACTTGATTAAGGTGGGCTGACCCGGAGGCAATTCCCGATGACTGCGAACTCTCTAGTGATGCTGCTGGCCGGCGCTGGCGTGCTTGCTTTTTCCAGCGGCGCTATTGCCCAGAGCCCCGAACCGGACGCCGAAATCGAACAGGTCGCCATTCCCGAATTGGCCCCGACCGTCCTAACTGACGAGCCTGCTCCGGCCGAAACGGCGAGTGCTGAAGACGGCGCCCCGGAGGCTGCCGCCCCGCCCAGCGAAGATGAAGTCGCCGACATGCTGAATTCGCGCCAGCAGCTGCAACAGACCTTCACGTTAAAGCGCACCATCGACGGTAATGTTGTCGAGACTGAAAAACGCACCGTCACCTATTCGCGCAACCAGCCTTATCGCGAGACCGAGGCCGGTCGGACCGCGCTGCAAAAACTGCAAGCCGAGTTTGACGGAGAAGTCTTAACCCGTACGGAAGCCTTCGAAGAAGCCAAACTTGATTTCACCATTGCCGACGCTGACCGCGATGGCGCTATGACCGCCGATGAATTCATCACCCTGGTCAACAGCTGGCGGGAAAACGACGCCCGGCAGGCCGAAGCGCCAACCCAGGAAGTTGCACGCCAGCGCGAATTCGAGGCCTTCCTCCTCGACGTTAATCCCGAAGCCGCGCGCGAGCAAAACCAGGCCCCTATCCGGGAAAAATTCGCCTTCATGTCCGGCGTCTCGCTAACCGTCTCGCGCGAAGATTATATCCGCGAATATCTCCTCGACTTCGATGCGATGGATGCGGACAAAAATACACTGCTTGAGGGAATGGAATTGATGCGCTTTCGCGCACTCAATCGTGGCGAAGCGCTCGATATGTAAACGCGTTTGCTTACGCGCTTTTCAGTAAACGCATAAATTCTGCAACCGCTAGAAAATCTCTTTGCAGCTGTTGCTCGCGGGTTTTGGCCTCCGCGTCAGCGCCCCAGGTCTGCTCCTGAAAATGCTCATCAAGCCGCGAGGCGGTGAAGATTTCACCCACCGGCCAGGCACCCTTCCATAGCGCGATGGCTAAAACCGCTGAGCCTGAAATTTTTGTCGCTGTATAAATGCCAAACAACTCCAACGGCCCCGGCCCTTCAAGCGCATGCACGACTTGGGTTATCGCCTCGTCTGACTGGGAAATAGCGGTGACGCCTTGGGTCACGGCGAGCGTGGCGCCAAATTCGCCGCCCAGCCAGTCGATATAAGGGTCCCAGACTTGCTGTTGCCGTTCCACCAGCGCCGCCGGCGCCTCGGCGCGATAACTCAACAGGTCCGATCCCAGATAGTTGAGGATTTCAGCGCGCCATTCCGCAGCGCCCGCCGCACCAGCGTCTATGGCCGCGCTTAGCAACGCCGTCAGCGGCATGGTCTGGCGCTCAACAAAATCTCCTTGGGCGTCCCACTCAGCCGCTACTGCCGCGGCGAGACCATTCGTGGGCGCCGCCAACGCGCCGCCGCCTGGCGTGCGCGCCTGGCGGCCGTCCAGCATCACGCTGTAGCCATCACCCAGAGGCCTTGATGCAACGTCTTTATAGATGCGCTTTATACGGATCGGGTTCGTCACCGGTGCAAATCTTCAGGCCACTGACATGTTGCACCGGCGTCAAACGAGAAGAACTTCCAGGTCTCTGCCATATGACCGGTCAACGGCGCGCTCAGCGTCATCTTGCGTCCGGTTTTAGGATGCGGAAACGTCATCGACCGGCAAAAAAGATGCAGCTTGCCTGCAACGCCCTCAATATGCGCCGCCTCGCCGCCATATTTTCCGTCGCCAACGACCGGACAGCCAATCGCTGTTGCATGGACCCGCAGCTGGTGCGTGCGCCCGGTGATCGGCCGCATGGCGAGAAAGGCGACGGGCCCTGCATCCTCAAGCACCTGATAATCGGAGACAGCTTTTTTCGAGCCTTCGCCTTCTGCGGCGACGACGCGTTCGGTATCACTGTCCTGGCGCCGCACCATGCGCTTGGCGACGGGCAGATCGATGGTGCCCTCGCGCGGATACGGAACGCCGGCGGTTAGCGCCCAGTAAATTTTTTCAACGCCATGACCTTTAAACGCCAGCCCGAGCTTTTGCGCGGCGAGGCGGGTCTTTGCGACCAGCATCAACCCGCCGGTGTCCTTATCGAGCCGGTGGACGAGACGCGGACGCTCGCCATGCGTTGCATACGCCTCCAGCATAGCGTCGAGATGGCGGCTGGTTTTTGTCCCGCCCTGCACAGCAAGGCCAAACGGCTTGTTGAGGGCGATGATGTCGTCATCTTCAAACAGAATAAGTTTTCTGATTTCTGCGGCATCTTCCGGGTTGGCTTTGGTTTGCCTCACTTGACGGGGCGCCAGCGCTTCGTCGGACAATGGCGGGATGCGCACATCCTCGCCGCTCTCCAGGCGCCGGTTTGATTTAACCCGGCCGCCAGCGACCCGGACCTGACCTTTGCGTAAAAACTTCTCCAGCTCGCCATGACGCACCGATGGGAAATGCGTCTTGAACCAGCGATCAAGGCGCATGCCGTCCTCATCCGCCGCCACGGTTTTCATCTGTACACCGCTCATAAGATTTGCCGGCCCAATCCTAGCCCACCGAGCAGCCCGGCAACCGCCAGGAGGATCGATGCCATTAAATACGCAGCCGCAATCATCACTGTCCGGTCGCGATAAAGCGTGACGACATCTAGTGAGAAAGTCGAAAAAGTGGTGAAGGCGCCAAGGAGACCAACTGTCAAAAACAAACGCAAAGCCGCGCTATGGGGCTCGGTTCGCGACAGCCAGACAATCAGCAGGCCCATGATAAACGAGCCCGATATATTGGCGATGAGCGTTCCCCAGGGGAAATTCGGGCCCAATAGGTGGAGCGCCGCGCGCGACACCCCATGACGCGCCATAGCGCCAATCGCACCGCCCGCGCCAACCGCCAGCCAAACCGTTCCGCCGCTCATTTCTTAATCCTCGTTATTGGCATAAGGATTAACCCTAAAAATGATTGATCTTCAACACCTTGCAAGCCAATTTTCATATCCGGGCGACGCTCCGCCGGGCTGCGGGATGCAAACACCCGGTCCCATAGGCTCAAAAGCGATGCGTAATTGGAATTGGTGTCGCGATCAATCGCATGGTGATGAATCCAGTGGATTGATGGCGTCACCATGATCCGCGACAAGCCGGCCTCAAACGCTTTCGGCAGGCGCAGGTTTGAATGATGAAACACCGCGCTGCAAAGCAGTAAGGTTTCAAAAATAATCACCGTCGAGAGCGGCAGCGCCAGGACCATAATCGGGATCAGCCGCAACGCGGCGGAGAGAACGACCTCGCCGAGATGAAAGCGTAGCGCACTCGTTGTATCGAGAAACTCATCACGGTGGTGAACTTCATGCAGCCGCCACATCCACGGGATGCGGTGATAAGCGCGGTGAAGCCAGTAAGTCCAGATATCGAGAAGCACAAGATCGACCGCCAGAACTGCAAGCGCAAGCGCGCCCGTGGTCATCGCGTCCGGGCGCTGCCAGATGAGATGGTTCACACCCCAAGCGGTCAGCGGCGCGACGATAAACGGCGAGGCGAGCATTACGATCAGCCATAAGCCCGCATTGCGCAGCAGCCGCACCTTTGAGCTTGGCGGCGGCGCCGCAACGGCGAGCCGTTCGGCGACGAAGAAGCCCGCAAACCATACGCCAATGATCGCCGCCTTCGCAGCAAGGAGCGTTTCAAGCGTCATCGGAGCCCGCCCGCCCGGGTCTTGTCTTTATTCATTGTCTTGCTGTTTCTCACGGCGTTTGCGCGCCCAATAGTCAAGGCGCTTCGCGATTTCCTTGTCAAAGCCGAAGGCCGAGGGCTTATAGAATTCTTGCCGCTCCATATCGGGCGGAAAGTAATTAAGGCCTGCAAAGCCATCCGCCATGTCGTGATCATAGACATAGCCATCCGAATAGCCGAGCGACTTCATCAGTTTTGTCGGCGCATTCATCGCATGTTGCGGCGGCGCCAGTGATCCGGTCTCACGTGCAGCGGCCTTGGCCTTTTTGAACGCCGCATAAGCCCGGTTCGATTTTGGCGCACTGGCGAGATAGGTCACCAGCTGTCCGATGGCGATTTCTCCCTCGGGCTGGCCGAGAAACTCATAAGCATCCTTTGCCGCGACCGCCATGGGCAGCGCTTGCGGGTCGGCATTGCCGACATCTTCCGAAGCGATAACCACAAGGCGGCGCAAAATAAAGCGCGGGTCCTCGCCGCCGACCAACATCCGCGCCGCCCAATAAAGCGCGGCGTCGACATCCGAGCCGCGTATGGATTTTTGTAACGCGCTGGCAAGATTGTAGTGAGACTCCTCGCCCTTGTCGTAGATCGGCGCACGGCGCTGAACGATTGAGCCAAGCTCACCCGGTTCAATGGCGGCGCGGTCCGGCGGCTCGGCAAACAGCTCCTCAGCAAGATTGAGCACAAACCGGCCATCGCCATCGGCCATCACCCGCAGCGCTGCCCGCGCATTGTCAGTAAGCGGTAGTTTGCGCTCCTCTTCCGCCTCGGCGCGAGCAAGAAGCATCTCCAACGCCTCATCATCGAGCCGCGCGAGAGTAAACACCTGCGCCCGCGACAGCAGCGCCGCATTCAGCTCAAAAGATGGATTTTCTGTCGTCGCGCCAATCAGCGTAATCAATCCGGATTCCACATGCGGTAGGAAGCCATCCTGTTGGGCTTTGTTGAAGCGATGAATTTCGTCAACGAATAACAGCGTCCCCCGCCCTGCGGCGCGGCGCGCCTTGGCGCGCTCGAACACTTTGCGAAGATCCGCGACGCCGGAAAAAATCGCCGAGATTTGTTCGAAGTCGAGATCGGCGTGATCGGCCAGCAGCCGGGCGATCGTGGTTTTCCCAACGCCCGGCGGCCCCCAAAAGACAATCGAGGAAAGCCGTCCGGCATTCAGCATACGCCGTAATGGCGCGCCCTCGCCGAGGAGATGATCCTGACCAACGACCGCATCAAGCGTTTGCGGGCGTAAACGATCTGCGAGCGGGCGCGGCGCGTCTTTTTCTAATCCAGCGGATTGAAAAAGGTCGTTCATCGGCGTTAGCGACCCACCCGCCAAGGCACAATGCGCCCGCCGGTATCGATCTCAAGCTCCCAGCTTCGCGCCGGTTTTGAGATTTCACGAGCAAGGTCGGCGGCATTGTTGATGGCCTTCCCATTAACCGAGACAATCTTATGCCCCGGGCGCAAGCCGCGGCGGGCGGCGAAAGAACGCGGCTGCATCTCGGCGACAACGACGCCTTTCGACAGCGGGTCGATCCCCAGCTCCTCTGCGTAGCGCGGGGAAAGATTATCGACCGTGACACCATTGAGCGGATGGTTGCCTTCCAGCACACGCGGGTCGCGCGCCGGCGTTTCCGGCGGCAGACCCAGCGCGACATTGGCGTGAAGAAGCTTGCCGCCACGAATATAGACGACATCGGCGAGCATCGTCTCGTCCATAACCCCGACCCGATATTGCAGCGTCTGCGCGTCATAGACCGGCTGGCCGTCGACTTCGACAATCACATCGCCGGGCTTAATGCCGGCGCGGTCGGCCGGCCCCTTCGCCCAAATATCGTCAACGATGGCGCCGGCGGGGCGATCAAGCTTTAACGCCTTGGCGATGTCGGCGGTAACCGTGCTGGTCGAGGCGCCGATCCATGGGCGCACCAGCGCGCCGCCATCGGTCGCGGATTTGATGACCTGTTGAACCAGGCGTGAGGGGATCGCAAAGCCAATGCCGTTAGAGCCGCCAGAGCGTGAAAAGATCGCGGTGTTGACGCCGACAAGCCGGCCCTGGGTGTCGACCAGCGCGCCGCCGGAATTGCCAGGGTTGATGGCCGCGTCTGTCTGAATGAAAAACTGATAGTCAGAGACCGAGACCGCCGTGCGCGCCAGCGCCGAGATGATGCCATTGGTCACCGTCTGGCCGACGCCAAAGGGGTTGCCAATCGCCAGCACAATATCGCCGACCTGCAGCCTGTCTGAATTAGCGAATGAGAGATATTGCAGCGGCTCATCCGTTTCAATTTTCAAGACCGCAAGGTCAGTATGCGGATCGGCGAGGACAAGTTCGGCGTTGAATTCGCGCCGGTCATTCAAGACAATCTTGATTTCCGTCATCCCCTCAATGACATGGTTGTTCGTGACGATGACGCCCTCGGGGCTGACGATGACGCCGGAGCCGAGGGAGTTTTGCACCCGTTCGCGCGGGGCGCCGGACGCGCCGCCAAAAAACCGTTCAAAAAACGGATCGCCCGCAAACGGGCTGCGCTGTTTGACGACGCGGCGACTGTAAACATTGACGACTGCGGGCGCCGCACGCTCGACGACCGGTGCGAAAGACAGCCTGACCTCGGACATCGATTCCGGAACCATCCGTGGCGCCGGCGCAATCGCGTCGCCTTGCATCTCCTTAAACGTGTCGCCGTCTTCCGGCGCCGGTTCGGCGCAAGCCGACGAGAATGAAATCGAAATGGCCGCCAGAGCCAACATTATAATCCGGGACATCGTACTGATCCTCCAAACAAAAAAGAACGCGCAAGGATACCATCCCGCGCGTTCCCTATTCAATCATTCACCATCCGCCAACAAGCGGGCTGGCCGCTATTCTTCGTCGTCATCATCCTCAACGCCGATAACAGGGCCGGAATCCTTGCCCTTAGCGCTCACATCACGGTCAACAAACTCGATGACGGCGAGCGGCGCATTATCGCCGTAGCGATAGCCCGCTTTCATGATGCGGATATAACCGCCATCGCGCTCTGCAAAGCGGGGGCCGAGCGTATCGAAAAGCTTTTTCGCCATGTCCTTGTCGCGGATACGCGACACGGCGAGCCGACGCAGGTGCAAGGCGCGACCTTCGTCTGCCTTGGCATGCTTGGCCAGCGTCACCAGTTTTTCGACAACCGGACGAAGCGCTTTGGCCTTCGGCAATGTCGTTGTGATTTGCTCATGCTTGATGAGCGCGCACGCCATGTTGGCGAACAACGCTTTGCGGTGCTCGTGCGTGCGGTTCAGTTTACGGTGCGCCATCCCGTGTCGCATGGCTTTATCTCCTCAGACAGATTTCCTGTCAGGTTTACTCGTCAAATTTCTTGGCCAGTTCTTCAATATTGTCCGGCGGCCAATCCGGCACGTCCATACCCAGATGCAGACCGAGCGTGGCCAGCACTTCTTTAATTTCGTTCAGAGACTTACGTCCAAAGTTCGGCGTGCGGAGCATTTCCGCTTCAGTTTTCTGAATGAGGTCGCCAATATAAACGATATTGTCGTTTTTCAGGCAATTGGCAGAGCGCACCGACAGTTCAAGCTCGTCAACTTTACGCAGCAGCGCCGGGTTAAACGGCAGCTCTTCGCGCGCTTCTCCGCCAGTATCCTTGGTTGGCTCATCAAAGTTGATGAAGACCTGAAGTTGGTCCTGCAAGATACGCGCAGCATATGCGGTGGCGTCTTCCGGCGAGATCGATCCGTCGGTTTCGATATCCATGATCAGGCGATCATAGTCGAGAACCTGGCCCTCACGGGTGTTCTCTACGCGATAGGCGACGCGGCTGACCGGGCTGTAGAGGCTGTCAATCGGGATAAGGCCGATCGGCGCATCTTCCGGGCGGTTCTGTTCCGCTTGTGCGTAACCCTTGCCGGTATTGACCGTCAGCTCCATGCGCAGTGATGCGCCCTCATCGAGGTGGCAGATGACATGGTTCTTATTGAGGATTTCAACCGCCGAAGTCTCTTCAATGTCGGCGGCGGTCACCAGTCCAGGCGTGTTGCGCGTCAAAACCAGACGGCGCGGGCCGTCGCTATGCATGCGCAGAGCAAGCTGTTTTACATTGAGGACAATGTCGGTGACATCTTCCCGCACGCCCGGGATCGATGAGAACTCATGCACAACGCCATCGATCTGAACCGATGTGACGGCCGCGCCCTGCAGCGACGACATCAAGATGCGGCGCAGGGAGTTTCCGAGGGTGAGGCCAAAACCACGCTCCAGCGGCTGGGCGACAACCGACGCCTTGCACATCGCGTCTACGCCAGGCGCAACTTCGAGCTTGGTCGGGCGGATTAATTCCTGCCAGTTTTTCTCAAGTACGTTTGATAGGTCCATAGGTCGGGTCGCTCTCTCGGGTGAAAATTCCAGTTAGACGCGGCGGCGCTTGCGCGGACGACAGCCATTATGCGGGATCGGCGTCACATCGTGGATAATCGACACCGTCAGGCCAACGGATTGCAACGCACGCAACGCGCTTTCACGGCCCGAACCCGGACCGCGAACGGCAACACTTACCGTCTGCATGCCGTGGTCCATCGCTTTTTTAGCCGCATCTTCTGCGGCCAGCTGCGCGGCGTAAGGCGTCGATTTGCGTGAGCCTTTAAAGCCCATGGCGCCGGCAGACGCCCAGGAGATCGCATTTCCCTGCTCGTCGGCGATGGTGATCATCGTGTTGTTGAACGACGCATTGACGTGAACCACGCCGGTCGAGATATTTTTCCGCTCACGGCGCTTAACGCGCGCTGCCGGTGTTTTAGCCATTGAGGTTAATCCCTATTTCTTCTTGCCGGCG
>JAJFGA010000066.1 GCA_021776375.1 Hyphococcus sp. | reverse complement strand
TCCGTATCATAACGGCTGAGCAAACCCAAAAAAGTTCCCAAATCACGCGGGGTGCTGGCGATCTGACGGCCTGCCGGGACAATTCGGTCCGGGGCCGCGTTCATGATCGCAACCGCTACGCATGTCAGTCCCGGCGCGCCTTTTGGCGCCGCCATCGGGGCTGTTCCAATTATTCCGGCGCAGATTGCGCCAAATAGAAAGTTATTATTGTGTCTCAATTTGAAGCCCTCGGGCTTTCCCAAAGTGTCCTGAAAGCGATTGCACCGCTCGGTTATGAAGAACCGACGCCGATCCAGCGCAAGGCGATCCCCCTGGTGCTGGACGGCAAGGACCTTGTCGGTCTGGCGCAGACCGGTACCGGCAAGACCGCGGCCTTTGGTCTACCCCTTGTCCATCATCTGCTTGCCAATCGCGGCAAGCCGCCGGCGAAAACCGTTCGCTCGCTGATTTTGGCGCCGACGCGCGAGCTTGTTAATCAGATCGCCGAAAATTTGAAAGCCTACACCAAAGGCACGCCGCTGCGCGTGGAATGCGTCGTTGGCGGCGCGCCGATTAACCGGCAGATAAAAAACCTCACCCGCGGCGCTGATATTCTTGTCGCAACGCCGGGCCGGCTGCTCGATCTGGTGGAGCGCCGGGCCGTCTTTCTTGATCAAGCGACATTCCTGGTGCTCGACGAGGCCGACCAGATGCTCGATCTCGGCTTTATTCATTCCTTGCGCAAAATTGCGCAGATGGTTGGCAAGCCGCGCCAGACCTTGTTGTTTTCCGCGACCATGCCACGGCAGATCGCAGACCTGTCACGCGCATATCTGACCGATCCGGTGCGGGTTGAAACCGCGCCGCCGGGACGCGTCGCCGACAAGATTTCGCAGAGCGTGCATTTCGTAGAGAAAAGCGCCAAGGCGGCGTTGCTTAAAAAATGCCTGGGCGAGCGCGATGGCGACTTGTCGCTGGTGTTTTCACGGACCAAGCACGGCGCCGAAAAACTGATGAAGCAGCTGGTCGCCGCTGGTTTTACTGCGGCTTCCATCCACGGCAACAAAAACCAGGGCCAGCGCGAGCGCGCGCTGAAAGGCTTCCGCACCGGCCGGACACGCATTCTGGTGGCGACTGATGTTGCCGCACGCGGCATCGATATTCCGGGCGTCAGCCATGTCTATAATTACGACCTGCCGGAAGTGGCGGAGAACTATGTTCACCGCATCGGACGGACCGCACGCGCCGGCGCTGCAGGCAAGGGCGTTGCGTTTTGCTCGCCGGAAGAAATTGGGCTTTTGCGCGCTGTAGAAAAAGTCATGAGCGTCAAAATTGACGTTGCCAGCGGCGAGCCGCCGGCGGATGAACGCGGTGCGCGGCCTGCGCGTGGGCGCGGTGGTCGTAATTCAGGCGGCCGCAACAAGCCGAGCCAACATCGCGGCAAACGCCCGCAAAGTTTCGGTCGCAAGCCGGAAGGCGCAGGCGCTCAGGGTGAGCCCCATGCGGGCGAACCGCGCACAGCGGGCAAAAAGCCGTTCAAGAAGAAATTTCGCGGCAAAAAAGCCGGCGAGGGGACTGGCGCTATTACTGACGTGAAGCCAACCGCGAGTCAGAAGCGCGGTAAGCCGCACTCGCCCAGCAAAGCAGCACCCGGCGGCAAACCGGCAAATGCAAACTTCAAAAAGCGCCGCCGTTCAAACGCAAAACGCAAAGCGGCGTAAATTTTTTGGCCAGAGATTGCGGTCAGGGTATTGCCCCCTTGCAATCTTGAATTTTACCGGTATGACACCGGCTTCGCCGTTCAGCTCATCTGAGCCGGGCGACGAACCTGTCCGAGACTGCGGGCGCCCTCTAGGGCTTAATTTCCCGCATAGGCAGATGGATCAGCCGAGCGCTTGCTCGACCTGAAGACCTTCTGGGACAGGCTCTCTAGCGTTTATGCGCCGGGAGCCTTTTTGGTTTCCGACATATGAGCGCCCGATCGTAGCCGTGAGGTTAGGTGAGCCCTTGTGGGCAAAGCTTGGCCTTGCATCAACCGAAGGGAAGCGTCCTATGGACAGAACCCAAAAGGCGGAAATGGTCGAATGGATCGGCGGCGTGTTCGATAAGAACACCGTCCTCGTGATCGGCAATGGCGGTCTCTCGGTCTCGGATTTCGAGGCGTTGCGGGGAGGCTTGCGTGAGGCCGGCGCGTCGATGCGGGTGGTCAAAAACCGCCTCGCCAAGATCGCGATCACCGGAAAGCCGAGCGAGAAAATCGCCCACCTTTTCGACGGCCCAACCGCTTTAGCGTTCTCTGAAGACCCGGTCGCGGCGGCGAAAGCCGTCCACACATTCGCCAAGGCCAATGAAAAATTGACCATCCTTGGCGGTGCGATGGGTGATGAAATGCTTGACGAGGCAGCAGTGAAGGTTTTGGCCTCCATGCCGTCTCGCGAGGAGCTCCTTGCCTCTATCGTTGCGACCATCACATCGCCGGCGTCCGGCATAGCAGGGGCGATTGGCGCTCCGGCCGCCAATATCGCTGGAATTCTCTCAACTCTTGAGGAACGTGAGGCGGCTTAAGCCCGCTAAACCGACCGACCCATCTAACGAATTAGGAATTGAATAATGGCTGATCTTAAGAAACTTGCAGAACAGATTGTTGGCCTTACGCTTTTGGAAGCGTCTGAGCTGAAAACCATCCTCAAAGACGACTATGGCATTGAACCGGCCGCTGGTGCGGTTGCGGTTGCTGCAGCGCCTGGCGCTGGTGGTGATGCGGCAGAAGAAAAGACCGAATTTGACGTCATTCTGGTCGCTGCCGGGGACAAAAAGATCAATGTGATCAAAGAAGTCCGCGCTCTTACCGGTCTTGGCCTGAAAGAAGCCAAAGACCTCGTCGAAGCGGGCGGCAAAGCCGTCAAAGAGGGCGTCTCCAAGGACGAAGCCGAAGAAGTCAAGAAAAAGCTCGAAGAAGCTGGTGCCAAAGTCGAACTCAAGTAGTTTGGTCGCCCTTGAGTAAAAAGCGCGGTTTTTTTAACTATAAGGGGTTGCGACAGCGCCCGAGCGTGCTTATTACACCATTCCGCCGTCGATGGGCCAGCCATCGACGGCTTCAGGCTTTGCGGCAACGTGCTTCGGTTAATCGAGAATACATTATAAATCATCCGTTCCTCGGTCGAATGAACTCCGACCGGTGGGACGCTCGTGTGCATGCGTAATCTCTAGGGCGATCTGGAGGGCGAGGCATGCACGT
>JAJFGA010000065.1 GCA_021776375.1 Hyphococcus sp. | reverse complement strand
AGTGTTAAGCACTTGAATTAGCGTATTTTTTCCACAATTGGGGCCGACAGGGTCAGGGTATGACCATAGCGGCGGGAGCGCAGGGGAAAAATGATTAAATCAGAACTGGTGCAAAAACTCGCCGATGAGAACCCGAATCTGTTCCATCGCGACGTCGAACGCATTGTTTCCATCATATTTGACGAGATCACCGACGCGCTGGCGCGTGGCGATCGGGTCGAGCTTCGCGGCTTTGGCGCCTATTCGGTCAAGCACCGGCCGGCGCGGGTCGGCCGCAATCCTCGCAGCGGCGAGGCGGTCCATATTGAAGAAAAATGGTCGCCGTTTTTCAAAGCCGGCAAGGAGCTTCGCGACAGGCTCAATCGCGAGGGGCGATTTTCGGCGGGCGTGCAAAACCCAGGCGGCTAGATGCGGAACAACCAGCAAACTGGCGGGCTGTGCGTAATGCGGCGTATTGCGATCTTAACAAGTTGCCCTTTGCGCCCGTAATATGAGACAGTCCTGCTCATGAAATGGTCGCGCCCATGAAGAAGTGGCTTTCTCGCATTGTCTGGATCCCGGTGTTTGTCATCGCGGTCCTGTTTCTGGTCGCCAATCGACAGATGGTCGCCCTCAGCCTTGATCCCTTTTCCGCCGCTGCGCCGGCCCTGACGACGCCGGCTTTCCCGCTATGGCTGTGGCTGATGCTTATGCTGTTTATCGGCCTTGGCGCCGGGTCGCTGGGAACGTGGCTTTCGGCGCGGCCCCGTCGGCACAAAGCGCGGCTCGAGCATCGCGAGCTAAAGCATCTGCGGGCGGAGTTTGCGAACGTAACCGCCAAGCTCGACGCCGCCGAAAAGCGTCAGGCAGAGACGGCGCCGGCGGTACTTGAAAGCAGTGACGTTTCGCCCGAGGCTCCCCCCAATGAATAGACCTGTCCAAATGACATGAGTGATGTATCGGTCAAAATTTGCGGGGTGACGACGCTGGATACCGCGCTTGCCGCCGCCAGAGCGGGGGCTGACTATCTCGGCTTTGTTTTCTTCCGCAAAAGCCCGCGTTTTATTCAGCCGGAAGCGGCGGAAGAGATCGTTGTCGAACTCAAACAAGCAAGCTTCGATGAAGACTTCGACATGCCGAAGCTGGTCGGCCTGTTTGTCGACGCCGGGGAAATGGAGTTGGCTGAAACGGCCCCCTTCCTCACCCATTTTCAGTTTCACGGCCATGAAAGCCCTACCCGGTGCGAAGAGATGGGCGCCGATTTCGCCGTCGATGTCATCAAGGCGATTGCGGTGACGGGCGCGCAAGACCTTGGCGCGGCCGCGGCCTATGGCGAGGCGGCCGATATCCTTCTCTTCGACGCCAAACCGCCGCCCGGTGCGGCGCGTCCCGGCGGTCATGGCGCACCGTTCGACTGGGCGCTGCTTGCCGACTATGCCGGCGAGACGCCGTACTTTGTTGCCGGCGGGCTTGCGCCCGACAATGTCGCCGCCGCTATTGCTGCACAAAAAAGTGCAGCATTTTTGGGCGTTGATGTTTCCTCCGGGGTTGAGGCCGCGCCCGGCCGCAAAGACCTTGAGCTTGTCAAAGCCTTTGTTTTAAATGCAAAAAACTAGAGCGGGAGGCGTTATGTTGCGATTTTTGTGCGCAGCAATGGCTGCAGCATTTTTGAGCATCGCCGGGGTTCCGAACGCGCTCGCGGGCGAGCAAGACGCGGGCGTAGCGCCTTCAGACGCCTTCGAGATATTGCGCGGCGGCGGCTTTGTATTCGTGATGCGCCATGCAAGCTCGCCCCATGACCAGTCCGCTCCGGTGGGTCTGTCGGCCGGGTGCTCACTGGGCGAAGGGCGGGGGCTCGACGCCAAAGGCTTGTTCCAGGCCCGCGCCCTCGGCGCTTTGCTGCATGAAAAGGGCGTGCCGATATTGAAAGCCTATACCAGCCGCATGTGCCGGTCGTGGGACACGGCGAGGCTAGTCGCCGGCGGCGCGCCGGTCGAGCCTCATGATGCGCAGATGACAACCGACCCGGCCGTCATTGCTGCATTCAAAAAACGGATTGAGGCGGAACTCGCCGCCAATCCCGGCCAGAATATTATGCTGACCAGCCACTCCAATATTGCCCCACTATACGGGGCTATTGTTGAGAGCGACGAAGAAGACTTGCCGGAAGGCCTTATCAGCGTCGTCAGCCCGCCGGCCTGGAACGGCGTTGACGGGGTATTGTTCCGGATCACGCCGCATATCGAAATCGTTTCGCAGTCGGTCACGGTGGATTAGTCGCCAAAGCGTCGGTAAGACCCGTAGGGAATAGCAGCGGATGGGTGACCCATCTGAGTGAAAGAAAGCCCTACCAAGTGACACAAAACACCACTCGCCGCCCAAATTCCTACCGTTCCGGTCCCGACGCCGAAGGCCGCTTCGGTAAATTTGGCGGGCGGTTCGTCGCCGAGACATTGATGCCGCTGGTGCTGGCGCTTGAGAAGGAATATGGCGCCGCGAAGAAAGACCCTGTCTTTCAATCGGAACTGGCGCACTACCTCAAACATTATGTCGGCCGGCCGTCGCCGCTCTATTACGCTGAGCGATTAACGGAGTATGGCCGCGAAAAGTCTGGCCCTACTAAGGGCGCGAAAATCTATTTCAAGCGCGATGAGTTGAACCATACCGGCGCCCACAAGATCAACAACTGCATCGGCCAGATCCTGCTGGCCAGGCGCATGGGCAAGACGCGCATCATCGCCGAGACGGGCGCCGGCCAGCACGGCGTCGCCACCGCGACGGTGTGCGCGCGGTTTGATCTGCCTTGCGTGATTTATATGGGCGCAACCGATGTTGAACGCCAAAGCCCCAATGTCTTCCGCATGAAGCTTCTGGGCGCGGAGGTCATACCGGTCACGTCCGGGCGTTCGACCCTGAAAGACGCGATGAATGAAGCGCTGCGCGATTGGGTCACGAATGTAGACTCAACCTTTTACATCATCGGCACCGCGGCGGGCCCGCACCCCTATCCGGAACTGGTGCGGGATTTTCAGTGCGTGATCGGCGTTGAGGCCAAAGACCAGATGATGGACGCAGAAGGGCGCTTGCCCGATGTGGTGATGGCCTGCATCGGCGGCGGCTCCAATGCGATCGGGCTGTTCCATCCGTTTCTCGACGACAAGGACGTCGAGATCATCGGCGTTGAAGCCGCCGGCAAGGGGGTGGAGACCGACCAACACGCCGCCTCGCTAACCGGCGGGCGGCCCGGCGTGTTGCATGGCAACCGCACCTATCTGTTGCAGGACGAGGACGGGCAGATTACCGAAGCGCACTCAATTTCAGCCGGGTTAGACTATCCCGGCATTGGCCCGGAACATTCCTGGCTGCATGAGACCGGCCGCGTTAAATATCTCTCGGCCACCGACGACGAAGCGCTGGCGATGTTCCAGCTCTGCTCAAAACTCGAAGGCATCATCCCGGCGCTGGAACCCTCCCACGCGCTCGCCCGCGCCATCGACAAGGCCATGGAAATGGACCGCGATCAAATTCTCCTCCTCAACATGTGCGGAAGAGGGGACAAGGATATTTTCTCGGTGATGGCCGCGCTTGGGGAGGGGTAAGGTGGTATTGCTTGTGGCGTATGCGGCTATCGCCGCGTAGGGCGGGCTTCAGCCCGCCAACTCCGCGCGCGCCAAGATGTGGCGGTAGTCGGGCATGAGAGCATTGAGCCACAAACAATCCACAACACCAATCCGCGACCATTGAATGGCGGGCAAATGCCCGCCCTACGCCGGAGGCGGTACTGAGTGTCCATAGAGTAACCTTGCCGTCTGCGGCAGTTAACGGCAGTATCTTTACTCTACCTTGCTTCGGGAAGAACAGGATCAAACGATGACGGCGCAAATGGCGAGTGAGACGGCGGCAGGCGAAACAAACGGACAACCACAAAACTCAGCTAGCGGCGCGGGCGCGCTCGATGTCCAAAGGACCGCTAAGGCGGCGGGTGAGGGCGCGCCAAAGCCCACCGTCTCGCATATGCTCGGCGAGCTCACCTGGCTGATGTCGCAATCGCCGACCCACAAACATTTCACCATCGGTGATCTCGAATGGCTGGTGATGCCGGCGGTCTTGCTGGAGCAGTTCCGCGTCTTTCATGGCGACAAACACCCGCTCGGCTTCGCGCTGTGGGCGCACCTGTCCGAAGACGCGGAGAAAAAACTCAACGACGCCGTCATGGCCGGACAAGGCGCGCGGCTGCGCCCAGACGAATGGAAATCCGGCGACCGCCTATGGCTGGTAGACCTCGTCGCACCGTTCGCGACACCGGAAAACAAACTGAGCGAAGCCATGCTCGGGGACCTTGTTCAAAACGTCTTGGTCGAAAAGAAATTCAAACTCCATGTCACCGACCCGCTCACCGGCAAACGCGAGATGAAGGAGATTGGGGGGTGAGGGTGTTATATTATGTTATGCTTTCTCTTTCGAGCTTCGCGGTTGGCAAATGAAGATGGTGGTCAGCATACTAGTAGTCCTATTGCTAATCATAGTGGCGATATTCAGCTATGGTCCCATTCGGGACATCGTTTCTCCGAAAGCAATGACGGCCGATAAATTTGATCCGAATTCATTTAACATTCACAATTATTCGCTCACCGAATTAGAGAAGCTATTTGAGGACCTGTTTCCGGTTGGGACGCCAGCTGCGGCAGTCGATCGTGCTTTGTTAACAAACAATAGCAGTAGGCTCAGAAAGAATGTTCGTGATATCTCGGAAGGCTGTGAGCTAATTTCGTATCATGAAAAGCCAATGCTTCTGCGCGATTTCAAATCTGGTTACGCATATCGATTTTTATTTGATCAAGACTTGAAATTAGTAGATGTTCATTGCGCAAGTAGAATTTGGATTCATACGGGTGGATTTGGATTTGAAAAATTCGGTTGCAGGAAAAAGAATAAGTAGCATGGTCGGCATACCGACGATTTTTATATCCTCTTATTCTGTTGCAGGTACGTTCGGAAGGCATATGTTTTTGCTATATGTGCCTGATTTTGATGGTGCTCAGCCGATTCAGAATCAGCTAGCGAATGCTGAGATCATACGCGGCGATACGGCCGTGAATTTTGTACCGCTCTCGCAGGCGCTTACGTCAAATTTTGTAATTGCGCAGCTTCAAGCCGAAATGGCTTCTGTCTTGCCCCCGTATAACTGAGCCACAAAATTCGTGATATTCTACGAAGAAGTGGCGATTATAGGATGGCGAGGAAGCGATTTTCGGACGAAGACATATTGAAATTGCTGCGGCAGATAGAGTTGAGCTTAGCTTCAGGCAGCGACGTAGCATCAGCGTGCCGGTCCGCGGGCGTGAGTGATGCAACATACTACAACTGGCGCAAACGTTACGGCGGCATGGGCCGATCTCAACTACATGAGTTCAAGACCATGGAGAAAGAGAACTCTCGGCTGAAGAAGATTGTTGCAGAGCTTGAGCTGGACAAGTTGATCTTGAAAGAAAGCCTGGACTTTTTAAAGCCAAAGGTCTGACGGTCGCCAATCAGCGCCAGGCCGTGATCCATGTGCGTCAGAAGCTTGGGTGTTCCGAGCGGCATACATGCAAAACGATTGGCTTGGCGCGTTCAACCCAAAACTATAAATCCGTCCAACAAGATGATGACAACCTTCGGTTGGCTTTGATCAGATTGGCTAAGGCTTTTGGCCGTTACGGCTATCGCAAGATTGCACAGCTTCTTCGCATTGAAGGCTGGAAGGTCAATCACAAGAAGGTAGAACGGCTATGGCGTGAAGAAGGTCTGCAACTGCCCCAGCGCCACAAAAAGAAGAAGCGGCTGTATCACAAGAACAGCTCCATCATCCGGTTGCGCCCCCAATACCCCAATCACATCTGGAGCATCGACTTCGTTCACGACAAGCTCAGCAATGGCAGGTCATACAAGATGCTGACCGTACTCGATGAATATACGCGTGAAGCGCTCACTGTCACAGTAAAATCCAAAATGAACAATGCAGACGTGTTGGAAGCGCTTTATCCGCTGCTTCTCAAACACGGGAAGCCTGAGTTTATCCGCTCAGATAATGGGCCTGAGTTTGTTGCTGAAGCCTTCCAGGCTTGGCTTACAAAGGTCGGCGTCAAGCCGATCAGAATCTATCCCGGCAGTCCTTGGGAGAACGGATACAATGAGCGGTTCAACGGAACGTTACGCCGGGAAGTCCTCAATGCGGAGTGGTTCTTGACGATTGATCAAGCCAAAACAGTCATTGAAAAATGGCTCAAGCAGTACAATCATATCCGTCCGCATCAGGCGCTGAACATGCGGCCACCTGTGCCCGAAACTCTAGCAAAAATTGGTACATAACTTTGGGGCTGGACAGACGGGGCCGCACCGCAACGAGAAACGGCGTAAATATTTTTGATGTGACCGACTACGCATCATTTACTGCTGTGCTTGCCAAAATGCAGGAGAACGCGGAGGCGTTTGTAAACGACAGTCATGACTTTGATCTAGATATAGACGGTAAAGGTTTTGAAGCATGCGGCTATCGCCGCGTAGGGCGGGTTGAGCGTTAGCGATACCCGCCATCTATCTTTACCGCAGGGGCTGGCTTTGGCAACATGGCTCTATGCCGAACTATCGAAGGCTTTTGGTTTCGGGCGGGACATATTTTTTCACGGTGAATCTGCGCAATCGCAGACGCGCCATCCTGATCGAGCGCATCGCCGACTTGCGCTCATCCTGGCGTGAAATGGAAGCCAATCACTCATTTGAAACACTCGCCGCCGTGGTTTTGCCGTGAAACGAATTCGTTTCACCACATGCATTTCATCTGGAATTTTCCGCCTGACGATGACGATTTTTCGACGCGTATTCGATTGCTGAAATCTGGGTTTACGCGCCGGCAATCAGCGGCGTTGAAAGGCGACGGTCGCAAAGGCGAACGCAATATTTGGCAACGGCGATTCTGGGAGCATTGCATAAAGGATGACGAAGATTTATCGCGTCATATTGATTATATCCATTTTAACCCTGTGAAGCATGGATATGTGAAGGACCCTGATGAATGGGCCTATTCCACATGGGATGAGTGGAAAAGAGAAGTCGGCCGGTCAATCAACACGCCGCCGCAGGACTGGAAACCAACGCATTTAGGAGAGGCATGAGCGGCGAGGCGGTGGATTACGCCGCAGAGATCGCGCCGGCATCCTTAGCCGGTCGTGCAAACGACAGCCCCGGCGCCCAGATTTTGAAGGTGCGTTTTAAATCGTCGTCTTTGATTGGTTTGTGCAGGTAGTCGTTCATGCTGGCGGCGATACAGACATGCTGGTCGGCGGGTTTGACATGCGCGGTAACGGCGACGATCGGCGTTTGCGCGGCGCCGTTCTCGCGCTCAATCACGCGGATTTCCTTGGTCGCCTCAAGCCCGTCCATCAGCGGCATATTGATATCCATCAAGATCAAATCAATCTTGCGGGTCTTGAACAGGCTGACGGCTTTGCGCCCGTCTTTGGCGAGGAGCAGTTTGGCGTTGAATTTCGACAGCAGCGCCTGCATGACCTTGAGGTTAACCTCATTGTCTTCGGCGACTAAGATCGTAAAGGCGCCCTCATCGGCGTCCATTTTCTTAAGATTTCGGCCCATGGCCTGAGCGAAAGATGGTTTTTTGGACGACATGCGCGGCGCTCCCTATTGGCGGAGGCAAAGGGTTGCGACCGTCATGAACCCACAACCTTAAAACGCTTTCGTTAACCACCGGTTTCGAAGTGGGCGCCCTCAAGCCGTTTAACTGCGCCGCTCGCGCCCCTAGACTGTAGAAAACCCTGTTCGCATGCGCGAAAATAGCTGAAAACGATCAGCCGCCATCGTTGGAGAAGATACAGATGAAACAGTTTCTATGGATCACCGCCGCTTTGATGCTCGCCGCTTGCGGGCGGGGCGATGCGCCGACGGTTGCGTCTGCAACGCCGGATGAGGCGACTATGCGCAGTCTAAACGGCGGCGAGGTTATCGGCCTGACGACCGCGGCCGGCGCGCATTCATGGCGCGGGCTTGCCTTCGCGGCGCCGCCGGTGGGTGATCTGCGCTGGCGCGCGCCAAGGCCGCCGGAAGGCTGGTCGGGAAGGCGCGATGCAACCCAGTTCGGCGAACGCTGCGCGCAGATGAGCAATGGACTTAACGCCAGCGAAGGTCTTGAGCCGGGGCTGTTTATCGGCGCGGAAGATTGCCTGACGCTCGACATCTATGCGCCGTCCGATGCGCAAGGCAAAAAGCTTCCCGTTATGGTCTGGATCCATGGGGGCTCCAATGTCTGGGGGCGGTCATCGTCCTATGACGGATCAAATCTTGCGCTCAAAGAAGATGTCATCATCGTGCCGGTGCAATACCGGCTTGGGCCGCTTGGCTGGTTTGGCAACGCCGCCATCCGCGCGAGCGCCGAGGCGCCGGAAGATGCGGCGGCGAATTTCGCGCTGCTTGATCTGATGGCGTCACTCAAATGGGTGCGTGAAAACATTGAAGCCTTTGGCGGGGATCCGGCCAATATTACGATCTTCGGGGAGAGCGCGGGCGGGCACAATGTTGTCGGGCTGCTCGCCTCGCCTTTGGCGGAAGGGCTTTTTGATCGCGCCATCATCCAGTCGGGCAGTTTTGACAGCGTGCCTCTGGCTGAGGCGGAATTTTCTGGCGCCCCGGAGAGCAATCCGTCAGCGGTGGTCGCGGAACGCCTTGGCGCCGGCGACGCGGCGGCCTTGCGGGCGATATCGGCGGAGGCTTTGCTTGCCGCCTATGGCGAAAACGGACGCGGCCGGCTTGCCCTGGCGACGATGATTGAGGACGGTGTGACGCTGCCCTCTTATCCGCTGCGCGATGTGTTTGGCGTTCCCGGCGCCTTTCATGCGGTGCCGACCATCACCGGAACCAATCGCGACGAGATGAAGTTTTTTCATATCGCCAACCCGGCGCTGACCAAGAAAATTCTCGGCTTCTTTCTGGTTCCGCGCGATAAGGACTATTACAACGCGGTGTCTGAATATCTGAGCCGCATCTGGGGTATTCGCTCGGTTGATCAGCCGGCAGCGCTGATGACGGCGGCCGGTCACGAGGCGCTCTACGCCTACCGGTTTGATTGGGACGAGGGCGGACGATTTTTGTTTACTGATACCGGCCAATTGCTTGGCGCCAGCCATGCGATGGAAATACCGTTTGTGTTTAACCGGTATGTTTTATTTGGAGCGCTCGATAAAGTTCTGTTCCAGAAAAAGACCTTAAAGACCCGCGAGGAGCTGGCCCATGGGATGGGCGCTTATTGGGCGGCGTTTGCGCGTGACGGTGTTCCTGGCAACGGCGGCGGCCTCGCCGAATGGTCGCGCTGGGCGGCGGATGGCGGCTCGGTGATGCGCTTTGATTCCGCCAATGATGGCGGCGTCGAGATGGTGCAGGAGGTCGCAACCTTCGACGCGTTGATCGCGGATATAAAGACCGATCCTCGCCTGACGGATCAGGAGCGCTGCAACGTTGTAGACGCCGTGCGCGTCTGGCTCGACGGCCTGGCGTCTGCACTCGGCGAGGAGCTTGGATGCGCGGCAAGCCCGGCTTAGGGCTGCGCGTCGCATTCGTTTATAGCGTTGCGCCAATCCGCGCCGTTGTTAATGGCCGCCTCAAAACACGCAACGGTAGCATTGGCGTTGGCTGATCCTTCACACAGATCGATTGCATTGGCCCAACTCCATTGCGTGCCGCCGCCCCAGTTGACGCCGCCATGCATGATGCGTTCAAAACATTGGGCCGGCTCAGTAGAATTTTCCGCGCCCGCGCAAAGCCGGTCAATATTGCCCTGCCCCCATTGCTTGCTGCCTTTGTAGTCCCAGGCGATTTTACCTTGAATGGCGTTGGCGCATGCTTGTGAAGTCAGCGGCGGGGCTTTGACGGTTGGACGCACTGCTAATTGCGATTGTTTCAGCGACCCCTTTGGAAGCTGCGCTACGGGTGGCGCCGTTGGTTCCGTCGGTGCTGGCGGCGGCGCCTCGCAGCATTCGCCCCCGCGAATATATTGCGCCGGCACGTCCACGACATCGAGCGAGGCGTTAAACGCGGTTCGGATGCATAGGTTTGCTGCGGTAATGTCGCCGCCAGTGTAGGTTTGGTAACGCTCGCGGGCCGTGATCGCCCATGGGTTGTCAAAAAAGCCAGCGCAGAGCCCGTCAGAAAGCGTCGCTTCGCCGGCGCGTTCGGGTTCGGTGTCGTAGGTCACTTCGGTCAGGCATCTGTAGTTCTGACCGTCCGCAACACGGATGCCGCCGCTCTCATAGTCTCTGATCGGCACCTCGATAATATTCGACCAGGACTGGCCTTCCTCGGAAACATTGGTGCACCGATAGGCGGCATCGTCTGTGCGCGGATCGGCCCCGCAGGCAGGAAAGCGATTATCCATGAAACGGATTGAGACGCGCCTGGTGATGGTGTGTGCGGTTGACCAATTCGGATTATTGAGCGGACCGTCTCTCGTGCCGTCCTGAATTTTGCAATCAGCGTGCACGGAGCTCAAATATCGGATATCTTCTATCTCGACAGGAATGCGAAACGTCACTGTACGCACAGATTGTGCA
>JAJFGA010000064.1 GCA_021776375.1 Hyphococcus sp. | reverse complement strand
GGCGTGTAGGTCGGCTTGTGCTTACCGCGCAGGCGGGTCGCGATCACCGAAGCGAGCCGGCCGACCACAAGGCCTTCCGCATCGATCAGCGTCCAATCCTTGACCGCTTCCTCGGTTTTCATGACGTAGGTTTTCATAAATATGTTCCCGGGTCTCAATCTGTAATGCGTATGGCGCGGCAGCTAAATCTTGGGGCATGGCCAAAAGCCAGGACCCGCTGCGAGCCATAGAAGGCGCGCGGATAAACCAAGCAACACTTCGCGTCAACATATTCGAAGAAACTATTTGAAAACAGAGTGATATTTGTGTGGTAAGATGATACCGCCTGATTTTGGGCGATATTATAGATGGCGTACCCAAGGAAAAATAAGGGATTGCCGCCTCAATTCGGGCGGATCAGTTAAGGCTTATGCCTTCTCGTCTTCATCGTCGCCTTTATTCCCGCTCTTAGGAGGCACAATGCGCGAGAAGGAATCTTCAAAAGCCTCTTCGGACTCGTCGCATTCGAGGTCCTTTGCGGCTTCGATAAACCGCTGTTTTTGAAGCGTTTTGGCGTCCTTTGGTTTGGTCACCGTGTGAATGTAAGGAAATTTTGAGAGAGATGTCACCAATCGAGAACGAAGTGGTAGAATTGGTTTCTGGCCTGATGGCGGCAGAAAATGCCAGCGACAGCAAGACCGCTTCCGGTTACCGGCAGCAGCTCAAAGAAAATGGCATAAAGACAGCTCGTCAAAAGAGCGGGTACGTACATCGTTTACGAACGGAAATCAGTTCCAACAAATCCACCGTTTTCGAATGAAACTTTGGTGTTATTTTTGTCGCAACTGATATGTTCACCACATTTAGGGCACGCGACTTTATTGTTGGAAAGGCTGCTCTTTTCGAATGATTGAAAATATTCAAACCAAATTGGTGAATCAAAAGTATGTTCGCAGCCTTCTTTATTGCAGGCAATTTTAATGCTGCTGACTTTTTCAGGATTAGGCTTGTCCATTGCAGTATTCCTCCAATGTTTGCCGAGCTTGACCTGATGTTGAATCACGAAAGAATCGTAAGCCTCAAATGACAGCGCACCTCGCAGCCCGGCGTGGGTTAGCGCGAGAAACATGCAAAAGAGAGAGCCGCCCTTGCTGCCAAGCTTTGGGGCGGTTTTCTTTTGCACGATGTTAACCAAGGACCATGAAACGAGTCGGGCATCGGCGCCTAGTATTGGGGGGATTTTAGTTTCCCCATACTTTTCCGCCAAAACAAATAGCGTTCCGCGTTTTTCTTATAGGGGCGCACACTCGTGAGAACATTGATAAGTTAGCCGCTTACCAATAATATTGGCAATAGCGGCTTCCGTCCGTTCCCCATAGTCGATGCTTAATTTGGCGCGATTCGAATGACGAAAGTCATATTCTACGGGGCAACCATGAAGGCGCCCATCGCTACAGTACTGACAAATGCCCTTTTAAAACCCTCTCCCCCTAACCCAACTTGACGAACCGCGCCGCGCGCCAGACAACCGGTTGTCACCCATCTCGGAGCCTTGTTTCATGCGTATCACCGCCCTCGCCCCCGTTCTTGCTGGAATTCTTGCCCTTGCTGCTTGTGGCCGCGATGCTGTTGAGGCGCCGGCGCCGGAGCCTGTTGCGCCGCCGGTTGGCGTTGCGGCGAGTGATGAGGCGCCCCTCGGCGCGCCGGCGACCGGGGTCGCGTTCTGGATGCACCCCAATGTCGCCTTCAACAGCTTGATGATTGTCGCGGGCGCAGACGGGCTCGCCTCTTATAATATTGAAGACGGCGCGGAGGTCTCCAGCGCGCCGGGCGTCAGCTTCGCCGGCGCGGCTGTCAGCTATCTGGGCTTTGGCCCGCAAGCGGCGGGTGTTGTCGCGACGTTCAGCCCCGATCAAAGCGCCTTCGCCTTTTACGGGATCGACAATGTCTCGCGCAGCTTTTTACCGCTCTCGGGCGCGCCCGATATTCGCGGCGGCGTGCGTGGCTTTTGTTTCGGGCGCGGCGACGGCGTGGATACGCCGAGCCTTTATGTGGTTCAGCGCGGTAAAATCCTGGCGTTCAATTTCGAGGGCCAAGATGGCGGGCTTGCGCCCGCTGACGCCATTACGCTGGAGACGCCCGATGATCTCGCCGCCTGCGCGGTTGATATCAACGGCGCGCTGCTCGCGACCAGCACTACCGGCGCGATCTATCGCCTCGACGGCGAGGACAGTTTTAAAACGCCGTTTGCAAAGGCTGAGATAGACGAAGTTGGCGGCCTCGCCGTCATCGCCGCCGATCTGCCTGAAGGTGGGGCGCCTGAGGGCGAAGACCCCGCCGCATACGGACAATTGGCGCTGTTGGATAAAACCTCCGGCGCGGTGCACCTGTTTGACCGAACGGACGGCCATGCACTTGGTGCGGTGACCATTGCCGCGACCGATGAGATTGAAGCCGTCTCCGCCGCCGGCGCCATGGGCGCAACCGGCGCCAATCTCGGCGGGCTTTATCGCAACGGCCTGATCGCCCTCAGCACAAATGGCGAGACGCCTGCGGTGCGCATCATCCCGCTCAACGGGGTCGCCAATGCGTTAGCGTTTCCGACTGGCGCGCCCGTCAACCCGCGCGGCATGGTGGCGCCGGTGGAAGACGATGGCTTGCTGATCAATATCGAGTTTGTTGAGGAGTGAGCGCCAGCCCAAGCGCCGCCGTTAGTTCAATCGCGGAACAGTGCTGGCAACTCCTCGGCAATCGCTTTGAAAAAATAGGGCTCACTGCCGAGAATATTGTAATTGGCAATGCCCGCGATCGCTATGTCATCTTCCGGGAAATACCGAATGAGAGCATAGGCGCCGTTTGTCTCTCCATTGTGACCAAAGGAAACGATGTCGCCATCAGAGTTTTTCCGTAACTCCCACCCGAAACTGTAAAAAATCGTTCCGTTGCCCCCCTCAACTGCGACCGGTGCGCCGTTGTTTAGTGTTGCCGCGTTCGTAATAATGCTTTTCATTTCAGCAGATAAAAAATCACTCACAAAAACTTTATACGTAAAGCTTGCTAAATCAGATGCGGAAGAAAGCATGCCGCCTGACGGATAATAATCCGAACTATCGCGGAAAATTGTGTTGATCACGGCTCCATCCTGCATCCAGGGAAAGACAGGATTTGCTATTGTAACCGTATAAAAGCCGCTTCGTTTCTCAATAATATCGAATGGATGGTCTGTCCTTGTGTTTTGTATAGCGATCATTTTCGCCACATAATCTTCAAACAAAGTCGCAAACGATGCCCCGCCTGCCCGCTCCAGGGCCGCACCTAGCAAATTAAACCCATGGCTCGAATAGTGAAACGCATCCCCCGGCGCAGAGAGCAGCGGATCATTGGCGAAGGCTTCTACCGTCTCAGCAAGAGACTGACGGTAGACCATGTTGTTGGCTTCTGAATAATTCGCGAAATCGAAATGCCTGATGCCGCTGGTGTGGGCGCCAAGCTGTCGTGGCGTAATGGTGGCGTCGGGCGCGGAAAATTCCGACACATATTGACTGATGTCAGCGTCGATATCGAATGCGCCCGCCTGCACCATACTGAGCGCCAATATCGCCGTTAAAGGTTTTGATACGCTGCCAATGCGCAACCGCTTATCGGCAGTCATCGCCGATCCGTTTTCCAAATCAGCGACGCCGGCAGCGCCGCTCCAGACGAGTTCGCCGTTTTTCACCACCGCCGCCATAACCCCCGGCCCCGTGTCAGCCTCAAGAATTGAGTGCAACAATTGATCTGCCTGGCGGGACCGGTCATCGGCCAAAGCCGTGTCAGCGCCCCCGCTGACGCACGCCGCAAGCGACGCGCAGAACGCCGCAACCATGACGATCCCGAGTTTATTTTTACGCATTGTTCCCACATCCCTTGATAACCCGATTGAAACACTAATACGAATAGCATTAGTTGTAAAAGGAATTTTTAACGCCATGCCGCGGGCTCTCACCAACCTGGAAAACGTCGCCCTTGCTCACCTTTGGCGCCTTGGTTCCTGCACCGCACATGAATTGCGCCAGGCCTTCGCAAGCTCCTCTGCGGGTCGCTATTCGGGAAGCCCCGGGGCGATCTATCCGTTGATGAAACGCCTCGAAGGCGCAGAGCTTGTGATTTCAAAGCCTGACGCCAATGGCGCCCAAAAAAAGCGGGTTTATTCAATCACCCGTTCTGGCCGGCGCGCCGTGAAGGGCTGGATGAACGAGCTGGAGGCCCGGAGCATTTTTCCCGATGACCCTTTGCGGACCCGGTTTCAATATCTGAAATTGCTCACCAGGAAAGAACGCATTGAATGGATAAACTCCGCCCTCGAAGCGCTTGATCGTCAGGATGCGTTGACCCGGCTGGAGTACCAGTCCGACGAATACCAAAATCCGATCGACCAATATATTCTTGACGGGATACTCAAAACGAACCGGCTGCGTCGAAGCTGGCTGAGCCGTGCTGCTGACATTGTTCAAGAAATTACGTAGCCGACCGAAGACAACGCTCTGCTGATTAATTTCGAGTGTGTTGAAGAGTAAACGCCGTCCCATACGCCCGTAGCAGCTAGGCAAGCACTTCAGTTTTGAATGATTTCAACCAACCTGTGCAGGCTTGCTTGCGAATCCAACGGATCATTCACAATTTCAACATCAGGAATGACCCCGCGACGCGAAGTATCGCCGCTTGCACGCTTGAAGATGTATATTGGCGCGAGAGTTTGAAGGCCTGTATTTGGCAGGGTGAAAGATTGAACCTGACCGGTCTGATTTGCCGGGCCTTGTGTCTCCTCACCGGCAATGATTGCTATTTCATAATCCTGAAGAGTTGATGCAAAAGAAATCGCCTGCGAATAGGTCAACGCGCCAATCAGCGCATAAACCTTGCCGTTAAAACGCAAGGGCAAGTCTTTTGGCGGGGTGATAATCTGCTGAAACGGTAGGGAAAGGACTGAGCCAAGCTCAACACCGGGCGGCAAAAGTTTGATGTTGTCCTTGGTGACGCGCGCAGTGACGCCAGAAATCGCCGAAAAAGGTTTATCCGTTAAGTAAGCCATCAGCTGATCACTGAGATCATGGGCGCCGCCGCCGTTTTTGCGCAGATCGATGATCAGCGCATCGATGCCGTCCTCATTGATCTGTGTAAAGGCGCCATCAAGAAAGGCTATAAACTGATCTTTGTATTGTATATCGAAGGTGGTGACCTCCAGATATCCCACTTTGTTTGACAGCTTTTCATAAGCATAGAGATTTTCCTCGCTGCCTTGTGCAACATCACCGGATGGCTTGAGCTTAACAGTTCGCACGCCCCGATCACTTTTGACGCGAACGGCGTAACTGTCATAGCCGCCATAAGTGATCCAAAAATATTGCGAAAAATACCGCTCCATTATCAAGCGCCCAAGAGCTTCTGACTCACCGCGCATACGAGGCAATATATGTCCAATCATGTCACGCGTAGCGATGCCATTTATGGACAACACAACGTCACCAGGCTCAACGCCCATCCCTCCGGGTGCGGATTGCGCAATCCGTATAGCGCCCGCCCCGTCAAACACCACCGGCGCCGGGAACAGCGCACCGCCGCGCTCTTCGTATGCCTCCAGCGCATCCACGGGCCTGCGCAACCCAATATGAGCATCGCCAAACTTTGGATTCACGATGGCCATCGCAGTCCAAGCGTCGCGCAATGTCATATCGTCACTAAAAGTTCGACGTATTAGCTCTGCCGCCGCATCTAGCGCCTCAATATCCGCAGAATATTCAAGGTTGGGATGGGTCGACTTCACAAAGCTCAAAAAAGCGTCGAAATCCTCGGCAACTTCGGTCCGGGTGAAGCGGGCTTCTTCCATATCTAGCGGTGTATAGGTCGTGCAGGATGCAACGATCAGCGCGCTCACGCCGACCCCCGCATATTTTAATACATCAAACATGGCTTTAACCCCTTTGCGTCTTTCGTTTACTTTTGGATTCAGTGTTCTGATGATTGGCTCTGGCGCCGACAATTCGTGCACTCATTGACGTTTCGGTCAGCCCACTCATGGCGCGAAAGGCAAGATCAGAAAGATTGACCCCGATTTCCTTATACAAGCCCTCAAACATCTGCTTCGCTTCAAGTAACGTCACCCGCAACAATGCAGCCTCTTTTTTCCCCTTACGCGTCAAAACCAAATTCTTGCGGCGCGCATCCTCGGGGTCTGTTTTCCGCTTCAGCAGCCCAAGTTTAATCAAGGCTTCGACCCGCTGTGTGGCCAACTGGTGCGGCTGATGAAGCTCACGTGCAATATCTGCCGTTGTAACGCCGTCGCTTTCGCAGATCAGCAAGATCGTTGACGACGCACGTGGTGGGAAGCTCAAACCCACATCCCGATAAAGTTCATCCCCCTGAACTTCAATCACATCCAGCAGGCGGACGAGTACGTTGCCCAAAAACGCATCATGCGTTTCATGCCTGTCTACAAAAGAACGCTTACTCATGAGTTTTTTCTATTACACAATTAATTGTACAATTAATTGTACAATTAATTGCATATAATGACGGGCGTGTCAAATGGCCTATTTCAAACAAGAAACACCCGATGTGTGAGTATTACGGTTGTTGTATTGGGCTCGCTAACCGTCGCTTCTCTCGACATTCACGCCATGCGCCGCATAAAGCGCCGTCGCCAGAACGCCGAGCGCCCCGGCCTGATGCAATAGCCCGAGGGAGATCGGCGTTACCGCCAACAGTGTCCATATGCCTAAAACTATCTGCAGGCCCACCGCCGCCAGCACCAGGCGCGCGCGCGGCTCCGCCTCCGTCTTGCGGGCGGCCAAATAAAACCACGCCGCCCCCGCCGCGACGAGATAAGCGCCGATGCGATGGTTGAACTGAACCGCGGCCATGGTTTCAAAGAGGTCATTCAATCCCGCCGCGCCGGCGAAATACCCATCAGGAAAGAATTTGCCATCCATCAACGGCCAAGTGTTAAACGTGCGCCCGGCCCGAAGCCCGGCGACAAAAGCGCCGAGCAACATCTGCGCGAAGACACCGGCGGCAAGCAGCGCGGCGGCGGGAAACAGCGCATGCGTCCCCCTCGCCTTTTGCGCCGGCCATAGGTCGAGCGCCAGCCAGAACATCAGTGCAAAGACAACCACCGCCAGCGCCAGATGCGCAGCCAGACGATATTGGCTGACATCAACCCGGTCGGCCAAACCCGATGAAACCATCCACCAGCCAAGCACGCCCTGTAACCCACCCAGCACGAGCAAGCCGAACAGCTTCAGCGCGAGCGGGCGCGTCGTCTGTTTTGTGGCGATGAAAAAAACCATGGGGAAGAGGAATGCAAAACCAATCATCCGCCCGAGAAAACGGTGGCCCCATTCCCACCAGTAAATTGCCTTGAACTGGTCAAGGCTCATCCCGTAATTGACCTCTTCATATTCCGGAATGGTCTTGTATTTTTCAAACGCATCGCGCCACGCCGCTTCGCTGAGCGGTGGGACCGCGCCGGAGACCGGGCGCCATTCGGTGATCGACAGGCCAGAATCGGTCAGCCTTGTCGCGCCGCCGACAACCACCATCGCCGCCACCAGCCCGCACATCACCAACAGCCACAAAGCGATACGCCGCGCCGCTGCGGGCGAAGCGGCCGATGCATCAGAGGCGGTGTTTTGCGGCGGGGACGATAAACTGCTAGAGGCCATCGGGCCTGTCTAAGGCATCGAACCCGAATTGGGTCCGCGACCCCGCGTCGCGGCCCCACGAAGAAGCCATGAGAGAGCCCTCGCTTATGCCGGTGCGCGTTAAAAAACTGCTTGGCTTTGCCCTCTTCCTGCCGGCGCTGGTGCTCTATTTTTTCGCCGCCGCGGCGCTTGGTGAGCGCGTGCCCAATTTTCAGCTTCTCAAAGCCAGCTATTTCCTCGTCGCGGGCATCGCCTGGGCGTTTCCGGCAAAATATCTGATGGTCTGGATGAACGCTGAACCGCGCAGCGCTAAACCCGTCCCCAACCAGGATTAAGCTGGCACCGCCATTGCAACCTCCCCTCACACAAGGCCGCAATGATGCGGAGAATCGTGAGGTTAACGATGTTGGACAGGGCAAACGGCGGATACCGGCATAAGAATGAAACCCCCGTCAGGCTGCAACTGATTGGCGGCGAGCCGGAAAACGCGCATGTTTTCAACGTAAACGGCGAGCGGATCACCGACCTTCTCAATGACCCGCGCAGTTTCATTCCGATCCGCATGCAAAGCGCCGGCGTTAAGATTGTCGCCAAGACCCAGATTGTTTCAATGCTGGAATATGGCGACGACGATGTTAACCCTAAACCGGAGGCGCGGCCCATTAGCGGCAAGTCACGCGATCCTTACGCGGTGCTGCGCATCGATCAGGACGCCAGCGTCGAAGAAATCCGCGCCGCTTATAAAGCCCGCATCAAATCAGTGCACCCCGATTTAATCGCCTCGCTCGATCTCGATGAAGACCTTTCGCGCGCCGCATTGCTGGCGACGCAAAAGCTCAACTACGCCTATCGCAAAATCCTGCGCGATCGCGGCGAATAGGGTGCTTACGGATTAAGTTGCTGTTTGCGCTAGTGCGCCTTTGTGAATCATAAATTTTAATCGTCATCCCGTGCGCGATGCAGCATGTTAATGCTGCTTCGCAGACCCGGGATCGCTTGCGGTAACAGATCCCGGCTCTGCATAGCAGCGTTTCACGCTGCAATGCGTCCGGGATGACGACCTAGATTTGATGTTTGTAAAAACGCCCTAACCCGGCGTACAATTATATTGGTTCCATGCAGGCTGCGACGAACAAAGCGGCGCATCCTCGCCACGGCTCATAATCACAAAAGCGCCAACCGCCGCCAGCAAAGTCGCAATGGCCGCGAACATCGCCAGCGCGCGCGCCGGCGCCGGGATCAGTCTTATATCGCCACCCTCATCATCAAGGCTCTGTTTAAGTTCCGCATGCGCCATATGTCGGGCGTCGGGCTGTCGCCTCGCCGCGGCGCTCGCGGGCTTGCCAAAATCCGGCGTCGCCATATCAGGCGCTTTGTACTCCGCCGAAGCGCCGTGAGATTCTTCACTGGGCGCGCCAAAACGCGCCTTGCCCGCATTATCCAGCGGCACCCCATCCGGCAGTTTAAAACGGCTCATAACAATCCCCGAGGCAGCTTCACGGGAAGACTATATCATGACAACGGCGCAAACGTCAGGGGCCTTCGCCCCGCGCAACCAACGCCGCTAATCAACTGAAATCATTGAAATTGGTCGGGGCGGCGAGATTCGAACTCACGACCCCTTCACCCCCAGTGAAGTGCGCTACCAGGCTGCGCTACGCCCCGACCTTTCCGCCGGCTTGCCCCAGAGATATTCAGAACAAGGCGCTAGCGGACGCGCTTTATAGGCGCCGCGCCTTCCTGCGGCAATGGCGTCTTGCTTATTTTCCGTGGGCGCTGCGCGGTTCATCGGCAACGTCAATGGCCTCCAGCGCCAGGGTCGCCTCGTCCAGGGCTTCTTGCACTTTTTCCAGGCGCGCCAGCAATGCGGTGAGCGTCTTGCGGATATCGGCCGGCATTTGCGGCGCCGGTGCGGGCGAGACCCGCGTATCGGCGCCAAGCTCCAGGACATCGTCATCGGCGCCGTTCGGCTTGTTGTCAGGCGCGGCGTTCGGCAGGGCGCCGTCCTCGTCGATCACCGGACGAATATCGATGGACTGGCCGGCGGCGACACGGCGGCCAAGCTCGGAGATATATTTAATCCCCTCGTCTTTAAAAATCTTCTGAACGCCCTTGGTGGTGTAACGCTGATCGTAGAGCAGAACGCGAATGCCGCGCAGCAAATCGAGATCGAGCGGGCGATAATAGCGCCGCCCGCCGGCGCGGCGCATCGGGCGCACCTGTCCGAAAACCTCTTCCCAATGGCGCAAGACATGTTGCGGCACATCAAGTTCTTTGGCGGCTTCGGAAATCGTACGGAATGCTTCGGCGGATTTCGCCACGGATTGGCCCATCTTCCTTGAATACGCCCTGGTTAAGTTGGTCTTGGTAAACTGTTACTCAGCCGCCCGGCTGGTCCGGTGGCCTTCGTTGATGCGGTCTTTGAGGACGTGCGAGGCGCGAAACGTGACGACGCGGCGCGGTGCAATTGGCACTTCCTCGCCAGTCTTTGGGTTGCGCCCCATACGGAGTTTTTTATCGCGCACCGAGAAGGTCCCGAAAGACGATATCTTCACCGTCTCGCCTTTTTCCAAAGACGCCGCCAACTCTTCCAGCACGCGCTCGACAAAGGTCGCTGATTCGTTTCTTGAAATGCCAACCGACCGGTAGACCGCATCGGTAAGGTCGGCTCGTGTTATCGTTGTTCCCGCCATGGCTTCAGCCCCGTATTAAATGCCCGCGCTTGGCGAAGATGTTAAGCTTAACGCCGCACAATGGTCAATAAGCCATTGAAATATATTGCCTGTGTTTCACATATGGCGAAATCAATGAATATTGATTCCGCCATAGTTTTTATCGCTCGCGGCTAATCCTTGCTCCGCAAGGGCCTGCACGGGCGCGGCGCTTAAGCGCCGGGGCGCAGTCGCGCCCGTTTCGAATCATAATTCACATCAATCGGCTTATAATACCACCGCTCAGATACTGGCTCAGGCGCGCAACAGCGCCGCGCCCCAGGTCAGCCCGCCGCCCATCCCTTCCAAAAGCACCAGATCGCCTTGTTTGATGCGCCCGTCAGCAACGCCCTGACAATAGGCCAGCGGGATAGACGCCGCAGACGTATTGCCCTGATGGGCGATTGTGGAAATCACCTGCTCCGGCCTGAGGTCGAGTTTTTTGACCACGCCTTTAAGAATGCGCTCATTAGCCTGATGCGGCACGAACCAGTCGACGGTGTGGATATCTATGCCGGCGTCGGTGGCGACCCATTCCATCGCCTGGGAAATCCGCGCCACCGCCTCGCGGAAAACCTTGTTGCCCTGCATGCGCAGATGGCCGGTGGTCTGGGTCGCAGAAACGCCGCCATCAACATAGAGGAGGTCAACCAGACGCCCATCGCATCGCAGATAGCTGTTGATGTAGCCGCGGCCGCGCGCGGTTTTGCGGTCCTGCGCCTCCATAACAAAAGCGCCTGCCCCATCGCCAAAGAGAACGCAGGTCGTACGGTCAGTCCAGTCGAGAATGCGCGAGAAAGTCTCGGCGCCGATCACCAGGGCGCGTTTATGTTGCCCCGCAGCGAGAAATTTTTCAGCCGTCGACAAGGCGTAAATAAAGCCGGTGCAAACCGCCTGCATGTCGAACGCCGCACCGGCTGCGGCGCCAAGCTTGGCCTGAACGATGGCTGCGGTTGATGGAAAGGTCAGGTCCGGCGTTGCCGTCGCAACAATAATGAGGTCGATATCGCCGGGCTCACAACCGGCAGCCTCAAGCGCGGCCTGCGCCGCCTTGGTCGCGAGATCCGAAGTTTTTTCACCCTCTTCGGCAATATGGCGCTCACGGATGCCGGTGCGTTCGCGGATCCACTCATCGCTCGTGTCCACTATCTTTGCGAGATCGTCATTGGTGAGAATTTTTTGCGGCAGATACGCGCCGCAGCCGGTAATAACCGATTTTGTACTCATACTGCTGCGGCTTTCGCTGCGGGTTCGATTGTTTCGGTGTTGTTGAATTTTTCCTGACGCTGCATCACCGATTTGACCGTCGCGGCGACTTCATCGCGGAACGGCCGGCGAGCAAGACTGGCGGCCATATTCACCGCGCTGGCGACGCCGCGCGCATCCGCCCCGCCATGGCTTTTAACGACCACGCCATTCACGCCGAGGAAGAACCCGCCATTATTAGACGATGGGTCAATCCGGTCTTTCAATTTTCGAAGGCCCGGAGCCATGAATAGGGCGCCGAATTTCGCGTTGATGGTGCCGGTGAGCGCTTCCCTCACCCAGGAGCCGACCAGACGCGCCGCGCCCTCGGCGGATTTCAGCGCGACATTGCCCGAAAATCCGTCCGTCACCACCACATCAACCGTGCCTTTGGAAATATCATTGCCTTCGACGAACCCCTTAAAGTCCATATCCGGGTCGGCCTCACGCAATACGCGCGCCGCAGCGCGGATCAGCTCGTGGCCTTTGAGGTCTTCCGCGCCAACATTCAACAGCCCAACGCTCGGACGTTCGACATGCATCAGCGCGCGGTAGAACGCCTCACCCATGATTGCAAACTGGACCAGCTGGTTAGCGTCAGCCTCGACATTGGCGCCGACATCAAGAACCACGGTGCGCCCGCGCATGGTTGGCCATAGCGCCGTAATCGCCGGCCGGTCGACGCCTTCAATCATCCGCAATTGTAACCGCGCCAACGCCATCAACGCGCCGGTGTTGCCGCATGAAACCACAGCCTGCGCCTCGCCGTCGCGGACCGCGCCCATCGCGCCCCACATCGATGTATCGCGCCCACGCCGGATGACGTGACTGGGCTTGTCGGTCATCGCAACCATTTTGTCCGTATGCCGAATTTCTACGTGTTTGCGCGCCGCGGACTGCGCCAGCAACGGCTCCAGCTCGCCAGCATCGCCAAAGAATAAGAACTTGGCTTTCAGACCTTTTGAAACCGCAAAGGCAACACCGTCCACAACCGGCTGGGCGCCAGCGTCGCCGCCCATGGCGTCGATCGCAAGCGTTAAGTCCCCCGCAAATGTGCTGGCGTTCGTCAAACCCTTATCGCTCCCATTAGCTGCGGCGAAGAATACAGCGCCCGCACGCGCATGCAACGCATGGCGGACTAATTAAATTGCAAACCTTGCTGGCTAACCCTACTGTTTTTCCTCAGTTTTATCGATTTTTCCTTGCAATATGGAAAAAGGTGATGACAGCTTTTCAGTCCCATAGGTTTGCGCAAGGCTCACCGCCCCCGGCTTTCGCGGAAACGGGTCGAGCGCCAGGGAAAACTGTTGAACCAAGAGTTCGCCAATATCAAACACAACCCCGCGATGCGCCTCCGGCTCGTGCCAGTTTTCAGCATTATCCTCCTCAACAGGCGCGTCATCGGCGCAACGCACAAACTCAACCTCAAATCGGTCATCGACCGTTTCCGGCATCTCCTCCAGGCTAACAACACATTCGCGTGTCAGGCGCCCACGCACGCTGCCGCGTACAAAAACCGCCTTGCGCGTCGCCGCGATATGGATTTCACCCGCAAGCGCTTCAACCGAAGGCACGCGAAGCCGCTCAGCAATTCTTTTGCGCGCAGCAGCATCAGCCTCCAGACGGTAGTCCCGCCCGGTCTTGGAGATTTTTGTTAAATCAACTTCATGGCTGAATTCGTATTCTGGTTGCTCTGTCATCCGGCGCTCCCTTCGGGTTCGGGAAAATGAACAATGCCGCCAACAATGCGCGGGACCGGTTGCATGTTGATCTCCGCCACCGCCTGGCGGACATAATCAGCAAGGATCCCCGCGCCCGGCGCGGCCTCGTCCTCAAAAATATTGCGCCCAAGCGCGGCCATCAGCAAACCCGGTTCCACATCCGGCTTTAAGGCCTCGCCATAAACCCCTACGCGGCCAAAGAAATTCTCAGCCAGCTTGCGGATTTTCTTACCCACCGAGAGATCCCCAACGCCAAGCTCACGGAGCGCATCGTCCAAATTCTGAAACATCGCATCGAACAGCTTTTGGCCCACCTTTTTCTCGCCAGGGCCATCGCCTTTGAGCCTGCTGAGTATCAAAAATACATGGACGGCAATCATTTCAAAGCGGCCTTCGACCGTATCTGGAACGCCAAAATCGACGTAAAACCGGGGCGTGCGCGCCTGTTCCACCGCCGCAGCGTAGAGCGCTTCACCCGCTGCGACGGCAGGGTCCTTGCGAAAAAGCGAAACAATCATAAATCAGACCTTAAGAGGATTTGCAGCTAGCGCAGATCGCTGGTATCGATGCCCGGAAATATTCTCCCAGAGGCTGCGGATCAAGCCCCCACGATCAAGCCACCAGGTAGGTTCGGATATTATGAGAGTTGTGTTGATTGTCGCCGCTGTCCTGTCGCTTCAGGCTTGCGTATCGGTGCGCCAGAACCATGGCTATGTTCTGGAACGTGATCAGACCAAACTGACAGCAGAGGCTGGTCTCGACTCAAAAGAGAGCGTGCTGGCGAAATATGGCGAGCCGTCGATGATCGGCACGTTTAACCGCAATGTCTGGTACTATCTCAACAGCACCGACACGACGCGGGCGTTTTTTCATTCAAAAACCAAAAGGCGCACCGTGATCGCGTTTCGTTTCGATGAGGAGAGCGTCGTTTCGTCCGTGGACACCTATACGCTTGCAGATGGCGAGGCTATCAAGCTGGTCTCGCGAGCAACGCCCACGCGCGGCAAGGAACTCAATTTCTGGGAACAGCTGCTTGGCAATGTCGGCCAGCTTCCCGCAGCCATTGGCGGCGGACAGGGGCAGGTTCCGGGGCAATAGCCTCGGCCCAAATCATTTGAAGTGATCAAACCCGCCCGATGGGACCGAGATTTCTGCGCCATTTTCATCGATCAGCACCGCACCCTCGCCGCGCTTTAAGACGCCAATACGTGAAACCTCCGTACGCGACGCTTTTGCTGCGACCGTAACAGAGCGGCGCATCGCCTGCGGGGCGGCGAAGAAAATTTCATAATCATCGCCAGACGAAGCGAGCGCGCCGATCGCGCGCCAGCGATTGCCCTGGGTCGCAATCCACGACGCCGCTGCGGGCGAGCGCGGTATGGAAACGGCGTCAATTTCTGCGCGCAGCCCCGAAGCGTCGGCGAGATGGCGCGCATCGGCAAGCAATCCATCGGAAACATCAATCGTCGCGGTCGCAAGTCCGGCCAGCGCCGCCCCAAGGCTGAGGCGCGGTTCCGGCAGGTGATACCGCCCGGCAAGCGTGGCGCGGTCAACGGTCGTGAATTTCAGCTCTTTCTTCAACGCCAACAGCCCCAGGCCAGCATCGCCAATCGTGCCCGAAACATAGATATCATCGCCCGCAGAGGCGCCGGACCGCCGGCTCATGCCGCGCGTCGGCGGCGTGCCGAAAAAAGTCGCCGACAAAGTCAGCGGCGCCGCTTTGATGGTGTGCATCGTCGTATCGCCGCCATAAAGCGACAGGCGGAAGCGTTCCTGATCGTCTTTCAATCCCGCCGCAAAGAGTTCAATTTTTTCGCGCTTGATATTTGCCGGCCAAGCACAACCAAGAAAATATCCAGCCGGCTTTGCGCCCTTAGCGGCAAGGTCGGAAAGATTGACACGGATCAATTTGCGCGCAACCAGATCAAGCGGATCCTTGGGCAAAAAATGAACGCCAGCAATCAAAATATCCTTCGTGACAACGAGCGCGCCCTCGTCGATTAGCGCGGCATCATCGGCCAGGCCCAAAGCGCCAGGCGCACCTTTTGTAAGAGGCGCAAAAATATCGCGAATAATTTCAAATTCGCTCATATGCGGCGCGCGCCCTAAGCCTGGAACTCATCGGCGCGCGCATGGCGAGCGGCCGCGTCGAGAACGGCGTTGATGAATTTTGGTTCTTCATCGTCAAAAAACGCCTTGGCGACCTCAAGATATTCGCTGATAACGACTTTGCTCGGAACATCGGGGCGGCGAATTAATTCGAACAGCCCGGCGCGCAAAATCGCCCTGGCGGTGGCGTCAATGCGGGCCAGCGTCCAACCCTTGGCGAGCTGTCGTTCGAGATAGGGGTCGAGACGCGCCTGCACTTCGACCGCTCCGTTCAGGATCTCGGCGAAAAACTTTTTGTCGGCGCCGTGAAGCCGCTCGCCCTCCAAGTCGCCGCCGAGGCGATGGGTCTCGAACTCGGCGATGGTGGCGTGAACCCCCTGCCCCGAGGCTTCCATCTGATAAAGCGCCTGGACGACGGCGAGCCGCGCGGCGGATCGCGCCGGCGCACCGGACACGGGCGCGCCCTTGGCGCCGGTCGCAACCGGGATGTCTGCGCTATTCATTGTCACTGTCTTCCATTTTACCAAGGAACTTTTCGAAGTCTTTTGTGTCGCGGAAATCTTTATAGACCGAGGCATAGCGCACATAAGCGACATCATCGAGATGCGCCAGCCCCGCCATCACCAACTCGCCAATCGTCTGTGAGGGAATTTCGGCCTCGCCCATCGCCTCAAGTCGACGGACGACGCCGGAAATCATCTGCTCAACACGATCCGCCTCAACCTCGCGTTTGCGCGTCGCTATCATCACCGATCGGGCGAGCTTGTCGCGATCAAACGGCGCTTTCTTGCCGGAGCTTTTGACAACCGTCAGCTCGCGCAGTTGCACGCGTTCAAAGGTGGTGAAGCGCCCGCCGCAGGCGGTGCATTCGCGCCGGCGGCGAACCGAAGCGCCATCCTCGGCCGAACGCGAGTCTTTAACTTGCGTATCTTCACTGCCGCAAAAAGGACACCGCATATATATCTCGCAATCAATTGGCCGCCGGGCGAAAAAGTAGAACCCGGTTTTTCGCATCCCGACCGCGAAGGCGGTCGAGTCATTATTAGCGCGCCTTCGCGCGCGGGCCGGCGCACAACAAAGAATCTAAAGTATCGAGCGATTCCTTTTAATCGCTCGATACTCTAGCCGTTAGCGTCGCTTATAACAGCAATCACGCATAAATCGGAAATTTCGTCGTCAGCGCCTCAACTCGGCCTGCGACGGCTTCCTCCGCGGCCTTATTGTCGTCGCCGCCAGTCGCCAGTCCGTCGAGAACCTCAGCCATCAGCGCGCCAATCTCACGAAACTCCGCAACGCCAAATCCGCGCGTCGTCCCCGCCGGCGAGCCGACCCTAACACCTGAGGTGATGGTGAATTTCTCTGGGTCAAACGGCACGCCATTTTTGTTGCAGGTCATACCGGCGCGCTCCAGGCTTTGCTCGGCGGCGTTGCCCTTGACGCCCTTTGGCCGAAGGTCAATGAGCGCGAGATGGGTGTCGGTGCCGCCGGAAATAACTGCGTAGCCGGCATCAACCAGGGTCGCGGCCAGCGCCTGCGCATTGTCAATCACGGCCCGCCCATAGGCCTTGAAGGAAGGCTCAAGCGCCTCGCCAAACGCCACCGCTTTGGCCGCAACCACATGCATCAACGGACCACCCTGAATACCCGGGAAGACGGAGGAGCGAATCTTTTTCGCCAGGTCACCGTCATTGGTCAGGATCAGACCGCCGCGCGGACCGCGCAGGGTTTTGTGGGTGGTTGATGTTGCGACATGGGCGTGGTCGAGGGGATTGGGGTGCACGCCCGCCGCAACCAGGCCGGCAAAATGCGCCATGTCGACCATCAATGTCGCGCCGACGCTGTCGGCGATAGCGCGAAATTTCTTGAAGTCGATGATACGTGAATAGGCGCTGCCTCCGGCGATGATCACTTTCGGCCGATGCTCATCGGCAAGGCGCGCGACAGAGTCGTAATCGATCCGGTGATCTTCCTCGCCAACACTGTAGTGAACAGCGTTAAACCATTTGCCCGATTGGTTAGCGACGCCGCCGTGGGTCAGGTGACCGCCGGCCGCCAGGTCCATCCCGAGGAAAGTGTCGCCCGGTTTCATCAGCGCCATGAACACCGCCTGATTGGCCTGGCTGCCGGAATGCGGCTGAACATTGGCCTCTTCGCAATTAAACAGCTTTTTTGCGCGCGCGATCGCGATCTCTTCGACCTGATCGACAAATTCGCAGCCGCCGTAATAGCGTCGGCCCGGATAGCCTTCTGCATATTTGTTGGTGAGTACGGAGCCGTTGGCTTCGAGGACTGCGCGCGAGACAATGTTTTCGGATGCTATCAGCTCGATCTGGCGCTGCTGGCGCGACAACTCACGGCCGATGCCGGCGAATACTTCCGAATCGCGGGCATTGAGGCTATCGCTGAAGAACCCGTTCGGGGCGATCTGCAACTTACTGACGCTCATGAAAATTTCTCCAGGGTGGCGGACCGGCCGATCAGTTGGCTATAGGCTCGCCATATACTTGCCGCGCGCCCTCCCAGCAACGGATATTTTCCATCGCACAGCCAGCGATCGAGGCTATTTAAACATGCGCCGGGTTGGTTGTTTTGGCGCTCCAGCCGAAACTGAAGCGTCAAAACACTTCATGTCACGCACACATCTGATTAGTGCTCGAACAGAAACGGCCCTAACCATCACATGATTTTAATAAGCTCTAGGGGTTCGCCGTCTCTACTGAGAGAGCGCCTTTTCTATCTTTGCCAAACCAAAGCCAACGCTGAGATCGATTGCATAAGTAATCTTGCGTTTCCATCATAGCTTTTGCTAATCTCCGAGTGCATTCTTATCTTGATTTCTCTGTCCCTACTGGTTACCGCAAGTGCAAGGGGAGAGCGTTGATAGTCCTTATGCTGCCAAAGCCTTTTTTGGGCATAACCAATATTGGTTATAGGACGAATAAACGTTATCAAGCATAGTCGCATTAGGAGGACCTAATATGCCCGACAAAGAAGGCGCGACCGAAAATCTCGGCGTAATACGCATGGCCAGCGACATCGTTGCTGCTTATGTGGTCAACAACAAAGTGAGTGCAGATCAGCTTCCAAATCTATTGCATGATGTCTTTGGCGCTGTTTCCGCACTTGCAGAAGGCGATCATACATTTGCCGGAAGCCGTGAACCGGCAGTAGCGATCAACAAGTCAATAACTCCTGAATACGTTATCTGTCTTGAAGATGGTAAGAAGCTCAAAATGCTCAAACGCTACTTGCGCACGCATTATGATCTTACCCCGGAAGAGTACCGGCGCAAATGGAGCCTGCCGGCGGATTATCCGATGGTGGCGCCAAACTACGCCAAGCGGCGCTCGCAGTTTGCAAAAGATATTGGTCTGGGGACGGCCGCAACTAGCAAACGCAAAACAACGAAGAAACGCAAAACGGCAAAGAAAAAGACGGCATCAGGGCGACGCAGAGCGGCCTGATCCACATTCATTCCCAGTTGCGGGTTAAAAAAGGGGCGTTTTTTTGCGCCCCTTTTTTTGTGCGCGCCGTTTAGGCTACACGTTGGAGCTTCAGCGCTTTCCATGCATCTTCAAGCGCCTCGAGCAAGACATACATATGTTCATCTGTATGCAGCGGTGTTGGCGTAAGTCGCAACCGCTCTGTGCCCTTGGGCACGGTCGGGTAGTTTATCGGTTGCACATAAATATTGTGATGGTCGAGAAGATAGTCGGTGACTTTTTTACAACGCACCGGGTCACCAACTTTGACCGGTACGATATGGCTAACCGACGGCATCACCGGAAGACCCGCTTCGGTCAAAATAGTTTTCAGCTTTGCAGCGCGTTCTTGATGTTTCTCACGCAGATGGTTTGATTTTTTCAACTCTTCAACACTGGCGAGCGCCCCCGCCACCAGCACCGGCGAGAGGGCCGTCGTGAAGATAAAACCGGACGCGTAAGACCGGATGGCGTCAACAATTGCCGCGCTTGCCGCAATATAGCCGCCCATCACGCCGAACGCTTTGCCGAGCGTTCCTTCAATCAGGTCGATGCGGTCCTCAAGGCCGTCCCGCTCAGCGACGCCGCCGCCGCGGGCGCCGTAAAGGCCTACAGCATGAACCTCGTCAATATAGGTGAAGGCGTTATATTTATCCGCCAGATCACAAATCTCTCTGATCGGCGCGATATCGCCATCCATCGAATAAACCGACTCAAAGGCGATAACCTTCGGGCGGTCGTCAGGCAATTCTTTCAAAATCTCTTCGAGGTGAGCGAGATCATTGTGCCGCCAGATGCGCTTGACCGACCGGCCGCCGCGGATGCCCTCAATCATGGAGGCATGGTTCAGCTCATCGGAAAGAATAATGCAGTCCGGCAGAATGCGCGCAATGGTCGCCAGCGTCGCCTCATTGGCGACATAGCCGGATGTGAACAACAACGCGGCTTCCTTGCGATGGAGATCGGCAAGGGCGCGCTCCAATCGGACATGGTAATGCGTCGTCCCGGCGATATTGCGCGTACCGCCAGCGCCGGCGCCGACCTTGCTGGCCGCCTCTCGCATGGCTTCGACAACCACCGGATGCTGGCCCATGCCGAGATAATCATTCGAACACCAGACAGTAATCTCGCGCGAGTCTTCGGTATGATCGGGGTGATAAAGCGCCGTCGGAAACCGGCCGCGGATACGCTCAATATCTGCAAATACCCGGTAGCGCCCTTCGGCCTGCACCGCCGCCACCGCTGTTTCAAACGCTTTGTTGTAATCCACCATCAAATTCACACCCGCACGACGGTTCTGTTATGTCGCCATTTCCGTATTAAGCAATGCCGACGGGAAATGGCTAGTCATATCAGCCCGCCACGCGCCGGACTGATAGCCGCAGGTTATATGGTAAACAAAAATACATGGTTAAAGATGTATCTACGCCTAAAGTTAAGAATGATTCTTAACTGCGCCTCGCCCGCGCGAACACGCGCCCGACATCCAACGAGAACAAAATCCAATCATACCGATTCGGATTTTGCCTAGATTCATCGATGACCGCATTTTCTCGCGTTCAACCGGCAGGTGCCTGGTCGGAAAATGTTTTAGCGAAACATTTTATGAAATATCGCTTTGGGGTCGCAAGCAGACCTTAAAGGCGGAAGCGAACCTGATCGGCCCAGAACCGCTCAAGGCGTTGTAGCGCCTTGTTGGTCTCTTCCATCAATTCCAAATTCACGCCGCCGACCTGTTCGACAGATGAAAGTTGGCGCTGAAACAGCCCCGCGAGATTATCGCGTATATCAAGGCCGGACTGGGTTAGAGACACGCGCTTGGAGCGGCGATCAGTGGGCGAACGCTCATCGCGGATATAGCCCTTCTCGACCAACTGTTTGAGGTTGTAGGACACATTCGAGCCGAGATAATGGCCGCGCGAGCGTAATTCGCCCGGGGTCAGCTCCGCATCGCCAATATTGTAAAGCAGCAACGCTTGAACGGAATTAATCTCGGTCTGGCCGATCCGTTCCAATTCATCCTTGATCACATCCAGGAGCTGACGGTGAAGCCGCTCGACCAGATGCAAAAGCTGGAGATAGCTCGTTTCCAGTTTCTGCGGATCGGCGCTGGTGAAACTCTCCCCCTGCCCGATAACCTCAGATTGTGCTGCCCCATTAACCGCCATGTAGAATACTCACTCAATTGACTACAAGCCTATAACTACACACGAGGTCTAAAGGCGCGGTTAAGTCCGACAATTCAATTTGAAGTCAAATTCTAAGCATCACAGTCATCGCTCGGTAGAAATCGGGGCCCAACAGAAACCAGAGCCCTTTAAATTTGCCGCCGACGGGACGGGTTGATAAATTGCCTGTTAAGACGTCAGCCCGCAGCGTATGAAGTCCGGCGACGGGCGCGCGAGCGCCCGAACTGTCGCCCGCCGAATGCAACGCTTGGTACAAGGCTTAAAATACCCATGAACACGCCCCCCCTCGCCCGCTTTCCAGCATTGCGTCTCCGCCGCCCGCGCCAGACCGACTGGTCGCGACGGTTGTTTTGCGAAACGACGCTCGTCGCCAGCGACTTTATCCAGGCCATAATCTTAAAAGACGGCAAGAATATTCGCGAGCCCATCGACGCCATGCCGGGGATCGTGCGCTTGTCTCCCGATCAGGCCGTGCTCGCGGCGCGCGAGGCAAACGATCTCGGCATTCCGGCGCTGGCGCTCTTTCCGTATACTGACGTTGAGCACCGCTCGCCGGATGGTGAAGAGGCGCTTAACCCGGACAACCTGATGTGCCGTACCGCCCGCGCCATCAAGGACGCGGTTCCGGAAATCGGCCTTATGGCGGATATTGCCCTCGATCCCTACACTGATCATGGCCATGATGGACTGCTGCGGGACGGTGAGATTATTAACGATGAAACCGTCGAAATCCTTGTCCGACAGGCTGTTATCATGGCCGCGGCTGGATACGACATTGTCGCCCCGTCAGACATGATGGATGGGCGCGTTGGCGCAATCCGCAGCGGCCTTGACGATGCGGGCTTCGAGACTGTTCAGATCATGGCCTATGCGGCCAAATACGCATCTGCGTTTTATGGACCCTACCGTGAAGCCATCGGCTCGAGCGGCGTGTTGCGCGGCGACAAACGCACCTACCAGATGGACCCGGCAAACTCAGATGAGGCGTTACGGGAAGTCGCTCTTGATCTCGCCGAAGGCGCCGACGCGGTCATGGTGAAGCCGGGGCTGGCCTATCTTGATATTATCTGGCGGGTAAAAAATGAATTCCGGGCGCCAACCTTCGCGTTTCAGGTATCTGGCGAATACGCCATGATAAAAGCCGCGGCCGGCCATGGCTGGCTCGACGGCGAGCGCGCGATGATGGAATCCCTGATGGCGTTCAAGCGCGCCGGCGCCGACGGCATTATCACTTATTTTGCCAACGAAGCAGCAAAACTGCTCAACACCGGGCGTTAAAGCAGGCCGGCCTCGCCGCTGGCCAGGCCGTCACAGGTTTGGCAGACGCGCCGCCTGTTTCAATTTCATACACTCTGCACCCTCTAAAGGAGGAATGGGTGGGGTAAATGGCAGTCCCCCGCTGGCGGCTGAATTGCATATCCACACCTGAAACGGCTCATCCGTAGTTCAGGGACCGCAAATGCGTAAATTAACCACCATCATCGCCGCCGCCCTCGGCGCCGCAATGTTGTTTACGGCGCCCGGCGCCAGCGCCGGCGTCATCGGCGTCACCGTCGATCCCGGCGACAATTCCAGCATCGGCCAAACTGAGTTTCGCGCCGCGCTTGGCGGTGAGGCGGTCAAATATTTTATTCCGCTCGGCGACACATCCGGCGTCTACGGTGTCGATAATGGCGGCAATTTTGGTCTAGTAGCAGATTCAGGCAATGGCGGCGGCACCCTGTCCATGTACCTCCTGTTCGAGCCGATCAATGTCGGCGCCCAATATGTCCTCAATGTCCTGTTTGAAGATCTCGACCTTGAAACCGCCAACGACCCGTTCGGTTTTTTCGAAAGCGTTGAAGTCTTGAGCGCAGACGGTCTAACCAGTCTGTCAGGCGGCGTCATTACCACTATTGGCGGCCTGATCAACGGCGACGCCAGCACCCAGCAATTGCTGAGCTTGTTCCTCGGAGTGCTTACGGAAAACCCGTTTCTGGTCCGCCTGGATTTCAATGCTTCCTTTATCAGCAATGGAAGCAACACGGCTGAATATCTGATTGCAGAAATCTCCGAAGTCCCCACTCCAGCAGCGGTCTGGCTGTTCTTCGCCGGCATTGCGGGCCTTAGCTTTGCCGGGCGCGGGAAATCCAGAACCGTCTGATCTCGACTTTTACTGCACCTAAACTTGAACGGCGGATGCGAGCCGCCGCCTTTTTTCTTGCGCCTTATGCTGTCAAATCCCGCCAAAGCCGCCCTTTGGGCGCAGGCGCCGGCGAACCAGCCAGTAGAACGGTAAGAACAGCCCCGCCAGCGCCATCTGCACCGTGAACCCCGTCACCGCCCAATTAAGCCAGGGCGCGGCGACGCCCCAGTAAATGCCGGGAAAGTAGACCACCAAGAAGGCGATACTGCCGCCGAGTGCGCCGAATAAGGGCGCGCGCCACCACTTTCCGCCGCCCCGCGCCACATCATAAACGCCAACGGCGACATATTGAGCGGCCATAGAGGCGGCGACAAACACCACCGTAAAGCGCACCGGCGGCATATCCCCGGCCTCCAGCGCCGGCGCCAGGTAGGAAAGCTCGGCAAAGACAGCGATTGCAGCAACGCCCCAAGCAGCAGTAATGGCCCGAGAAGCTTCGTCGCCGCCATATTTTCGGGCGAACAAGATCGCGACCAGCGGCGCCAGCGACATGATGAAGACGCCACGGGTCAGCCAGTTCGAGGGTCGCAGCGCTATGTCGTCGCCAAACAATCCGTCAAATGCGCGTATTGGCAGGTCAACGGTAAGGAAAGATGTAAGGAGTAGAGGGGTCAAAATCACGACCAGAAGCGCCAGACGGCTTATCGCCGTCGCAAACTCACCGGTTTGTCGCAAAAGACGGCTAACCGCTGTTTCTCGATGACGCCGTTTTTCAACAGCGGCGGAACTTTCCATTGTTCCCGTCCCGAACAACCGCGGGGAGGCAAGTTCCCCTAGGCGGAAGCTTTGGCAAGTTTGCGCTTCACTTTCAAGGCATTTGAGGACAGTTGGCCGTCATCAGCCTTGGCCAGGAACAAGTCGAGGCCGCCGACATGGTCAACCGTGCGCAGCGCCGCGGCGGCAATCCGGAACTTAAAGCCCTGCTCAAGCTTGTCGGAATGCAG
>JAJFGA010000063.1 GCA_021776375.1 Hyphococcus sp. | reverse complement strand
CACTTTCAAGGCATTTGAGGACAGTTGGCCGTCATCAGCCTTGGCCAGGAACAAGTCGAGGCCGCCGACATGGTCAACCGTGCGCAGCGCCGCGGCGGCAATCCGGAACTTAAAGCCCTGCTCAAGCTTGTCGGAATGCAGTGTTACATTGCACAAATTCGGCAAAAACCGCCTTTTGGTGCGGTTTTTCGCGTGTGAGACATTGTGCCCGGACTGGGGTCCAATACCGGTTAATTCGCAGCGGCGCGCCATGGGTCAGCCCTTAATACTATATGGACCACGTCGGTAACCGCGCAGCCCCGTTAGATGTATGAAACCAAGTCGCGTCCCATAACTGAGGCGCTGGCGGGCGTCAAGTCAGCATCGGCCAGCGCCTGAGAGCACACCGTTACTGTCGACCCCAACCTGCCGAGCACGGAAATCTTTCGAAAACAAACCTGAGTAAACAAACAATAAGACTTTTTATCCATCATAGGGCGGCGAAAGAAAGGCTAATACATGTCGCCGTCCGCCGTTACCCAATTCTTCTGGCCACCCGTCATTGACGGCGATTATCTGGATGCAGCCCGCAAACGCTGCCTCCTGGTCATTTCTATTGCCGCCGCCATTATCGGCAGCCTGTCCGGATGGCGCAATTTTGACGCATCTTTTGCCGCCTATCCGGTTCAAACCCTTATCGCCGGTCTGGGGCCGTTGGTGTTTCTGGCCTGCCCGGTTCTGATTGCCCGCACCCGCAATGTACGCGGCGTTGCATGGTTTTTTCTTGGATTTTCCTATGTCGGCTTTGTCGCCGTGGCGGTGATTGCCGGCGGCATGTTTTCACGCTCGACTTTCTTCTTGTTGCCGTGGGCGGTGATGGCGACCTTGTTCCTCGGCTGGAAAGAAGGCGTCGGCGCGGCGATCTTGGTCTTCTGCACTTATCTGGTGTTGTATTCCTTACGCGGGGCGATCGCGCCAAGCGTCTATGAGATGTCCATTGACGTCTTATCCCACTGGCTCGTGGTCGGGCTTTCCATGACCTTGGCGATGCTCATCACCGGCGCTGCAATTTTTCAACGCGAGATGGAACTCGCGGCGGTAAAACTCTGCGAGGCGCGCACCGAAGCGGTGAGCGCAAACCGCGCCAAGTCGGACTTCCTCGCGATGATGAGCCACGAAATCCGCACGCCGATGAACGGCGTTCTCGGCATGGCGGAAATGCTGGAAGATACTGAACTTACCGATCAGCAGCGCCTCTATGCCGAAACCATCACCAGTTCCGGCGCCTCGCTCATGACGATCATCAATGATATTCTTGATCTCTCCAAGGTCGAAGCTGGCGGCATCAGCCTGACAAATAAACCGTTTGCACTCCGGAGCTTCCTCGAACAGATCAGCATGCTGTTCAAATTACGCGCCAATCAGCAGCAGCTCGACCTGATTATTGAAATAGACGAAAACCTGCCTGATCATATCTCCGGCGACGTCGGCCGAATTCGGCAGATTTTGATTAACCTGATCGGCAACGCCTTCAAATTCACTGAACAAGGCCACATCAAGATCAAAGTCAGCGGCGCTGCAATTGCAGGCGATATCGATTTAAGCTTTGTCGTTGAAGATACCGGCATTGGCATTCCCGAAGACAAACTTGATGATATTTTCAAAAAATTCGAGCAAGTCGAAGGCTCAACGACGCGGCGTTTCGACGGCGCCGGGCTCGGACTTGCGATCTCGCGGCAACTTGCCCATGCGATGGGCGGCGATATCACGGCGCAGTCCGTGTGTCGCGATGGGTGTATATTTACCTTCAAAGTGACATTGCCGGTTGCGACCGCAATAGACCTTTCGCCGGTCCGGGAGCGCGAGACCTCAATCGTTATCACACAGCATGAGGACGGTTCGCCAAGCGGCACCGAGCTTAAAACCAGCCGCATCCGTGTTCTCATCGCCGAAGACAATGACGTCAACCGACTGGTTATGAAGTCGATGATTGACGATGCCAGATATGAGCTTTGCTTCGCCGTCAACGGTGTAAAAGCACTCGCCGCTTATAAAGCGGCCGCGTTCGATATTGTGTTGATGGATGTGTCGATGCCTGAAATGGACGGCCACGAGACCGCGCGCGCAATCCGAAATTTTGAACGCGAGACCGCCGCCCTGCGCACGCCGATCGTCTGTGTGACCGCGCATGCCTTTGAAGGCCAGCGCGAAAAAACCCTTGCCGCCGGCATGGACGATTATTTGGCCAAGCCCATCCGCAAGGAACAACTTGCCGCGATGCTGTCAAAATGGACTGGCGCCGGGCGCAAGGCGCGCGACGTCGCATAGATTGCGGCCAAGCCCTGCACGGGCGTTGAGAATCTTCACTGCGGTCTTATATAATCCAGATTAACGCGCGGGCTCGCAGGCCGCCTCACCGCCAGGCTTTCACTGGCGCTTCTTGAACCCAAGGCAGCTCATAACGTGCCGTCCTCCTTCGCCTTTGATGATTTCACCCCTGCCGGCGGCGGACGGGTAACGGCGGTGTTGGGGCCAACCAATACCGGCAAGACCCATTATGCGCTGGAGCGCATGCTCGCCCACCGCTCCGGCATGATCGGCCTGCCGTTGCGGCTGCTGGCGCGGGAGATCTATGATCGGATCGTGAAATCGCGCGGGGCCCATGAGGTCGCGCTGGTGACAGGCGAGGAGAAAATCATCCCTTCGCGCCCGCGCTACTGGGTGGCCACGGTGGAGGCGATGCCGCTTGAACGCAATGTTGAGTTTCTCGCCATCGATGAAATTCAACTCGCCGCCGACCCTGAACGCGGACGCATTTTCACCTCCCGCCTGCTGCATGCGCGAGGCTCATCGGAGACCCTCTTCCTCGGCTCCGACACGATGCGCCCGGTTTTGCAGCGCCTGTTCGCCAATGTTCAATATCTCTCGCGCGAGCGATTCTCGCAGCTTAGTTATACCGGGCCAAAGAAAGTCACCCGACTGCCCCGGCGCACCGCCATCATCGCCTTCAGCGCCGACACCGTTTATTCAATCGCCGAATTGATCCGCAGACAGAGAGGCGGCGCAGCGGTGGTTCTCGGATCGCTTAGCCCCCGCACCCGCAACGCCCAGGCGGAATTATATCAATCCGGTGAAGTTGATTTCCTGGTCGCCACCGACGCCATCGGCATGGGGCTCAACATGGATATCGACCATGTCGCCTTCGCCGCGACGCGCAAATTCGACGGGCAGCGCTCGCGCAATCTCACGGCCGCGGAACTGGCGCAAATCGCCGGCCGCGCCGGGCGCCATATTCGCGACGGAAGCTTCGGGACCACCGCAGACTGCCACGGGATTGACGAAGACATTGTCGAGGCGATTGAAAATCATCAATTTGATCCGATCGCAGCGCTGCAATGGCGCTCTGAACAAATCGACCTTTCTTCCCTCCCGGCGCTCGCCCGGTCGCTGGAACGGCGCTCGCCGCGCAAGGAGTTGCAGCGCTCGCGCCGTGAAGCTGATGAGGCTGCGCTTCACAATCTCATTGGCCGCGAAGAGATTCGCGATCTCGCCAAAGGCGGCGCTGCACTGGCGACATTATGGGAACTTTGCCAGATCCCCGATTTCAGCAAGATTTCAGCGGACCAGCATGGCCGCCTGCTCGCCGATCTTTATCTCATGTTGATGCATGACGGGCGCGTCAACGAAGCTTGGCTGGCGCCGCGGATCAATCGCCTGGACCGAATTGACGGCGATTTCGACGTCATCGCATCGCGCATCGCCCATATTCGCACCTGGACCTATCTTTCCCATCGCTCGGCATGGATAGAAAACGCGCCTTATTGGCAAGAGCGCGCGCGCGCGATAGAAGACAGATTGTCCGATGTGTTGCATGAAAAGCTGACGCAGCGGTTTGTTGATCGCCGCACCGCGACGTTGATGAAGCGA
>JAJFGA010000062.1 GCA_021776375.1 Hyphococcus sp. | reverse complement strand
CTGGGCGACGATTGAAGAAGTGGTCTTCTTCTCGCGCGGTACGCTCGCCCAACGCAAAGGCGAGGATGCAGCGATCCCAGATTATCTGATTGGCGCTCTGAAGATTGGCAGCGATGTTAAGGAGAAATACGAAAGCGACCTGTCGCCGAAGACCCGGGCCGTCGCGGAAGCCTACGCAGCCGGCCTCAATCTTTGGTGCGCGCAACGCCGCAATAACTGTTCGCCCGGCGCCGCTCCGGTCACGGCCTACGATGTCATCGCCGGGTTCACATCGCGCACGCCGTTCTTCTATGGCCTCGATGCACAACTGAAAGCGATTTATGAGGGCGACGTCAAAACCACAAAAGCTGCTGAGACCGCACGTGAAGCCTTTTTGCATGTCAGCGAGGAAAATGAACTCGGCTCCAACGCCATGGCGGTCGCGCCCGTCCGCTCCAGCGATGGGCATACACGACTGATGGTCAATTCCCACCAACCTTATGAGGGGCCGATTGCCTGGTATGAGGCGCGGCTCAAATCGGAGGAGGGGTGGGACATCATCGGCGGATTGTTTCCTGGCGCGCCGATGATTTTGCACGGGGCAGGGCCAAATCTCGGCTGGGCGCATACGGTCAACCGGCCTGATCTCGTGGATATCTATGAGTTGACCGTTGATGATCCAAAAAAGCCGAAAAAATATAAATTTGACGGCCAATGGCGTGAGTTCAATGCAGAAAAGGTAAAATTCCGCGTCAAACTGTTTGGGCCGTTCAGTCTTCCCGTAACGCGGCCGTCCCTGTACTCCGTTCACGGACCGGTATTCGTTACAGAACACGGCGTCTTTGCGGTCTCATACGCGGGCGCCGGCAATATCCGGACCATTGAACAGTGGTACGCGATGAACAAAGCACAAAATTTTGACGAATGGCGCGCGGCCATGGCGATCGGCGCGATACCGAGTTTCAACGCCGTCTATGCCGACCGGGAGGGCAATGTCGGGTATTTCTACAACGCCGCGATCCCGGTGCGTGACGCTGGTTATGATTGGTCCGGCGTGGTTCCGGGTGATACATCACAAACCCTGTGGCGCGGACAGCGCCCGTTCAGCGCCGTACCAAGCGTGGTCAATCCCGCCTCCGGTTATGTGGTCAACGCCAACCACACGCCGTTTCTGGCCAGCGGCGAGGGCGACAATGCGGACCCCGCGGACTTTCCGCCATATTTCGGCATCGACACCCGCACAACCAATCGTGGCATCCGGCTTCAGGAACTTTATGGCGCCGATCCGGAAATCACCGAAGAAGAGTTTCTCAGCTACAAGATGGATCACATCTATGCGCAATCCTCACGCGTAATGGAGCTGGTGCGTGCGCTGTTGGCTGAGGAAACCAACGAGCCATTACTGGTCGAGGCGATGGCGACGCTAAGGCAGTGGGACGGCGCCGTCGATCACGACGACCGCGCTGCTGCGCTCGCCATTCTCACCGCACAAAAGGCAAGGGGTTATCTCATTGATGACGACCATCCCGCCGAGCCCGATTATGTTGAGGCCTTGCGTCAAGTCGCCGGCGTGTTGTCCGAAAAATTCGGTCGCGTCGATCCGACCTGGAGTGAAGTGCTGCACTTTCGTCGCGGCGAATATGATCTCGCTATTGACGGCGGACCCGACACTTTGCGCGCGGTTTACCCGAGCGGCAATGCGGAAGATATTCCGCTGAAGGCGGCTGGCGGCGATACATATATTCTCTATACGGATTGGTCGCCGGAAGGGGTTAGCGACATTAAAACCATCCACCAGTTTGGCGCTGCAACGTTAGATCAGTCGTCGCCGCATTACGCAGATCAAGTTGAAATGTTCGTCGGCGGCGAATGGAAAACACCACCAATGACGCTGGAGGCAGTCATCGCCGAAGCAACGGCAGATTACCGGCCGGGGCGTTAGAACGTACGACCGTTCCGGCAAGTGCTCATACACCGGCAGGCCATCCGCAATGGGATGAACGTCCGCTTATAGAGAGTAAAAAATCGCCATTAGCGGGGCGCCCAAAAGCCATGGAACCTTAAGTGCGCCGCATTCGGCACAAAACTGCCCCTACACGTATTTGACGCACAATTTATATTGTCGCAAATTATTGATATATCAAGAGGCGCTGAATGGGTGGCGTTCTACTAACGCCGCCGAGCCTGCAAGACAATTTTTGTACCTTATTTCGACAGGTCTCCTTCTTGAACATGTTATTTCTACCTAATATTTCCTAGAATAACCGGATAGTTTCTATGACACTTTACGATCGCTGTTCAAAAAATAAACGCAACAAAATCATTTCACGATGGTTTTATATCTATGCCATCGTATGGCTTCCCATCTCTTGTGCCTATGCATCGATTTTTATACTAACAACCGGACTTGACGCCTCTCGCATTGCGTCATCCGTATTTTCCAACATCGTGTTTCCGTTTCTCCTTGGTTTCCCAGTCTACTTCATGATGTTGCGCTGGCTTGTCCGCGGCACGTTTAAGATTCAGGTGATTATCCATATCCTCGGTTCACTGGTTTTTTCGTTTCTTTGGTCTGTCGGGCTATTTCGCGCACTGCAACTTTTTTATGGCCTTGCAACAGACGATTGGTCATTTCGGGGATTCTCTGGGGTCGCTTTAGTGTGGCAATATTTTCAGGGCGTTACTATCTACTATATGATCGTTGCGGGGACATACGCTGTCTGGTTCTATGATCAACTCCAAAACTTGCAACAACAGTCGTCTATAGACGATGGTAGGCCTCTACCTAATGGTCAAAATATCCTAAGCCGTTTTTTTGCGCGGTCTGGGGATGACATTTTACCCTTGGAATTGTCAGAAATGATCTGCATCAACGGGGCGAACGACTACGCTGAGATCACCACTGATCGCGGCAATCGCCTTTCGAAGCTGCGCCTGCACGAATTTGAATCGAAACTGGATGCAAACAAATTCATCCGTATTCACCGGTCTCATATCGTCAATGTCGATAAAATCTTGTCGATGGAACCTGCTGGTAATGGCCGCATGACGGTCCATTTAGTTGGGGGCGTATCCGTAACGGCGAGCCGCAAAGGTGCGCAAAAACTTCGCGAGCGCTTCATATGATCTCAAGTAGAATATCATTCACCATAATACCGCACCATTTACCGATAGAAATGTCGATTGGCGGAATTTATTAGAGTAAGGCATTGTGTTTCATATGGTTTCCACATCGCCAAAATTTAGTGGAGGCTATTGGAAACTTTATGCAATGCAAAAATCTAATCGCTGCTTTGTTCGCGATGTCATCAACTCAATTAGGGCTTAGTGCCTGTGCCGAAGAAAAACATCATGAAATAGTCACAATCTATGCAGGTGCTCAAGTTTGGACCGGCGAATGTTTTCAAACGCGGGATATCGCCGTGCGAGACGGCTGGTTTGTCGATATACATGAAGCAGGCGAGAATCCCATCCGCATCGATGTGAGTGGCAAGTATATCACGCCCCCTTATGGTAATGCACACCACCACATAACTGGAGACCGGGATGACGTGTCATGGTCGTTTATTAAGGATGGTGTTTTCTACGTATGGAATCCTGCCCTTCAGTCGACAACGTACACGCCAGAGGAAGCTGAATATTATACAAGAAAGGACACATATGATGTTCGTGTAGCTATGGGAGCTATCACCGAGCCAGGTGGGCATCCTGAGAAACTATATGTCGAAATATTGAGCCAATTTGTATATCCGGGAAAAGGTTTTGATTATTTCTATGGTGCGGCATTTCATTACGGTCGTACTCATGATGAGATTGATAAGGCATTACAATTACTAACTGAACATGGTGCGCAATTTATCAAAGTCATGCTTCTTTATTCTGAAGAATATGAAAAACGTAAAAACGATAATGCTTACTATGGGCTGAAAGGCATAAATCCAAAAAATATGCCATACCTCGTCAAGGTTGCTCATGGCCTTGGGAAGCAGGTCGCTGTTCATGTAGAAACTCGGCATGATGCGCTCGTCGCGGCAAAAGCCGGGGCTGATATGCTGGCCCATTTGCCAGGATACGTAGCAGTCAACCAAGCTGAATTGCTTGAAAATAAAATGGTGTTGTCCGAGGTTGAGGTGCATAAAATTGCCGAACAAAATATGTTGGTTGTGCCGACATATGCTATTGCAGCAAACCAATATGCCAATAAGAAGGATGATGATGAATTTGATCAGACGATACCGGAGCGGCATTACGCGGTGCAGGCTGAGAACCTTCGTTTATTATCCAACACAACTGTCAAAATTTTAACAGGCACAGATTCCTATCCGCATATCTATGATGAGGCGACGCACTGGGTTGAAATAGGAGGCCTTTCTACAGAAGAGGCCTTGCAGGCGGTTTATCAGACAGGTAGGCACTTGTTTCCAGACCGGAAAATCGGACACGTCAGTAGCGGCTATGAAGCAGATTTTCTGGTTTTAGGCGCTAACCCGCTTAAAGACATCAGCAATCTCTCGACAATAGAAATGCGAGTTAAGGGGGGCAAGTTGATCACGGAACTCCAACAAGAAGAGTGAGAGAGTACTCAACTCATCCACGATGGCTTGCCCGGCCGTCGAATTCACGACACTCCAATCGTCGTGTGTGTGGACTTTATCAAAACAACAATTGAGGTGTGATCTGATGCTAAATCACTTAACGTTCCCCGCACTTTTTTTCATGTTCTTTGCAACTCCTCTGCTTGCACAAAATGAGGATGTCAATCCGAGCCCCGTTGGGCAGAAAATTGGTGCTTATGCCGGTGTTATTTCAGCAACCGAAGCACTCAACTCTCTAACCGAATCACTTTTTATGGTGCGCCAAAATGCCAGGGCGTCGGGTTCACCTTTCAACCAGCTTGATGTGACACGGCCATACCTTCCCTTTATTGACCCAGACTTCAACAAACCGCCTGACGATGCACACGAGCGACTAGCAATTGGTGAGATTTATTTCCTGACCTTCGCGCCGGTCATGCTGATGTTATACGATGAAGAACTTGCTGAGCGTGACGACTGGATAGGTGCTCACGCAATGAAGCGCGTTATGCAAGTTCAGTTTCAGGCGCGTGGCGAAGTCGAGCTGGTGCGTAGCATGGTGAAAGATTACGCGGAGCGCTTTCCTATGACCCCGCTGGATCGGGCTGGACATTACCAACAGATTTTTAACTTGGTCAAACATAACGCTACAAAAGGCGAATTGGATGCGGCAATGAAATTGTTATTGGTAACACTAGAGGCTACACCCACCGACACAGCCTACAGCTCTTATCGGTTGGTGACTGATTTCAATGAGATCATTGAACAATCGAACCAGGCAGACGAGACACGGAGATTGATCCGTAAAAAGTTAAACGGGCTCAGAAAAACTCGTGATGATCTTGGCGCGTTAATATCACTAGCGAAAGACGACCCTATACTCACCGGTGGATACCCCGATTGGTATTGGATGTATCAAGGCCGTTGGGGCAATGAAACCTATAATGAAATGCGCATGCGACAACTCTCAAGCCAGATCGAGATATTAGAGGGCTGGGTTGTAGAGGACTAATTCAAAAGAATTATGGTAAACAACATTAATTACGATTTCATCACATGCTTCTCCTTGCTTCCAGTTTTACCAAGCAAGATGTCTACAAATCTAGGGGTGTATCAAGGTGTTAAACACGAACGACGCGCATGCTTGCGCCGCCATAAAAAACGCCGGCAGCGTCGTTGCGACTGCTGCCGGCGTTTTTTGTCCTGGCTACTCCCCCAAAATAAATAACCCAGACCCAGGGATCTCCCCCTGATGATTGGAAAGAATAGGTCGTCCCGCCATACGGATATAGGAAATTTTGGCCACACTTCGCGCAGCGGTTTAATTTTCTAGCATCAAACGCTCGCTAATGGCGCATGGACAATGTCTTGACCGCGTTTGACCTGTACCTTGCGCAATAATGCTGTTTGTGCGGTGAAATATTGCGCTGGCGTTACACCGATGAAGGTTTTGAATTCCTTGATGAAATGCGACTGGTCATAATATCCCGGGCCAGCGGCGTCTTGCCAGGGCGACTGTCCAGCGCGGATTGTGTCGGCGGCGCGCAACGCGCGGTATTTACGCTGCAAAAGTTTCGGCGACGCGCCGAAATGCATCTTGGCGAGCCTTTCCGTCTGTCGTCTCGACACGCCCGTCATCGCCATAAGCCGGTCAAGGTCGAGCGTTTCATCGTGCAACAACCAATCTTCTATGGCCTGCGGATAAGGGGTGCGCCGTTTCGCACGCCGCCCAAGCAGGGCCGCGAAATATCGGTCACAGATCGCCGCCATCTCCCGCACATCGCCAGCCTTGTGGACCTCATCAAGCGCAGTGCCGGCGACCCGGCGGGCGACATCGGAAAGGTCAAATACCTTGTCGGCAGCTTCAAAGGCATTGATGCTGAAGAGTTTGACCCAGCCGCGCGGACGAATGCCCACCCCAAAGACCCGCGTTCCGGCATCCGCATGCATCGTATAGGCGCCCATGGTTGGGCCAATCAGAAAGGTTGACGTGATGCGCGTGGGCGTGTCGGCGCCCGGCATGTAAAGGTCCCCTGACCCATCCAGTAAAACGCGAATATTGCCAAGCTCTGCGCAAAGTGGCTGCACAGACGCGACATCAGTCGCGAAGTAATAATAGGCGCGGACATAATCTCTGAGGCCCGCCCGAGGCAGATAATATTGCAACTCCATTCAAGCCAAAGGATAGCGGAATAACTATGCACTGTCGGTAGCAGAAATGGCTTTTTAGCAGTGGGTTTTGGTGTCATTTCAGCTCCACCGAGCTATGGCGGCGACCCCTGGGCTGTCAGCCTTTGACTTCGACAACCATACCGTCAAAGGCTGGCTCCACGCCTTTTGGAAGTGTCCGCTTGAGCTTTTGATAGTCCATATGGAGATGAAGATTAGTCAAAATCGCGCGGCGGGGCTTTACCCGGTCAATCCATTCCAGCGTCATATCAAGATGGGCGTGTGTGGCGTGGGGTTTTTCCTGCAATGCATCGACGATCCAGGTATCGATGCCTTCGAGCAATTTAAAACTTTCCTCCGACAGTCCGACAACGTCACTGGAATAGGCGATGTCGCCAAATCGGAAGCCAAGCGAGTCAACACTGCCGTGATCTTGTAGAAAAGCGGTTGCTGAAATCTCGCCGCTTGGCCCGTCGATCAAGAACGCTTCGCCACATGGCGGCATGTCGATCTTTTTCAGGATCGCCGGGTAAAAACTGCCGGGCTTTTGTTTGAAACAATAATCAAACCGCTCCAGCAACTGGCCGGCCGTCGCATCATCAATATAAACCGGCATGCGCTGGCGCATCTGCAACGCAAAAACGCGCAAATCATCGATGCCGTGGGCCTGGTCGGCGTGGTCGTGGGTAAACAGCACCGCATCTAGGCGCGAACATTTTGCGGCCAGCAGCTGGGCGCGCATGTCCGGCGATGTGTCGACCAGAACGCTGGTGACCTTGTCATGACGAAAGCCAAATTCGGCGTCCGCGCGTTGGACAAGGATGGAACATCGTGTGCGCCGGTTCTTCGGCTCGTTCGGGTCGCATGCTCCCCACTCGCCCGCCCCGTCAGCCCCGCCAAAGCGTGGCACGCCGCCGGACGAGCCCGAGCCGAGGATCGTCACACACAACTTTCGCTTTCCACTCATCGATCCGTATCCAAAGGTTTCGCGCGCGCGAACAAACGGAAAAAATTCTTCGTTGTGGCGGCGGCAATTGCCTCCACCGTCACGCCCTTAATTTGGCCAAGCTTTTCGGCGACATGGGCCACATAGGCAGGCTCATTGCGCAGGCCGCGCATCGGCATCGGCGCCAGATACGGACAGTCGGTCTCGATTAGAATCCGGTCCAGCGGCGTAGCTTCGGCAACCGCGCATATGTCGGCGGCGTTTTTGAAAGTGATAATGCCGGAGAACGAAATATAGCCGCCAAGCGACAGGACCGCTTCAGCGAGCGCAGGCCCGCCTGTGTAGCAATGTAAGAGCGGCGTAAACGCCCCCTTCTCGTGCTCCGCCACCAGGAGCTTGCGCATTTCCTCATCCGCGTCCCGGGTATGGATGATCAGCGGCAAACCGCTCTCGCGCGACGCTTCAATATGCGCCCTGAATACAGGAAATTGCAGCGCCCGGTCTGAATGTTCGTAATAGAAATCAAGCCCGCATTCGCCGATGCCGACAACGTTCTCGTCGGCCGCTAAGTCGATCAATTCGCGCGCCGTCAACGCTGGATATTCATTAGCGTAATGCGGATGCACGCCAATGCTGCGCCAGATAAAATCATGGCTGTCGGCAATCGTTTTAATTGCTGGGGTTGAGGAAAGTTTATCTGAGATCGTCAGCATATACTCGACGCCGGCGTTGCGGGCGGCGCGGATCACCGTATCGCGATCCTCATCGTAACGCTCTGAGTGCAGATTAACATGACTGTCGACTAACATTGCGCGGGACCGATCATGAGGCCGCAAGCGCAGCGCGCAAATCATAAGCCATAGCAGCGATCAGTTGGCCGCGATCGAGGTTGAGCGCATCGCCGCGCTCGGCAAGGGTTGTCAGCTGTTCATAAGCGCTGAGCAAAGACGCCGGCGCCGCGCCCGCAAGCGGGCCTTCGAGCGCTGCACCGCAGGCCGCCGCCCGCGCGCCATCGGACAGGCTTTCCAACACCGCCTGTTTGAAAATATCCCACTTCGCATCCCCGGCCCTGCCGGCAAGCGCGCTGGTGATCTGCGTGATTTCCCCGCCCTTGCGTGCGGCGCCAAGAAAGCCGTCGGCGAGGGTGATCGCACCCGCCCCCTCGCCCGCCGCCAGCGTCATCGCGTAACCCGGCCGGCCGCCGGCATGGGCGGCGATGCGCGCGGCCTCCTCGCCCTCGGCAAGCTCCTCACGCTTCAACAGCGCGATAATCTCTGGATCTTCCAAAGGGCGCAAATCAATCCGCCGGCAGCGCGAGCGGATGGTGGCGATCAACCGGCCGGGCGCCGCCGACAAGAGCAGCAACAGCGTATCGGCGGGCGGCTCTTCAAGAGCTTTGAGAAGCGCGTTGGCGGCGTTGCGGTTGAGATCATCCGCGCTATCGATGATCGCGACCCGATAGCCGCCAAGCGCCGCTGTGCGGTTCAGGAACAAGGTTAATTTGCGGATGGTTTCGACAGTAATATCAGATTGATAGCGTGATGTTTTCTCATTCCATGCCCGCTCTGCGATAAACACATCGGGATGCGCGCCTTGGGCGATCAGCCGAAAGGTGCGGCTGTCGGGCGGCATGTCGAAGCTGTGATCGTTCATCAACGCCGCCGGGTCGAGCATGGCGCGGGCGATGCGATAGGCGAGCGTCGCTTTCCCGGCGCCTTTGGTCCCGGCGATAATCCAGCCATGGCTCAGCGCTCCGCCGGCGATGGTCCCGCGCAAATCGCGCTCAACCGCTTCGCGGCCGATCTGATCGGGGCGTTCATTGGGGAGCATAAGATCTACGGACATGAAAACAGGTTTAGGAGTTTTGCCGCGCCAGCGAAAGCCGGATCAGCTTAAAACCGCCGGCAATCTTTGCCTGACCACCTCGGCAATGCGCGTCGCCACGGCCTCAACCGAGCCGCGCGCATCGACCACAACGCAGCGCTCCGGCGCGGCCTTGGCTATATCGAGATAGGCCTGGCGCACCTTGCGCTGAAATTCTGCGCCTTTTTCCTCAAACCTTGTCTCGCCCTTGGTGACATCGGCCCGGCGCAGCCCCTCCTCGGCCGGCGCATCGAGAATGATCGTCAGCACGGGATCGTGCTCGCCAACCACCAGGGCATGCAGCGCGTTCATGGTTTCAACACCGGCGCCGCCGGCGACGCCTTGATAAGCCATGGAGGAATCCGCAAAGCGATCGGTGATGACCACTGCGCCGCTGGCCAGCGCCGGCAGGATCGTCCGTTCCAAATGGTCGCGCCGGGACGCATACATTAGCAAGGCTTCTGTCAGCGGCGACCAGCGGTCTTTGGCGCCTTTGACAATCAGCTCACGGATGGCCTCGCCGCCGTCGGACCCGCCGGGCTCGCGGGTTTGAACGACCTCGCGCCCGGCTGCGCGCAACCGTTCGCTGAGGATTTTCATCTGGGTCGATTTGCCGGCGCCGTCGCCGCCTTCAAAACTGATAAACACGCCGGTCATGCGTTTGTCATTGCCCAGCTGTTACCTGCGGCTCAGGTTTGGCGAGCAAAGTTTTAGCGGCCAGACCGATCTTGCCGAGAACCCCAAGCTCTTTAACCCCGCGGCCGGCATAGAGCGGGTATTCTTTGGTTTCACCGCCATCAACCTCGACCTTCAAATAGCCGATCTGCTGGTCGGCGCGAATTGGCGCGGCGACCGGGCCTTCATAGACAATGCTGGCGCTGGTTTTTTCGAGCATCGAGCGATGAACGATCAACCGCACCGGTTCTTTGACGATCAGCGGCGCGGTCTTCGCCCTGCCCTTGAAGATTTGTGCATCGCCAACAATATCGCCGGGTTCAAAAAGCGTTTTCGTTGCGAAGTCGTTGAACGCGACGCGGATGAGGCGCGCCGACTCCGTCGAGCGTTCTTTCTCTGACCCCAGTCCATTGACGACGATAATGCGTCGTTCGCCATCGCGTATGGCCGAGCCCACAAGGCCGTAACCGGCATCTTCCGTACGCCCGGTTTTTAACCCGTCCGCGCCGTCAAACGCATCGAGCAGCGGGTTGCGGTTCGGCTGGCGAATTTCCTCCCAGGTAAATTCTCGCTCGGCAAACAGCGCGTAATAGGCGCCATATTCATGGATGATCTTGCGGGTCAGAAGCGCCAGATCACGCATGCTCATTTTCTGATTCTCATCGGGCCATCCGGTAGAGTTAGCGAAGCTTGAATCATTCAAGCCCCATTCGCGGGCTTTGCGGTTCATCAATTCGGCGAACGCATCCTCGGAGCCTGAAATATTTTCCGCCAACACAATACTCGCATCATTGCCGGACTGAATGATGACGCCGCGCAACAAATCCTTGACGGCGATTTGCGTATCGACACGCACCCACATTTTTGAACCGGTCTTGCGCCATGCCTTCTCGCTGACGTCAAACTTGTCGTTCAGGCTAAGAGAGCCTTCCTTGAGCCGTTCAAAAACAATCGCCACCGTCATCAGCTTCGACATTGACGACGGCGCCGTCGGGACGCGCGCATTTTTCTCAAACAGAATTTCGCCAGTGCGAAAATCCATGATGACGGCATATTCCGCCAGCGTCGTCAGCGACTGTGCGCTAACAGTGCTGAGAGAGGCAAACAAGGCCGCAATCGCGGCAAACATTAATCCAGACAAACGCACGTCTAACTCCTTTTTGTACCGCAGTCCTTTACCCGGCATTGGCGCCAGCTATTGACTGTCGGATATCGCCTCTTTCAGGGCGCCGTCACGGCGTAATGGTGATCACCCTCGCATCACCATACCCTGCTTCGCGCACCGCTTCCAAGCGTTTGACAGCTTCCGCACGCTCTGAATAGGGCCCCATATTCACCCGGTAGAACACCCGGCCGTCATCGCGCTCAACCCGCGATAGCCGCAACGTCCCGACATCACCGAGCGAGGCGCGCACCGCCTCGATATTATCAAGGCTTGATAGCGCCGCCACGCGGATCGCATAGAGGATTGTCACGGCGGCTGGGGTCGCTTTCGCAGGGGTTGGCTTTGCCTCAGGGGGCTGGCGCACCTCGGCGGTATCGCTCACGGGCGGAACAACTTGCGGCTGCACGGACGGCGATGCCGGCGCTGACGCCAGAATAATTGCTGTCGCGCGTGGCGGCGGCGAGACTGATGGCGCCGAAACTGATGGCGATGGTGCTGGCGGCGGGCTGGCTAATGGTGGCTTTTCAACCACCCTCACTGCGCCGGTGACGCCGTTGCGCGCCTCGGTGATCGGATGGGTTTTCGCCACTGTGGCCGGCGGTGTTGGCGCAGCCTTGGCGTAGATGCGGTTGCCGCGCTGGCCGGGCAAAGGCGCGGGGCCGAGATAGCGCACGCGCACCCTCGCCAGGCCTTTTTTCTCAAAGCCGAGCTTTCGCGCTGACGCCCGCGACAGATCGATAATCCGGTTCGAGGCGAACGGCCCGCGGTCATTCACGCGCACCACAATGCGGCGCTTGTTGTCGAGGTTGGTCACCTCCACCATCGACGGCAAGGGAAGCGTCGTATGCGCCGCGGTCAGCGCATTCATGTTATATTTCTCACCATTGGCCGTCGCGCGGCCATGGAAGTCCCGCCCATACCACGATGCCGTGCCGACTTTGTTGTAGCCGGGATCATGCGCCGGGCGATACCACACGCCGTTGACCTTATAGGGCTTGCCAATTTTATGGTGCGGCAATGGCGGCGCACCATAGCGCGGCGTGGCGCAACCGGCGAGCGCCAGCATCAAAGCCAACATCACCGCCATCAGCGGCCTATGCGCGGCCTGGGCGAAGAAAGAGCGGGGCAAAACTGATACGACCATTCTGGTTCCGACTTATTCCGGTACGGCAACGCGGGCGCCCGGGTGAGTGTCAGGAGGAAACAATTGAAAACCTTAATCTTGCGTTAACTCTTTGGCAAAGCCCCGCCCAGACCATAGAGCGCAAGCGCCTCGCCGCCAGTTCGGCCCACAGCTTGTCATTTCAGACAAGCGCGCTAGAACCCGTCCCACGTTTTCGACAAGCAATATCGAGGCGCCCAGATCGGAGGGGTGGCAGAGTGGTCGAATGCGTCGGTCTTGAAAACCGGTGGGCGTTTACGCGTCCCGTGGGTTCGAATCCCACCCCCTCCGCCATCATAATCTACAATCACTTGTTTTTATTATATTTTATTTCTGGCTTTCGTAATCACCCCACAAATTACCCCACGCTAAAACATTTTGTACATTGTTAGTCCGCGTAAGAGAAAACGGTATTATCAGCTTCGCAAGTAGCACCACTGCGCTTTTGATTCACAAATCTGAGTCGTCTCCTGTTGTGGCCGGTTTTCATCAAGCCAATGTTCTAACCCGGCAGGCAAATTCCATCGAATATTTTTCATGCCATAATCCGTGTTCAACACGAAAACCATCGATCGATCATGAAAATATTTGTTTCGCGGCCCTTCAAAATTAAACTGGATTGCCATCCCAACACGTTCACAGATTTTTTGTTTTACGGCCCCCTTTCCCATCCCGTTCATACGATTACGAATTTTTGGATGATCGGGATCAAATGAGTGTAGCAAAGTCTTTTCTGGAAACCCGAAGCGTTCAAAAATTTCATTCCGAATAAAATCAGAAACAGGGTTTAAGACATTCTCGCAGGCAAAATATGGATCTTCAATCCATAGCTCAACGAGTCTTCCATGAGTGAGTATTTCAAGTGCCGCCTCTATAGGTCGCTTTTCCCCAGCGGCCAGTGCTTTAATGTGAATTCTATGGCCGTCCGGCAGAGGATCGTCCTCTGCCGGTTCAACTTTTTTGTCTTTTATCGTATGCTGGGCTGATACCGCTCCATTTTTAGACGGTTGAGATTCATCCTCTAAATTCTCATCGAGTCCAACAGCCGTCAGATCATCATAAAATGTACTAAGCTCTTCATTGCCAACTTCTGCGGGCGCAAGGAAATCTCCGCTCAGTTTTCTTTTCCGCTCCATAAGCTCGTCGAGCTTCAGATCAAAACTCGATAAAGTTATTGCAGAATTTGGATGAACCGCCTGCGGAATATAAACAGTAACGGGCTTATCCTGCCCTATCCGATAAACGCGATCGGTCGCCTGATCTTCAACTGCCGGGTTCCACCAGCGAGAAAGATGGATAACGTGGTTCGCGGCGGTAATCGTTAAACCTATTCCCGCAGCCTTTGGAGAAAGAATCATGGCATTGAAACCAGCGGGGCTGTTTTGAAACTGGTCAACAATTTCCTGACGTTTACCCCCTGGCACAGCGCCATTGATAATTGATGGGTTATCAATCATATCAAATTGGCAGCGGATTGCATTAGCGAGCCAACCTTGCCAATCGCGATGTTCCAAGAAAATTAGAGCTTTTTCACCTTTAGCGTGAACATCTTTTAAAACATCGAAGGCAATTTTAAAACGCGCGCTCTTCTCTATGACCTGGTCTATCGCGTTGGAATCAAAACGTGGCGCTTTCTCAGGATGAACGGAAACACTCCGCCATCCTTGCAATGCTTTCAGCATTCCGCCCCGCCCAGACTCTGACCGGACACGGCGTAAGATATCTGTATAAATATTCGCCTGATCTGCTGGCATGGTTGATTCAAGTCGCTTGACAGTTTTCTCAGGCAATCCATCCATTGTACCGGCTTTCATCCGGCGCATCATAAGCTCTGGCCTTTTATTGTCGCGCTTGGTCATGACATCATTGAGTTCACGTAGGTTCTTCTCCGATGCCTCATTATACTTTGTCGCAAATTCTTTTGATGAACCTAGCTTACCTGGCCAGGTCACATCCATAATTGACCAGACATCTTGAAGGCGATTTTCAACCGGCGTGCCGGTAAGCGCTAAGACAAACTCTGCATTTAGTGTTTTTGCTGTTCGCGTTACCTGACTCGTTGGGTTTTTTAATTTTTGAATCTCGTCGAAGATCACGGTGTCGAAAGCAATGCGCGCAAAACTAAGGTGGTAGTCGCGCATGGTTTCATATGTTGTAATCAGGACGTCAAATTCACGAAGCTTAGCTGTGTCTAATGAGCCAACGCCAGTATCAACATCCCTGGAGCCTGTGCGTATTGATTTAAGAAACGTTCCTGTGACTTTTTGAACATCCGCAAATGCCTTCGGTGCGAAATGCAGGCTCATCTCTTTTATCCAGTTATCTTGCAGCGCGGTCGGCGCAACGATTAGTGTTGGTTTTGACGAAAGCCGCCCTTTTTTGGCCTGTTCTTTTCGCCACGATATAAAAGCCAATGACTGCAGTGTTTTACCAAGCCCCATATCATCAGCCAGTAGCGCGCCTCTATTTTCATAACATCGCGCCGATACGAGCCAATTAAACCCAACAACTTGGTGCGTTTTGAAAGTGGAACGTAAATTTGTGGGCGACTTTGTCTCAAGGTCGAGACGCTCAACGATGTCTGATTGGGGCTGATAGGTAACAATCTCAAAATTCTCATCAACAATCAGAAATTTTTTGATGATTTCTGCTGTGTCCGCCGACGGCTCTCGCGAATTGTTTTCAGGTATATTTTCGGAGATTGCGTCCGCTAATGCCGCAATATCTTGAGCGGCTTCAAGCGAACGAGATGTGACGGGAATCTGTTCATTATTAAATTCAACAAACTCATCGCCGCGGTCAGATGCCTGCTGAATCGCATCAGCAAGCGCCGTCGCTTGCTCCGGTGACACAACTATTTTCTTATCGCCAATTTTGAAACCAAATTTCTCAGGCAACCAACTATTCGGGCGTGGCTTTATCCATGGAAGGACAGGCGCGCGCCAAACATCAATTGCTGAGACGCGGCTCGAAAATTGATCTGTCTCTATGAAAAGCCGGTCAATTGCCTCTTCGTCTGCTCCGTTTTCGGCGAATGCGTCCTTGAAGGCCCGTCGAGGGTTTAATGCAAAGGATTTTCTTTCGTGATTTCCGGCCCGTTTTTTTTGTGATATGACGCGAACTGCCTGTGCCACAAATGGATCGAGATAGACAAACGCGCCGTTACCAAGTGCAGATGCTCTCAAAGCACCGCCCCTCCGCAAAAAGTCACGCAGAAACTCTTCCTGGTGCGCTGAAGAAAGAAGAGAGTCTTCCGCCTCATCAATTCCCTCATCGCTGCCTTCTTCGGAAAGAGAACGCCCGAACAAAACTGGATCAAAATCAAAAGCGCCATCTTCAACTCGAAGTGTAAGAGAAATACCGCTCGCATAAAATACGCGAAGGTTTTCTAAAAAGCTATCAGCGGTGATTGTGGAGCCAGTGAATCCAAGCGTATGCGTGAGTGTTTCGAGCGCTTTAATTCGTATTAAATGATCTTCAACCGGCTTTGCCACAGGAGTCACTGCTTTTTCAATTTCAAACAGTGGCGATGGTAGGCGTTCCAGCCCATCGCCCTTGTCGAGGAAGGCGCCGGTTACAGTTCGAAAAGATTCAATACCTGCTGAGTTTTTGAAGCGACGTCTAATATGAAAATCAGACTGCGATGGTGCACTTATCGACTGAAGATCGATTCCCAGCTTTGTGGATGCTGGCAGGTCGAGGGCGACAGCTTCACTCTCGCTTAACGATGCAATCCATGCATGAGAAACTTTGATCCCTGAACGGTTATCTGTCCATTCTGCAATAAGTTCTCTAGATTTTGCATCGTGAACGCCAATCATCTGACAAAGGCGATCACCATTAGGAAACTCTGGCCATTGTTGCTGAACAGTATTGCTTCCGACGCGTCTAATACGCAGTACTCGCGCTACAGCGCAAGAATCAGTGGCCTCCCATATGAGTTGGTAATTTTTTGCCATCGTCTGTTTATGGCCTCCACTTTTCTTGGGGGGTTTTTGGAACACCTAATCTCACCAATTCAGCCGCAACACTTTGCTGCCACCCGTAACGCATTGCGCTGCTATGGATTTGTCCAAAAGGTGCGCCGCGACATTCGTTATCGATCATCTTTTTTTGATAAAATTTTGGTACGTCATGAGACGTATGCCAAATCCAACATTTCCCGTTGTGTGACCACTCCGCAATCGTTATATCACCAATCTTCATTAAGAGGACTGAGTGGCTTTTATCGGAGCTATTCAGATAGCCGTAGGATTCAGCGAAACTTTCATCTTGACTAGCGGCGTGTTTAGCCAATCTTGTTGCGTTGCGTCCGAAAAGAACCCACGCCTCTTGCACCAAGTTTGCATCGAAGTACGATTTCCAAAATGGCCGCCGATATTTCCACATCCTTTTATTATCAGAATCAGTGATGCTTTGATCGACAATATTTAGAAATTGCTCAAGAGATTCTTGTGCAAGCCAGCGTTTCAGAATTCCAATATATTGTTGCTCAATGCCGTCCCACTTACCCATGCTGAGCCGAGGATCATCAAAGCTCTTAAGCAAACGCGCGATAATCCATCGCTGCATACCAGATTCAGGATTCTGCTGCCGCCATGGATATAAGAATGCTTTGATAAATGCATTACGAGCAGAAGAGTTACCGTATCGGAACTCGTCATCACCGGGCTCGTTATAAAGAAAAAAATCAATTAAGCATTCGTATGAAGCGCGCGACGGGTTTTCTGAAGTTATACCGCATGCTTGTTCAAACACGGCTTGTGAATAAGCACCAGAAATGATGCTACCGCGCAAACCTGCCTTTTCTAGATTATTTATGGGGTGATCGTTAAGCTGTAGTGTGGCTTTTGCAAGCGCTGGAATTGCGATGCCTCCTTCAAACAGCTTATGATCAACGGCATCTTTAAGCCAACCAACTTTCATTCGATTTTGATTGCGGCGCAGATAGTCACTGATCGGACCACCCTCTCGCTCATTTTTTGGCCAGTGAAATAAGTATTGGCGCGCGATAGCCTTTAGGGGGCTAATAGATGCTGACTTTTCTATGCTATTTATGTAGAAAGCGAGAAAGTTAGGTTTCGAAGCTAATCGGAATGTTGTGTCCCATAAGCCCTGTGCTAGCTCTCTCAGCAAACGCGTATTTCTAATCAACTCACCCCGATGAAATGTTTCACGCGCTGCATTGATCAGCTTTTTAAAATGATCTGGGTCAAACTCTTCGATCAGAGAATTAGCACCCCAACCTATGGATAAATCCACTAATTGTCGGCTGAAAGTTTTCTGGGTTAGCCGTTGAGGAGACGTACTCATCGCGGTGATTGCGTTGCGAAAATGAGTCACTGGCTATTCATTTCTTGATCTATCTTACTTTGAATTTGTTCAATACCGTATCTTTCTCTTTTCATTATAATTCGAAGGTCAATACGACGATTAACTGCCTTGGCACGGTTCAAATATTGCTTCAGTAGTTTCCGCTCCTCCTGATAGACTTGATCTGTAATATTTTTTTTCTTGTTATCAAGATGCCGCAACATTCGCTCAACTTGGCTCTGTTTTACTGGACGCTCATCAGTATATCTTGGTTTGATACTGTCACGTGCATCAAATGTTGTTGGCCGTGTTTCGGCGTAGCCAGAAACCGAAAAAATGGGACGACCATCTATTTTCGCGTTCCTCAGCAGCCCCAATCCCGGGGCGGCGGAAAGTAGCTTCCTGTATGTGCTTGTTGCCCGCTTAACTGATAGGTCCCAGTTATCATAACCAGCGCCTACATACTGATCACTATCTGTATGCCCCTCGATAAATATGGTATCGATCATGAATTCGTCTTCGGTACATTCTTTATCTATTCTAGCGCCCTCAACAAAGGTGTGGCACTTCAATGCAAACGATAAAGCCTTCGCTAGCGCCGCCACGCTTCTATTTCCATTAGACGAAAGAGTTGATTGGCCCCGGTCGAATAGAATATTCTCAGGCAATCGAAGTATGCCGTTCTCCGGCTCAATTATAACTTCAATACCAATCTTTTCTAATTCTGCCTTCAGTTCATTAAGAATCTCAACTCGCGCTTCATTAACGTTTTTGTCGAGGTTTTCAATTTCTTCTGTTTCATCACGCAGTTGGAAAGCAAAGTACATTAACAAAATTACGAATATAAACAGTACACCAACAACCATATCGGTCATGGAGATAAAGAAACTCTCCTCTTCTTCTGCAGCTTCATGTAGCTCAATCATTGCGGATGATCCGAATTTCCTTCACGCTCAGCTCTAATTTCTTCAATCGTTTCAGTCAGCTCCTCAGTAGCCCCCTTCAACCCGCTAATATTTCGGGATAACCCCGTATCCATCGCATTAATTTGCTGACTAATTTTTTCTGCAAATTGATCCGCAGCGTCATTTAGGGCCTTAGCGGCGTTCGCGAGATCGGCGTCCACTGACTCAAATCTAGAACGATGACTGTCCCAAGCATTAGTCATTGCCTGATGGCTCTGCGTGATGGTCGCATGTAATTCTTTAGCTTGATCCAATGCATTCGCACTTGCGTCAGCCGAGCTCTTCATGCCGCCAGCTATATTGGACAAGTTTTGAGCAGCTTCTCTGCTTCGTTGATCAAGTGAACGAGTCAATTCTGCTGTCGCGACCTGATTCGCCTGTGATGCTTCAAGTATTTCGCGCATTTGGACCGTGGCGCTTGAAGCGCCCTCGCGCCATGCCTCAATGACCAACCCAAGACTTGCAACAGACTCAACGGTCTGCGCAAATCGTTGTTGCGCTAGCACCATACTATCACTGGTCTCCTTGTTTGCTGATGCAAATTCATCACCTGCCCTTTTCAATAGCGTGGTGAGTGCCGCGCCTGAGTTTTGGCCCGCTTCTTCAAGAAGTCTTGCATGAACAACCGAAATTTCCGACATTTGCTCGGGTATGTGCGCAAGCCCTATGTGTAAGTCGCTGATCATTTTGGACAGGTCAGCACTTGCTTCTGAATTGTTCTCACTGAACTTAACTGCTGCATCCACCAAAATGGATTTCATCTGTCGCTGGGCCTCAATATTGACCTGTTCAAAATTCTCAGCGCTTGAAATACTCGCCATGGCAAGAGCATCTGGCAATCCGGATAAGCTTGCGCGCATCTCCTGAGCAGCGCCAGCGATTTGCTCTGCTGCAACGGCGCCGGATGCTTGAAGCTTGTGCTCAAGGCCATGCATCACATTACTCAGACCGCTCAATGACTGCGCTAGAGCTTTTAGTTCAGCGCCAGTTGCATCAGAGACTGCAGACCCCGCAGCCTCTCTGAATGTTTTATTCTGATCACGGGCTCCCTGTTCGACCGATTCCTTTAGGGCTTGCATTGTCTTAGCTAGCGGAGTCACGGCTGCGTTCATTTTTTCACCAATTTCTGCGGCTAACGTTTCCCCCATATTTTTTAATTGTTTCGTTTGCTCCTTTGCCTCAAACAACGTCTGATCGGCTAACGACTGTGGGGAAACAAACTCCAACCCTCGTTCAATATTCGAACATATGCGCTCAACACCGGAAACTTGCCAATTCGTCAGTATTCGCTCTTCCATTTTGAGCAATATTGAAAACCCAACCCCAAAAATGGATGTTATGAATTTAGTTGATGCCGCGAAAATTAAACGTTCAATGGCTTGGTTCGTCGTGGAGCCCTCTGGTTTCCCGTTTGCGGCTGCTAAATCAATGCCAGCCTGTTTTAGCACGGCGACGATGCCAATAAACGTCAGTAACAAGCCAACTCCAACAAATAGGTTTGCAACAAAGCCTAAAAACTTTGGCGGGTGTATAGAGTTGGAAAAAAAGACGGATGGACGGATGCTATTCTGTCGCGCCAAGACATTGCCGTTTGGAGCGCCCATTTTGGTATCAAAAAGCGACTCCTTAAATTCAAGCCACGCAAGAGACATTGCGCCTCTCCCCAACCCTGGCTTTGAAAGTACTGCATCAATTCGGTCAAAATTCTTACTGAAGCTCAGTCGCATCTTGGTGATATTCTTTTTGTCGGCGCCAAGTGCTTTGTTAATTACATTGGAGGCTGGTTTAACAGAAAAGAAATATCTGTATAATGACCAAGTCAATCCAAAAACAGCAATAAGAATATAGAACATTGACATCCCAGCAGCCAAATCCCAAGCAAACTGAGTATTTTTTGTGTATAAGGAAAATATTCCTTGAAAGAAAGTTTCTAGTACTGTTGCTACCTGATTTAACACTTTGTATTATCCCATCTCGGTTGACGGTTCCAAAAGACGATGGCTGGTTGTGGTCGTGTCTTTTGCTGTTGCGTCTGTAATTCCTCAAATTGTTGCTCATGTGAATGAGTGGGTATATTATTTACTTCCCATATTGCACGTTGGCGCAAGCGCCTCTGCGTTGAAATTATTCTACGTACAGAACTGCTTGAAACTCGACGAAGGCTGCGCGAATTTGCGATGCGCCGCCAAGCTGAACAACGGCATCACCAACGGAACTGTATTTCAACTCAAGTAACTCACTCAATTTATCTGTAGCAAGCTCGCCAACGCCTTCATTGACATACTGATAAAGTACAAAATCCAAAAATTCACAAAGGTTCACATCATAAGGCGCAAGCGCCGTGTCGCGAGAATTCTTGACGCGATCTTCTCGCGTAATCGGCGCGATAGCATAGGCAATATTGGCGAGCACATCATAGACATCGCTCTTTTCTGCATCGACGATCTGACGAATTTCTGCGAGCTGTTCGCCGCCAAATCCTTTTTCTGCCAGCGCCTCCAACAGGGCTTTACGAGTGTCTGGCTTCGACCAGATTGCACGAAGTTCGTCCTCGTCTTTAAATAACTTGGGAAGCTCGCCAAACAACGCCTCTACGAACTGCGCTGCTGACATGGGCGTGCCGTCAGCGCTCCAAAACGTGGTCACTGTCAAATGCTGGATGGTGCGCGCCTTGCCATCGGCGAGCTTGATCTTGATCTTTTTAGGACGCTGGGTCGCTTCCTCACCATCATCATCCCAATCGCGGGGCGGCTCCTCGATACCGTCCGGCTCGGAATCTGTGGCCGGGCCAGTTGTGTCCGGCTCTATGACTTCTGGCGGCGCTGCCGGTTCGCCGTCCCATTCAGGGTCCGAGAAATGCTCATACGCCCGCACAAAATCATAGATGGTGAAATAGTCTTTCCCGTCATAAAGCCGGGTGCCGCGCCCGATGATCTGTTTAAATTCAATGAGATTATTGATGGGCCGCATCAGGATAATATTACGAATATTGCGTGCATCAACGCCGGTTGAAAGCTTGCGCGAAGTAGTCAGGATCGTCGGGATGGTCTTTTCGTTATCCTGAAAAGTGCGTAAGTCCTTTTCGCCCGCGTCACCGTCATTGGCGGTGACGCGCACGCAGTAATTCGGGTTCGTTGAAGTCTTGACCTGATTGACGAGGTTACGGACAGCGGCGGCGTGGGCTTGCGTCGCACAGAAGACAAGCGTCTTCTGGTTCTGGTCAATCGCATTCATGAATATCTCAACGCGTTTTTTCTCTCGCGCTTCGATCTCTATGGTGCGGTTGAAATCACTTTCAATATAGCGCTTGCCTTCTTCGATCTCGCCTTCGAGAATTTCATCATCGGCAGTGTAGACATAATCGTCTAGGGTCGTTGCGATCTGCTTGACTTTGAACGGCGTCAGGAAGCCGTCATTGATCCCCTCTTTCAGGGAATAAGTGTAAATAGGCTCACCAAAATATCGATAGGTGTCAACATTGTCCGTGCGCTTTGGCGTTGCGGTGAGGCCAAGCTGCACGGCGGGCGAGAAATGGTTGAGAATGTCGCGCCAGGAGGATTCCGAATTGGCGCCGCCGCGATGGCATTCGTCAATGACGATAAAATCGAAAAAGTCCGGCGGGTACTCGCCAAAATAGGGCTCTGGTTCACCTGCTTCATTGCGTCCGCTCATGAAGGTTTGAAAGATCGTAAAAAAGATGCTGGCGTTCTTCGGCACACGGCCTTTTTTTCGAATCTCCGCTGGGTTGATGCGCGCCCGCGCATCCTCAGCAAATGCTGAGAAAGAATTATACGCCTGATCAGCGAGGATGTTGCGGTCGGCGAGGAACAATATCCGCGGGCGACGGGTAGGCTCACCCGTAAGGGTCCAGCGCGCGTGAAACAATTTCCATGCAATCTGAAACGCTATTGCAGTTTTGCCCGTACCAGTGGCGAGCGTTAACAAGATGCGCGTCTCTCCGGCGCCGATTGCCTCTAGCGCCGCCTCAATCGCATTGTGCTGATAATAGCGCGCTTCCCATTGACCGCCTCTGTCTTCGAATTGAACGGCGGCAAAGAGGTCACGCCAGCTATCTTCATTAATGAAAACGCGCGACCATAATTCCACTGGTGACGGGTAGGCATCGACATAGCCTTCCTGTCCCGTCTCCATGTCAATTTGGTAGATTCGCTGACCATTGGTGCAGAATGCAAAGCGTGTTTTTAGTTTTTCTGCCTGCGACTTCGCCTGGCGCAACCCTTCGGTGTCTGCGGCGGAGAACTTCTTCGCCTCTACGACGGCAAGCTTTTTTCCTTTAAAAAGAAGGACATAATCTGCAATCTCCTCCTTGGCGCGTCGCCCGCCGCCCACCAACCGACCTGGGCAAATTACCTCGCGACGGATGCGCGAGCGCTCTGAGACGCCCCAGCCCGCGTCGCGTAACGCGGGGTCGATCAACTCAGCGCGAGTGTCTGCTTCCGTCCAATCGTCCATAAGCCGGGAGCATAATCGAATTTCCTAATATATTGGAAGGGCTTAAGTAGTTTTCCGGCAATATCGCCAAGTTCTCCCATTTAAAAATGCCAGATAAGTAAGCAATCATTTACGTGAACGCCTGCCGGAAACCTCTTTCATTTTACAGATGTTCGAATATCGTTCGGTCTGTTAACGACGTTCTGTCGCAAATTGGGGAAATCGGGGCAATCTTAATGGCAAGATCACGAACAAACGACCATGACGGTCTGACCATCATTGTTGTGCCTGGAACATTGGCAACGACATTAGGGACAACACATCCAGAGGTCGAAGAGGAGGATTACAGTGAATCCGACTCTACTAACTTTCAAAAAGCGCTAAATGATTTGATCAAAAAGCGGGCCAACGAAAACCCAACAGCAATTAGTTGGCACGACGAAGGAAATGTTGATCTCGCTACGACCCTTAGCCCCAATCTCAAGACTAAAGACAATATTCGCGAAATGCTGAATGATATGCACTCAGTCGTTGACGCGTTGCAGTTTCTTCGCGTACGCGCGAATGCGGGCATTGAGAAATTTCCAGTAAAGATAAAACGCATTGAATGGGCGCAAAAAAAAGAAACTGCGGCGCATGATGAGCGTCAAAAAAACAACAAGAGTGACGCAAGCCGTCTTGTTGGTGGCGCCAACAGTGAAAAATCACGCATGTTCGGCCAAAAAAAGCTCGATGCTATGATTACTGAGTGCGAGAACAACAATGACAACTATATGATTATTGGCCATAGTCATGGCGGGACGGTCGCAGCAAGCACCATTCGCAATCGAGCTGCTTCAAATAAAAAACTAATCGGATTTAAGGGCGCTGTCTATGTCGGTGCGCCAGAGATATCTTCGCGCGTGAGGCTGTTTAATAAAACACTTCTCGACAACATAATGTCCCCAACAATCGGTGAAGCTCTCGGCATGATTGTGGTCGTGGCGTCAGCGTTAGTTGCGCGATTAATTGGTTTGATTCTGGCCGCACAGACTTTTCCGATGGATTCGCAAACACAATTGAATTTGAAATGGCTGCTCTCTGAAGCGCCAGTCTCAACCGTTGCAGCTCTTGCTGTTTCTATTCTCGCGATTTCAGGCTTCGCTGGGGTTTGGTTGCGTCAGAATCACATGAATGGTCGAGCCCGAAAGGCAGAAGACAAGCTTTCCAACTTAGCCCCGCAATATTATGTGAGTGCTCCCGAAGATGAGATCGTCAATATTTTTGAGGATCTAAGCAATGGCCTCTTTGACGATTCAAAAGAGGCGATCAATAAAGTATCTGATGAAATATCTACAAAATACAAAAAACCATTTTTTACCGGTATAATCGCTTGGCAGGCTATGAGGGCGTTTCAAAAGTGGATTACATATTCGGCTTGGTTAGTATTTTCGGCCGTAATATTATGGTCTTTTTTCGCGTTAGGTGGAAACGCTGAAGTAGTGTTTCTTGGCTTGAAGTCATTTGGCGTTGAACTGAGCTCAGAGCAGGATATTCGCGCATTTCTTGTCAACCAATTTGGTGATGGAAATTATCTGTCTTTGAGCACTTGGCTCATTCCAGTTGGCGCACTTATCGCGGGCGCTATTCTCACATTTCGAAACTTACTTGGCATCATAAAAAACCTGGCTGATACTTTCGAACGCGTGGTGACGATTGGGTTGCTTGGTCTTCGCGAATCAAAGCTGCCTCGAAGAGAGGACCTGGATAATGAGCGCGCCAAGTTAGAGATCAGAAAAGAGCCAGAAGAAGTTCTCTCAATTGTAACATCGCTAGCTAATGCGCGCGGCGCAAATTTGATGTCGCATATCCGTGACATGATTATCCGTAAGGATGCGGTGCGGTCGCTTCGTTCGCCCGAAACGCTGCAATTAATCCGCGAACTGCCAGCAGCGACGGGCCTAGTTCACACAAGTTACTTCCGATCAAAGCTTTTTATGATCTATTTGGCCAAGATGGTTGCAGAACTCTCAGGCGGCTACCTGACCTTTCCCCGTGAAAATCCGGATAAACATGATGATTATGTCAGGCTTGACGAGGTTGCACGCCTCGCCCATGAAAGAGACTTGGAAACCATTGCAGTGGACGCCAGTACAACGAACTATGCTGCCGATCTCAAAAAGAGCCGACGGTTTACTAAACCAGACACGGCAAGCTGGGCGCAATAGCGCTTAAGTCAGCTCCCCTGCAAAGGCTTTTTGAAGGATTAATTGTTTGAGTTCTTTGAGGTTGGTGAGTTTTTGTATGTATGTTCTTTTTAGTCGGTGAGAACTGCTCGACATTTCTGCAAATTTTTGTACTAAAGTATTTTGAGCGGCTAGGCTCGGAATTGGAATTGGGATCGAATTAAGAGAACGCTGATTAAGTTTTGGTTGAGCCATGCCGCTGATAAAGTTATCCAATCGGATGGAATTAAGATAAAATTCAGTGAACATTTGTGTGGCCATATTTTCAAAACGAAGAACATGAGCATGGTTGTTTACCCAGATTTTCCCACTCACAGAAAAGGCTATGGGATACGTACGCATAAGAAGATTGGCACCGTCTTCTGAAACTAATAATAACTCTTCATCGAATAAATGATTAGCTACATGATCAACCACGCCAGACGCACCATAATAAGGAATTGGACCATTTTTTCGTTTGGACTTAGTGATCGGCACTCGTCTTGAGTCCAAGTTAGCACAAATCTCACCTAATGAACTTTCCTCCCACCCCTCGCCCTTCTCAGTGAACACCCTATTGAGATAACTCTCAAAAAGCTCTTTGGCGTTGGCAAGGTTTTTCTCGGCGTTGGCGCGCGCTGTGGCGATGCTTTCAAACGCCTCATCCAGAATAGCGACAATACGCTTCTGTTCTTTGAGTGGTGGAAGTGGGATTGGCCAGTCAACTACCGTGGATTTTCTGATCGAGGGTAAGTGCGCGTCGCTAGCAAATTCTGATAGATCATGGAAACGAAAAAAATAATATAGATACTCGCCATCAATTATCTCGAGCTTGGGTTCTATACCCATTACATTGTTATCAATACAGCAGGGTTTCGTCACAACACGTTTTTTATTCGTTGCGATTGCTCCACCAATTTTTGGAAAAATTATACTGCCCGGTCCAAAAACACTGCATCGTAATTGTTTACGAACTGTTTCTGAGATTGAGTTCGCCTCCTCAACCATCTCACGTTCATTGCCGGGAAGATTCATGTCACTTACCTTATAAAAGGGATACTTCTCACCCTCTCGGCCTTGGTGTTTCTTCGGAAAACCGGAACCAGACTTGACTTCTCCGACTTCACCAAGGGTCATCATCACCCACCCTTCCCTCACAGCATCCCCCGAATGCTGTTCAGAATCTTCGCGCTCTCTTTATCCAGCGAGGCAATCTCATCAAGGATTACTGATGGCTCCCGCAAAGGCGCCTCTTCTGGTGCGTTGGGGTTTTTGACCGAAAGGTCATAAGTCTTCTCATCAACATCGATCGTCTTGATCGTCCATGACTTATCGCTGTCGGCGAAGGTCTTTTGCTTTTCAACAAAATCAGCCATGTCGTTATCGTTGAGGGCGTTGGTCTTGCCCATATTGCGGCCGGGATCGAGTTGGTAAAACCAGGTCTTTCGCGTCGGTTCGCCCTTAATAAAAAACAGCACGACAGTTTTGACGCCCGCCCCGGTGAACGTGCCGCCCGGCATATCCAGCACTGTGTGAAGGTTGCAGGTCTCAAGTAACTCTTTTCGAAGTGCGACCGCGGCGTTAACTGAGTTTGAAAGAAACGTGTTCTTGATCACAACAGCGCAGCGCCCGCCAGGTTTCAGATATTTCATGAAATGCTGCAGGAACAGGAACGCTGTCTCCCCGGTTTTAATGGGGAAGTTCTGTTGCACCTCTTTTCGCTCTTTACCACCAAAGGGCGGATTGGCGAGGATGATATCATACTGGTCTTTGGCCTGAATATCCTGCGTGTGGCTGGCCAGCGTATTATCGTGAATGATGTTGGGCGCTTCGATCCCGTGGAGGATCATGTTCATGACACCGATAATATAAGCGAGCGACTTTTTTTCCTTGCCATAGAATGTGCATTTTTGCAGAACTTCAATGTCTGCGGTCTTTTTCTTTTTCGGTTCGAGATAATCGTAAGACTCGCACAAAAACCCCGCCGACCCGCACGCGCCGTCATAAATCGTCTCACCAATTTTTGGGTCGGTGGCTTTGATCATCGCGCGAATAAGTGGGCGCGGCGTATAATATTCCCCGCCATTGCGGCCCGCATTGCCCATGCGTTTGATCTTGTCTTCATAGAGCGAAGAAAGCTCGTGGCGCTCAGTCTGGCTTTTGAAACTGAGCGCATCCACCAGCTCTAGCGCATCACGCAGTGAATAACCGCTGGTGAACTTGTTTTTGATCTCGCCGAAAATCTCGCCGATTTTATATTCGATGGTGTCGGGGCTGGTGGCGCGCTCCTTGAAGCTGCGCAGATAAGGGAAAAGTTTTTCGTCAACATAAGCAATCAGATCGTCGCCGGTCAGCGCCTTGTCATGGTTGAACCCGCCATCAGCTGTCTTCGGCGCCGCCCAGATCGCCCAGCGATGTTCCTCATCAATGATCGGCGTATAGGGCTTACCTTCAAGCTCAGCCTCCACCGCGCGTTCATGGGCCAGATCGTCGAGATATTTCAGAAACAACAGCCAAGATGTCTGCTCGGTATAATCAAGCTCTGTCGTGCATCCCGCCTCTTTCCAGAGAACGTCGTCGATATTTTTGAAAGTTTGTTCAAACATGGGGCGCCTTGATGGTGAATCGGTGCGACGACCTTAGCGGCTCTGATCGAAATTTGAAGCCCAGTCTCCAAGCTCTAAACCTAAATTCTACCGGCGTTGATAGTGTCAAGACTCTGCTATTCGCAATAGCCCAGAAAGCAGCATCGTAGAGCCGCGACGAATCATCACTTGAAAATCACCACCGCCATGCTCGTCGCGAAGATCATCAAATAGGGCTGGGTATGGAACACATTTTACAAGCGCTGGCCGGACAGGCTTTCCATGTTTCATGCGGTAAACATAGCAGCGGTCATCAGGATTCGCTTCATCCGTTAAATTAAAGAAGCGGCCTGACAAAATGTCGTCGTCAAAAATATCACGCATTATTTTTACCTCCTGCGTTAAAGTTAGGTGTCTGTGTTCGGAGCTGTGTCAGCCTATGTGTCATCGTGTGTGTTGATGTGTGTGTCGGGAGTGTGTTGCCGACACAAACGATTGCGCATCGTTCTGCAGCAAAGCATCAGGCGCCTTTTTCAAAAAGCGCTCTAATATCCTCCGCCCGCCAGACGGTGATGCGCGGCCCAAGCTTCTCTGGCTTTGGATAGCGCCCTGACTTAACGCCAGCCCACCACGTCGATTTACTGACAGGGATCGGCCCTTTGGGCGCGAGAATGGACTTCAAGCGCACAAAACCGGCGTCAGGAAAAGTATTTTGCTCAGGCAAGTTCGCCTCCTTCATGATTACCATGAAGACAAGCAAACATAACTTGATGTAGAGAGGCGCGAATTCAGCAAAAGAAATCCGAATTCGGTTTATCTAATGCTGCAAAAGGCGGACAAGTGTATGATTATGCGGGATCGGTCAGCAGATGCCCATAAACATCTTTTGCTTGATTTAGATGTTTGAGAATCGTGCCTTGGTCTATATTGAGACCACGCCGCTCCACAATGCCAGCAATCTTCTGGGATGCGCTGGAATTGGTTCCATCCAGTTTAAACCCGTATTTACCAACAGCGATCGCAAGTAATATTTTATGCAACGTACGAATCTCATTTTTTAAACCAGATGTTGTACTATTTTTCACAAGCGGCGCTTTTTCGCTTTCAACTCTAAGCTTACTATTCTCATGGCGTAATTTTTCACACTCGTCACGACAGGAAACAAGGGAAAGTCCTTGCTTCTTTCCCGCATCACGTAGTGCGCCAGGAACTTGGATCCCATTATGCTGGGCCCATTCAATATATTCTGTTGGCGGCATATTGGTTGAGTAACTTCCATGACCAATATGACTTACAAGCAGCCTGTGTAGGTCGCTATATCGCCTCTTGATATCGCTTGAGACCTCTGGCGCTAATTGCATGTCCTGAAGCACATCACGAGGGTCAAGCTCCAGCAGCAAAGTGACCGCTTGCTCAACCGTCCAACAACCCATTTTGCACCAATAGGAATAGTCGGGAGCGCCATCAGTCAATTTTGTATTTTTTGTGGTCATCGATTTGCTATCCGTTTAATCTGCAGCACATATGAAGCGTTTTCTTAATTCGACCGCAGTTTTATGATTTGTGCGCCCTCATCAGCAACAAAACTAGCCCATCTCTCCATCAGGCCCCGGCGTTTCTCAAACAAATCACCACGTCGATAGGCCGCTTCGGCCTTGTTCTTGATGGTATGCGCCAGTGCCATTTCGCACACTTCGTTAGAAAAATTCGTGCGTTCCGCCGCCCAATCCCGAAATGTTGAACGAAAACCGTGAACGGTCTCAACATATCCCATTCGGCGCAAGGTCATCAGGAACGCCATATTCGAAAGCGGTTTCCCTTCCTTTACGCCAGGGAAAATGAATTCGGAGACCGGGAGACGCTTTTTTGCATCTCTTAGGAGCTCAACGCACCGTACCGATAATGGAACGCGGTGCTCTTTGCCTGCTTTCATGCGTGCACCAGGAATCGTCCATACGGCGTTTTTAAGGTCGATTTCCAACCACTGGGCCTCAAGAACTTCACTCGTACGCGCTGCGGTCAGAATCAGAAACTCAAAGGCCATCGCAGTTGATCTGTCATCACCATCAGCGCGAAGCTGTTTAACAAACCCTGGGACATCATCCGGCGCCATGGCGCGGTGATGCGCCTTTCGGTCTGGCTGTTTGGGCAAACCTTTAGTAACGCCAGCTACAGGGTTTTCACCCTGGAGATATCCTGCCGCCTTCGCCCAATCAAAGACCGCAGACAGCCGTTGCTTCAACCGTCGCGCTGTTTCTGGTTTCACTAACCAGATCGGCGCAAGGATTTTAAGAATGTCCGGGGTTTCTATTTGATCAACACGCCTTTCACCAATAACCGGCGCCGCATATTTGTTGATGGTATTGATCCATTGCTTTGCGTGCTTTTGATTTTTCCACACAGCTGATCGCTCACTATGAACCTTATTCGCAGCCTCGATAAACGATGGAACGATAGCAAGCTTTCTTCGTTTTTCGGCCAATGGGTCGCCGCCGCTACGGGCAATACCTCGATACTCTGCAGCCTTGTTGCGCGCCTCAGCGAGGCCGACCACACGGCAACCGCCTAACCCAATATCCCGTCGCCGACCTTGCACCATCGTGCGCAATAGCCATCGCTTAGCGCCCGATGGATCGACCACCAAATAGAGGCCATTTCCATCACCATAGCGACCAGGCTGCTTAATGCTTCTCGCGCGCATAACGGTGAGTGAATTTTGAGGATGAGATCGCGTGTCCGCCATATAATTACCCCACATTTCACCCCACAATTGATGCGGGATAGTGCAGGATTTCATCAATAATCATTGGATCATGTTTTTCAATAGGCTATTGATAATATTAGTTATTTAGGACGTTCATGGATGTCTCCGAACAATAAAAAAGAGGACACCCCCTCCGCCACTTTACATATCTCACGGTAGATCGCTGTGCGATCACCTCTGATGGCGTGTGATGACTGAACCCGTTATAGGTCTGGAGTTATTGGCTGAAACCCACCCTATGGCGAAGGCGCTACTTAACACACGAGAAAAATATCATGTTGTATCTTTCACGTATAATTGTTGCATCAATGTTATTGAACGGCTGTGTTAGTGATTCAAATCAAGCAGCCAAATATTCGGTTGTAGACACTCTAGACAATGCGGAAAATTTGAACAACGAAACCGTTACGGTAGGTGGGTTCTTCGTGTTCGAATTTGAAAACCACAACCTGTATCAGTCAGTCACAAAGAGTCTTTCGAAAGAACGATGATAATATGTGTATATCGTTAGAGCTGAAAAAAAATGATGTTCATGAATATAAAAAATATAATAGAAGCTATGTCATCGTAACGGGTAAATTAGAAAGTAATTTTTGTTCAAAGGATATCATTTGTCCTGCCTCGTGCAATGAAATTGGTTTAGTTGATATCAAGGTTGTATCTGAGTGAGAGCAGTCCTTACATTTTGCCAGCATGGCGTGCGAAGTACCTTCATGCTGCAATATCACTTAATGCATTGCAGCAGTGGGGAGAGGTCTGGAATTTTGCTCAATGGAATAGCGAAATCGGGAATTCCCTTTTCTACATATTTCGCCGTATCTTTAAATTCGAACATCAAGCCCATTTTATCGGTTGAATATTTTTGATCGGTCAAAAAAGTAAACAAGGTGACCGCCTCGTCAGTTTCCGGGTCCTTGCCTTCGAAATTTGACGCTACGGCTGTAATAAAAACCGTTTTTCCTTGTGACGAGTGATACGCTTGTAAGTTGTTCTCGTCAGTGGATGCGGACCATATGGGGTCACGTAAATCCAAATCGACAAAGCTGCTGACATATAGGCCACTCTTTGGGTCGTCGATTAGATCGGCAATGCCCAGCGTCCATGTCTTGGCATGAATGGAAAGCATTCCATCGCTTTCGCCAGGCCCTTCATTCGATGGGGTCCATTCTTCTCGTGAAAAAGTAAAAACCAACTCCTGCGGATTTGCCTTTTTAATATTGATCAGCATAAAGCCCTTGTCATATCCATACGGCTCGACCACCAGGCCCAGCTTTGGCGACTGGACCACGCACCGGCCCTGGGCCTGGTCGCGGGCGAGAACCCATCCGCCTTCAAGCATGCCGATTTTTTCCGTCTGGCTTTGCGCGGCGCTGGCCGCAAATTGCGCGGCCAATATCGTCAGGCAAAAACCGAGGGCTTTTTTTGTAGAGAGTAGAGGCGCCATAGATGTGTCTTTCAATCTGCTGTGCATGAACCGGCCCGGTTTCCACTCGCCTTAGCCAGCGCCAAACCATGATCGATAAGATACCCTTTATCGAGCATAATTTCACGCCAAATTGATTAATACACGAAAAGCTTATTGCTCAGACTATTTGTGCACGCATCGGCATGAAGGGCTCTGCTCCCATGTGTGCGGTTTAATTGAAATTCATTTTGGAAGAAGTGGTAGCTCTAGAGTAGCCCTAGAATTAATAAAATCAGCGGCATGCGTGGCAAACTTTCTGGCGCCGTTGACTCTCCCCCGCCCCAGGCGCCTTCATGGCGCCGGGAGCAGGCGGCCTCGACCGGCTATATAATGAGGTCAACGTGAATAACGCTCGCGTTGCCCGACGTGCAGCGCTCCTCGGGTAAATTCAGGCAACACGAAAAAAACTGCGCAGAAATAGCGCACAACAAATCTACTTTGACGAGTCCGTCGCCACATTGAACGACAACTGAGGACAATGAGATGAGAGGGTTAATTGTCGCATTCATAGTGGTCCGCAAAGTCTTACCCTGGATCGTTGTTGTTTTACTTATTATTGCTTATACTCTTTGGGCGACTGCGTAGTTTATGGCGCTCAAAAGCGGTGCATTTATTTAGGGACGCTTGGACTTGGCTCCATAAGAAAAAAGGTGAAAAATGTACCCTCTATTGGTTAGCATCACGCGACACTTTTCGCGCTATATTCCAATTTTTCTTGCGTTGGTTTTTCTTACGAGTTGTGCGACAGCGCCGCCGGTCGCAAATGACATTGTGAAAGACGGAAACGACGCCCTCTTCTATATCATGGCGGTCTATGAAGGCGAGGAGGAGAAAGATGTTCTGAAACTTAAGGCCGCCATCAAAAAAATCGACCACATGCTGGCCGGTAGTGTTCTCGATGAAAGGAATGTCGTCCAGGCGCACTACGTGAGAGCGGTCGGCTATCACCAACTTGTTTTTGCAAAATCGAATAGCAATGATGCAATAAACATTGAGGACGTCAAAAAGGGCTTGGCGGATTTTGACTTCGTTCTGGCCTCAAACTATAGTGGTGAGTTCCACAATGCAGCCTATATCGCGGGAGGTCTTGCCTACAGGGCTCCTGAAACGGCAGACTTGGCCGGTCCATACTGGCGCAAATGTGCTGATAGCCAACCCCGACATTTTGGCTGCGTTAACAACGTCGCCTCTAGCTATTTCAACGGTAGTGACGGGCTCGCACGTGATTTTCAGAAAGCTATTGATCTGCACACATTGGTTTTTGACTCGGGCACGCAATATCGTTGCGCCGGCAGTTTTTCTGGTTACACGCTCGCAGCAATGGCTGTCTTTTTTCCGAATTATGAGTATCGCGACAGTTGGACAGAGTATTCCTCAAAATCATTGGAATTTGCATCGCAAATGGTGCAGAGTCAGAACAAATCGAATGCCTGCGCTTATACAACGCAACTTCTAACGGCATACGTATTAAATCTTGCCAATGGCAAAACGAAACCTGAATACTTGAAGGAAGTTCTGCGGATCACCGGCAGCAATCATAAAAAGGCGATTGCAAATATTTTTCTGGGGAACACACAACGCGACGCGTATGACACCTTGCCGAGGGAGGAGTATGATTCAAACTTGTGCGGGAACCGCCTGAATCTAATTTTCTACGCGCTTGTCACTGACGAAACTAAGAACATTTCTCGAGACACCCAGGCGATTTTAGAAGCAAACCCCAACAATTGCGAAGGTGATCGCGACTGGCTGGATGCGCTTGAAACTGAATTGTCACTTCCATAAGTAGCAAGGCTTAAAACCAAAAATTGGCGCCTAGAAGTTGAAGGTCGCATTTAGCACAAAGCCATATGCTGGATTTAGCGAGGGTGAAGACGAGACAACAGAAGCAAATTATGGGGGTGGCAAACCCAAAAATCACCAAAGTGGCAAACACGTTGATTTTATTGATAAAATTATGGAAGTGGTAGGCCCTAGGGGAATCGAACCCCTCTTTCCAGGTTGAAAACCTGGCGTCCTAACCGATAGACGAAGGGCCCGTACCGGTTCGCCGCTGCGGCGAAGGCGCTGTATATGCGAGGGATGTGGGGGCTTGCAAGCCCCTAAAGCCTCAGCCGGCAAAAATCATCACGCGGGGGCTGCATCGCTGATCTGGAGCTGGCCGGCGTCGCCGCCGCGCCAGTCGTCGGCTTTGACCCGGCCGGCCACATGAATGCGCCCGCCGCCGCGCAAAACCTCGCCCAGGGCCTCGCCTTCGGCCCGGAAGGCGATCGCCCGGACGCTCTCGCCCGTGTCGCCCTTCAGCGTCAGCGCGATATGGTTTTGCCCGACGGTTTTGACATAATCGGCGCGCATATCCGTGAGCGCGAAGACCGGCTCAGGATTGCCCGGACCATAGGGCCCGGCCTCAGCGATCATTTCCGCGAAGGATTTGGCGACGGCGCCCGGCGCGATCACCGCGTCGATGTCGAGCGTCCGGTTCTCGCGCGCGGTCGCGACATCGCCCGCCAGCGCATCATTGAGCCTTTGGCGCAGGGCGGCGATTTTATCCGGCGCAATCGTCAGGCCGGCCGCCATCGCATGGCCGCCCCCGGCGATTAAAACCCCGTCATTTTTTGCAGCGCTAATGGCGCCGCCAAGATCGACGCCGGTGATGGAGCGGCCCGAGCCTTTGCCTGCGCCATCATTGACGCCGATGACCACGACCGGCCGGTCAAATTTTTCTTTCAGCCGTCCGGCGACAATGCCGACGACGCCCGGATGCCAGCCCTCACCTGCAACAATGATAGCAGCGTCCTCATAGAGCTTGTCAGTTTCAATCACGCGCAACGCCTCTTCCTGCACCGCGGCCTCAATGGCCTGACGCTCGGCGTTCATCACATGGAGTTTTTCCGCCAGATGTTGGCGGCGCGCATCGTCCGTGGTCGTCAGAAGCTCAAAGGCGAGACGCGCATGGCCGATGCGCCCGGCGGCGTTAACCCTCGGCCCCAGCAGGAAGCCTAAATGATATGTCGATGGCGGGCCTTTCATGCCGGCGCGGGCGCCAAGCGCGGCGAGACCCGGATTGCCGCCCTGCCCCAAGACTTTCAGCCCTTGCGCCACCAGCACGCGCGTCAGGCCGGTAATCTGCATCACGTCGCAAACAAGCCCCAGCGCCGTCAGATCAAGCAGCTGCAACACGTTTGGCTCGGCGCGGTCCTTAAAATAACCGGCCTCGCGCAATGCCCGGTTAACCGCAATCACGGTCATGAAGGCGACGCCCGCCGCAGAGAGATTTTCAAGCCCGGAAATATCATCCGGCCGGTTCGGATTAACGGTCGCGACCGCGCCCCGTGGCGGCGGGCCGTTCATCATATGGTGATCCAGAATAACGATATCGAGGTCCTGGGCGGCGGCTTGTTCAATCGGCTCATGCGCCGCCGCGCCGCAATCAACCGTAACGATAACGTTCGCGCCTTGTTGTTTCAGCGTCAGGAAGGCGTCGATGGACGGCCCGTAACCTTCGCTCATGCGGTCCGGAAGGTAGATCTCCAGCGGCGCGCCGATGGCGTTAAAATACTGCTTCAGGATCGCCGCCGCCGATGTTCCGTCCACATCATAATCGCCGAACACACCGACGCGCTCGCCGGCGATAATGGCGCCGGCAATCCGCGATGTCGCTGCCTCCATGTCTTTCAAGACATTTGGATCAGGCAGGCTGCCGCGTAGTGTTGGGTTGAGATAGGCCGCCGCATTTTCGCAAGTCACGCCGCGCGCAGCCAAAACCCGCGCCAGCAGGGGTTCAATATCGCCCTGCTGCGCCATCGCCAGCGCTTCGCGGCCATCGGCCTCGCGCAGGCGCCAGCGCCGCCCGGAAGCGGTGTGTGCGATGGGCGGCAGAGCGAGGTCGGCAAACGCTGCTGATTGGTCTTCCGGCGTTGTCAGTAACGCAGTCATATCCGCCGCGCCCGCCTCATCGACATGTACGCGCCCGGATATAGCGCACGGTTGAGGTTTTCGACCGCATCACCACGGTGTGGGTATTTACAAACCCGCGCTCCCATTTAACGCCCTCAAGCATGGTGCCGTCGGTGACGCCGGTCGCCGCAAAGATGACATCGCCGGAGGCGAGATCAAGGAGGTCGTATTTGCGTTCAAGATCAGTGATGCCGATGCGTTCGGCGCGCGCGCGCTCGTCATCGTTGCGGAAATGCAGCCGGCCTTGCATCTGTCCGCCGACACATCGAAGCGCCGCCGCCGCCAGCACGCCTTCTGGCGCGCCGCCGCGGCCGACATAAAGGTCGATGCCGGTCGAGACCTCGGTTGTATGAAAGACGCCCGCAACATCGCCGTCGGAAATCAGGAACACCCGCGCGCCCATTTTGCGCGCACCCTCAATCAGAGGCTGATGGCGCTCACGGTCGAGAATACACAATGTGACTTCCGAAGTCGGCTCGCCCTTGGCTTTGGCGATGGCGCTAATATTGTCTTCGATTGATGCATCGAGATCGATGGTTCCCGGCGCATAGCCAGACCCACAGGCAATTTTGTCCATATAGACATCCGGCGCATGCAAAAGCGTGCCGCCTTGCGCCATGGCGACGACCGCCAGCGCGTTCGACATCGCCTTTGCGGTCAGCGTCGTGCCTTCCAGCGGATCGAGGGCGATATCGATTTTCGGACCCATCCCGGTGCCGACTTTCTCGCCGATATAAAGCATCGGCGCCTCGTCGCGTTCGCCCTCGCCGATGACGACCGTGCCGTCCATCTCAAGTTTGTTGAACGCCTCACGCAGCGCCGTCACCGCCGCCTGATCGGCGCCTTCCTTGTCGCCGCGCCCGATCATCGTCGATGCGGCGACCGCTGCGGCTTCCGTACAACGTCCAACTTCCATCGTCAGGACACGGTCGAGATATGCTTCTTCAACTGCCATGCGTTCTTTATTCCCTTCAGGCGCGAGGATTTGCCCGCGCCAGTCATTGTCTGGTTTATTGGTCCGCGCGTTCGTCGTTTACCGCGGTTTCATCTTCGTCAACCTGCCGGGCCAACTGATCTCCCGCGCCTATGATTTCGCCCGCCGTTTTGCGCTCCTCATCGACTGCCGCCCGGTCAACGGCCACTTCGCCGGCAAGCACATCGCGGGCCGCCGCAAGCGCATCCATTTCAGCCTTGAGTACATCTTGCGACCGTTCCGGGGGAAGATCGCTCAGCGACGGCGCGAGCGAAAGGTTAGGAAAATGTGTTTTCTCACCGTCTTTTCGTTCTGCGATTTGTTCGTCAATCACCGGATTGGGTGGTTTTTCGCTGGCCAGTTCCTCATATTTAAGGATGCCAGGCGGCGCCAGGCGGCGCCATTGCACGCCCGAGCACCCCATCACCAGGAGTGCGGCTGCGAACACAAAGAAGTCTTTTACCATTGTCGGTCTTACACCCGGCGTCAGAGCCGCCTATAGTCGGCCATTATCCCCTTTAGAACCCCAACCGGCCCAATGAAGCAAGCAGCAGACAATCCCAAAACGCCGAAAAAGCGCAAACAAACGCGGAAAAAGAAGGTTGAGGCGAAAGTCGACGCCACGCCTCCGGCCGGCGCGCCCAAACCCAATGGCGCAACAGCGCCGCAAGCTAAGTCTTTATATGAGGATTTTGATGCACTCGCCGAACATCTCTCTAATATTTCCGGCAAAAGCCAGGAAGTGGTTCGGGAGTTTTTCGCCAAGACGGCGACCAGCAAGAAGGTCGGCGGCGAGCTGCCGGCCGACCCCTTAAATGTCGGCGAGGCGTTTCAGGAGATGATGAAGGGCCTTGCCGCCGATCCTGGCACCGTCATGCAGCGCCAGTTCAACCTCTGGGGCGATTACGCAAAGCTGATGGCGGCCATGTCCCGGCGCATCGCCGGAGAAGAGGTCCCGCCGGCGATAATGCCCGAACAAGGCGACAAGCGCTTCGTCCATCCGGCATGGGACGAAAATCCGATGCTGGATTACGTCAAACAATCCTATCTGGTGTTTGCGCGTTGGCTTGAAACCACGACCGCGCAACTAGATGGCATGGAGCCGCACGACAAAGCCAAGGCGGAATTTTACACCAAACAATTTATCGATGCGATGGCGCCGACCAATTTTGCCGTGCTCAATCCGGAGGTGGTCGAGGCGACCATCGCCAGCAAGGGCGAAAACCTTCTGAAGGGGCTTGAGAACCTGCTCGAAGATATTGACCGCGGCCATGGCGAGTTGGCGATCCGTCAAGCCGATCTGGACTATTTTAAGCTCGGCGAGAATATCGCCATGACGCCCGGCAAGGTGGTTTTTCAAAATGAAATCCTACAGCTGATTCAATATCAGCCGACCACGGAAGAAGTCGCCAAACTGCCAATGCTGATCATCCCGCCCTGGATCAACAAGTTCTACGTTCTCGACCTGCAACCGCAGAACTCGTTCATAAAATGGCTGGTCGCTCAGGGCCGCACGGTATTCATCATTTCATGGGTTAACCCGGGTGCTGACCTCAAAGGCAAAACCTTTGAGGACTATATCCATCAAGGCATTTACGAGGCGCTGGATGCGGTTAAAGCCGCGACGGGCGAGAAGAAGGCGGATACAATTGGCTATTGCATCGGCGGCACGACGCTGGCGACGACGCTGGCGCTGATGGCCAAAAAGGGCGACCACCAGGTTAATTCCGCGACGTTTTTCACTGCCCAGGCGGACTTTTCCGAAGCCGGCGATCTCTTGCTGTTTGTTGACGACGAACAACTTGGCGCCATTGAGAAACAGATGGACGCGGCCGGCGGCGTGCTCGAAGGGCGCGCCATGGCCAACACGTTCAACATGTTGCGTTCAAACGATTTGATCTGGTCATTCGTCATCGACAATTACATGAAGGGCAAAAGCCCGGCAAAATTTGATCTGCTATACTGGAACTCCGACGCTACGCGGATGCCGAAAAATGTGCATCTTTTTTATCTGCGTGAATTCTATCAAAAAAACGCCCTCGCTAAAGGCGATATGACCATCGATGGAGAGCCCCTCAATCTCGGCGATGTCGATATTCCGATCTTTATGCAGGCTGGCGAGACCGACCACATCGCACCGCATAATTCCGTATACAAATCAGCCCGTCTGTTCGCCTCCAAATGCAACAACAATGTAACCTATATGCTCGCCGGCTCAGGGCACATCGCTGGCGTCATCAACCACCCTGACAAGAACAAATACCATCACTCGGTCAATACCGAACTGCCGGCAACGGTTGCAAAATGGAAAGACGGCGCCGAACGCCGCCCGGGCTCATGGTGGCCATATTGGGTCAAATGGCTCGACCGGGTAAGCGGCGGTAAGGTCCCTGCCCGCATCCCCGGCGATGGAAAGCTCAAAGTGAGCGAAGACGCACCGGGCAGCTATGTGAAAGTTAAGTCGTAAGCCGTTGTTGACGCTGCCTATTCTGCGGCAATACGGGATGGATCGCCGCCCACGGTATCGGCGTTTACGGCAGAGCGTCGCTTAAACTCCATAACCCCGTCTTCCAGCTTGCCATAACGCAGGCCGATAAGGTCGGCTGCGTAATTTTGCGGGTGGCGCCAGGGCGCCTTTGAGCCTTGCTTGGGCAGTATATCTTCCGCCCGCCGCACGTAACCCGATGAAAAATCGAGATAGGGATGTTTTTCCATTGTTGGGTCATCATTGTGCGGCATTGCTTGCGCAAATCCGTTTTTATCCATGTGGTTGACCAGCCGGCAGACATATTCGCTGATCAAGTCGGCGCGCAGCGTCCAGGATGCGTTGGTATAGCCGAACACCGAAGCCATGTTTGGCACGCCGTCATACATCATGCCTTTATAGCTGAACGTCTCGCCAAAGTTCACATCGCGCCCGTCAACTGACAGTTTAGCGCCGCCAAGCGCTTCCAATATCAGCCCCGTTGCGGTGATGATGATGTCGGCGTCAAGCTGTTTGCCCGATTTCAGTCTGATGCCGGTTTCGGTAAAGGTATCGATATCATCGGTAACGACGGATGCACGCCCGCTTGAGATCGCTGCGAACAAATCATCGTCCGGCACCAGACATAGGCGTTGGTCCCACGGGTTATAGTCTGGCGTGAAGTGCGTCTTGACATCGTAATCACTCGGCAGTTTCGAGCGCGTCATCTCAATCAAATTTTCTTTTGTTTTCTTCGGCCGCGCGCGCGCCATCTTGAAAAAGAATTGCTGCAATATCACCCGCTGCCAGCGCATAATTGTATAAGTCATGCTGGCGGGAAGGAACCGGCTCAAAAAATTTGCAAACGGACTTTCCGCCGGCATGGAATACATGAATGTCGGCGAGCGTTGCAGCATGGTGATATGCGCGGTCTGGTCCGCCAGTGAGGGAATAAGCGTCACCGCGGTCGCGCCTGAGCCAATCACCACGACACGCTTGCCGGTGCAATCAAGGTCCTGCGGCCAGTGTTGAGGGTGCGCAATGCGGCCCTTAAAATCGGTGACGCCCTTGAAATCCGGCGTATAGCCTTCCGAATAGCGATAATAGCCGGAACACATCCACAGGAAGTTGCAGGTCAGCCGCACCGCCTCGCCATCGCGCATCGCGGTTACCGTCCAGCGCGCATCCTCGCTCGACCATGCGGCGTCCGTCACCCAGTGGTTGAAGCGGATTTTCTTATCGATGCTATAATCTTTAGCGGTTTTACGAACGTAATCGAGGATCGAGGGTCCGTCGGCGATCGCCTTGGCCTTGCGCCAGGGGCGGAACCGATAGCCAAGCGTGTACATGTCGCTGTCGGAGCGAACGCCGGGATAACGGAACAGATCCCAGGTGCCGCCGCTGGCGCCGCGACCTTCGAGAATGGCGTAGGATTTCCCAGGGCAACGCTCCTGAAGATGGTAGGCCGCGCCAACGCCAGATAAGCCGGCCCCGACAATCAGAACATCGAAATGTTCAGGCGAAGGCGCCGAAAGCGGTTCGGACAGCGGGGCCATATTAAACTCCTCAGTTTCCTTTTTATTAGAGCAATCGGAGCAGGCTGTCGATTTCCTCAAACAGCGGCAAATTTAAAGGCCTTTGCGGGGTCACAAGCGCTTATGGTTAATGCTTCGTTAACCAATTCGAATCACCTTCACGACTGGGAAAACTATCGAGCCGGGGCGGCGATGAGTAAAATTGAATTGACCACGCAGGATATCTTCCGGCGTCTGGCGACGACTTCGCATTCACGCAGTGCGCGTGCCGATGTGCTGTTCAGGCGTTTGCGTTTCACCAAACAGGATCAGATTGCCGATGCGCTGATGCGCGCGCCGCGCATGCTCGATGCATCGACAATTGACGATGTTGAGGAAGAAAGCCCACGGTCGAAAAACAAACGGGCAGCCGCGAAAACCTAGCCAGCATGAAAACCTAGCCAGCATCCTGTGCGACGGGCGCTACGCCCTTGCTCTCAAGGAAGCCGCGAAGCTCGCCTTTTTCAAACATTTCGCGAATAATATCGCAGCCGCCGACAAACTCGCCTTTAACGTAAAGCTGCGGGACGGTCGGCCAATCGGAATAGTCTTTGATCCCCTGACGTAAAGCGTCAGTTTCCAGAACATTTGCCGACCCAAAATCGACGCCCAGATGATCGAGGATCTGCACAACCGTCGATGAGAACCCGCATTGCGGAAATTGCGGCGTGCCCTTCATG
>JAJFGA010000061.1 GCA_021776375.1 Hyphococcus sp. | reverse complement strand
TGTAAATACTGCAGGCGATTGTATCGATGGCATTCCTCTAACATCCGGAGGATTAATTCCAGATTCGACATTCCTAGCGTCGATTCAAGGTGACGCGAACTGTTTCTCGTTTGTAGAAATGTTCCCGGGTGGCTTTACGCCCCGGTTCGGCGGCGACCTTGAAGACAAGTCTGTCGTTGTTGGCACGCGCGGCGAATTGCCGGTTGGAAATGGCCTGTTTTATGATGTCAGCTACACCTACGGCGAAAACACCGCCAATTTCTTTATTAACAACACCGTCAACGCCAGCCTTGGGCCGAATACGCCCACGGAGTTTGATCCGGGCGGGTACACTCAGGAAGACAGCAATTTCAATCTAGATCTGTCTTATGGCGTTTCGAACAATATGTTCGCGTCGGACATCAACATCGCCATGGGTTTTGAACATCGCAGAGAGAAGTTCACGATCCGCCAGGGCGATGATGCTTCGTTCGCACTTGGTCCGCTTGCAGCGCCCTCAACGGCGTTCCCCGGCGGTCAGGGCTTTGCGTCTAGTTCAAATGGTTTTGGTGGCTTCACGCCAGCCAGCGCCGGCACTACAGCGCAGAAAAACTACGCCGTCTATTTTGATACGGAAGTTGACGTATCCGACCAGCTCATTTTCCAAGGGGCTGTACGGTATGAAGATTTCTACACGTCATTCGGCGATACGCTGAACTATAAAGTCGGCGCCTTATATGCGTTCAATGATAATCTGACATTCCGCACAACGTGGAGTACAGGTTTCCATGCACCGACTGCCGGTCAAGCCAACGTCACCAACATTACCACGCAGTTCAGTGGTGGTCAGTTGCAAGACCAAGGTACATTGCCGCTATCATCTGCGGCTGGCCAATTCATAGCCGACCGGCTTGAGCTCTCCACCGGCGCACGTCCGACCCTCGGGCCGGAAGAGTCGAAAAACTTCACCGCCGGGATAGCGTTCGGTCTTGGCGCTCTTGATGTCACGGTCGACTATTTCCACATCGACGTTGATAATCGTATCTCGATTTCCGACCAGCAGGATTTCCTTGCCCAGTTGCTTGCTGTGGCTTCAGAAAATTCTGTTGCTATCCCGGGTGGTTCTACAACAAGCCAGGTTCTAAACCTGCTTGACGCCGCCAGCGTTCTCAACGCCGCTGACTTTGCAGGTTCTGAGGACCTGACAAGTTTTGGTTTCTTCCAGAACGCATTTGATAGCACGACCCAAGGTATCGATGTCGTCGCCAGCACCAACTTCGAAGCCTACGAAGGCTCAAATACGAATGTGGCGCTTGCTTTCAACTGGACCGACACTGAGATTACTGATCGCGGTGTGGGTACAGCGGCGCCGCTCTCCTTTGGGCGCGCAAAGCAGATCGAGGACTCAACGCCAGCGACACGCGGTAATATCACCTTTAACCACACCGATGGTGCGTTACGTGGTTTGTTGCGCGTCAATTATTACGGCAAGTTCTTCGAGTGCCATCTCGACGACACCAACAATGATGCACCGCCTGCCGTTCCTTGCGGCCTGCCGCATTTTGGCAGTTCTCAATTCCCAATCGATATCGAGCTTGGGTATTCGGTCACTGAAGGCATCGAGTTGATTGCTGGCGCTCAAAACGTATTTGACTCAGATCCGGATCCACTCAGCCCCGGAACTGCCGGCATTGTTGGCTCCCAATTCCCGCCGCTCTCGCCGGCCGGGTATAATGGCGGGTTTTTCTACTTCCGTCTGAGAGCTGAGCTTTAATAAAAGCGTTTAACTGATAACGAAAACGGCGGCCTTCGGGCCGCCGTTTTTTATTGCGCTGGGATTGCCGGCCCCCCAAGCCGCAACCTCTTCAGCCTTCGTAGATCTCAACCGCCTCTGCTTCGAAACTTGCAGCTAAAGTCTCCAGGCGTTTGCGCGGCGCCTCGCCCATCAGCTCTTCACGGTCCGCCGGAGCGCAGAAAACCACACGGGCGCCGTCGCGTTCAATCATGCAGCCGTCCAGCAGCGCATAGGCCTTCGGCGCAAACGCCGCCACAAAGCGCATCGCAAGACCAAGCTGCATAGCATTTTGCTGATCTTCCCATTTCAGCAGGCTGATGACTTGTTCGTATGGCAATGAAATCGAGCGCCCTTCATGGCGACAATAAAGCGCCAGCGCCATCCATACCCTATCTTGATGGCTAACGCCGACAAATGGCGCGCTTAACGCCGCATCGAATGCCTGGCGCCCGCGTAGATCGGGGTGGAAATAGGCGCCGATATCAATCAGCTGACAGGCGGCATTGGCCAGGCGCAGTTCATTGGGTGTGAAGGCATCAAAAAGCGGCATAATAACCGCCGCTGCGGCAGCGCCAAATTGCGGATCAGGAGACAGCCTTTGCGCATAAAACCGGCAGGCGGCCAGTAGCGGATCTTCACTGCGTTCGCGTTTAGATAGGTCACGATACAAAATACCTTCGCGTACGCCGCCGGCCGACACCACAACATTTGCAGCATCCATCCTGCGCAGCACCGACTTCAGCGCCATCGCCGCGAAGGGCAGCGTATCAATTCGCCGACGCGGGATGCCGGGAATGGTTTCGAGCGAGCGCTGACTTTGTTGCGAAACCAGATCACAGATTTCAAACGCCTGGTCTGCGCTCATTTCATAGTGATGAAGAATGGAAAGCGGGTATCGTCGCAAGTTCATGTGAATGCGGCCAATGGCGCGCCATGCACCACCAACCGCATACAAAGTGCGGTAAGATTTCTTTGTGAAAAAATCGACCCTATCAAGTTCTTTTTCGATCAGCTTTCTGGCGTCTTTGCGGTTGTCACCTACCTTTTGCATTACGCTTAAAGGACCGATTTGCAGGCTGACAGATTGAGCCCTCGCGCCATTTTTTAACGCCGCCAGCTCAAGACTGCCGCCACCCATATCCCCCGCAATACCAGTAGCGCACGGCTCAAAAGAGACAACACCGAGCGCAGCAAGGCCCGCTTCTTCTTCACCGGAAAGCACCGACGTCTTAAATCCCAGATCATGAACCGCCGCTACAAACGCATCGCCATCCGCCGCCTCGCGAACTGCAGCTGTTGCAATGACATGCGTTGGCGGAGCGCCATATTCTTTCAATAAACGCTTAAAGCGCGTGAGCGTGGTCAGCGCCTGAGCCACCGATCCGGAATTCAACATCCCATCTTCGGTCATATCGCGCCCAAGCCCGCACAACGCTTTCTCATTCACAATCGCTACTGGCGCCCGCAATGGACCATCGTATATGACCAGACGAATCGAATTCGAGCCGATATCGACAACGGCCCGCCGGTTTGCGCCAGAATCTTTTGTGCGTTTATCCAAGGCATTCATCGTTCATGTTTGCATCGTGCAGATCACACTATACGCTGTTCGTATTGTAACGCACGCACCACCCAATCTCTTATTTGCGGGATTTTATTTCTTTTGGCGCACTATACTTGATCGCCGCACCGCGCCCGGAAAGGCTGGGATTGGTCATCATATAGGTGTGTATATTAAACGGCTCCTCGGACCCTCTCGAGGTCACGCGCGCATAGTCGCCATTCGCCGACATGGTCCAGCTTTGCGCCTGATCTTTCATATTGGCAACCATGATATAATTCAGTATCTGCCGATGCACAGTCGGGTTTTCAACCGGACAAAAAACCTCAACGCGGCGGTTGAGATTTCGCGGCATCAAATCGGCAGATGAGACATAAATCTTTGCCCCAGAATTCGGCATAGCATCGCCGTTCCCAAAGCAATAGATGCGCGCATGCTCCAAAAAACGGCCAATGATGCTTTTCACACGGATGTTATCCGACAATCCCGGAACACCTGGCCTTAAGCAGCAAACACCGCGAACGACCAAATCGATCTGCACGCCCGCTTGTGACGCCTTATAAAACCTATCGATAATCTCGCCATCCACCAGAGCGTTCATCTTCGCCCAGATTGCCGCTTTCTTACCTTTGCGGGCATTTTTTATTTCTTTATCGATGAGCTGGTTGATATGCGAGCGAGCGGTTAATGGCGCGACGGCAAACTTTTCAAATTTTTCCGGCGCAGCATAGCCGGTGATGTAGTTGAAGACCTTTGCTGCATCGCGGCCGATAGTCTGGTCATAGGTAAATAGCGACATGTCGGTATAAATCTTTGCGGTAATTGGGTGATAATTCCCGGTCCCGACATGGGTATAGGTGCGTGCGCCGTCTGCCTCCTGGCGTACAACCAATGACAACTTAGCGTGCGTCTTATATTCAACGAAGCCGTAGACAACATTGACGCCGGCACGCTCAAGCGCGCGCGCCCAACGGATATTCGCCTCTTCATCAAAGCGCGCCTTTAGCTCCACCAGCGCCGTTACATTCTTACCCGCCTCAGCCGCTTCAATTAGCGCCTCGACAATCGGCGACTGTTTTGAGGTGCGGTAAAGTGTTTGTTTAACGGCGACAACTTTGGGATCGGCCGCCGCCTGCTTCAAGAATTGCACGACGACATCAAAGGATTCGTAAGGGTGGTGGACGAGAATATCTTTTTCCCGAATCGCGGAGAAGCAATTGCCGCCATGTTCACGGATCCGCTCGGGAAAGCGCGGCTCAAATGGCTCAAATTGCAGATCGGGACGGTCTGCTGGGATCATTTCGTCTATCTGTGCAAGACCTAAAATTCCATCGATGCAAACCATATCCTGCGTTGACGCGTGCAGGCGTTCCTGAACCATCTCGCGCAAACGCTGCGGTGTTTTAGAATCGATTTTAACGCGAATAACGTCGCCGCGGCGGCGTCGTTTCAACATGGTTTCAAACACCCGAACGAGGTCTTCGGCCTCCTCCTCAATTTCAACATCCGAATCCCGCAAGACCCGGAAGGCGCCATGCGCTTTCAGGTCAAAGCCTGGAAATATATGGTGGATAAACCGAACAATCGTCTGTTCAAGGGTAACGAAACGGATTGGCCCCGGCGCGCCTTCTATGGCAGGACTGTTTGGCAGCCTGATGAAGCGGCCAATTTTTGTCGGCACCGGCAGGAGCGCTTGTGAAAGGCGGCCATCAGCGCGGCATAGCTCAAAACAAAGTACAAATCCGAGGTTGGGAACAAACGGAAAAGGATGCGCAGGATCAAGCGCCAGCGGCGTCAATATTGGAAAGATATTTGATTCAAATTCTTTTTCCAGCCACGCCACATCCTCGTCGGTCAACGCCTCATCGCCAAGCAAACTGATGCCCGCCTCACGAAGCGCTGGCATGAGGTCGCACCAGCATCTTTGCTGTTCGTCCATTAGCGCCAACGCTTGCTCGTTGATGAGAGTCAGTTGTTGCTGGGCCGTCATCCCATCCTGGCTGGCGGCGTTGACGCCCTCGCGCACCTGCCCGCGCAAACCGGCAACGCGCACCATATAAAATTCGTCAAGGTTGCTGGCCGAGATTGAGAGAAACCTCAACCGCTCAAGCAGTGGGTGAGATTTATTGAAGGCCTCTTCGAGAACACGTGAGTTGAAGGAGAGCCAGGAGATTTCCCGGTTGATAAATCTCTCCGGCGCGCTGTCGTCGATGCTCAAACTATTGGCGTCGCCAACAGCGTCATCAAGTCGAGTTCCATCATCCGCGCCAGGCAAATTGCTCTCCAATGTTCAGATCAAGACAGGTCAGGCGTCTTTGTGATCTCATCGTCATATCTAATCAAAAGTTGGTTACGAAATACTGTCAACCAGCTGTTGAGCGAGGTGCACGGTAATGCCCCGTTTGGCATTCAATGCAAGCGCGTCGGCGCGTGCGACAAAGGCATGTGCGGCGGCGAAGGTGCGCGGAAGACGGGGTGCGGCGAAAGAAACCACCGAGCGGTCAACTTCGAGCTGACGGTCGCGAAAACCTTTGGCGATAACCGTCTCGATAAGCGCTTCGTCAGGCTCGAAGATTGCCGCCCGTGGCGCCGATTCGATGCGCGTGCGCAGGTCCTCAAACCCGCCCGCCCAGATGGCCGGAGGTCCACTCCCGATCAAGACCACACGGGTTCCGCCTTCCATCAATTCATCAATGACCCCGAGAAAAGCTTTGGGCTCACCGGCCGGCAGATCGTCAAATAGGATGAGAGCGGAGCGGTTTTCTGGCGCCTTCGCCGTAGCCGCAGAGAGAAAAGTTCCGCCGTCGATTGCAAGAATACTTGCCAGATGGGTCTTGCCCGAGCCCTCAGGGCCGCAAATCACAAGCAATGCTTCACGCGATGAATGCCAAGTCTGAGCAGCACGCCACGCAGCTTCATTGGAAGTTGAAACGATGAAAGATTCGCGCGCATAACTAGGCGTAAACCCCGGCAGTGGCAGCGGCAGCTGCGCCTTTGCCGTTGTCGCTGCGTCTTTTGATGGGCCCGTCATAACTTCGCCAAACACTCTAAATGGTCGATACCGATTTTAGACTGCGTTCACATTTTATCGAATTAAGAACGCAGTCTAGATTCTTTAGTGATCGCGTTCGGCGCCTTCTCGCCGCACTCGAACCCAAAAACCGCTCACACTTTTTGTGAAAGCGGTCTAAAAACCCTGCTCGGTCTTCGCCCGTTGCTCGCCCTGTTCATCAAACGACGTCGGACGATAGCTGTAATCTTCGCTTCCGGCGGCGCCCAACCGTCCCCGCCCTTTGCGGCGGCTGCCACGTTGAACCTCACGCGCAGCATCCGGTGTTGCGATCATCCAAAAATCACCATCATCGGACCAAAGCGCCAGCCCTTGCGCCTCCATCGCGACAATCAGCTTTGTAGGATCGCCATAGGCCTGGATTAGCATTTCCGCGCCGCGCCGGGAAAAGGACCGCACTTGCACATATCCGATAAGCGGCGTCGAAACGAGGGCGGAACGGATTTTCCCCCACTCGCCCAATGAGCGATAATGTGCGCTGACGCTCAACAATGCAGACGCAGAATGATCAATCAGCGTGCGTGTTTTCCATGGCTTTGCATATTTTGCGATCGCCCCTTCGATGGAGCGTTCAGCGAGTGTTGGAAAATTCCCCGATGGTTGCTTGAACCAGCTCTCTGCGATGACTTCTCCAACTTTGGCCGGGATATATTCGTTCGTCGCAGGTCCTTGTTGATAAGTTCCAGCAAATTGCTCGTCTCCTTCAATTTGGCCAAGCTCATCAAGAGTATCGAGGGTATCCACATTGCCGGCTTCCCTGAACCCGTTGATCAACCGAACCCGGAGCCGGTCTTCGCCGTCAATCTGCTGCAGGAATGCGTGCGCTACGATGACCTGACTGACCGAATAACGCTGCGCGATTTCATAAAGCGCATTTTCATTAAGCGCTAACGCTTGCCGCGCGGTAATGGTGGCGGTGTCTTCAAGGTCGCCCAACGGCGCAATCATCGGCGTCAGCTCGTTGTCATAGGGGCGCACTTTCCACGCCGCCATCCACGGGTTGTTTTCCTCCCATAAATAGATGCCGTTCTGCGTTTGCAGAACCGGCAGAACCAATGCGGTGCGCGTTTGCACTTCGCTATAGGGGATGCGCGCATCGCGAAGCAGTTTGCGGACGGTGTCGGGCTTAAAACGATACGTGATAAAGGCGCGATAGGTCGTTGACGAACTTTTTTCGCTATAAACCTCAAATCCGGATTCCAGGAGCTCAAGATCGCGGTCGGTCAATGTGATCACGCCTCGATCAAGGTCGCTGATCGCTTCGGCCGGTTCACCCATCGCCAAGGTTGGCAGATAGATCCAATCTTCCTCCACCGTAAGACGCCGCAAGAGAATATCTATCGCCCGCCGCCGGCCTTGAACCTGAGCCGCCGCCTTGGCAGAGGTCGCGCTTTTTGCCTTGGCCTGAACAGTCACCCGCGGCACCACGAAGACATCCTCACCCACGGCAAAAGCCGGCGCGGCATAGCTCGCCATCAGAAACAAAACCGATCCAAATATTGCAGCAATCCGATCCATGATATGGAAAACCCTATTTCTACAGCCGCAAGGCGGCGTTACTGGGCCTAATATAACTGCGCCGCCCTAAGAAACGACCCTATTTTATCCGCCTGCAAGCAATTAGTTGCGCGCAGCGCCCGGTTTTGGCTAGGAGGGCCCTATGAGCGATGCATATAAACAGGCTGGGGTCGATATCGATGCGGGCGAACGGCTTGTAAATGCGATAAAACCACTGGCAAAATCGACGGTCCGCCCGGGCGCAGATGCGGCGCTGGGCGGGTTTGGCGGCCTTTTCGACCTTAAAGCGGCTGGGTTTGCCGACCCAATCCTGGTCTCAGGCGCAGATGGCGTGGGAACCAAGCTGAAAATTGCCTTCGACCTAAACAAGCACGATACAATCGGCATTGATCTGGTCGCAATGTGCGTCAACGACGTCTTAGCTCAGGGCGCTGAACCATTGTTTTTCCTTGATTATTTTTCCACCGGAAAACTTTCCGAGAGAACTGCAACCGAGGTTGTCGGCGGCATCGCGGAAGGCTGTCGCCAGGCGGGTTGTGCGCTGGTCGGCGGCGAAACGGCGGAAATGCCGGGAATGTATAGGCCGGGCGAATATGATCTGGCGGGCTTTTGCGTCGGCGCCGTCGAGCGCAACAACATGCTCCCACGCCGCGTCGAGCCCGGCGACATTATGATCGGACTTGCTTCGTCGGGCGCGCACTCCAACGGATATTCACTGATCCGCAGGATCGCCGCAGAAAACGGCGCCGCCTTCGATGGCCCCGCTCCTTTTGATGCCTCCATCACGCTCGGTGAAGCGCTGCTCGCACCGACGCGCATTTATATAAAAGCGGTGCTGCCGGTTTTGACCGGCAGCCGCGTTAAGGCGTTCGCCCATATTACCGGCGGCGGGTTGACCGATAATGTTCCCCGGGTGCTGAGGGATAAACTGCTTCCACGCTTCGACGACGATGCTCTAGGCCTGCCTCCTTTATTTGAATGGCTGCGCGAAGCTGGAAACCTCAATGACGACGAAATGCGGCGTACGTTTAATTGCGGCGTTGGCGGCGTTTTGATCAGTAGCGCCGACGCCGTTGACGGTGTTATTTCCACCCTTAAAGACAATGGCGAAGACGCGCGCATCATTGGCGATATCGTCGAGACATAATCATGGCAAAAATGAAAATCGGAGTTTTGATTTCCGGGCGCGGCAGCAATCTCAAATCATTGATTGAAGCCGTTGCAGCGGAGGATTTTCCTGCAGAAATCGCGCTGGTTATCTCAAGCCAGCCTAAAGCGCAGGGACTGCAACACGCCGCGAAAACCGGCATTCCACAGGCGACCATCGATCATCGCGATTTTCAATCGAGGGAAGATTTTGACGCCGCGCTCGACGCCGCTCTGCACATGAAAGAAATCGATTACGTTTGTCTGGCAGGCTTTATGCGAATGTTATCGCCAAAATTCGTCGATGACTGGCGCGGCAAGCTCATCAATATTCACCCGTCTTTGTTGCCGGCGTTCCGTGGTCTTCATGTTCAGGAACGTATGCTCGACGCCGGTGTTAAAATTGCCGGGTGCACGGTGCATTTCGTAACGCCTGAAATGGATGCAGGCCCCATCATCGGCCAGGCTGCAGCCCCGGTGTTGCCGGGCGACACTGTTGAAACGCTGTCGGCGCGCATCTTGGATCTGGAACACAAACTATACCCTAGGTGCTTGAGGTTAATCGTCGAGGGTAAAGCACGAATTTCAGGCGCCGTGGTTGCTTATAATACAGGCGTTACAACTTCCGGCAGCTTAATAAACCCGCCTGCCGCCGACTAATTTGTTTGTGCCTCAAGCTTTTCGAAAAACTCTTGCACACGTCGTGCATTGGCGCCGAGATCAGACAATCCAACCCGCGACTTCGACCTGACATCGATACGCGTTTTTGATCCATCCGGTTGCAGACGCACCACAAAATCATCAACGAAACCGAACCACGCGCTGGTGTAGGTAGCCTCGATCAGTTGCCCCTCTTCACTTGATGCATCGCTTATAATGACCATACCCATCGCCGCGATAACATGACGAACTTTTTCAGCATTGGCGTCAATGGAGCCATCCAACAAAAGTGGCCCTATACCTGGAAAAGCCTCACGTTGTGCTTCGGCTATCGTTATATCACTGCGAGGCGCTTTTTCGTCGCCAACATAAACCGCTGGATTTTTCCGTTCAAAACTCGCCCCCATAATAATCGGTGGTGGATTGGAAAAGTCTGTGGTGATGTCGTGAATAATGGGGTTGGCTTCAAAAAGCGCCTTCATTTTAATGGGTACGTATGCGGCAACGCCCGCCATCATCGCCGCGAGCAATGTCATCAGTGCAACCTCGCGTACGGCAATCAGAGAAACAATGAATGCAACCACACTCAAGCCAGCCGCGACCAAAACCGGCAAAGCTGCAGTGCGGATAATATGCAAGCCAGTCCCGTAGTCCCACAGACCAAAACGGGTCCCCGGCCCCGCAGCGATGATGGCTAAAGCCAAACCAACGGCTGCAAGCGAGACAAGCAATATCAGTGATCTTAGCATTTTCTTCCCCGAGCAAAGCTGTTCACCCTACACGCTACATGGTTACCGCGCTTTTGCCACTATGTAGCTGTAAATAACTGAAGTCCTTGTAATTTTGTCTTTCCAGCTTATTTCTGTTTCTTTTATGAGGCTTGGACATGTCGCGCCCCGTTACCATCACGATTTCTCATGAACTCGGAAAAGATGAGGCGCGCAACCGCGTTCGCGACGGTTTTGAAAAGCTGAAAAGCCAGATGACCGGCGGCTTGATGTTTAAATTTTCAGAACAATGGTCGAGCGAAGACACGCTGACATTTGATGCAAAAGGCCTTGGGCAAAACATCACCGGTCAAATCGATATTTTTCCTAACCATGTCCGCATTGAAGTCGTTCTTCCAAGCTTGCTGGCGACGATTGCCGAAACCATCACCGGCAAGGTTGAGAAACAGGGCCGCCTGCTTCTAGAGAAAAAATAAATTGATTTTGCATCTGTAGCGCTACGCAGCGAGCAGCATTTTTTCAGTCTCACCCCACAAACGCGCCGCCGCTTCATCATCCACAGCCCAACGGGCTACATGCAGATAGCGCGGCGAGTTGTCATCCATAAGCTGTGCAACATCGCAGTCTTCACAATATTCACCGCCACGATCCTTGAGTTGGGCGCTGGTCGCACACCATAGTGTCGTCGTGCAGCCCTGGTCCGGCGTTTTGAAAAGCGCTTTGGCCTGTTCGGAGATCTCGCCGGATTCATCAACCCATCCCAGCGTGACCATCTCTTCGGTTTCGAGATGCCGCTGCAACGGTGTCATGATCCCGCCGGGA
>JAJFGA010000007.1 GCA_021776375.1 Hyphococcus sp. | reverse complement strand
ACCACAATCAATGGACAGGTTTTTAATGTCACAACGAGTTATGACAACATCGGCCGTGTTAGCAGAATTACCTACCCGACCGGTGTAGTGATTCAGCGTAATTACAATGCATACAGTCACATGGTGTCGATCAGCAATGCTGCAACAGGTAAAGTGCTGTGGAGCGCCAATACGATGGATGAGTTTGGTCATCTGACATCAGAATCATTTGGTAACGGTGTGACTACTACTCGTACGTATGATCCGAATCGCGGCATATTAACCGGTCTGCAATCGACATCAAACGGTGCAACGATCCAGAACTGGGCTTATGACTACGATGCTGTCGGTAATATGCATTTCCGCACGGATAAGGTGCTGGGTTATACCGAGAACTTCGGATACGACGCTCTCAATCGTCTGAAGACAGTAAGCAATGCAGGCGGCGTACTGGAGAAGAGCTACAGCTACGATGCGATAGGCAATATCACCTTCAAATCGGATGTAGGCACTTATCAGTACACGGACCTGAACCATAAACATGCGGTAACCAGTGCCGGTGCGAATACATACACTTATGATGCCAACGGCAATATGGTGGCAGGTGCAGGCCGCACGCATAGCTGGACGAGTTTCAATAAACCGGCCGGTATCTGGACCGCGCAGGGCTATACGGGTTTTGCTTACGATGCTAACCACAATCGCATCAGCAAAACTACCCCGACCAGTGAAACGGTGTACATTGGTAAGATCTTTGAACAGACCACGATGGGCGGCATTATCAAGAACACCAGCAATGTCTATGCAGGCAGCAAGCTGATTGCAGCCGGTGTGCCTAGCATCCACTACATGCATGGCGATCATCTGGGTTCCATCAGTGTCATCACCGATGAGTTTGGTGCGGTAGCTGAACGTCTGCGCTTCGATGCATTTGGTGCTCCGGTTAATTTGGATGGGTCTGCGAAAGCAAACATTGGTGCCAATAACACCACACGTGGCTATACAGGCCATGAGATGGATGCCTCCACCGGCCTGATCAATATGAATGCAAGACTGTATGATCCTGTGTTGGGCAGGTTTATTTCTGCGGATAGCATCATTCCTAACCTTGGAAATATGCAGGAGTATAATCGCTATAGCTACGTGACTAACAACCCATTGGCATACACCGATCCTACAGGGCATTGGTCATGGGGTGGCTTTTGGAAATCAACTAGACAAATTGCTATAGCTGCTGTAATTATTGCAGCTTCGGCATACTCTTTTGGATTAGTTTCGGGAGCGATTGGAACTACTTTTGGGTCTGGTTTCCTCGGTAGCGTAATTTCTGGAGCAATAGCTGGAGGAGCCGCTGGTTTTGTTGGGGGTGCTTTGGGAGCAACGCTTCATGGTGCGAACTTATCGCAAATTGGAAGATCGGCTATGATGGGCGCACGTGCAGGTGCAATTGCAGGAGCTGTTGCAGGTGGTGTCAATTGGGCTGGTGGCCAATATCAAGTGGCGGAAGTTGTGTCAAAAATGGCAGGTGCTGGTCTGAGTAGTGCAGCGAATGGAGGTAATTTCGAGAGAAATTTCCAAAGTTTTGTATTTGCAGGGTTTGGATATGCCGCGCACAAAGCATGGGATGGTATAGCAACAAAAGACGGTCTTGAGCTTCAAGGAGGTCCGAGAGGCGGAGTGATGGGAGAAGCGAAAATTAAATCCGCCAAGACAGAGCCATATAGAAATTACGGGAATATGGGATTTCAAGGATCTAAGGATGCCGCGGGAAATCTATTAGCACCACCTTCGCCATCTGAAGCGAGATTCTATGTCGGTTTTGACGAAGGTTCACTTGGCTCAAGGTTAGGGAATTTAATTCCAGGCATTGCTGATGTTTCCGTGGTACATGATTTCTTTCAAATTGGGATGGAGGGTGTTTCCAGGGAGATTCTTAATGTTCCAGGGATGTTTCTAGCCGCAGGGATTACTTATGCAGGGTATATTGATATTGCTCCAACTTCAGTGGTGATGGATCAGGTGCAGCAATGAGGATATTTATTATAGTATTTGTAGGGATATTTCTTGTGGGGTGCCTCAATGGGGTTCGTTCTAATAATCACATAATAAAAGATGCTATTGGTTTGCCTGTTTCTGAAACGGTTGGCGTGCCTATAACTAACAATATCAAAGACTTGAGTGAACGCGCTTTGTGCATTTTAAAAGAAAAGTCCTATAAGCATGATGGAAACTACTTTTTGGCAAAGAGTATTTGTATTGGGATTGACGATGAGAACTGTGTTATTTTCTATAAAGTTAATGAAGCTGGTGTCGTAGTCGATGCGTGGGTGGATAAAGGTCTGACGGAGCAATGGCTGGAGGAGAGAAGGGAAAAACAACATTTAACGCTTCGATGTGATAAGGATATACACAATCAGCAGGATATGGATTGGAGAAAGTGGATTAGAAATGATCAATAAACGAAGCAAGAAAGGGTTTCTTGCTGCGAGTATCACCTATGTAGGATATATTGATATTGCTCCAACTTCAGTGGTGATGGATCAAATGCAGCAATGAGGATATTTATTATGGTATTTATAGGGATATTACTTGTGGGCTGTATCAACGGGATACGTTCAGCCCATTATAATGCTATGAATGGCATTGGCTCAAGAATCAATGGGGTCAGACTCGATTGATTTTTAATGTTAGAACTATTTCTTTAGATTCAATCATTTAAGTTTTTTTTCGACGATTTCTTCTGACGATTTAGCCATGGTTTTCAGATCAATCGAGTCTGACCCCATTGATCCTGATGGAGATACAAAAATTGGTGAGTCGTTACGTGTAGATGAAGGCTCGTACACTCAATATCGAGAAGTGTATATGCCAGAGACGAGGGAAGTGATGGACCCTACTATGAACTTTGATCTTGATTTGCGACTTAAAATATTTAATCGCTGGTCTGAGCAGGGATATTACAAATGAAATGGATAGTGATTCCCTTAATCGTACTTGTGATGCTCATTGGCTGTTCTAATGATAGTGAGCAGATATTTGAGAGTATTAATTTCGAAAAGCCAAGAGCATTATCTCTACTTCAGGAAAAGTTAAAATCAAATAAGCTGTATTATAAGCTGGATAATTCGACATTACTTTATAGGCATAGCGATAGGGTAATAGTGAGTAAGCTTATTTGGGACACTATTTATGAAATATATCCATCAAACAGATATACAAATTCAGATGAAAAATATCTCTTGCTTTTTAAAACGATGTTAATTGAAAGAGAAATTGTTTTCTCTGAGATTTTAGAGAGAGGAGAGGCGTACTTTGTATGGGGTGAAGCTGATAATAATAAGGTGCAGCTGATTCGAGATGAGATTTTAGAATTACAAAGCAATGAGGATATTAAAAACATTATAATGCAGCACAAAAAATCAAAAGTCCGCAATACCGGGTCGAGCTTAAGGGGACAGGAATCAATGGGGTCAGACTCGATTGATTTTAGGTGATTGAGCGAGTATTCTCTCTTCTGTTGTTTAAAGAGGGGTGCTTATGGCTCGACAACCCAGGTTAGTTTTACCCGGTCAACCGCAGCATGTGATTCAACGTGGTAATAATCGTGATGTTATCTTTGCATCGGAAGATGATTACCGTTTTTATCTGGAAAAGCTGTCAGATGCCTGCAACCGTTTTGACTGCGACCTTCATGCTTATGTTCTCATGACTAACCACGTTCATCTATTGATGACGCCTCAAAACTCACAAAGCATCAGTAAAGTGATGCAGTCAGTAGGTCGTTATTACGTTCAATACTTTAACCATCAATATAAACGGTCT
>JAJFGA010000060.1 GCA_021776375.1 Hyphococcus sp. | reverse complement strand
TTTACCGCTGCTACGAGGCCGGTAAAGGATTGATTTACTGCTTCATGAATTTCGAGCTCTTCTGCTTTTGACAAGTGTGCATCTTGCTGGCTGCAGGCAGACAGGAAGATTGTGCAGGTGAGTATTAATTGAGTTATATATTTAATCATTTTATGTGCGTAATTCTTGTGGCGCCCTTAGATGGGATGACTTTCATATGATGATCGGCACGGCTGCGGAAGCTTGAATTTCAAAAAATCGACTGCACAGCCTGACACTTTAGAGGTGCCCGAAAAATTTCAACAGCCAAATGACCATAATCACAAGCTGCATGCCAAAAAATGCGAACCGGATCAGCACAAATGTGGCGCTTGTGGAGATCATATGCACGACGGACTGAGCGATGCGCGCGCCCAGAAACGCATAGGCAAGGCCATCCGTCACTGTCGCTTGGCCGGTTGCGATGGCGTAGAGAAGGACGATGCCGACAATCGGCAGAAACTCGTAGCAATTGGCGTGCACGCGGGTAAGGCGTTTGCCGAACCCGTCAAGGTCGTCGCCGGATGCGCCGAAAGAATTGGCGGCGCGGCCGGAAGCCATAACCAGATAGGAGCGGTATGTCCCCAAAGCCATTACATGCAGCAGGGTCCAGGCGACAAGGCTGAGCAGGACGATTGCAGTTGCAGTCATTTCATTTCTCCAAACGGTGATTCCACGAACAGGCTAGTCCTGTTTCAAATAATCGGGAACACGCAACTGCAGTGATTTCCCGTTACATTCGATATTGCCGCCTGCGGCTTTGACTTTTTCCCAGCGGTCAAGCCGGATGAGGGCGAGGGCGGCGCCTTCAGTGACGCTTAAAATCTGACCAAGAGTGATGTCGCCCGCGATAATGGCCGCGCCCTTCTCCGGCGCCAATCCAACCTCATGGTCATCAAATTCGGCGATCACCGTCCGCTTACGGACATCGCGCTTGCGCTTCATGCGACTGGCGACCTCCTGACCGATAAAGCACCCTTTGGAATAGCTGACGCCGTTCAGCGCGTCATAATTGACGTCCAGCGGAAAGGTTTCATCGGTGCTGAAATCGCGGCCAAATTCGGGAACGCCAAGAGCGATACGCCTCAAGTCATAATCGTCGTCTCTATCGCCGGCGTCTTTGGGCGCAATGATGCGCCATCCCAGCGCGGGTAGGCGCGGGTCGGGGAAGGCAATGCCTGCCGTTGGCGTTGGCTGGGTCTGCGACGTCATCACCGCGAGGTTCTCATCAATGTCAATCGCTACCTTCGCGCGCAGCTTGTAAAGCGTTAGACGTTTCACAAGCGCTGGCGCGGCGTCCTTGTCGCAATCGATAAGGAAGGCGTCATCGCGCTCGGCAATCATGAAATCAAACAGGATTTTCCCTTGCGGCGTTAAGAGGGCGGAAAAAATTGCAGCCCCTGGCGAGAGGCGATCCACATCCTGTGTCACAAGACCTTGCAGGAAGGTGCGGCGATCTTCGCCGATAATTCGGACAACGGCGCGATCGGTAATGTGTTTGCTGGTACTCATGACCGACGCATGTAAGCGCCTTTTGAAAATTTGCAAAGGGCGCGGCTAGCGAACTGGACGGCGCGGGCCTTGACGGCGTAGAAGACCATATGATCCAACATTTCAACCTCATTTTATGCGGCTACGATGCAACCCTGGTAAGGCCGCTATGAACAGAACTCACTCCACGTCCAACAGCCCCCCTAAGCCGGGCGCGGCTGGACGGTTGCTGTTGCGCCAGCCTGATGACTGGCATGTGCATTTGCGCGACGGCGTGGTGCTCAAATCCGTTGCGAATTATACGGCGCGTCAATTTGCGCGCGCCATCATCATGCCCAATTTGGCTGAGCCAATCACAACGATTGCTGCAGCTGAAGCATACCATAAACGTATCGTTGAAGCGGTTGCCGAGGACACGAGTTTCACGCCGCTGATGACATGCTATCTTACCGATAGTCTGGCCGCGCGCGAAGTCGAGCAAGGGTTTGCGTCTGGCGTGTTTACCGCCTGCAAGCTCTATCCTGCCAATGCGACAACAAATTCAAGTTTCGGCGTTACCGACATTAAGAATGTTTATTCAGTTTTAGAGGCCATGCAACGCATCGGCATGCCGCTATTGGTGCATGGCGAAGTCACCGACAGCGAAGTTGATATTTTTGATCGCGAGGCGGTTTTTATTGAGCGCGTCTTATCGGCAGTGGTTGATGACTTCCCTGTGTTAAAGGTGGTATTTGAGCATGCAACGACGGCCGATGCAGTGGCTTTTGTTGAGGCTGGCGGCGCGAATATCGCAGCGACGATTACGCCGCATCATTTAGAGTTTAATCGCAATGCCATGTTCCAAGGCGGCATCCGGCCGCATTATTATTGTCTGCCCGTCGCCAAACGAGAACAGCATAGATTGGCCTTACGCCGCGCGGCCACGTCGGGATCGCCCAAATTCTTCCTTGGGACAGATAGTGCGCCTCATGTGATTAACGCCAAACAATCCGCATGCGGGTGTGCGGGAATTTTCAATGCGCCGTTTGCCCTTGAGAGTTATACAAAAACATTTGAGGAAGAAGGCGCCCTCGACAGACTTGAAGCGTTTGCATCCGAATATGGCCCACGCTTTTACGGATTGCCGCTAAACAAAGGGACCATCGCGCTGGTGCGACAAGAGCAACGTGTGCCGGATTGTCTTGACTGCGCGGATACACAAATTGTTCCTTTCCATGCCGGTCAAAAGCTCTCCTGGCAAATTGAACGTGATCACTCATAGGCGCGTGCGTTTTAGAATATGCTTTAATCCGTATCCTTTCTGTTTTCTGGCGCGCTTGTTCCGCTCCAAACAATTCCCGCCCCGTCTTCTTCGATGGCTTCGCGCAAGGGCTCGGTCAGTCGGACGACGATCTGATCGCCTTGCGCGGCTTTGGCGGCTGCGTAGTCGCGCGCGCGCCGGTCGCAAACCGGAAACCGCGCTTGTGCGCGGCTATAAGCTTTGTTGAAGGCGGCGACCATGTCATTGCGCGCAACAGGTTGCGGCTCTTCAAGCTCCACCAGCCGTTTCATGCGTTGGCGCCACGCATCAGCCTCCAGCCGCGGCTCGCAGCTGCGCCGGATATGGTGCATCTCGCCGAAGATCGCCGATAGCGCAATCAGGTCTGCCTGGCGCTGGCGATAGTCCGCCGCGGTTTGTTGGGCGGCGGCGCTCGTCGTGAGGAGGCCAGCGATGGCGGCGGCGACTATGGCGTTGCGTATCATCATTTTATCCAACCAGAAAAATATAGCCGCTTTATGGCCCATTTTACGTTTCTTTGGGAAGTTTCGCGCGAAAGCGCAGTCGAATTTCACTAGCGCGGTTCACCGCCTCGCGGGTTTTATCCCAGGAAAGCCGCTCCAGCGCCCTCTCAACGGAGACGAACTCGGCCTCTACTGCATCGTCTCCGGCGATCGGCGCGCCGGACAGCCACTCACAGACATAGTCGATCATGACGATATGCTGCGAAAAATCTCCCCCTTCGGCGCGCGGCTGGGCTTCAAAGACGTCGAGCAGGCCAAGTATTTTCACCTCCAGGCCGGTCTCTTCGCGGATTTCGCGCAATAGTCCGTCCTGAAGCGCCTCGCCATAGTCGAGCCCGCCGCCGGGAATCGACCACTGGCCCTCAAAGGGCGGCTTGCCACGCTTGATCAGCAGCACTTCCGGCCCTCGAAAAACCACGCCGCCGACGGCGACTTTTATGGTCTCGCTTTCACTCATGAATCACGTTTTCTCTTTCCTTATGTGTGGACGCTTTTTCCTGACCAGCCCGCCTTCCGAGGTTGGCGATTTCTTTGACCTCGCGCTGCGGGAGAATTTTCCGCCACGCTATAATATTGCGCCGACCCAGCCAATCGCCGTGATCCGCCAAAACGATGACCCGCAGCGCGATGCGCGACAACGCGAATTTGCGTTGGTGCGGTGGGGGTTTATTCCCGGTTGGGCGCGCGGCGAGCATTTGCAGCGCGTCACCGCCAAGCCGTTGATCAACGCGCGCAGCGAAACGGTGGATGAAAAACCGACCTTCCGCTCCGCCTATAAACGCCGCCGCTGCCTTGTGCCCGCCAACGGGTTTTATGAATGGCGCGCTGACGCCGGCGGCAAGCAACCCTTCGTTATTCAGCGTCCAGGCGCTAGCCTGTTCGCGTTTGCCGCGATTTGGGAGACCGCAAACGATCCCGATGGCGGCGAGATTGACACCGCGGCGATCCTGACCACGGCGTCGGGCCCGGACCTTCGCGCGCTGCATGCGCGCGCGCCGGTGGTGATCGCCGCCGAGCATTTCGCGCCGTGGCTTGAGGCTGATGAGCGCGACACCGGGCTGCTCAGCGATCTCACGGCGCCGGCGCCGGCGGGCGCTTGGGAATATTACGCCGTTTCCAAAGCCGTAAACTCGCCGCGCAAGGACGGCCCGGATATGATCGCCCCGCTCGCGGCCTAAGCGCACCCAGCCTGAGCGCGCCGAGTTTGAGCACACAGGCATCGGCGCATAGTCCGCCAGTTCAGCAAAATAATTTTTCATACATTCGGCCATCGGCGTTGTCTTTCTCCATATCTCGCATTCGAGAATTTGTGAGAAAGCAACTATAGGACCGCCCGAAAGCGTGAGGATAACTTTTCACCAAATATAGGTTTTATGGCCAACTACCCTCTCAGGGTTGTATTTTTTGCACTTGCGAATTCCAATAGGTTGTACGGATTTCAGCTATTATCACCGTCATCGCGGATTTGTTCCACCGCAGTCCGGCCTCGAAAATGCTCCCACCTTAAGCAGCGTTCAACCCATTGTCCCCACACAGTGTCATCACCGGATTTATTCCGGTGATCCAGTGCAAGAGAAAAGAAGTTTAAAGTTTGCCTCCCTGGATTGCCGGAACAAATCCGGCAAGGACATCGCGCTATCGGAAAGGGCGCTAAGCCGCCGTCTTATTTGCGCGCATCTAACGCTTCTCTATGCCGCCTGGCCTCTTCGACATAATGGGCCGCGCCGATTAGCGCCATCGTGTCTTCGCCCTCGCGCAAGTCGCGGAATTTGCGCGCCGGCATTCCGGCCCACATTTCTCCGGTGGGAATGACCTTCCGTGGGCTGAGGAAGGCGCCGGCGGCGAGTAATGCGCCGGTCTCGACCACCGAGCCGTCGAGCATGGTCGCGCCCATGCCGACAAAACCGCCATCCTTGATGGTTGCGCCATGCAGCATGCATTTATGGCCGATCAGCACATTCTCGCCGATCATTGTCGGCAGACCGCCCCAGTCGGGATTGTCCACATGAATGATCGTGCCATCCTGAACATTTGAACCCTTGCCGACGATGATCTTGTTTTCATCGCCGCGCAGCACGCAACCATACCAGACCGATGCGTTTTCATGAACCTCGACATCGCCAGCGATGACCACGCCCGGGGCGATAAACGCGGTTTCATGGATGACGGGTTTTTTGTCGCCAATAGCAAAGATAAGGGGCTTCATGTGTCGCTCTCCGGTCGGTTTGTTTGGTTATGACCAAATTGAGCGTTCAGACAATCCCTTTCATGCACTCCGCTTTGCGCATCACTCTCTCCTCGATTTGTTCGGCTATACGCGCAATATCGTTTTGCAGCGCGCAAAGCGTCACTTCGCGGCCGTTGGGGGCCGGCTCAAGGGAAAACGTTGTGCTCGCATTATCGCTGTCAGAAAAGCACAGTCGCAACTGCCATGGCGATGACAGTTGATTTTCAAAAACCATATCCGCTATGCTTTCACCGAGCACGCGCAAATGAATAACCGAGCTTGCGTAAAACCACACCGCCGGCGTCTTTAAGAGGTTGCTGTGCTGATCATTATGCCCTTCGCATGACCAGCACGGAAAAAAGACACCGAGCTTTTTGATCTCAAAAGCGAGCGGGGCAATCTTTGGCTCAAGCGGATGGGTGGTTGGGTCGCTCGACAAAGTGCGCGGAATGTAGGGGCAATCTCTAGAGCAGCTTTGACATTTCGCCCGCTCGCAATTGGGCGCACAGACCGGCCCCTGGCGGATCACCGAGGACGTCATTTCCTCCAGCGCAGCATGCTCAGTGGTTAAAATCTCGTAGCGCTGGCCTTGTCTTTCAATACGCATGTCGCCGCCAATCCGATAACTGTGGGTTGGAGTTTCTCAGAGTGCGACATTTTGACCGAGAAGCATGTTATTCCGGTAAACCAACGTGAACGGATTGTTCGTATCCTTAATCAGACGTTAAGGAATGGCGGAAGGAGCCGCTCTAAATATCGGCGTCGATTGATATTACGCGATAGCATCCGGTTGTTTTGTGGGATGGGCTTTTTCAAACGCCGCATGGTTTGTGCACCGCTCATAAATCTCGGCGAGCTTGGTGAACTTCGAAACATCAACCCCAAAGCGCTCCGCCCCGAACCATTGTGGTACGAGACAGCAATCGGCGATGCTTGGCGCATCGCCGACACAATATCGCCCTGCGGTTTTGCGCGCTAAGGCTTCGGCCGCCGCCATGGCGGCGCCGGTAAAGCGGTTCAGCCAGTCGCTCATCGCCGCATCGTCAAACGATTTTTCTTGCCTCAGGAAGTTCTGCATCCGCAAGTTCATAAACGGCTGCGCCTCGCAGGCGATCGTCGCAGCGATGGCGCGCGCCTGAGCACAGTCGGCGGCGCTTGCGGGCAGGATGGCCGGTTCAGGGAAGGCGTCTTCAAGATATTCCATAATCGCCAGCGACTGGACAATCGCTTCGCCACTATCAGGGACCAGCGTCGGCACCAGACCGTTTGGATGAATGGCAAGGTAGTCTGCTGTTTTTTGCTCGCCTTCGAGGAGGTTCACCGCGACATAGTCATAGTCAATATTTTTTAGCGCCAGCGCGATGCGGACGCGATAGCTCGCGCTTGAGCGCCAATAGCCATAGAGTTTCATCTCTTGTCCTCGGCTTGTTGAAAATTTGAATAAAATCTATCGCGCATTCTTGGATGTTTTTCCAACCCTTGGGTTCATTGCTTTAAGCCATCTATAGGTAGGGTGGAAGCGATGTTATCGGAAAAACAAGTCGAGGCTGTCGAGCAAACCACAGCGGAGCTGAACCGCCGCCGCACGCAAAAGCCAGAGGCGGCCCAACCCGTCGCGGAAAAGCCGAGCGATGATCCAGACCGCGTCTGGGCGAAGCAAAACCTGCGCTGGCGCGACGGCTTCCCCTTGCTCGATATCGCCAATGCGATGCGGGTACTCGACCGTCACGAAGATTATAAAGGCCGCTTCCGTTATAATGACGATGTCGACAAGGTGCTCGACAAAGGCTCGATCATGCTCGACTGGCGGGTTCTGGAAGTCTGCGCCGACATTCAGGAGCGGTTTCTGCCGGATATTTCCGAAACAGCCATCCGAGCGGCGCTGACTGTCAGCGGGAACCGCAATAACGTTAATAAGCCTAGCTAAAACAAAGCCATACACAGTCGTACCGAAATTCTTCAATTTCGCGATTGAAAGCGATTAGTAACATATGTTACTAATCTTTGGGCCCTGTTCCGCATGCGCAAAGGCGCTGGAGGGCTCCATTGCGAGGAGAGAGATTTATGGCTGATCTGTTTGAAAACCCGATTGGTACGGACGGATTTGAGTTCGTTGAATATACCAGCGCCAATCCCGATGAACTGGCGGCGCTGTTTGAGCGCCTGGGCTTTACCGCGGTTGGCAAGCATCGCTCGAAAGACGTCATTCATTACAAGCAGGGTGACATCAATTTTCTTCTGAACCGGGAGCAATCCGGGCAGCCGGAGGTTTTTCGAAACCAGCACGGCGCCGGCGCTAACGCCATGGCGTTCCGCGTCAAGGATGCAAAGTTTGCGTTTGATGAAGCCGTAAAGCGCGGCGCCAAGCCGATCGAACCAAAGGCCGGCGCGATGGAACTCAACATTCCGGGCATCGAAGGGATTGGCGGCCTGAATGTGTATCTGGTTGATCGCTATGGCGCCAAGTCGATCTATGAAATTGATTTTGAGCCGATCAAAGGCGCCGACCCGTCAAAGAATGACGCCGGGCTGACCTATATTGATCACCTCACGCATAACCTTATTCGCGGCAATATGGATAAGTGGGCGAGTTATTACGAACAGATCTTCAATTTCCGCGAAATCCGCTATTTCGATATCGAAGGCAAGCTGACGGGCCTGGTTTCAAAGGCGATGACATCTCCCTGCGGTAAAATCCGCATTCCGCTGAATGAAAGTAAGGACGAGGAATCGCAGATTGAGGAATTCCTGACGCGCTACAATGGTGAGGGCATTCAGCATATCGCACTTGGTACGGATGATATTTATGAAACTGTAGAAGATCTGGTTGGTCGTGATGTGCCGTTCCAATCAACGCTGGGCACCTATTACGCAAAAGTTGATGAACGGATCGGCGATCATGGCGAGGACCTGGAGCGGTTGCAAAAGGACAATATCCTCATCGACGGCGCCCCGACGCAAGGCCAGGGCCTTCTCCTTCAGATATTCACCCAGGACGCGATTGGGCCGATTTTCTTCGAAATCATTCAGCGCAAAGGCAATGAAGGCTTTGGCGAGGGCAACTTCAAGGCGTTGTTTCAATCCATCGAAGAAGACCAGATCCGCCGCGGCGTCCTGAAAGAAAGCGCCTGAGGGGCGGCGATGCCGGTTGTTCCTGCTCCGCCGGGCGAAGCGTCTGAGGCTGCGCGTGGGCGACCCCTTATCCTTGGTCGGTTTGCGCCCTATCGCATTGTCGCTCTCGGCCATGCGATTTCGGGCCGCCTCGCGCAGGCCTATAGGGGTGAAAACCTCACCATACCGGAATGGCGCGTCCTGGCGGTGGTCGCGCAGGCCGACGCACTTGCCGCCCGCGATGTCGTTGGTAAAACGCCAATGGACAAGATGACGGTCAGCAGGGCTGTCGCCAGTCTTGAGGGTAAAGGCGTCATCGTCCGTCTGCAGAGCGAATCTGACCGGCGCGTCAACATGTTGTCGTTGTCGACGTCGGGTCGCGCGCTATATGACCGTGTTGCGGTGCTGGCGCTCGGTTTTGAGGATGAGTTGCTGGCGGGGTTGAGCGCTGAGGAGCGCGCAGCGTTCGATCAGCTATTGGCCAAGCTTGAGGCGCGTGCGCAAACCATCGGCGACGCCGGCGTTGATTGATCTAAATCCGAGCAGTTTGCATTTTCCTCTATCATTGGCGGCAGGGTTTTATAAACTCCGCGACATGAGGCTTGGGTTTTCTTTTCCAGTTTGGCGGCGCGGTGCATGCGCGGCCCTCTCAGCGTTGCTGTTACAGGCCTGCGTCTCATTCCCCGATGCGCCGGAGACTATTGCGTCTCCGGTGTTGGCGGGCGATGTCGTCCAGAGCGTTGATGGCGCGCGGTTGGGGCTACAGAGCTGGTCTGCGGAAGATCCAAAAGCGATTATTCTGGCGCTGCACGGGATGAACGATTATTCCGGTGCTTTCGCACGGCCTGGCGCGTGGTGGGCCGGAGAGGCGCAGATCACCACATATGCGCTTGATCAACGCGGCTTTGGACGCTCGCCGGATTTTGGCCGCTGGGTCGGCGGCGATACGCTGATCGCAGATTTGCGCGCGGCGCTGGCGGCGGTCCACGACGCCCATCCCGGCCTGCCAGTATACGTTGTCGGTCACTCCATGGGAGCGGCGGTGGTGATGGCGGCGCAAGCCGAAGCGCCGCTGGCGGTTGAAGGGCTGGTACTCGCCGCGCCCGGCGTCTGGGGCGGGCGGGCGCTTCCGTTTCCCTATCGTATGACGCTGAACATGGCGGCGAGCCTGGCGCCGGGCAAGACCCTCACTGGCGAGCGCGCAACACGTCAGGCTACGGATAATATCGACATTTTACGGGCGATGGTTCGCGACCCTCTGGTGATCAAACAAACCCGCCTCGATGCAGTTTTGGGCGTCGTCCGGATTATGGGCCGCGCCTATGGCGACGCCGACAAGGTCGGTGGCGAAATTTTACTCCTTATCGGCGAGAAAGACGAAATCATCCCACTCAAAGCGATGGAAAAAGTCGGGCGCCGGTTTTCGGGTGATGTTGATGTCAGGCGCTACGATAATGGCTGGCATCTTCTCTTTCGAGATAAGCAGGCTGAAACCGTTTGGCGCGACGTTGCGACATGGATAGGCGCACGCTCGGCGACAATAGAAACGCCGCAGGTTACTCTGGCGGATGACCCCGCGGCGTTTCAAAGCGCTAGCACTATTTTACAAACAGCGCGCTAGTCTGTTGTATTGCGCAAGCCGCCAACCGGGCTGGCGTAGTGAGGGAACAGGGCCCGGTGCAAGTTATGCAATCGGCGTCGGCGCAATGGCGGAACCCTAGCGTCGTATAGTTAATAAAGGTTGCATCAAATTTGCACAACAACCTTAGGTTGCTTATTTAATTTGGGCGGATCGCGCAGGCGCCGCCGCCGTTCTTATCGAAATATTGCTGGTGATAGTCTTCCGCCTTCCACCATTGCCCGGCAGGCTCGATGGTTGTGGCGATCGGCGCACGATGCCCGCCGTCCTCGTCTTCAGCTTTTTTTGACGCCGTTGCGGCGCTCGCCTGGGCGTCGCTATGGGTAAAAATCGCTGTACGGTACTGGTCGCCGACATCGGGACCCTGACGGTCCACTTGCGTAGGGTCGTGGAGCTTCCAGAATACGCCGAGCAGGTCCTCATAGGACACAACCGCCGGGTCGAAGGTCACGCGCACAGCTTCTGCATGGCCGGTGGTTTTGCGGCAAACTTCCTCATAGGTCGGGTTGGCTTTGTCGCCGCCAATATAACCGACCTCGGTCGTGGCAACGCCATCGACTTCCCTGAACGTCTGTTCGACGCCCCAGAAACAACCGGCGGCGAATGTTGCGATTTCGGCCATTGAAAATTCTCCTTATGGGCAAGCCTAAGATAATGGGCGTGTAATTGTCCGGCGCAAGCCTTGCTCACGGATTTGTGGCCTGCGCCACCCAGTCGAGGAAAGCAGGCGCAGAGCCATGCGCTGATACCGGCAAAGCGGCGATGCAGGGCGTGTCGTAGGGATGGAGTGCGATGACCCGATCTCGCGCACGATTTGCCGCCGCCGCCGTCGTTTTGACAAATAACGGCGTTTCAAGTTTAAGTTCCACTTTGCCGTCCCATTCATAAATCGAACGCATTTCACCATGAATGTTGACGCAGGCGGCCAGCTTTTCTTCAACCAGCGTTCGCGCGATCCGCGCCGCGGTCTCAGCGTTGGGCGCGGTGACGTAAAGAAAGACGATATCAGACACGTTGCGGGCTCCCATCTTAATGCCTTAATACTTCAGTGAACACGGACGGCCACGACGTCAACCGGTGAGAGAACACGCCGTCATAATGTCATCAACGGGCTTGTCCCGGTGATCCAGATAGTGAAAACGCCCTCTCACGTAAGCAGTTTTGCTTAATCTGGATTGCCGGAACAAGTTCGGCAATGACAGTTGAAGGTTATGTAATCACAGCTAGGATGAAAATTACTATGACGACCGTATTCCTTGTGCAACACGCGTATGAGCTGAAAGAAAGCTACGAGAGCGTTAAGATTATTGGCGTCTATGCATCTTGGGCCTCGGCGGAATTAGCGGTCGCAAGATTATCCTTGCAACCAGGCTTTCAAGACACGCATGAAGGTTTTTCAATAGACGCATATAAGATCGACGAGGACCACTGGATTGAAGGTTTTGTCACGCCCTATGACAAAGATGCGTAAGCTTGATCATAAAAAAGCGCTGGTGTTGTTCTCTGGCGGACAGGATTCCTCGATTGTGCTTGCCTGGGCGCTGGATCGCTATGATTACGTTGAGACGATGGGGGTCGATTACGGCCAGCGTCATGCGATTGAGTTGGACGCCCGGCGCAATGTCCGGCGAGAGATTAGCGCGGCGTTTTCAAAATGGGGGCAAAAGCTCGGGCCCGACCGACTGGTTGATGCGGGCGGTTTTCGCGACCTTGGCGAGACCGCAATGACCCATGAGACCGAAATCGTCATCGCTGATGACGGTCTGCCGACAACATTTGTGCCGGGGCGGAATTTGTTTTTCCTGGTGCTGGCGGGGGCGATGGCTTACCGGCGCGATATCGGCGTTATCGTCGCCGGCATGTGCGAGACCGATTATTCCGGCTATCCCGATTGCCGCGGGCAGGCGCTGGGCGCGCAGATCGAAGCAATCCGGTTGGGTATGGATGTGGATGCGGCGCTTGATACGCCATTGATGCATATCACCAAAGGCGACAGTTGGCGGCTGGCGGAAAAACTTGGCGGGCGCAGATTGGTCGACCTTATCAATGAGCACAGCCATTCGTGTTATCGCGGGCTGCGCGCAGAGCGATATGATTGGGGTTATGGCTGCGATGATTGCCCGGCCTGTGAATTGCGGGCAAAAGGCTGGGCTGATTATGCGGCCGGGGTGTGAGGTTTGGCGATTTATTCCGTAAAAGAATTATTTTACACGCTGCAAGGCGAGGGTGCGCAGACCGGACGTCCGGCGGTGTTCTTGCGGTTTGCGGGCTGTAATCTGTGGTCGGGGCTTGAGCGCGATCGCGCGCGCGCGGTCTGCACATTTTGCGATACCGATTTTGTCGGCGTAGACGGCGAGGGCGGCGGCAAGTTTCAAAGCGCCGAGGCGCTGGCGCAGGCGGTTGCGCGCGCCTGGCCGAGCGATCAGCACCGCGCCAAACCCTATGTCGTCTGCACCGGCGGCGAGCCGTTATTGCAACTTGATGCGGCGCTGATTGAGGCGCTGCATGGTGAAGGTTTTGAGATTGCGATTGAAACCAACGGCACAATCGCCGCACCCCAAGGGATCGACTGGGTCTGCGTGTCGCCCAAAGCCGATGCAGCCCTGATCCAGCGTAGCGGCGATGAGCTGAAGCTGGTCTACCCCCAAGAACAAGCCCGACCGGAGGATTTTGTCGGTCTTCGATTTGACTTTTTCTTTTTGCAGCCTATGGACGGCCCCTCGCTCGGCGCCAACACCGCCGCAGCGGTCGATTATTGCAAACGCAATCCGCAATGGCGCCTCAGTGTCCAGACCCA
>JAJFGA010000059.1 GCA_021776375.1 Hyphococcus sp. | reverse complement strand
GAGTTCACTGTTTCCCTACAGCGCCCGGATGACCACACCCACTGCGCCCACCGCTCATGATAAGACCATTCCGAGCCGTGAGGATGAAATTTAATATATTAAATTTCATCCTCACCGATTCCAGCGGCCCTATACTTCTGCGCAGTCCGGATAGGAAGATGTGCTGTCGTGGCCATTTTTCTATGACCGGCAATTGCGAGTAAAGGAGCAAACCTGATGCCGCGCACCCTGATGCAGCGAACAAAAACATCCCGGCGCCAAGCGCCGACAGCGCCATCAACAAAGGCGTCAACGCCAGGTGAAAATGTTGGACCACATTTCGCTGCAGGCCCCGTGGTTACAGGGCTTGCAAAAGGCGCGAAGGCCCTTTTTCTGGCGTCTCAGAGTTCCGTCAGCTCACGGAGCGCCTGTTCAAGCGCTGCCGGCTCGCCGATAATAGTGATGGTTTTCAACCGCGCGGTCTCGCCGGCGCTGACAGAGAGGGTGGATTTTGGAACGCCGAGCGCCTTGGCGAGGAGCTTGATGATGCTCGCATTGGCCTTGCCTTTGTCTGGCGGCGCGGCGACTTTGACGGCGAGGCGGCGTTCCTTATCGGCGCCTTGCCACAGACCAGCGATCTCATCTTTCGCAGAGCCCGGGCTCGCGCGCACAAAAAGTTGCGCACCATCATCCGTCAGTTTGAAGACGCTTTGCGCGCTCATCGCCGCCGAGAGATCAAGGAATTCCGATGCGCAGCGCGACCCACTGGTTCATCTCGCGCAGGAAGAAAACGCCGAGGAGCAGAACCAGAGGCGACAGGTCGAGCCCGCCCATGGCTGGCAGAATATTGCGGATCCGTCGCATCAGCGGTTCGGTCATCGTCATCAGCGTGCGCCAGATGATATCGACCACCTGGTTGTGGCGGTTGATGACATTGAACCCGAGCAGCCAGGACATGATGACCATCGCGAAGACGATGAATGTATACAGCTGCAAGATCGCATCAATCAGCAAAAAGAACGGCATCGGGATGATATGCACGCAAAGCTCCTGTTTGGCGTATCACCTGGACTTAAGCGCAGTCGCCCATTGTTGCAACAAGCGGCCGCGCGGCTCACCGCGTTCCGGGCTCGGCCGGCAGACACAAGACCGGGCTGGCGAACCCACCGACCCGGACAAAGCCGACGCCGTCCTTCTCAACAATCACCAGGGTGACGTCAGCGCTGAAGCCGCCACGCCCAGACAGGAAGTCGACATCATCCGCCGCCCAGATCAGTCGCCCGTTGACCGACGCCATCTCGGCCATGCCGTCCCAGCAGCCAGTATAAGCGCAGACCGAAAAGGCGCCGTCGCGCCGCGCCCAGATATCCATCGGCGTCGTCTCCGCTTCGGCTTTGGCAGTGCACGCGCCGTCCGCGCACCATATCTCGATCTGGTTGCGGCAAGCCCAAATATCCGGCGGAACCTCCGACCGGTTGGCGGACAACAAGGCGGCGACAAAAAGGAAGAGCATGGGAAACCTCCTGCTTCGTGAGGCCTCGAGCCTATCGGTTCCGCCAGTCGATTGACAGAGACCGGCGCGGGGCCTTAAGACGCGGCCGTTAAAGATTTCGGGGCTATAGCTCAGTTGGGAGAGCGCGTCGTTCGCAATGACGAGGTCGGCGGTTCGATTCCGCCTAGCTCCACCACGGTTTTATGAAATAAGATTTTAGGATAGTACGGCTCATTTTGTCTGCTCGGGTGATGGCTTGTATTTTTTCACAAATTACATAGCCAACCTGATTAGCAGTCGCGCCCCGAAGCCGATCAAATGGCTGGCGGCCTGGCGGAACTTCGATAAGTTAAAAAGCCAGGCGTCTCGCCCGGCTTTTCATGGATTTGCTGGCTAACGCCGTTAATTATCAGGTTGTGTTCCTGCTGGTTTAGGTAAATCCAACTGTCGAAGATTAAGGTCGTTCGCAACATTATCATCCGGCGCCTGTTCGCCCGGCTTGTACAATTGATATTTCACTTCAGTGCGAATGTTTTCTGGAGCCTCATTTGCTCCATCCTTAAATGTTCCAATATGTTCAGGGGCATCACCGGCGCTATTTGTGTCAATGTTCTGTGATGTCACAATATCGTCTGACGCAGACGAATTTTTCGCGGTTACATTTTCGTTAAAATCAATAAATGCAGCGCCCTCAACTTCATAAGCATAAGCGTAGGAACCAAAACAGTCAGAAGTAAAACCATTCATGTATACGGCTGCCTGTACATTTGCAGCGAGCCCTGGCGCAGGCGTCAGGATGGATTTTGCAAGATCGAGATTGCCATTATCAAGTGGGTAACCGCCCGTCTCTCCCAATGTCATGTCACCAAGATACAAAGCCTCGCCTTCACCAATGTTGAAGGCAGGCGCGCCAAAGCATAAATCAGTAGCGAAGTGCGCAAATGAAATACTTGCTATTTTCCATTGCCCTGGCGGTATTTTCGCGACAAAATCGTAAAGCCGGCGCTCACCATCTTTCGTCTTGGCTACCTTCGGATTACCATATCCGCCAATAATCGCAGTTACCGGCGTTCCATCATACACGACTTCAGTTCCGTCACTATGAAGGCGATGCAGCATCAGGCTTGTTCCTTTCACAATGACGCGGTTGCCGCCTTGTATTCTAAGAACCACATATGATGCGCTGGGATCAGTATTCGTTAGACCATCATCCTTCATTGTCTTGATAGGCTTTGGCGCCTTAACCCCACGCTCTAGTTTTGGCGGCTTAGGCGGTTTGAGCTTGCCCGCATCCTCAATCGCTTCATCTGTCCGGTTACGGACGGCCCGTACGCTTAAGGAAATTTCGCCGCGCTTACCGGCTTCTCCGATCAAAAAATCTCCGGTTGCTAGTTCATTGGCAAATGGCCCGCGCAATACAACGGCCTTTGGTTCAGTGGTCTCGACCAGTGGCATGAGCGCTGAATGGATAGCAACTGGCTCATCTAATGCTTTTATCAATTCACCTTGTTCTTCAGAAATGCCGACAACGCTCCACCCTTTCATCGCCATGCAGTTTTCGATATTGGCTGCAGCGCCTTGTCGATTTTCCTTGCTGTCAATCATTCCACCAACTAGCGCCGGCAACAGCCCGCCGCCGGTGCTGGCGGCAATGCCCGTCATTGCATCGCTGCCGTTGACGAGCCCGCGGATCGCAACCGAGCATGTGACAAGATCGGCATCATGGGCGTCCATGCCGACACCGGCCTTATAAAAATAATGGAACCCTGGACTTGATCCGGTCAATGATTGCGCATTAGCGAAGCTCATCAGCCCGCCCCCCATCAAACAGCAAAACCCCCACCAAAACAATCGCACAATATTCCCCTTTGTTTAGTTCAATACGAAAAAATCTTAGTTATTTTTTTAAAAGTAGCAATGATCTACACTCACATACTTCCCCATTATACTTAACATCGGCCTCACCGCAATCAATCCTTAGTCTCGCCGGTCGATTTTTTGGTTTGTTTTCGAAGTGTCGTCAGAGCGCTTTTCAGTACTTCCGCATACTGAATTAGCTTGCCAGCATATAAGGTCAGGCGTTTCGGCTGTTACCTGTATTGAATTTTTCCCTAAAACTGGATCGGATCGTTGCAGTGCGCCAAAACGGCTCATCATAAAACGAGCATCCGGACTTGAGCCATCTTTCAGATGGGGATTGTTAACTGCGCGCACCCAGTAGGCGTATAAAGAGTCGTCATCTTTCATTGTGAGAGTAAAATTCCAAGTTTCTACCCAGCCTGACTGGCCGTCTGCAGAAAAGAATGAATCCGTAGCAGCAACAATAGCATTCGTTCTGTGCGTAACAGAGCCAAACGATCCCGGCTTTACCTCCCGCCACGCACCATCCTCAACAATATATACTCGAGTTGTGTCTCCTGAAATTTCTATCGCAAAATCAATAAATTCAGGTATCTCGGTTAAGTCCGGCAATGCCGAATTATGTATAAGCGGATCAATCTTTTGGAATTCGCCACGCCAGGTTCCGTTAAAATCAGTTTCGATTTCCGCAGCGCCCGCCACACCAAAGGCCATCGCAATACTGATAAAAAAAAGATATTAGTGTTTTAAATGTAGTCACAATCACGCCCTTTCAATATTAACAGAACAAACATCATGCTAATCTGTATGCTGGTCAAGCGTAAGGGCAGAAATCTATCCATTACCCCCAGTAATATGGTCTGTAGATGTTATTGTTGAGACTGCTAATTATCAGAAAGATCTTGCAAGGCCGCCCCCCAGTCCTGCAAAATATAAAGAAGCTGGTTCAATCTTTGTTCATCCAGCTTCACTACGGTTTGTGCCGATCACGCGCGGAGGACCATGTTATGTGGAAGCCGTTTGTATTATTGGCCGCGCTGTCCGGCGCGCTCCTGGCTGCCGGGTGCAGCTCTGAGGGTGACGGGCCAAACATTCTCGATGCGGCGGCTATTTATGAAGCCAATCCGGATGCTTTCGCTTCTATTCGCAGCCGTTACCCAGGCCCGTTCCGGGAGTTTACGCGTGTTCCGGCCCGGGATCCGGCGAAGGAAATCCGCAAAGACAAGCTGTTTCTTAAGCGACTTCGCGAAAATTTTCCGGTTGAGTTTATCGATTTTCTTCCGCTGGCCGATACCGGAAAAGACGAAATCGATGTTGTCATAAAAAGATATGGCATGGACGCAAGATGGACCGTGGTCAGTCTGGTCTATTCTGAAATTCCTCTCCCGCCCCCGGATGAAGGCTCAAATGCAGCGTTGTTCGACACATGTGATGAGCGCGCGCTCGAATGGTTCGAAAAAGACCATGATACCGGGGCTGTGTCCGCCTTTTGTCAGATTAATGAATATTGGTATGCCTATCAAAGCGTGTTGTAGGTTTCCGGCGCTGCGCGTTCGATAAACCCTCCCAGGGTTAGAGCGCCTATTCCATAATATCTTCATTCCATAGCTCGGCATTGTCAGCGATGAAGTCACGCATTAGCGCGATCGAGGCGCTATGCGCCGCATCGATAACCTCAACGCCATGCTCACGCAAAAAGTCCTCGTTGCCGCCAAAGTTTTTCGTATCGTTGATCACCAGTCGCGGGATTTTGAACTGAACAATAGTTCCCGAACACATCATGCAGGGAGACAGAGACGTATAAAGTGTCGTATCCCGGTAAGTTGTTTGCCGCCCGGCCTTGCGTAGGCAATCCATCTCGCCATGAGCGATCGGATCACCCTGTTGGACCCGTTGATTGTGACCGCCGGCCAAAACCGTATCGCCACGCGCCAGCGCTGCACCGATCGGCAGGCCGCCTGCGTCAGCGCTCTTTTTCGCCTCCGTAAAAGCAAGCTCGATAAAATTCCGATCCAATTCACTCGTCATGGACAAAGCTCTCCCGGTTGTCGCCGCGTCTGGATGACGCGAAGGTTCGCGTCATGGACTTTATGAAGCTTATCACCGATAACAAGCGCAAACGTCACTTCGGCTAAATATTGAGCATTTTATGTCTGCATCCTTCACGCTTGTCGATCACCCCCTAATCCAACACAAACTCACCATCCTGCGCCGGACCGATACGACGACGGCGCAGTTCCGGCAAATCTTGCGCGAGATTTCGTTTGTTCTTGGCTGCGAAGTCACCAAGGATCTGGAGCTTGGGGAAGTTGAAATCGAAACCCCGCTGGAGCGTGGGTTTTTTCCTTGTCTCGATGGTAAAAAGCTCTGCTTCGTATCGATCTTGCGCGCAGGCAACGGGCTGATCGACGGGCTCCTCGATCTGGTCCCTTCTGCGCGTGTTGGCCATATCGGCATGTATCGCGATCCAGAAACGCTGCAACCGGTGCAGTATTATTTCAAGACGCCCGATGCGCTTGGTGAGCGGCTGGTGGTGATGGTCGATCCGATGTTGGCGACCGCCAACACCGCCATTGCCGCTGCGTCGGCGCTGAAGGAAAAAGGCGCGCGCAACATGAAGTTCATGTGCCTGCTGGCGGCGCCGGAAGGGGTTGCGGCGTTCTCAAAAGCCCATCCGGATATTCCGGTCGTATGCGCGGCCTTAGACCGTGAACTGAACGATCACGGCTACATTCTGCCAGGTCTTGGCGACGCCGGCGACCGCATGTACGGAACGAAAGGCTAGAGCGTATTATTTCTTCGCGGCCTGCTTGGCGGCGTCGATTTTCGCGATCAGTTCGTCCGGGCGGAAGCCAGTGACGACATCAACATAAGACCCGTCAATTGCTGCAACGATAAACGCCGGCGTACCGTCAATGCCCATTTCCGCTGCAATTTGGTGGGTCTCCACAATGGCGTTGGAGACTTCCGCCTTTGTGCGGGCGATCTTCAGCTTGTCGACATTGATGCCCTGTTTTTTTGCCAGACTATGAACACGTTCCTTGGTGAGCGTGCCTTTGGAGTCCATCATCGCAAAGTGCAGCGGCAGAAATTTTTTCTGGTCGCGCGCGGCGAGTGATATTTCGGCGGCGTAATGGGACTCTTCTTTCAAAATCGGCAGCTCGCGGAAGACGATTTTAACAGAGGCATCCTGTGCGGTAATGTCTTTGATCAGCGGCGTTGCGCGCTTGCAGAAAGTGCAATGATAATCATAGAGCTCGATCACCGCGACGGTCGCCTTTTTCGGATTTTTACCGGTGATGTAGCCATGTTTAGGGTCGAGGAGAGCGGCAAGGTTTGCCGCCGCGACATCTTTGGCGAGGGCCGCGCTTTGCCGGCGCTGGCGTGCGGTATATTCATTGACCGCCTCAATAATCAATTCAGGGTTGGTCATCAAATAGTCGTGCACCAACGCACGGATTTCTTCTTCCTGAAGATCGGAAAAAGACGTTGAAATGCGCGAGGGCGCTTTTGACTGCGTTGGCTCGTCTTCAGCGGACGAAAAAGTAATTACGCTAACGCCCAGTGCAAATGCGCCGATGAGAGCGGCGCCAATGCCGAGTTTAGCGTTTAAAGTTATACTCATCTCGATACTTCCTTGTACGTATTTTGTTGCTTATAAAACGAGCGAATTTCAAAATCCTTGTGGTCCGGCAAGGGCGGGGTCCGGCACATCGGGGCCACGTTTCTCGCCGCCTTTAGGCTTGCTTGGCGCCGGGGCCTCGTCGTCTGCGATGCCGCCGGGCAGCGGCGGACCGCCCTCAGGTTGCGTGGCGAGAATAATGTCGGCGGCCTGGCGCCATTCCGGCGTTCCTCGTCGCAACTTAGCGATGGCGCGCCGGGCGAACTGATTGGCGTCGCGCTCAGCGCCAGCATGGTAACGCGACTCCGCAGTCGCCAACATTGCCAGCGTCTCATTGTCCATCGCGCCATAGGCTCTAGCAAGCTCAAACCAGCCGAAGCTGTTGCCCGATTCTAAAAGCAGCGCGCGTTTGAATTCCTTTACTGCCTTTTCGCGGTCGGTATATTCGCCAGTGGCCAAGAGCGCGCGGCCCAGGTTAATCCGCAACAAAGCGTTGTCCGTCAACAGCTCCGTGGATCGCTGGTGCGGGCCGACCGCCTCGCGTGCACGGCCAAACTCAAACAACATTTGGCCTTCAAGCTCATGGAAATAGGGATTGTCTGGCTGCGCCGTGGTGAGCTTGCGGATTTCGACAAGTCCTTTGTCAATTAGTCCGGTGCGGTAAAACGCAACGGCGCGGGCATATTGGGCCGGGCCCGATTGGTCCGTAAGCGGATATTTTCGTAAAGCAACCTTTGGATCATGAAGAAAACCGTAGATTTTGGCTTGAATATAGTGCAAGCGCTCAATGTCTTCCGGACTGTCCTCGCGATCATAGTAGGGTGAGCTTAGGACCCGTCGTTGCAGCGCAGACAGGCGCACATTCGCCATCGGGTGGGTCTGGGAGTAGGGGTTGATCTTACGGCCGCGAATGATCTGGTTGTTACGCATTTTGCGCCAGATATCGATCGCCCCCTTGCTTGAGTGACCAAGCTTGTCGAGATAAGTGATCGAGGACTGGTCGGCGGTTGATTCCTGACCGCGGCTGTAAATCAGAAAATTTGCCTGCCCGACCGTTTGTCCAAGGCCTAAAAGCCCTATGCTGGCTTCCGGCGCGCCTGCGGCGATGGCCGCTCCCGCAAGAAGGAGGCCTAATAGCATTGGCCGCGAGGCGGCCGCGATGGCGTCGCCGGTGCGCGCCGAATGTCCGCCCGCAAGGTGGCCGGCTTCGTGCGCGATCACTGACTCGATTTGGTTCGGCGTGTCGGCAATTGTCAAAAGCCCGGTATTAACACCCATATAGCGCCCGCCAGCGAAGGCGTTAAATGAGCCGTCATTGACGATGATAATTTGAATGGAGTCTTCCGGCAGGCCGGCGACACGGAAAATTGGCCGCGCATAATCATCGAGAAATTTTTCGATCTCCGCATCCCGCAATGTCCGAATACCCTGCGCCTGGGCCAGCGATCCGCCAAAGGCGACGGTTGCTGCGGCAAGGGACAGAAACGCTTTACGCAAGGACATCAACATGGCTCCCATGAGGTCGTTATATCAGCCTATGCGCCATTTGCGACAATTTCGAGGTCACGTAGGCGCGGCGCCGCAATTGTGAAGGCGCAATCAACAGCGCCCATCAGGTGTAAACCACACGAGTGGCGCAAACCCGGCGTTACCCGGGCTAAACCGCCTTCTGCCACCAGCCTTTCCGACTCCGTTTTTTCGGCGCGGGCGGGGTTTCAGCAGATTCTTCCTTGGCGCTAGGCGTCGCTTTTTGCGAGTCATCAGACACCTTTGCTGCGCCATTTGTCCCGCCATCAGTGCTGGCGTCGGTCTCGCTCGAAGACTTTATGCTTTTTGCGGCAAGCCCGTCGGCGGGTTTTGAAGCGGGCTTGCTCGTAGGCTGATCGTCTTGCTTCGCCTCGGGTTGCGTCGGGGCTTCATCAGCGGCTGCAACCTTCTTTTTGACCCTGCGTTTGCGGGTTCGCTTTTTCGGCGCCGGGGTTTTGTCTGCAGTTGAGGCGTCTGGTGCAGCGCTTTCTACAGGCGTTGCCGCTTCTGGCGCATCGCCGGGTTCAGATGGTTGCGACGTTGACACTGAAGGGGCGCCGTCAGCGTCCGCTGGTGCTGCGTCTTCACTGCTTTGCGGTGCATCGGCTTCTTGCGGCGTCGCTGTTTGGTCGCCATCGGTATTGCTACGGCGGTTACGCCGACCGCCGCGGCGGCCGCGACGGCGTTTTTTAGGTTTGCCATCGTCATTTTCATCGCTGCTTTCGGCAGCGACTGTTTCGGTCTGATCGTTTCCAGCGTCGCTGTCGTCGGCTTTCTGGCCCGGCGCTGCGCTTTCTTGTCTTGCGTCTCGGCCGCGACCGCCGCGTCTGCGACGGCTGCGTTTGCGGCCATTGTCGCGTTTTTCTTCCGTCTCGTCGTCGATCGCCTCGACCACTTCTTCAACGACCTCGACCGGCTCGTTCTGGTCGGCGCGGATGAAGGTTCTTTCGGTTTTGCGTTCGCTCGGCGCGCCGCTTTTTTCTAGATCATGCGCGTCCCCGGCCTTGTCCGGGTCAGCGAGGATTTCAATCGCCACGCCGTTTGCATCTTCGATGCGTTTGATCCAGTCGCGATTGTGATTGAGGATGTGCAAGCTGACATCAAGCGAGGCGCGCAGCGTGATGCGTCCAACTTTGCCTGAGATGGCTTCGCCTTCGATGGCGCGTAAAATGCGCAGCGCTGCAATTTCATTGGACCGGATGGCGCCTGCGCCCGCGCAGGTCGGGCATGTCTGGGTGGTGCCATCGACAATCCCTGAGCGGCGGCGCTGGCGCGAGAGTTCGAGGAGGCCGAAGGGTGAAATCCGTCCGACCTGGACGCGCGCGCGGTCGGTCTTCATGGCTTCTTTCAGCGCCTTTTCAACCTTGCGATTGTTTTTCGCCTCGTCCATGTCGATGAAGTCGATGACGATAAGACCGGCGAGGTCGCGCAACCGGAACTGCCGCGCAGCTTCTGTCGCCGCCTCAACGTTGGTCTTAAGCGCGGTCTGCTCGATGTTGCGTTCGCGTGTTGATCGGCCCGAATTGACGTCGATGGCGATCAGCGCCTCGGTTTGGTGAATGACGATGTAGCCGCCGGATTTCAGCCGCACGGTTGGATGATACATGCCGTCAAGCTGTTCTTCGATGCCGTGGCGAAGAAAAATCGGCGCCGCCTCTTTATGGGGCTGCACGTTTTTCGCGTGGCTCGGCATCAGCATCTTCATAAAGTCTTTGGCTTCACGATAACCGGTCTCGCCCTCGACCAGTACACTGGAAATATCTTTGTCGTAGAGGTCGCGGATCGCACGCTTGATGAGGTTTGCTTCCTCATAGACCATGCATGGCGCGATCGATTTAAGAGTCAGTGTACGGATATTTTCCCACAGACGGAGCAGGTAGTCGTAATCGCGTTTGATTTCGACCTTGGTGCGCTTTGCGCCGGCGGTGCGGATGATCAATCCCATGCCTTGCGGCACATCAAGGCTATCAACGACGCGGCGTAGCCGTCGTCGGTCGGATACATGCGCAATTTTGCGCGAAATGCCGCCGCCGCGTGCGGTATTTGGCATCAACACGCAATAGCGTCCGGCGAGTGACATATAGGTGGTCAGCGCTGCACCTTTGTTGCCGCGCTCTTCTTTTACGACCTGAATTAGAAGGATTTGCCGGCGCTTGATGACTTCCTGGATTTTATAGTTGCGTAACAGGTTAGAGCGTTTGCGTTTTGCTTCCTTGTAACGCTCGAAAAGCTGGGCGCGCGCCTTGCGGGCTTTTGCGGTCGCTGATTTTTCTTTCGGCGGCGCTGCTTGTTCATCTTTTTGCGCGTCTTGGTCTTCGGAGATTTCTTCTTCGGCGACGGCGTCGTCACTAGCGGCGAGCGTCTCTTCGTCGCTATCGTCTTCATCGGTGTCGGCTTCGTCGGTGTTGTCAGCCGGCGCGTCAGCAACTTCGTCTAGCGGAGCGGCGGCGCTTTGGCTCTCCGGCTCGGCGGCGTCCTCGGCTTCATCATCCTTGACGTCTTCTTCTTCCTCTTCCTCGTTAGCAACGTCCTTGTCGGCGTTGTCATCCTGGGCTTCATCGCCTGAAGGCGCATCATCCGCCTCGTTATCGTCAGCGGCAAATACAGACGGCTCTTCATCAGCGCTATCGACGTCATTGTCGCGATTGCCATCGATGTCTTCACCGCGATTGCGATCATCGTCGTCGCCGACATCGTTATCGCGGACGACGCCGCGCGCCTCATCCCCATGAACGTCTTCGCCGTCTTCTTCCTCGTCGCCGCGCTGGACGAGCTCAAGCTCGGCTGCAAGTTCAGCGACTTCTTGCTCTGCTTCCTGCAACAATTGCCGGTCGGAGACCGGGATCTGGTAATAATCGGGGTGGATCTCACTGAAGGCGAGGAAACCATGGCGGTTGCCGCCATAGTCAACGAAGGCGGCCTGAAGCGAGGGTTCGACGCGGGTTACCCGCGCCAGGAAAATATTGCCTCTAAGCGGCTTTTTCGCAGCTGATTCGAAGTCGAAATCTTCGATTTTGCCCTGGCTCAGCAGGGCGACGCGCACCTCTTCGGGGTGTGCGGCGTCTATTAGCATCTTTTTTGTCATTTAAATTGGCTCCGCAATGCGGGCCGGAGGCCTGCGCATTGACTGTGTTGGGACGCCTCAGCGCGTGCGCAACCTTATGGAGCGCCCGGAAAGGGGCGCTGCTTTGGGTCATATTCGCATCGTGCAGCATTGGCGAAAGCTTTGTTCGCGCCGGCTTTATTGCCGGCTGGTTTTGTTTTGGCGCCTTATGCGCCTGATCTTTTCGCTCCAAACGCGCCGGCGTAGCGCCGTTTCGCGAGCCGGCCCAAAGGAGCAGCCGGCGGTTATCCCATAAATAACGGGCCCTTAGCGCGCTATCCGGGAGAAGAATCACGGCTAGCCAGTGAGGCCTTTTTCGCCGTTAATATTCCCTTGCTCGGATTTGGCGATTAAATCACCATTCCGCAAGCAATTTCTAATAATGCCAAATCCCGGGGGAAAAGAAAACCCATCCGGTTAGCGGCGACTCAGTGTTGCATTCAATCGTGGATGAAATCTTAAACCTGCGTTAACGCTGGCGAAAGAGACTAGAATATCGGACGATTAAGTGGAATCACCCGATATTTTAGATTCTTTGCTACGCGTGCGGGGGGATCGAAAAACCGGTTTCCACTTTTCACCCGGCGCTCTAAAGCATCTGTTTTCGGGCTGGAATGGGGTCGGCAAGGGCGCTAGATGTGGTTTTGGCCGCTCAGCGCGGGTGTAATGGGCGGCGTAGTATGGATGGGCGTAGATGAAATTAAGGCGCAAATTCTGGATCAGCGTGGTGATTGCGGCCTCAAGCCTTGCAGCGACGGGGGGCGCTTGGGCCGAGGAGCTGCTCGGCGTGCGTTTTGGCCCTAATGGCGACGCGACCCGGGTGGTTTTTGATATTGCCGGCGCACCGATCTATTCAATTTCCGGGGTCGAGACCGGTGAGGGCCGCTTAATCGTTGATTTCGCTGGCCTTTCAGTCAGCACTGCGGATCTGGCAGACCACCCCGGCAAAGGCCATATCGCCCGTTATGGGTTTGCCGCTCGCAGTGATGGCGGCGTCCGGGCGACGTTTGATTTCAAAAAAACCGCCCGGATCAGCAAAGCCTTTGTGCTCGAACCCAAAGACGGGGTCAAAAAACACCGCTTGGTTATCGACCTTCAAACCGCCGACAAGCAGGGCTTTATCGCCAGCCTGCCGGCGCAATATCCTGATCTGACCGCAGTTATTGAACAGGCGACGGCGCCGGCGCCTGACATCCTCCAGACGCCCACGCCAACACAGAAAGAAGTCGCGTTGGCGCCACAAGAAAAGCGCGTTGTGGTCATCGACGCCGGCCATGGCGGGACCGATCCCGGCGCTCAGGGGCAAAGCGGGACGTATGAAAAAAATGTCACCCTCGCGGCTGCGCTAGAGCTTGCGGCGATATTGAAAAAGCGTGGCGCTTACGACGTTGTCATGACCCGCACTAAGGACGCAAAACTCAAGCCCGATCAACGCGAAACGCTGGCGCGAAATGCGGGCGCCAATCTGTTCGTATCCTTGCATGCAGATGCAATCGCCGCCCAGGCTGTGCGTGGCGGCTCGGTCTATACGCTCTCAACAGATGGCACGGCGCGCTCGGCGAAGCTGGCGAAAGCAGAAGGCAATTACAACGTTTATGACCTTGATGTCGCCGAATATGGCGAAGAGGTCGGCGGCATCATGTTCGATCTGGCGCAGGGCGCCACCCATACAGGGTCTTCGCGGTTCGCCGAAAAGCTTCTCGAAAATCTTGCCGGCAAGACGCCGCTGCTGGGCCGGTCCCACCGCACCGGCGATTTGCGGGTGTTGCTGGCGCCGGATGTGCCGGCGGTGCTTTTTGAGATGGCGTTTATTTCCAACGCGAAAGACGAGGCCAATCTCAACTCCCCCGTGTGGCGCAAACGCACCATGAAAGCGGTTGCCGACTCCATCGACCAGTATTTCGAAGAATATGGTGGTCAGCGCTTTGCCGCAAACAGCGCCGGCGGCGCTGATTAGGCAGCGTAGCAAGGCAGGCCTTACCAAAATGAAGGCAAAACATGGTGGGTTGCGCCTCGCTGTTGTCAAAGTTTTGCGCTAAACAAAGGCCGGCAAAGACGCAAGCTGCGACAGGAATTAAGCGACGGACAGTATGAGCGACGAGAACGATATTCCCGAAGATGATGACCCTGAGGAGCAAACCTCCGATGGCGACATCTCAGATGATACAAGCGCGGCCGCAAGCGATACAGATAGCGCCGCGATTGAGAATGATATGTTCGCGACGGAAGAAGACGACAGTCCCATAATCGACACAGAAAGTGACACTGTCGCCGAGACGGAAATCGAAGCGGCGGCGGATGAGGTTTTGGCCGAGGCTTCCGAGGAGCCCGCTGACGAAGATCCGCTGTATGGCGCGCCGGATGAAACGACAAGTTTCGATGCGGACGAAGACGCAGATACGCAAAGCGTAGACTTAGGCGGTGGGGCGGAAAATTTTGAAGACGAGTTGGAAGATGAGCCGGAAGATGAGGGCGATGAAATCGTTCTTGGGCGCGATGATCGCGCAAACGTAAGTCGGGGCCGTCGCACCAAAGACAGCCGCGACCTTCGCGCGATGGCGAAAAAGCCTGAAAAACTTTCAGCCCCGCGCAAGTCTGAGTTTGATGTCGAAACAGCTGCGCGCCCGGCGCGCGAGGGGGAGGCTTTGTTTCCATTATTGGTGCGGCTTGCGGGCATGGGCTTTGCCGTCGCCGCGTTTGGCGTCATCGCCGCCGCCGCTTTTGCTGGCTGGTATATCAACCAACTCAATCAGGATTTGCCGGACTATCAGGTGCTCGCGGAATATGCACCGCCAGTGACCACCCGGGTCTATGCCGGGGACGGATCATTGGTGGCGGAGTTCGCTCGCGAGCGGCGGTTGTTTGTTCCCATTGAAAACATTCCCGATCATGTAAAGTCGGCCTTTGTCTCGACCGAAGACAAGTCCTATTATGAGCATACCGGCATCGACTTTCGCGGCATTGCGCGTGCGCAGCTGTCCAATATTGGCAACATCTTGCGCGACCGCCGCCTTGAGGGCGGCTCGACGATTACCCAGCAGGTGGCGAAAAACTTCCTCCTGTCGAGCGAGCAGCGCATTGATCGCAAGCTCAAAGAAATGCTCATTGCCCGGAAAATGGAGCGCGCCTTCACTAAGGGGCATATTCTTGAGCTTTATCTCAACGAGATTTATCTCGGCAACCGCTCCTACGGAGTTGCCGCAGCGGCGTTGAATTATTTTGACAAGGCGCTTGATGAACTAACCGTTGGTGAGGCCGCCTATCTTGCAGGGCTCGCCAAAGGGCCGAGCAATTATCACCCGGTCGCTAATGAAGATGAGGCGGTGTCGCGGCGCAACCTGGTGATCCGGCGCATGTTGGCCGAGGGCGGCATTTCGCAAGAACAGGCCGATGAAGCGAGCGCGCAGCCGCTAGGCGCATCCATAGCGCCGCCTCTCGGCGCGCGCGACTGGACCATGGAATATTTCGCCGAGGAAGTCCGTAAGCAGATTGTCGATCTCTATGGCGTTGAGGCGCTCTATGATGGCGGGCTGGCGGTGCGGACATCGGTTGACCCGCGGATGCAGCGCGCCGCTGGCGCCGCCTTGCGGCGCTGGTTGACGACATATGATTTGCGCCATGGCTGGCGCGGCCCGATCGGCGTCATCGGCGCGGAGGACAAGATCGACGCTACTATTGATGCGGCGCCGAGTGAGCCGGCCGATGATGCAGATGATGCAGAGGAAGACTGGACGACGGCGTTTGCTGAAGAACTAAAATCCCTAAGGCGGAGCCGCGCCGTGTCGGAAGATTTGGCGCCATGGCGTCCGGCGCTGGTGCTTGGCGTCGAGACGGAAGAGGCGACCATTGGCTTTGAGGACGGTACGGAAGGTTCTATCCCGCTGGCGCAACTGCTCTGGGCGCGGGAATATATTTCCGCCAATGAGATGGGCGAGGAGATCACCAGCGCTACGGATGTTTTGAACCCCGGCGAGATCGTTTATGTGGTGCAGGCGAGCCTCGCGGTTGTCGACGCTGTGCCTGTTGCTGATGAGGATGCCGAGAGCACGGAGCCCGCGCCGGCTCCCGCGCCAAACGCCTATGCTTTGCGCCAGCCGCCGGGCATTAATGGCGGTCTCATCGCCATTGATCCGCATACGGGGCGTGTCCTTGCTATGGTCGGCGGGTTTTCATTCCATCTGTCAGAATTTAACCGCGCCGTGCAGGCTGAACGTCAACCTGGGTCAACCTTTAAGCCTTTCGTTTATTCAGTGGCGCTCGATAGCGGTTATACGCCGGCGTCAACCGTGCTGGACGCGCCCTTCGTCGCGCCTGGCGTTGATAGCTGGTACAAGCCGGGAAATTATATTTCTGGTCGCTATTACGGCAATTCGACCCTCAGGCTTGGGGTCGAACAGTCGCGCAACACGATGACGGCGCGGCTTGCCCAAGATCTCGGCATTGGCCGGATTATGGAATATATTGAACGCTTCCGGCTGTCCGACCGCTTGCCGCGGGAATTGGCGATTTCACTTGGTTCCGGCGAGACCACGCTGATGCGCATCACCGCTGCTTATTCGACTTTCGTCAATGGCGGCAAACTGGTGGACCCGTTGCTCATCGATCGTATTCAGGATCGCACCGGCAAGACCATCTATAAGCGTGACGCTCGCACGTGCTTTACCTGTGATGCGCGCGTCTGGTCGGGCCAGACCGAGCCGCAGCTGAGCGATGCGCGCGCGCAGGTTCTTGATCCGCGCACCGCCTATCAGGTGACCTCAATCCTCGAAGGCGTCGTGGTGCGCGGCACCGGCAGCGCCGTGCGCCGGGTGTCCAACCGCCGACCGCTTGCCGGCAAGACCGGCACCACCAACGATTATAAAGACGCCTGGTTTGTCGGCTTCTCGCCGGACCTTGCCGCCGGGGTTTATGTCGGTTTCGATATGCCCCAGACCCTCGGTCAGGGCGAGGCCGGCGGCAAAGTCGCGGCGCCCATATTCGCTGACTTTATGAACCAGGCGCTGGAAGACGAAGCCGCCATTCCGTTCCGGGTGCCGTCCGGCATCAGGCTGGTGCGCGTCAACGCCAAGTCCGGGCGCCCGGCGACATCAAGCGATAGAAACGTCATTCTTGAAGCCTTCAAGGCCGACGACATTATCGGCGCTGGCATTTCCAGCGAGGAAGAACTGCTCGATCCGTTGAGCGCCGCACCGCGGGCGCCAACCGAGATCATTAGAGAAGACGAAGTTCTCGACGGTCTTTACTAGACCTGCGCGCATCACCATAAAAAGAAAAAGGCCCAGCGCACAGATATGCGCGGCGGCGATTAAAGGACAGGCACGATGCGCGCGGAAATGGAAACCCTCATCAAGCAGACCAGGCAGTCATTGGAACTGCTGAGGAGGCGTCTTTGACTGGGATCGGGCGCAACGCGAACTCGACGAGCTAAATGCGCGCGCCGAAGACCCGTCGCTCTGGGATAACCCGGAAGCGGCGCAAGCCTTGATGCAAAAGCGCAATACGCTCGAAGCGCAGATGAACGCGATTGGCGAGATTGAAACCGAAATTGAAGACCTGACAGGTCTTGCGGAACTGGCGGCCGAAGAGGGTGATGAGGCCAGTCTCGATGAAGCGCAATCGATGATGGCGGCGGTGCGTGAGCGCGCCGCTCAGGCTGAAATTGAGGCTCTGTTATCGGGAGAGGCGGATGGCAATAACTGTTTCGTCGAAATTCACCCCGGCGCCGGCGGCACGGAGTCCAATGACTGGGCGTCGATGCTCTTGCGCATGTATGTGCGTTGGGCGGAAAAGCGCGGCTACAAGGTCGATGTGATCGAACAGCAGGCCGGCGACGAGGCTGGGATTAAATCGGCGACCATTCATGTTAAAGGCCACAACGCCTATGGCTGGCTGAAGACCGAGTCTGGCGTGCATCGTCTGGTGCGGATATCGCCGTTCGATTCCAATGCGCGCCGCCACACGTCATTTTCGTCGGCGTGGGTCTATCCCGAAATCGACGACAAGATTGAGATCGATATCGACGAGAGCGAATGCCGGATCGACACTTACCGCGCGTCGGGCGCTGGTGGTCAACATGTCAACACAACCGACTCGGCCGTGCGCATCACCCACGAGCCCTCGGGGATTGTTGTTCAGTGTCAGAACGAACGCTCGCAACATAAAAATCGCGCCACGGCCTGGAACATGTTGCGCGCCCGGCTCTATGAACGGGAGCTGCAAAGGCGTGAAGATGAAGCCGCCGCGACGGCCGCCAGCAAAACGGACATTGGCTGGGGCCACCAGATTCGCTCCTATGTGCTGCAGCCCTACCAGATGGTGAAAGATTTACGCACGCAGGTGGAAAGCCCGAGCCCTGATGCGGTGCTCGACGGCGATCTCGACCGCTTCATGTCAGCAGCGCTGGCCCAGAAGGTCGCCGGCGAAGACGGCTAAGGTTTGTCTTTGACGCGATCCTTCGCGACGGATTGAATATTTAACAATATCCAATCCTCCTCAGGATGAGGAATAGTTCTCCGTCAATGTACATATTCCTCATCCTGAGGAGCAGCCCACAGGGCTGCGTCGCGAAGGATGGCGCATGTCCGTATTTAGGCAGGGGCCTAAAAAACGACAAAACTCAGAAAATGACTGGTATTTTCTATGTTTATCCGGCATATGTCCGGTTATGGACAGCATTGACCGGAAAATTTGCGGAATTATTCAGCGTGACGGACGAAAATCCAGCGCAGATATTGCCGAAGCGGTGGGGGTGTCGGTCTCGACCGCGAATGAGCGCGTGCGTCGTCTTTCGGCAAGCGGAACAATCGCGGCCTGGCGCGGCGTTCTGAACCCGGCGCAAGTGGGTATGGGGCTGTGCGGCTTTCTCCTCATCGACATGGCTTTTGAGGGCGAGGAAGAGGCGAAGGCGAGATTGAGCAAGCGACCTGAAATTCAGGAATTACATCATATCAGCGGCGCTCATTCCTATCTCGCCAAAATCAGGGTCGCCGATACCGCCGCCATGCAGGCGTTTTTACAGCACGTAGTCAAACCGATTGCGGCAGTTCTCCGCACCGAGACGGTTTTTGTGCTTGAGACGGTCAAGGAAACCACCGAGATGGCGATCGCGCCGGCGCCAAATACGCAATCGTAAATTATCATGCGAACAGCAAATCATATTGCGCTGATCGGCTGCGGCTTTACCGGGACAAGCGCGTTTTTCCAGCTTGTCGACGACTATCCGATCAAGGGGATTACAATCTTCGAAGCGTCGGGTGTGTTCGGGCCGGGTTATCCCTATCAAGAAGACGAGTGTCCGGATTATCTTATCAACAACACCACGGACACGATGTGTCTCGCGCCGTCAAACCGGCGGGCGTTTTTGAACTGGCTGGAACACCACCGCGAACACGCACCTAATTTTGATGCACAAGGCCATTTGCCGCGAAGCGTTTATGGGGCATTTCTGAAAGACGTTTTCGCCTCGACGCTGACCGTGGCGGCGGTCAAGGGGATTGCGGTTCGACTTGTGCCGCATGAAGCGACGTCAATGTGTGAGGACGCCGACGGCACGGTGCATATTGGCTGGGAAGGCGGCGATATCGCTGCCGATATGGCGATTTTGACCACCGGCCGGTGCCCTGATATTGGCTTTTCTGTGGAAGCGGCGCCGTGTGGGCGGTTGATCCAAAATCATATCATGTCGGACGATCTCGATGATGTCGCGCTGGACGCAACCGTCCATGTGCTCGGCGCTTCGCTCAGCGCTTATGATGTCGTCAACCGGTTGTTTTCGCCCCAAAGCGGTTGCCGGTTTGGGCTTTCCGACAATGGCGAAATCAAATTTATTCCGGGCGTCAATAACCGCCGCGTGGTTTTGTGCTCGCGCAGCGGCCGCCTGAAAGCGGTGACCTCGCGCGCACCGATGGCGATCACGCGGAAGCATTTCACCATAGATGCGATGCGCAAGGCGGCGCGCATAAAGCCGGTGACGCTCGACGATGCTGCGGAAATGATAAGCCGTGACGCAAGGGACAATGGCGTCGACCTCGACTGGCCGGCGATCATTGCCCCTTACGGAGACTGCCTGTCCGGCGAAGAAGTCAGCACCCGCGCCGGCGCGCTGCTCGAAGCGGCGATCATTGCCGCGACAGCGCCGCCAAAACCCGGCGCCGGCAACTTCCTGGTTGATTTCGCCCAGCATGCGATGATGGATATTTGGGATGCGTTTGCAGAAAATCTGTTGAGCGACGAAGCGGAAAAATTCTATCGTGAAAAGGTAGAAACGGCAGCGCTGTGTTATGCGGCGGCCTGTCCGGCGTCGACCGCGCAAAAACTGTTGGTGCTGCACCGCGCGGGGTGCCTTCGTGTCATTCGGGGCGTCAGTGATGTGCGGCCTAGCGATAAAACTGGCGGTTTCGCGATTCACCACGCCCATGGCGTTGAGCCGGCAAGCATTATTGTAAACGCGACCGGCGGTGTTGATCGCAGGGTCGCCAGCGACGGCCAGCCGGCGTTGATAAAGAACCTGGTCGCGGAACGCTATCTGGCGCCATACGAGCGCGCCGGCGCAATTGCCCATGGCGCTGCGGTCGATATGAAAAGCTTCAAGGCAACTGGAGCCAAAAACATTTACCTCGCCAACATGTTGCTCTGGGGGCCGGGGTTTTTCACCAGCTCGGCCTATTTGATGGCGGCTGTTGTGGAGCGTCTGCTTAAAGCGGCGTTCTCAACTTCTAACATGAATGCGGATTAAACTCGCGCGAAGGAAAGAGGCGATAACTCCACGCTGGCAGTCATTTGTTTCGCTTGTGTAGCCGTTTGCGCTCAGCATATTAAGGCTTTGTTTACCTTCGTTAACAATGTATTAAATCGTGAATATGGTTAATACGTTTTCGCATTGACCACGGCGCCAAGATAGCGTTCGATACTCCTTGTAGATACTAAGTCCCCCTCCCGGTATCTGCGTCGATTTGGTAAACCGAACACGGAGCAAAATTTCGAAAGAAGCCAAGCTTTGAAAGATCATGAATCCCCACCCGCGCGATAGAACATGATCAAATATATGACCCGCTATTCGGCCGGACAGGGATAAGTGATGCAAGCGCG
>JAJFGA010000058.1 GCA_021776375.1 Hyphococcus sp. | reverse complement strand
ACTAAGGGCGAAGAGAGAGAAATATAACAGGTTGGCTAACCAGACCGCGTGACAACCAATTGAGCATGAGATAATGAGCGAACCTGATACAACCAGAGCAGACGATGACAAAGCAGGTCTGGTTGAGCCTGTGGTTATATTGCGAAATAGCCATGGCGTTGAAATTACAGAGGGAGGCAAGCTGAGTGGGCACCATATAGCCGTAAGGGCGAAGTGCATAGCCGGATGTGACTGCGCTTTAATTATAGCCCCGCCTGTATTCGGGCCAGAACATAAAAAAGGGAATCCAGTAATGATATGTGAGGATCATGGTGCCCACTCATTTATGTTTAAAGATTTGATTGCCGGTAACCAGCAATATAACGCTGGCAATAAACCGCCGCGTGATTGAGTAGAAAAAGACGCTGGCCTCTGACGGTCGGATTTTAATTGACGTTGTTATATTTTAACCACGAGGATTGAATAATGGCTATGTCATACCGAGAAACTAAAGGAAAGGTTGTGATCTGCAAGGATGGCATATACATGTCTTTTACCGACGATCAGTTAAAGGAACTGAAACTCCTATTGGCTGACATTGAATCTGGAAAGAAAGAATTCTATAAAGAAAATGCAAGGCGTGGATAGAAATATAACGGTTGCATAAAACGCGACCTACCGACAGAGGTTTTAACCACTGCTATCTCTCGTCGTTTTTTATGCGGTGGTTATGTGAGGGGGGTATGATGTGCAAGACAACTAATTCTGTGCCTCATCAGCGACACGCAACGTCTCAATGTCCATCGAGTCAAGGCCGCACCCGCAGCGGCATGCCATCTCTGAACGGGTGAAGTGCTTACTTATTCGCGCCATTCCGCATCTTCTGCATCTTCTCAAGGCCGCGTGAGCCGAAGTAGAACGAGTAGATAGTGACCATGATAGTGGCGAAGAACGGAGTCCATATTTCAAGCGCTTCGAGTTGGGCTGGTTTTAAGTCCCCATTAAACGTGGTGGCAAGGGCAAGCGTTGCAACGGTCAAGGTCATGAAAATAAGAGCTATCGGGCGCACATTCTTAGACAGGAAAGAATCGCTTTTCATATCGATTTTCAAGCGCTCGGTCAATTCGGCTTCAAGGTTCTGTTCGTGTTCCTGCTGCCGCTTGTCAAGGTCATTCAACAATTCCTGCATTTTGAGCTTGTAGGCAGTCTCGATCTTGAGCTTTTGGTTTTGAGTCAGCGCCATTTCTTCATCGCTGGTCACAAGATCGTCAATAACCCCGCCAATCGTCGATACGATATTCACGCCCATTGCACTAAACAGTTTGCTGTACCATGCCATTATTTACCCCTCGCACGTTCGTTACGCTGTAACACCTCAACCTCGTTTTGCAATTTCACAATGTTATTAGTGTTTGTGTTTATCAATACTTTGCTCACAGCACGCTCTCTATCACCCGCGTGCTGACTCTCTTTAAGAGACTCAATCGAGTTCCACATGCCCAATATGCCAGCTAAAACTAGCGCTGTTAAGATGTTATTAATTTTAATCCCGTTCTCTGCCTGGCGGTCGTTAACTTCTTGTGGTTCTGCCATTTTATTCCCCTATTGTACATTGCGGCTTGTATTTCTTGCCTTCTAGTCTGTGATAATTATTGGGTTAAGTCGGTGATTTATTACCCCATCTTTAATCAATTAAACCCAAATACTCCAGCAGATCATCAAACTCAGCGCGGGTGACTGGGCCGGTGCCCTTGGCCTTTAACCTGTTGATAATACCCATGTGCTGCAATTCGTTGGCTTCTCTTGCAGAGACCCCCGGATCAACCACTGGCTCAGCTTCATACTCGGCACACTCACCTGTTTTGATGTTAACCCTTATCCCTTTGCTCATTATAGATCACCCCTATAGATTCGCGCTTTAGTGCCGATAGATAGACTTGATGCTACTGTTGCAGTGAGTGTTAGTTGAGTGATGTTTGTTAATGTCGTCGTCCTGCTGACCGTATATAAATCGGCAGTGATCGCTGATCCTAATGTCCTATTCGACCTCGACTCAACTATAGCCCACCCGTCCGTATCCCTGGAAATGTGCATCGTAACCTTCGTTCGGGACGTGGCCGAAGACACTGCTGATCTCGGGGTGTTCTCTCGACTGCCACTCACTGTTGTGCTAGAGGCTTGCACCTCCTGACTATAGTATCCAGTAGCTACTGTATCGCCGTTAAAAAACGGGTAAAGAGCGCTTGACGATGCGGTGCCGTTTATCCATTCAACCTCTACCCTATAGCTCTTATGTGTATTTATGTCTAAACCCGTGAAGTCTATCGACGTAACGGCTGATCCCGATACTGTGGTTTCGGCAAGGAGCGAAGATATCCCAGCAGCCCGACTATAATTAGTCATCTTAACATCGCCAACCGCGTAGACAAAGAATTCAGCCCAATCCCCGGCGGCTGTTGTTATGTCAGCCCCACCCAATAATATAAGATCAGTAGCATGATTAGTAAGGTTTGCAGCCGCACCAAAGTTGATTTTAAACGTTGTGCCAACCGCAGCTCCAGCGATGGACGTGATAGTGTCTGTGCCGGTGAAGTTAAACGTATTGCCGTCAGTTCCTAATGTTAAAACACCGGACACCACATCTGCCGTGGTTAGATCGGCGCCTTTCGCCCATGTCTGAGTGGCGGTGAAAATGTTTGCGTCGGCAAGACCTGCGCCGCCAAAGCTAAGGATTTCAAACCAGTCAAAGGCAAGGCGATACACAAGCATGATAAGTTTCCCAGAAACAATGACGCCTGCTCCAGGATCTAGACCGTCTTGGGTCTTGATGCTCTTGACACCAAGCCCCGCAGGGTTCACTGTGCTTGCTCCTGTGTTTGTGTTGTTTGGTGAAAACATTACCACGATGCCATCACTGTAGTTGGGTGCAGCTTGCTTGCCGCCTATAGTGGTAAGGGTATATGCGTTTGCCACACCGTTATCAGTATAGAACGAGCCATTCGCCGCGTACCCAGCGACCCCTTTCCCTAGTTGATTTAGGTCGCCTCCCGACAGTGTTTGTCCGAGCGCCTCGATTAGGTTCTGGATTTCACTCATCGGCTGATTAAATTCTGCTGCCGTTAGCGTCCCGCCTGTTATCTTATCATTTAAGTCTTGCATAATTATACCTGCCTCAGGATTATGTCACAGTTTGCTGGTTTTAGTCTATTGAACAAACATTCTAATACTGCCATTTCCTCACTCCCAAAAGTAAAAGGGAAAATCAGTGGGAATTTATTTGCTGCTTCAGTTACGAAGTCGACAACTATCGTGAACCTTGCTTCTTTCACAGTGTCAAAAAACACGAGAGGAAATGGTAGGGGGAACACAGAGGCAACATCGATGCCAGCATGAATGGTTATTGCAGTCCCAAAAATAGTCCCAAGATCAATAAAACCTTCATTTGTCTGTACCCCAAGAGAAGCCAGCTTAACCAGGACGTCACGTCTGCGCTCTTCGATTGTGCCACTTGCCTTGAAGCAATCATCAGGGATTCCTAGCGCACCCTCCCACTCTTCAATCAAGAGCGTAGTTGTTCTGATGTCGTATTCATCCGATACCGTTTTTAGATACCCTTCCCCAACGAAAAGCTCTGATGATAGCCCCATCAAGAGCTTCCTGAAATTAGTGCCATCTACCCGGGAGGCTTCAAACAGCCTTCCAGATGGAAGGTAGTCTGCCAAAGAATCGGCATGTTTTGATTTGCTGTGGTGTTTTATTAGCGCTGACATTACGGGTAAGTTACCGTTCCTAGAGTCCCAATTTCCCCCGTTGCTATAGTCACAGTCCCGGAGGGTGAGGAAATAGCGAAGGAAGAAACTTTGTCGCCTGTCTCTGTGTCTATTGAATTGAAAATCACTGATCTATAAGCGTCTTCTTCTATATCCACTCCAACAATAGTCTCGTCGCTGAAGTGTTGTGCTAGGTTAGCATTAATTGCGGCCTTAATGCCAGAGGTATTTGGACTAACGGAGGTGAACACAAAGTTACTAACGACAGCGACTGGCGGGGAAACTATAACGTCGTTGTCTGAGGTATTGGCCGGTTTTATTTCAAGTATTTTTGCCTTTACCGTCGTCGCCTCTGCGGCTGATGGGATAGGGTTAGCTTCCCCATCTCTCATAAAATACACTGTCACTTGTCCTACAGCAGGAGTCACTTCTTCAACAAAGACACGGGACACACCATTCACTTCTTTTGCCTTGCTTTTTATTTCTGCCACATTGAAATGTGACACTGGATTCTGAACCCTGTCCAGGAAACGAACCCTAAGTGCCTCATCACCCTCTTGTCCGGTGCCACCACCAACCTCACCGAAGTCAACTTTTGCCTCGTTGTCAATTCCTGAAATAGGTGAAGATATAGTAAGTGGAGCATCAGCCAACAAGTTAACGTTGGCCCCGAAATCCACGCTTTTCACGCCAACATTTGCAGCAATGAATGATGACACAATCGTCCCTGTGGCTGGGGTTGCAGGTGAGCCAGACACTTCATAGGTGAATTCATTTAACCCGGTGACTGTTATTGCCACATTTGAAACATTATATTCAATCTCGTTTGCCCCAGATATACTAACAGGAACGGAAGACGAAAGGCCATGATCGGAAGCAACCGTTGCTGTCGCAGTGGTCCCTGAGCGAGTTATGCCAGAAACATTGAGAGATACACCGGACACTGTAGCCACCCCAACGGTTAGAAAACTAGCCCCATCCGATGATTTAAACTCTGTCCCAAGTGGAACAGATGAAGAGACTGTGCCTGTTATCGCTATGTTCCCTTCCCCTTGCGTGGCTGGAAGACGTGACACGTTGAACCACGAGGCCTGTATTTCCAAGAACTCACCTGTTGAAGTGTTCCAGAACATCTCCCTAAGGAGGATTTTTATTTGCAAATAAAAGTCGAACACCCTGTTAGAAAACGCGGTGACAATAGCACCAAGCCAACTATTCTTTAAGAATGGGTTGGAACCATTCAGCTCCCTTTGGACATCGATCTTGGCCCGGGACTCAACTTCTGTTGCCTTTTCTGGTAGGTCTAGGCTCATCTTCCTGTGTTCTCCCATAATTCAAAATAGC
>JAJFGA010000057.1 GCA_021776375.1 Hyphococcus sp. | reverse complement strand
GTCTGAATATCGCCGTTCTCTGCCTGAGTTGGTGCAATTTGCACCAATGGCGAAATTGTTGCGGCAACTGAATCCCCAGATTCTGTCTGGTTTGCTACGATCTGATCCAGAACAACAACTGGCGAAGCTGTTACGTCGCCTTCCTCTGCCACGTTGCCTGCAACCTGAACCAGTGAAATTATTGCGGAGGGAGTTGCATCACCGGACTCAATCGTTGCTGCCGATATCTGAATCAAAGGGGAGATGGTTGATGAAGTAGAATCCCCCGATTCCACGGTCGCCGCTGTAACCTGAACCAGTGGGGAGAGTGTCGACGAGGTGACATCACCAGATTCAGTCTGTGCTGAGGTAATTGTAACAGAGCTTGCCGCTGAAATCGGCATAAACACACTACGGGAAGACGGTCGAAGAGTTCTAGGGTGGTCTGCTACGGCTGTGGTGCCTGTTATTGCAGCATTAAAACCACCCACCACATCACGGATTGATGAGGCGTCACGCACCATCGGCCAATAAGCCACTATACCGTCCGGCACTGCTAATTGAGGCGATACTCCATCGAGTAGCATTTGCACCTGGTCGGCTGTCCAGATAACGCCCTCACTGTAGACGGCCTCTGCGATCGTGGTATTACACAGATTTGTCGCTGTCGCGCGTGTGGCACCACCAAAAGCTATAGACGTAGATAGTGCGCCGCGTGTTGTCGTTGTTTCCGTGATTGGTGTCGTGGAATTAAAGTAGACTTTGTTTGATGGCCCTGTAGTGTCCGAGGTAACGACGACAGTAAACCACTGATCTAGCGGGAAACTGGAGTAAGTCGCTACGACTGCGGAGGCAGAAGTAGTGAATATTTCAACAGAGATATTACCTGTTGCTGCGGGTGTCTCAATCGTAAAGCCACCAGCAGCAGCGCCAAACCCGCCTAGCTCAACGTGCCTGTCAAACTGAGCATTGCCGTGACCAGTAGGAACAAATAGCTTGGCAGCAAAACTGATCTTGGCGTTGGCGTTTAGACCTGTTCCAGATTCAGCGCTGCCCGTTCCTGCGAAATCATGTGCCACGCTAGGTCAACTTAATCTCTACTAGTGAGACTTGGGCATCACCAGGAGAAGCTGTGCCACCGGAAGCATCACGAGTTAACCTTAGTACATACTGCTCATTTGGCTGGATTCCGTCTGCCTCTGCGTTAGTGAAAGCAATTGAGGCGTAATCGACCTCGCCAGCGGCACTCGCCTCTGTAGCCAATACTGCCTTCGCGGTTGCGAATGCATACGCTTCAATTGAATCGCCATCGTCTGATATACGGTAGAAAGACACCTCCCAATCACACGTCTGCCCACCGACAAACGTGGCGAACTTCCAGTGAATAACAACGGTTAATCCAGATGTACCGTCGTACTGCCCCGGCATCAGCCCCATGAAAAAGACGCTTTCACTAGTTGCGTCATCAAACTCAAGGACTGGATGCGGTGCCGCAGTCTCGTCAAAGGTGGCAAAATTAGCCACTGGTAGGTGGCAGGAAGCCGGTACAAAATAATCCACTGAATCACCGCTTGCCATTAGTCTGCATCCCCTGCGTTAATATCTGCCTTGTAATCTGCGATAGCATCGCTCATCGGTCTCGTTCGAGTCGCTGAAATAGGGAGCGCTTGTCCAGCACTTCGCATGTTCGCCACTCCCCCGGTTGAGTCAATCATTGCTTGTACCCTGTTTTGCAACTCAATTATCCTATTGGTCAGGTAGTTGTCGCGCTTATTCCTTGTCGCAATTTCTGCGCGTATCCTAATGCCGGATTTTATATCAACTACGGCCGCCTCTAAAGCTCGATTAGCGATAGTCTGCGCGATTGCCTCGGCGGTATCTACACTGGCTTGTTGTGCGGGTGTCATCAGAGAAACAACATCGCCAGTCAATACCCAATACTTCGAAGGGAAGCCATCCACGGCAGACATATCCGGGTTAATCACCCAGTCCACCACTGGGAAGTCAGGAGTATTCCCCCGGGGTATATACCGCAATGTCGTCCTGTTGAGCAATCTTGCCATTATTGATCCTATCTATAGAGTCAAAATCAGGGCAACGGAACAACCGCTAACCCTGTAGGAATTGAAGTGGGAGGCGATGCAATAACAACAAGCGTGTCTGCTTCCCGTATCGCGCTGTCGCTTACACCATCGCTCGCTCGGATAACATGTTGATTCGACCCCCTTGCCACAGGAAAAACAAACATGCAGGAATCAATGATCTCTTTACCAACGGACTTGTCAAAGACATTAGTCTGCATTTTAATTGTATTTCCATCGTCAAGGATGCGATATAAGGAGAAAGACTGAACCAGTTCAGCACCCTCTGGCGGGTCCAACTCAGAGCAAGCGTAATTCACGCGAGTGTGCTTAGTAAGATCAACCACTATGGTCTCTGCCGCGCCAACCGAATAGCTAACAGCCACCAACAAAGAGAAAAGTAATGCTTTCATATTAAACTCCATCATCGTATGCAGCAGTATTGACCCAATTACCTGACATCTGCACAGTCTGTCCGACTGTAATTGAAGCATTGTCAATCGTTACGCCATCTGTACCACCGACGTCCAGTAAACCGGACTCCAGGAACAGTGCGGCAGAC
>JAJFGA010000056.1 GCA_021776375.1 Hyphococcus sp. | reverse complement strand
TTACGCAGCAAGAGCGAACTCTTCCGAATTGTTGTCATTAGCAACTATTCAGTTTAGCCAAATAACGGAGGCAAACCGGGCAAAAACATCGTCTTTAGACGCTCGTCGATCCTATTTCGGCCCCGTCGAAGCCCTCCGCTCCATCGGCGAGGAAGGGTTTTGGTGGAGCCGCCGGGTACTGCCCCCGGGTCCGATACGGTTATTACACGCGTCATTTATCGCCATATCCCACCGAAGCGGGCAGGTCTTATATAAGCCAGGCGAGAGTTAATTTGAAGCCCTGCTTGGGCCTAAAAAATAGCCGCAACTGTCAACATTCTGTAATATCTGTGCCGTAAAGGGGCGTGTTGAACGCCCATTTGGGGCGCCGGAGCAACAGTGATGGAACCGGGTGATTTCAAGAAATGGCGCAAGACGCTGCGGTTGTCGCAGAAGGATGCGGCCAATTTGCTCGGCCTCAAGCGACGGATGATCCAGTATTATGAAAAGGGCGAGCGTGACGGCGAAAAAGTGAAAATCCCACGCGCCGTGCGGCTCGCCTGTTACGCAATCTCGGACGGGGTCGCCGACTATAATGGTCCGCAGCGCAAGCTGGTGAAGCTTAAAAGTGAAGATTAAAAGGGTTATGGATTGCCGGCGTCGGGCTCTGTGGTTTCCGTTTCCGGATCATCAACGTCGGGCTCTGCAAGTTCCGGGTTCAATTCCAATCCCAGGGGGCCGTTCGGGGCAGATGTGGGCAAGTCCTTGCTTTCGGCATCGCCCGCCAATTCCGGATAGTCATAATCCCAGCGGGTTTTTGCAACCTGCGCGCGCGCGACGCCGGCGCTGATTGCCGCCGCTTCGGGGTGATCCCGGAGCCCGAGCATTTTTTCAAGCGCCGCATCGCCATAGCGCCCAAGCTCGAAATGCAGATAACCGAAATCAAAGTCTTCGGCTGCGACGCGCTCGCTGGCGATAAGCTTGTATTGGCTATGGGCGCTTATAGCCCAGGGGTTCGCCAGCGGGGTTGCAAGCGTTGTTAAAACCCCAACCCATAACACCGCCATCGCGGTGTTGAGCGGTGCGACCAGCGGCATCCAGCGTTTCGCGCGCCAGTTCAGTTCGGTTAGCAGCCCGGCTAGACAGACGAGTGAATAAGCCGCGACCAGACCAGTGATGGCAACGCCGGCAATGCGCGGCGGGGTCAGGCCGTAAGCGCCGATGCGCAGCATGATCGCGTAGAAGGCAAGGCCTGAATAAACTGGAAAACCTGCCAGGGTGACGGTGGTGGATACGCGAAGCCAAGCCGGAGGCGGACCGCCCTCGCCATTTTGATAAACCCCGTTGAAGATCAACATGCCGGTTAACGCGAGGACAATCATCCAGACGCTGGGATAGGGGCGGTCGAAAATAACCCCGGTTCCTTTGGTGACCAAGATGATGAGCAGGGTGATCGTAAACAGCGCAGTAATCGGCATCACAATTCGGCTGAACAACAAAAGGATGAACCGCAATGCGCCGAGCACCGCCTGTTGTCCGCGCATCATCGCAATCGACAAGCCGCCAATGGCGCCAAGAAACGGCAGGATGAACCACGGTTCCTGAAACAGCTTGTTAAAAAAATTGACGTCCATTTCCTTCAACAACCGCGCCCAGGCAAACAACAGCACTAGCGCCAGCCCGGCGAAGACTTTGGCGCCGCCGGCAATGAGGGGGATGGTTAGCCCGTGAAAAAACACTTCGCGGTAAGGCGGCGGGGCGCCGGCTTCAAGTACGGACTTCACCAGCGCGATACAAAGATAAACCACCAGGCTGCGGCTGAGGAACCAGAACACCACCGGAAAATTGGTCAGATTTTTGGTCTCATCGGCGGCAATGTTAAAAAGATAAAAATCGGGCAGGGCAAAAATCGCGGCGATTAGAAGTGCGACGCCAGCCGCTATGATCAGCCGGCCCGTCTCCGCCAAGAGGAGATAGGACGCCGCCGCGGTGACGGTGAAAAACAACACCACAAGCGCCAGCGGTTTATCGTCCGCATCGTCGATCCAGTATTCGACTATGCCGTACATAACCGCACCGGCCAGGAGGCCGACCACGAGGCCGGGCAGGGCAAGCCCCTTGCCGGCGTTTTTACGATCCCCGTCCTGGTTTGCCTGCGCCATTCTCACTACCCCTTAATACCGCTACTGCGCGTGACCCTAGCATCATGCCGTCTGGGGAAAAAGCGCCCCGTGCGGAGACCAACCAGCGCGAATCTTGGGTGACGGACCTGCTGCAATTGCTAAACTAGCGTCAAACTGGGAGATTCGTAGAGCGCAATGCGGCAATATCTTGATCTTTTGAAGCGGGTTCTGGAAACGGGCGATGAACGTCTCGACCGCACCGGGGTGGGGACCCGAGCCGTATTTGGTCATCAGATGCGCTTTGACCTGGGTGAGGGCTTTCCGCTTTTGACCACTAAAAAGCTGCACATAAAGTCTATCGTGCACGAACTATTATGGTTTCTGGCTGGCGACACCAATATAAAATACCTTAAAGACAACGGGGTTTCGATCTGGGATGCGTGGGCTGACGAGCACGGCGAACTTGGGCCGGTTTATGGCAAGCAATGGCGGTCTTGGAGCGCGCCGGATGGGCGCGTGATCGACCAGATCACGTGGGTGGTTGACGAGATCAAAAAAAACCCGGCCTCGCGGAGGCTTGTCGTCAGCGCCTGGAACCCTTCGGACCTGGAGCAGATGGCGCTGGCGCCGTGTCATTGCCTGTTTCAGTTTTTCGTCGCTGGCGACCGGCTTTCCTGTCAACTTTATCAGCGTTCGGGCGATATTTTTCTCGGGGTTCCTTTCAACATTGCGTCTTACGCATTGCTGACGGTTATGATGGCGCAGGCTTGTGGCTTGAAAGCCGGTGATTTTATTCTGACGCTTGGCGATGCGCACCTTTACCTCAATCATAGCGAACAAGCGCGCGAACAGCTGACACGCATACCTGGTGCTTTGCCGCAGCTGCAGCTCAATCCGGAGATTGGCGATATTTTCGAATTTCGTTTCGATGATATCGCCATCGAAAATTACGTAGCTCAGCCACATATCAAAGCGCAGGTTGCGGTATGAGAGGGACGTCCATGACTTTGACCATTCGCAAGGCCATCCCCGGAGACGAGGAACTCATCCTTCAATTTATTGGCGAATTGGCAGATTATGAAAAACTCGCCCATGAGGTAGTCGCCAGCGAGAACGATCTGCGCGCAACATTATTCGCCGACAATCCGAAAGTCTTTGCACTGATTGCAGAAGCGAATGGCGCGGCTTGCGGCTTTGCGCTTTACTTTTTCAATTATTCAACGTTTCTCGGCCGCCACGGGCTTTATCTGGAAGACCTTTATGTGACGCCGGAGGCGCGCGGCGCCGGCGCCGGCAAGGCGCTGCTGGCGCGGTTGGCGGGGATTGCTAAAACCTGTGATTGCGGCCGGCTTGAATGGTCGGTGCTCGACTGGAATGAACCGGCGATCGCGTTTTATGCCTCGCTTGGCGCTGAGGTGATGAGCGAATGGAGCGTCAACCGTCTCACGGGCGCATCCCTTGATAGCCTTGCTGCAAAAGACCGGGCGCCAGGAGTTGCGGGATGAAGATCGCTCTGGTCGTTGCGGTCGCGCGGAGCGGCGTCATCGGTGTTGGCGGGGCGCTGCCATGGCGAATTTCCGACGATTTGAAATGGTTCAAAAAAGTCACCACCGGCAAGCCGGTCATCATGGGCCGCAAGACTTTTACCTCTATCGGTAAGGCGCTGCCCGGGCGCGACAATATCGTGGTCACGAGATCGCAAGGCTTCAAAGCGCCTGGCGCATTCACCACTGGCGCTATCTCGGAGGCCCTTTTGCTTGCACGCGGATGTGCGCGAGACCGCCGCGTCGATGAGGTTTGTATTATCGGCGGGGCGGAGATTTACGCCCAAGCCCTGCAGCTGGCGACGCGCATATACTTAACCCGCGTTAACGCTGAGATTGACGGCGATGCTCATTTCCCCGACCTCAAGCCGGAGGAGTGGAGCGAGCGCCGCGAATCAGTCTGCGAGCAAAACCCACGAAACGACTATAGTTGCGAATTTTTCATGCTTGAGCGGCGCGACGACAAACCTTGAAAAAGCCTTGAATTATAAGCAATTCCGCAACCTTCGGCTTAATAGAATGGCGTTACTGTTGAGCTGGGCGTGGTTTCGGCTGCAATTGGCCCGCAACGCGCGCTAGTCTGGGCGGGCGGGTAGCCGGACGCCTTCGTGGGCATCGGGGCTGAGATAGATAATGAACTGGAGGGGAGCCATGCGGCGATTGGTTTTAACGGCGGGTATTGCGGCTGCGATGCTGGGGAACGCATTTGCGTCCGAGCTGGAATTGGTCTGCGTCAAAGCCGGCGATGAGCGTAAAATCGAAGTGATCTCGCCGGGCGTGGTCGGCAAGAGTTGCGACGTGCAATATTCGCGCGGCGCCAGCACCAATGTCTCAACGCCCTATCACGCCAACAATTCATCAGATTATTGCATGCTGAAGGCCGCTGAGCTGTCTGATACGCTAAAAGCGTCGGGCTATAATTGTACGTCGGTTGGCGTTCTCCGCACAGAAGCGGCGCCTGTCGCCCCAAGCCCAGTCGCGACGGCTTCCGTGGCGCCTTCTGCTGTTGCGCCAGTTGCCGCCGCAACAGCGCCAGCGACGGGTGCGTTCGAACCGCTTGTCGCACCACAATCAACGATAGCAGCCTCACCGGCGCCGGAGGCCACACTCCCTGTGGCGATAGCTTCTGCTAATCTTCCGCCTACGGACATTGTGGCGACACCGGCGCCTTTGCCTGCCGCCGCGGCGGCGACAGCAAAAATAAACAATCACCCTGCGGAACCTACCGCCAATGAAGTGCGCGTGGCGGAAGCGGATGCGGTGCTTGAAGATAAGATGAGCCAGATCCTCGCTGAACCGCCCGTTGACCATGTCGCGCCAGCGCCGGAAGCCTTTAAAGGACCGGCGCAATTGACCGCGCAGATCGATGAGCCGCTGCCCGGCGCTCGGCCTGCGGCGCCGGTTGGGCGCCTGGTCGGCGCGACCCCGGAACCACGCGCCGCCGCTGTCAGCGTGACGCCGGCTTCTGTGGCGCAGGACGCGCCTGCAGCGGCGCCTACAAAACCGGAAGAAAAAGCCTCGCCGCCGGGAGACGTAAAACCCGCCCCGGCGCCTGCGGCGGTGGTTGAAGTCAAACCGGCTGCGGTCGAACCGGCAGCGCCCGCGCCAGCTGCCGCTGCGCAGGCAAGCAACGCCAAGAAAGCAAAATCTGTCAACCGCAAACCGGCGGATATCGTTTTGGCAACGCTCAATGCGCAAATCGCGGCCTGGAATGAAGGCAATCTTGATGCGTTCATGAACATCTATTGGAACAGCGACGATCTGAAATTCATATCCGGCGTGAAGATGACCAAAGGCTGGTCTTCGACCTTGAAGCGCTACCGCGAGGAATATGCTGATGACAACGGGCTTGGACGGTTGAGCGTTGATAAAACCGACGTTGAAATCATTACCGACGATGTTGCGATCGTCACCGGGCGCTTCACCCACAATAAAGACGGCGTCAATACGGGCGGCGCTTTTTCACTGGTCTGGAAACGGATCAACGGCCAATGGCGCATCGTCCATGATCATTCGGCGGTTGATCCTTCCGCCCCTTGAATGGCTGCGGCAATTTTGCCCGCGAGTTGCGCGAAGGTTTTTACCGCCGGGTGATCGCCGCGCGCGAGCGGCGCGCCAGCGTCTGATGCTTCGCCGAGGTCAGGATAGAGCGGGATGGCGCCAAGAAACGGCGCACCAAGCTCTTGCGCCACACGCGCAGCGCCGCCTTTGCCAAACACATAACGCCGCTCGCCATCGGGCATGTCCAGCCACGCCATATTTTCAATCACGCCGAGAATGGGGGTCTCAGTTTTGCGGAACAGGGCGATGCCGCGACGAACATCGGCAAGCGCCATTTCCTGCGGCGTCGATACAATGACCGCTCCGGTCAGACGCTTTGACTGAATTAGCGACAGATGCGCATCGCCGGTGCCCGGCGGCGTATCGACCAGCATCACGTCAAGCGTTCCCCAATCGACATCGTTCATCAACTGTTTGAGCGCGCCCATCACCATCGGTCCGCGCCAGGCCAGCGCCTGGTCCGGATCGACCAGCATGCCGATCGACATCGTCCGGACCCCATGCGCCTCGACGGGAGCAAGCTTGCCTTCGCGCACCGTCGCCTTGTCCTTGATGCCAAGCAGGGTTGGCAGGGATGGCCCGTAAATATCAGCGTCGAGAAGGCCGGTTTTGTAGCCCGCCGCTGCCAAAGCGATTGCCAGATTGGCCGCGACGGTCGATTTGCCGACGCCACCCTTGCCGGAGGCGATGGCGATGACGTGTTTAACGCCAACCATCCCCATTGCGGCTTGTTCAGTTTGCGGTTTTTTGCCCATCCCTAAAGGGTTGTTGTGGCCGCCGGCAGGCGCCGCCGCCGCTGTGTCAGCCGGCGCTGCCGAATGGGCGGTGGCGACCGCTGAGACGGCGCTGACGCCATCGACCGCGAGGGCGGCATTTTTCGCCGCCGCGAGCAGTGCGTCCGCATCCGCCGCGCCGCCGCCAGCCATCTCCAGCGCAAACCGCACCTTGCCGTCATCATCGGTTGTCAGCCCCTGAATAAGGCCTTCGGCGACGATGTTTCGCCCGGTTTTGGGATTTGCGACCTGCGCAAGCGCGTTGCGGACCCGTATCGCCAGAGGTTGTGTCAAAATAAGCCTTTGTTTTTGCGAAAAAGATGGCCTGGCGCGTTGCACGGCGCGATTTCGGTGACATATATACGAGTACAAAACATCCCGCTATACGGGCGTCATAAATCCGCTAGCGCACCAGACGTTCCATCAATATGACCGCGCGCGCTACACCGTCACCAACGACAACAAGACAAGTGAGGCTCAATGCCCTGGCAAGATAATTCCGGAAATAAAGGTCCCAGTCGCGGCCCATGGGGCCAACCGCCCCGCGGTCAAAATGGCGGGGGCCGCGGCAATAATGGAGAGCCGCCCGATCTTGAAGATATTCTCCAGGCCTCGCGTCAGCGCCTGAAACGCGCCTTCCCGCGTGGCGGTGGAGGCGGAGGCATTGGCGGCCTGCCGCTTGATCGCGGCATGATGGGGCTGATCGGCGCGGCGATTTTGGGCCTGTGGATTTTCACAGGCATCTACCAGATCGATCCGGAAGAACAGGGCGTTAAAACCACCTTCGGCAAATATGCCGGGATCAGCGGCGCTGGGCTCCACTGGCGTGCACCGCTCATTCAGGGCATTACCAAAGTGCCGGTCGATGAACAACAAACCGCAACCATTAATGGTGATGGCGGCGGTTCTGGGGGGCGGGAAAACCTGATGCTGACCAGCGACCGCAATATCGTCGATGTTAATTTTACAGTGAACTGGAAGATCAGCCGCGCCGCGCCAGCGCCGGGCGAGCTTCCAAACGCGGCGAAGTATATTTTTTATGTTGAAGAGCCGCAAAATATGGTCCGAGCTGTGTCAGAAGCGGCGATGCGCGAGACGGTCGGCGCCAAAGAGCTGGAGCCGATTATCACTAGCGGCCAGGCGGAAGTCGTTGAACAAACGCGCCTGCGTATTCAAGAAGTGCTCGATTATTACGACAGCGGTATCGAAGTGTTGCGCGTCAATATGGAAAAACCGGAAGTGCCGGGCGCGGTGCGCGACGCCTTTGCTGACGTCATCAAGGCGCGCAATGAAAAAGCGCAGATGATCAACGAAGCCCAGCGCGCCGCCAACCAGATTGTTCCGGTTGCGGAAGGTCTGGCTCAAAAGGCGATTGAGGAGGCGCGCGCTTACGCGGCGCGTGTTGAGGCCGATTCTATTGGTCAGGCCGAACGTTTCAACAAGATCTACACAGAATATAGTCGCGCGCCGGAAGTCACGCGTCAGCGGATGTATCTTGAGACCGTTGAAGGCGTTCTCGGCGGCATGAACAAAATCATCATCGATGAGCAGGCGGGCCAGGGCGTAGTTCCTTATCTGCCACTTAATGAATTGAAATCAAATAATAATTAGGGCCTCAGCATGATGCAGAATAAAAGATTTATCTTAATCGGGGTTGTCCTTTTCGGCTTGTTCGTGTTTGCGCAAACCAGCCTTTTTGTGGTTCGAGAAACCGAAAATGCGCTGGTCATTTTACTTGGTAAGCCGCAAACCGTGGTGACCAATGCGGGGATCAACATAAAGCTTCCGTGGGCGGATGTTGTCAAAATTGACAAACGAAACCTCGAATATGACCTTCGCAACGCAATGGAAATTACTGATGTCAATCAGGAGCGGCTGACGGTTGACGCCTTTGCACGCTATCGGATTGTCGATCCGTTACTCTACTATCAAACGTTTATTTCAGGCGCCGGAGGCGGTCGTGGATTACGCGGTAGCGCCCACGCCGGTATCGACGGGATCATGCAAAACAGCCTGCGCCAGACTTTGGGCGAGGTCAGCATTGAAGATATCGTCACCACGCTGCGAGCGGAATTGATGGTGCGTATCGCTGACCGGATGGGCAGCGAGGCGCGCAAGTTTGGCGTTGAAATCATCGACGTAAAAATCCGCCGCGCTGACTACCCAGCCGACATTGCGCAAACCGTTTACAATCAGATGAGTTCGGCCAGGAACGAGGAAGCCGAACTTATTCGCTCCGAAGGCAAGCGCGAGAACACCCGCATCCAGGCCGAAGCCAATCGCAAGCGCGAGGAAATCCTCGCCGACGCCAATCGCCAGGCCCTGGAAATCCAGGGCCAGGCCGACGCGACCCGGAACTGCATTTTCGCCGGCGCCTATGACGGGCTGCCGGTGGTGGTTGAACGGGTCGAGGCGGAAGCGGCGGTGGGCGACAGCCCAACCGATTACGGTGTCGGCGTCACCTGCCGGTTTTCGGACAGGAACGCTGCGCGCGATCCTGCTCGGGCGGAGTTTTTCGCATTTTATCGCTCGCTCCTGGCTTATGAGGCGGCGCTAAAAAATGGCGAGACCACGATCTTGTTGTCACCGGAAAGCGAATTTTTCCGCTATTTCAACAATTTGCAGGGCACGCGTTAGTCACCTTAGGCCTTTATCAGGCGTTCGTCGGGCTGCTTGCCGTTTTTGGGCTTTGCGTTAACCTGTCGGGGTTAGGGTTTTGGGGTTTTAAGAGCTGAGGCAGTTATGGTTCGATCGGCGTTGGGGCGTGGTTTTGCTGTCATTATGGCGGTTGGGTTTTTAGCGACGACCGGGAGCGCGCTTGCTCGCGGCGCGCCGGAAAGTTTTGCCGACCTTGCCGAAAGGTTGACCCCATCGGTTGTCAACATTTCCTCTTCACAACAGATCAGAGGCGCCGCCTCGGGAGAGCTTGGCGAGCTACAGAAGAAATTCACTCGCCAGCCCGTATCGCTGGGATCAGGCTTCATCATTGATGCAAGCGGGATTGTCGTTACCAATAATCATGTCATCGATAATGCCGATGAGATCACTGTAAAGCTGCATGATGGGCGCGAGTTCAGGGCCAGCGTTACCGGGCGCGATCGCGAGACCGACCTTGCAGTTCTACAACTCGACGCCAGCGGCGTGAAATTTCCGTTTGTCGGCTTTGGCGACGGCGCCAGTGCGCGGGTCGGCGATTGGGTGATTGCGATTGGCAATCCGTTTGGTCTTGGCGGATCGGTGACTGTCGGCATTGTCTCGGCGCGCAACCGCGATATCAATTCCGGTCAGTATGATGACTTTATTCAAACCGACGCTGCGATTAACCGTGGCAATTCCGGTGGGCCGCTCTTTGACTTGGACGGCCGCGTCATTGGCGTGAACACCGCAATCTTCTCGCAGACCGGCGGGTCGGTGGGCGTCGGTTTTGCGATCCCGGCGGACCTGTCGCAAACGGTGGTGACGCAATTACTAGATTTTGGCGAAACCCGTCGCGGTTGGCTCGGTGTTTCGATTGACGATATGACCCCGGAGCTGGCCAAAACGCTCGGCTTGCGCAAACCCGAGGGCGCAGTTGTGACGTTGGTCCGGCCCAACAGCCCGGCGGCTGACGCCGGCGTTGAGGCCAATGATGTGGTGCTGGCGTTTAACCGACACCAAGTCACCAGCGTTCGCGACCTGACCCGTGCTGTCGCCGATACGCCGATAGGAACGCGCGCGCCGATGGTGGTTTTACGCGACGGCAAGCGCGTGACTTTGTCGGTCACTGTTGATCGGCGCGAGACCCGGATGCTGCTTTCGGCGCGCGCAGGTGCGGTGTTGCCGACAAGTGCGGCCAAGGGCTCGGGCCTGACGCTGCAGGAGCCGACCGATGAAATCAAACGCGCCTTTGGCCTGCCGACCAATATTGAAGGCGTGGTAGTGACGGCGGTTGATCCCGATAGCCCGGCGGCGATTGTTTTACAGCCCGGCGATGTCATCTTAGAGATTGGATGGGAACGCATTACCCGGCCGGGTGCTGCGGTGTCGAAACTCGACAAGCTGCGCAACCGCAATTCGGGACCGGTGCAGATTTATGTCCAGCGCGGCGATCTGTTGTTTTACGAGTCGCTCCGACCCTAAATTTCATTCGACAAATTCCGCCTGCGAAATACCTTGCAAGTATAATAGCGCCGTCAGGTCGCCATGCTGTATGCGCGCCGCTGCCGCTTCGGCGACTGCGGGCTTGGCGCGGAACGCAACGCCGAGCCCGGCCCGCTCCAGCATCGCTAAATCATTCGCGCCGTCGCCAATGGCGAGGGTTTCTTCCAGCCGGAGGTGGTTTTTTCCAGCGAGGCGCAACAGCGCATTTTGCTTCGCTGCACGCCCGAGAATGGGTTGGCGAACCTTGCCGGTGAGGACGCCGCCTTCGACCAGCAGTTCGTTGGCCTGCGCGGATTTGAACCCCGCGGCCTCGGCGATGCGCTCGGTAAAGAAAGTAAACCCGCCAGAGACCAGGGCGGTGACGGCGCTGAATTTATTCATCGTCTGAACCAGCGTGCGTGCGCCCGGCGTCAGCGTTATGTGCTTGGCGTAGGTCTCCTCAAGCGCTGAAACATCAAGCCCTTCAAGCATCGCCACCCGTTCTGTCAGCGCCGCTTCAAAGCTAAGCTCGCCCAGCATTGCGTGTTCGGTAATCGCCGATATTTCCGCACGCCGGCCAGCAAAATCGGCGATTTCGTCGATACATTCCTGCTCAATGATGGTTGAATCCATATCTGCGACAAGCAGCTTCTTGCGGCGATGCGTGAGGGCGACGATGTTGATGTCGACCGGTGTTTCCGCCAGCATCGCGCGCACGGACCCCAGCATCGCGTTATCGCGTTCGGCGATATAAAAGTCGCTGGCGACGCCAGTGGCGAGGTCAATGACGCTGGTATTGGCGGCGAGCTCCATGATGCGCGCCTTCATATCGGCGTCGATCACCGGATTGGCCGGGTTGGCAATGATGGACAATACATAGGCCATTCGGGTACGGATGACTCCCATGGATGAATCGCGCCTATACTTTATCGCAGGGCCCACCGCCAGCGGCAAGTCCGCCGCCGCGATGGCGCTTGGCGAGCAATCAGGCGGCGTGATCGTCAACGCCGATGCGATGCAGGTCTATCAGGGTTTGCGCATCATTACCGCGCGCCCGAGCGAGGGCGATGAGGCTCGCGTCCCACACCGGCTCTACGGCATTCTTGACCCCTCCGAGCGCTGCTCGGCCGGGCGCTGGGCGCGCATGGCGGCGGATGAGATTGCCGCCATCCATTCCAGCGGCAAGCCCGCCATCGTTGTCGGCGGTACGGGGCTCTATTTTAAGGCGCTGTTGGAAGGTCTGTCGCCGATCCCGGAAACCCCGCCGGCTGCGCGCGAAGCCGCGCGCGTGCGGCGCGCGGCACTGGGCGCGGCCGCATTCCGCGATGAAGTGATCGTTCGTGACCCGGCCATGGCGCATTTGCCTGAAGGCGACGCCCAGCGCCTGATGCGTGTCTGGGAAGTCTTTGAGGCAAGCGGCAAGACGCTCACCCATTTTCAGTCCCTGCCGCGCACGCCGCTGGTGACCGTCGAGCCGCAAAAGGCAATCCTCGCGCCGCCGCGCGAGAAGCTTTACGCGCAGTGTGATCTGCGTGCGGAGGCTATGTTTGCGCAAGGCGGGATTGAAGAAGTCGAAGCGCTGCTAGCGCGCCGCCTCGATACACAATTGCCGGTGATGAAAACCCTGGGCGTGCCGGAAATTGCCGCCTATCTCAGTGGCGCCATGACCCGCGATGAAGCGCTTGGCGCCCTGCAGCAAAACACAAGGCGTCTCGCCAAACGGCAGATGACCTGGCTGCGCCATCAGATGGCGGGATGGGTGCATTATGAAAGCGCGGAGGCATTACCGGCGCTGTCCATACACGCTGAATCTGAATAGAAGCGTTTGCCGCGCAACACTTGCGCCAATATGATGGAGCGCATCATACGCCCAAGGGGAGATCGCTGATCATGAAAAACCTAGCTGCCGCTATTTTCACTTTGCTCACCACCATCTCACCGGCACTTGCGGACGCCGTCGACGAGATGATCGCCACGGATCGCGCCTTTGCCCTTATGGCGGCGGATAAAGGCGTGCCGGCCGCCTTTTCAGCTTATGCGAGCGTAGATGTCCGTATGTTTCCTGATGGCGGCCAGCCTTATGCCGGACGTGACGAACTCATCAAGCGTTTTTCCAAATGGCCCGAAGGCGCCGAGATGAAATGGGATCCCGTTGAGGGAATGGCGGCGCCTGGTGGCGATTTTGGTTTCACTTGGGGGCGTTATGTCTTCAGCCAGACGAAAGAAGATGGCAGCGAGTTCGTCGAGCACGGAAAATATGTTTCGATCTGGCGCAAAGAAGACGGCGCATGGAAGTTTGTTGCTGATATCGGCAACGCCAACCCGGCGCCGAATACTGCAGACTAGACCATCGGGCGATTTATAGGAATCGTCCGGCGCTCTAAGCTGGCGCTAAAAACAAGTCGCGTTCCTTTTCGCGGCGATGTGTCAGGTGCTCGTTTACTTTCCCGCCGGCTTTGTTGTGGTTTAGAAATGCGTCCGCCGCACCGTTATAGTCGCCCTCATTCAGTGCCGACAGAACGGTGGACCGGCCAAACCCGCCAACACCGAGATTATAGGCGAGCGAGACCATCGCCGAGAACTGGTTGCGATTAACTGGCACGGTGACCTTCCGCCGGACCCCGTCTTCTGCGTCTTTAACGTCTTCGCGTAACAACGCTTCAGCCTGTGCTTCAGTAATCTTCATGCCTGAGCGCGCGGTGCGCGAATGGCCATAGCCGATGAGCCATTGCCCGCCGAGATTATAGGCTTCAAGGCGCAGGCCCTCGCTATCCTTGATGATCTGCAAGCCGGCATCGTTGATGCGCAAATCGGCATTGGCGTCCGCACCGCCCTGGCTGCTACTCGCCGGCGGCAAAGTTTGTGGCGCAGGACTAGCCTCCGCCGCCTCCGGTTCTGCGCCATTGTCTTCAGCGGCCGGTATCGGCTCGCCAGCACGGCCGAGTAGGCCTTCTGCGGCCTCAAAGCCCCGGTTGGTGAGCGATGTCGTCCAGCCCGGAAGCCCGTAACGCTCCCCGACGAGAACGCCGAAAGCAAAAATAATGATCCAGAAAATCAGTGTTGCACGCATGATACTCTCCATTCCCCGATTTGCCGTCGCCCAATTGGGCGCTGCCCATTTTGTGGCTGCATTGGCAAATTTCCCCGGATCGATCCTAATGGCCCCTCTCAGGAATACAATCATCACCTCGCGATATTGCATTGGCGGCGGGTTCGCGTTATGAAATCACATCGATTGGGGAGGGACCGGGCGGGGGCCCAGAATACGGTCCAGGAGGTATTAGGCGCAGGGGCGAAGTCTCGGCGTGGGAGAAGCGTATTGCGCGTCAGTGACGCGCTGTGTCCGGATCGGAAACTGGTAACGTATGTTTGAGTTTGTGCGCTCGATTGCACGGTTCCTCAACTCTATGGACGCCAAAGCGATAACCTCGCTCGCGGTCTCTTTATTGCTCTTGGTTTTTGTCGTGGTCATGCTGGTCTTTGGTCAGCAATGGTTAAATCTCGACCAGGACGACCAGCTCAGCCGAATTTTGATGACGACGTCACAATCGTCCTGGGCCGTTATCGGCGTGATCTCGGTTTTCACATTTCTGGCGCTGACCGCTTTTCCCCAGATTTTACTGATTACCGCGACGATTATCGTCTTCGGGCCTCAGGTCGGGGCTGGCTATTCGTGGATTGCGACCATGGTGAGCGCGACCTTGACCTTCGGCCTGGGGCACTTTCTCGGCGGCCGCTGGCTGCGCCGTCGCGCCGGAGAACGAGTGCAGCGCACCATGAATTTCCTTTCAAATCATGGGATTCTCGCCAGCGGGCTAATCCGGGTGGTGCCGTCGGCGCCGTTTATCGTCGTCAATGCAGCGGCCGGGGCGGCGCATATTCCGCTGTGGAAATTCTGGGCGGGGACTGGTCTTGGCATCATTCCAAAGATTTTACTGGTCGCGCTGCTCGCTGTTTTTGCCCCGGATACGAGCGAGCTTAAGGATGGGGTAGCCGGTCTGGTCGCCTTCTTCTCGAGCCGCGAGCCGCATGACTTTATGATTGTTGCAGGGATCATTGCCGCCTGGCTCGGATTTTTACTCTTCGTCCGGTGGCTTTACCGGCGGATGAGCGCCAGCGAGAGCGCCTAGTTGTGGAATAGCATCTAGCATAGTGAAGTTTCGCGTCGACTTGGCGAGAATCCTGTTAACTAGTAAGTCCTAAGGCCACCCTATGATCTCGAAAACCCCAGTTTTGCTGAGCTTTGTTGACGATTTAGGAACGCATTAAGGATAAATAATACGCCGACAGAAACTCACTTTCGGCGAATAGGATATTACTCATGCTCTCCACCTTGTTCGGCATGCTTTCCGCAGACATGGCTATCGATCTCGGCACCGCCAACACCCTGGTTTACGTCAAAGGCCGCGGCATCGTTTTGAACGAACCGTCAGTGGTCGCGATTGAAACCCGCGCTGCGCGCAAGCTGGTGCGCGCCGTTGGCGTTGAGGCGAAAGAGATGCTCGGCAGGACGCCCGGCGAGATCGAAGCGATCCGGCCGATGCGCGATGGCGTGATCGCCGATTTTGAAGTCGCCGAGGCGATGATCAAACATTTTATTCGTAAAGTTCATAACCGCCGCTCCTTCGCCAGCCCGCGCATTGTGGTTTGCGTGCCGTCGGGCGCGACTGCGGTTGAGCGCCGGGCTATTCAGGAATCAGCACTCTCCGCAGGCGCGCGAAAAGTTGAACTGATCGAAGAACCGATGGCGGCGGCGATTGGCGCCGGCCTGCCGGTCACCGACCCGACCGGTTCCATGGTTGTTGATATTGGCGGCGGCACAACCGAAGTCGCGGTTCTGTCGCTTGGCGGCATCGTTTATTCGCGTTCGGTGCGCGTTGGCGGCGATAAAATGGACGAGGCGATTATCGGCTATATTCGCCGCATGTATAATTTGCTGATTGGTGAAGCGTCAGCCGAGCGGATCAAAAAAGAGGTTGGCTCAGCGATGATCCCGACCGAAGGCTCGGGCACGACAATCCAGATCAAGGGCCGTGATTTGATGCATGGCGTGCCGAAGGAAGTGCGTATTGGCGAGGCGCAGGTCGCCGAAGCGCTGGCCGAGCCGGTGAGCCAGATCATTGAAGCGGTCAAAGTCGCGCTCGAGGCGACGCCGCCGGAACTGGCCGCGGACATTGTCGATACCGGAATTATGTTGACTGGCGGCGGCGCGCTATTAAAAAATCTTGATCAGGTGTTGCGCGACGAAACCGGGCTGCCGGTATCGGTTGCGGACGATCCGTTGTCTTGTGTGGCGCTTGGCACCGGTGCGGCGTTGGAAAACACCAAGGCGATGCGCGGCGTTCTAACATCTGCGATCTAGGGGCGACGCTCTTGGGACGACCTCGGGGCAATTTGGTGACGACGCGGTATAGTGAGGCATGGAATTTTTAGGGCAGGACGGACGCGAAGGGTTTGGGCGTAGAGCCAATTCCCGCTTTGTATTGATCTTGTTGATCCTGGTTTCGATCCTTTTATTGCTATCAAGCCTTTATTCCGCGCAAGCCTCAGTTTTCAAAAAGGCGCGCGAGGGCGTGCTCGACGCAACCGCACCGGTGCTGGAGGTTTTCTCCGGTCCGGTCGCCTATTTCAACGGCATTGCCGGCAACATCTCCGACTATTTTAATGTGCTGGAACAGAACAAGGCGCTGCGCGAGGAAAACGCTGAGCTGCGTCAATGGATGAATGAGGCGTTGGAGTTGCGCAAGGTTGTCGGCGCCTATGACGCTTTGCAAACCTATCGCGCGCCGCCCGCCGCGCAGCCGATTGACGCCTATGTGATCGGCGAGACCAACGATGCTTTTGCCCGTTCGATGATTGTCAATGCCGGCCGCGCCCAAAATATCGAGGCTGGTTACGCCGTTGTCGATAATCGCGGGCTTATCGGCCGTATTGTTGACACTGGCGCGCGCGCATCGCGCGTCCTTCTCCTGACCGATGTTCAAAGCCGCATCCCGGTGTTTGTCGAGGGGGCCGCGATTGAGGGGCTGCTGGTTGGCAACACCAGAGGCAAACCGGCGATCGCGATCACTGAAGGCGTCGATGAAGTCGCCTTTGCGCAAGGCCAGCGGGTTTTGACATCTGGCGCCGGCGGGGTGATGCCGCGTGGTCTGCCCGTTGGCGTCATTGACGGCGAGCATGGCGACGACATCGTGGTTGATCTTTATGCAAATTATGCTCGTACGCGGTTGGTCCGCATCATCAATTACGAGTTTCCAGAAGTTGGCGACACGCTAAGCCCAGATGAAGAAGATGCTGGAGAGGAAGTCGCCGCCGTGACGGAAGGATAAGATGGGTTATCGCGCAGAACATCTGTTGAGCCTGCTCAAAACAGTCGCCCCGCTGTTGCTGGGGCTGCTTGGCGTGATCATTCTGGCGCTGCCCATACGCCTGTTTGAGGGTGTAGCGCCAACGCCGATCATCCCGCTGGTGGTGGTGTTCTTCTGGTCGATCTACGCCCCGGCCTACATGCCGTCGGTGAGCGTGTTTCTGATCGGGATTTTGCAAGATCTGCTCACCGGCGGACCGCTCGGACTGTGGGCGGCGGTCTATCTGGTCACCCAGTTTGTGGTGATGTCGCAGCGGTCTTATTTTCTTGGCCGCGAGCAAAAAGTCGTGTGGTTGGGTTTTGCATTAGCGGCGGCGAGCGCAAGTTTGATGCTGTGGCTGGTGATGAGCTTGATGTCCGGCGCACTCCTGCCTGTCGGCGGGTTATTGGCCCAGATGGCGACGACGGTTTTGATCTATCCCCTGTTTGGCATCGCCTTTGGCGAGTTTCACCGCCGCATCCTGGTGGAGGCGTAAATGCCGGTGATCAACACCCATGATCCCGAGCGCCAGGAAATTGTTTCCCGACGGACTGTCCTGTTTGGCGGCGGCGTCAGTCTTTTGTTTGTCGGCATCGCCGGTCGGCTCTATCAGCTTCAGGTCGCCGATTACGAGAAATATCAGGACCTTGCACAAGACAACCAGTTCAACCGCCGAGTGCTGACACCGCTGCGCGGTGAAATCATTGATCGCTTCGGCAATTCGCTTGCGTCCAACCGGAAGAATTTTCGCATTCTTCTCATTCCCGAACAGTCCCGCGATGTCAATGGAACCCTCGACAAACTTTCGAAATATATTCCGGTCACTGATGAAAAGCGCGCCCGCATCATCCGGGAAATACGTCGCCGCGGCGCCTTTACGCCAGTGGAAATAAAAAATAATCTTTCCTGGCCGGACTTCTCCCGCGTCAATTTTGAGTTGCCGCATTTGGCCGGCGTCTTACCGGATGTTGGCGAGACCCGTGACTATCCGCTAGGCGAGGCGTCAGCCTTTGTGATCGGTTATGTTGGCGCGGTGACTGATAAAGACCTCTCTACGCAAGAGGGCGATGACGACCGTACGCTGCTTCGCCAGCCCGGCTTTAAAGTTGGTCGCGACGGTCTTGAGCGCACCTATGAGAAGGAATTGCGCGGCCATGCCGGCAAGATGAATGTCAAAATCAATGCCCATGGCCGGGTTATCGAAGAACTGTCTGACGAGGCGACGCCGCCGGTGCAGGGCAAAACCCTGACGCTGACAATCGATGCGGAACTCCAACAGAAGGCCACGAAGGAGCTTGAGGGAGAGAGCGCGGCTGCCGTCGTTATGGACACGGTGACCGGAGATATCTTGGTTCTTGCCTCGACCCCGGCGTTCAATCCCAATGACTTTAACGTCGGCATTGATGCAGGTCTGTGGAAAGAACTGACGAATAGTCCGTATAAGCCGCTATTGAACAAACCGCTATCTGGCATCTACCCGCCGGGCTCTACCTTCAAGGTGGTCAGCGCGATCGCTGCGCAAGCGTCAGGCGTCAAGCCGTCGCAAACTGCCCATTGCAGCGGCAAAGTCTGGTATGGCAACAGATTTTTCCATTGCTGGAAACGCGGCGGCCACGGCACGCTGGATATGAAGGGCGCGCTCAAGCATTCCTGCGACGTTTATTTCTACGAGATCGCCAAAAAGCTTGAGGTGGACATTCTCGCCGGTGTCGCGCGCAAATTCGGTCTCGGCCAGACTTATGAGCTAGGGGTTCCGGGCCAGAAAAAAGGCATTATCCCTGACCGCGCTTGGAAGCAGCAATATTTCGCCGGTCAGCCGGAAAACCAGCCCTGGTTCCAGGGTGAAACACTGTCGGTGATAATCGGCCAGGGTTATGTCACTTCGACGCCGTTGCAGCTTTGTGTAATGGCCGCGCGGGTGGCCTCCGGAAGGGCGGTGCGCCCGCGTCTGGTGCGCGCGGTTGGCGATCTCGTCTTGCCCGAACCTACGGCGCCAATGATCGACGTCGACCAGGATTACCTAAAAGTCGTGCGCGACGGAATGAATGCGGTGACCAATGAGTACGGCACCGCCGCTCGCTCGCGCCTGGAAGATCCGAATTGGCAATTGGCGGGGAAAACCGGCACCAGCCAGGTCTACCGGATTACCGCGGAAGACAGGGCTAAAGGTCTTGCTAAGCCGGAAGATCTACCATGGGAACGGCGCGATCATGCTTTGTTTGTGTGCTACATGCCGTATGAAAACCCGCGCTACGCCTGTTCGGTTGTCATTGAGCACGGGATTGGCGGCGCCCGTGCGGCCGGCCCGAAAGCCCGCGAAATTATGCGCGCGGTGGCGGCCAAAAACCCGGCGGCGCGCACTCCGATAGACCCCCGCAATCTCGTTCAACGTGCGACCCATCGGCGGGAGGGTTAGCGATATGTCCTCGCTCATTCTCCCCGGTCCCCGGCGCGGCGCCCGTGAACGGCTTGCTCAGCTGCACTGGCCATTAATCATCCTACTGACAATGATTGCCGGCGTTGGCGTCATTACGCTTTATTCCGTTGCTGAGGGCAATTGGCGCCCGTGGTCGATGCGTCACGGACTTCGCTATCTGGTCGCATTGTCAGTCCTGATCGCGATCGGCATGGTCTCAATTCGGCACTGGATGGCGCTCTCTTATCCGATTTATTTCGCCGCGCTCCTCGCGCTCGCGGCAACGCCGTTTATCGGCGAGATCAATATGGGCGCGCGACGCTGGATCGAGTTTAGCGGCATGCAGTTTCAACCGTCAGAGGCGATGAAAATTGGTTTGGTGATGGCGCTGGCGCGTTATTATCACGGGCTGCGCGCAGAACAGGTCTCGCATATCCTATATTTGATTCCGCCAGCGTTGATGATCGGCGCGCCGGTCGGGCTGGTGTTTATCCAGCCTGATCTCGGCACGGCGCTGTTGTTGGCGGCGACTGGGATTATCGTTGTCTTTGTCGCCGGTCTTAGCTGGCGCATAGGGATGATCGGCGCCGCCGGCGCGGTGGCGGTGGGCTACAGCGCCTACCGGTTTGAGTTTTTAAAAACCTACCAGATTGAGCGCATCCTCACCTTCCTCAATCCCGATCGCGACCCGCTCGGGCAAGGCTATCATCTGTTGCAGTCAAAGATTGCGCTTGGTTCCGGCGGGCTGGATGGCAAGGGGTTTATGAATGGCACGCAAAGCCAGTTGAAATTCCTCCCCGAAATGCAGACCGATTTTATCTTTACGATCTTTGGCGAAGAGTTCGGTTTTGTCGGCGCCGTAGGGTTGTTGATTTTATATCTCGCCGTGATCTTGACCGGCCTGTCGATTGCGATGTCGGCGAAGTCGCATTTTGCCCGGCTTGCGGTGATCGGTGTGGTGGCGACATTCTCACTTTACGTGTTGATCAACACCGGCATGGTGATGGGGCTGGCGCCCGTTGTCGGCGTTCCCCTGCCGCTTGTCTCTTATGGCGGAACGGTGATGCTGACCATCATGGCCGGCTTCGGTCTGGTGATGAGCGCCCATGTGCATCGCGATCAGGACGTCTTGCGGTCGTCGGATTTATTGTAGGGCGTTTGCAGCGAAAGTGGGTCCGGTTTCGCGATTTGAGTGAGGCGAAAAAAATCGCCGCACGCGACCACACAACAAACTAGAATTTGAGCGTTTCAGGCCTTGGCGAGAAGCTCTTCAAAGCATTGGCGCACGGCTTTGAAATTCTCATCCGCAGACCCCAGCAGGTTTTTAGCATCCTCGCTTGCGCCGGATTTGCAAGCAACTTCGATATCGGACGCTGTCTGGGCAAGGCTCACGGCACCGACATTGGCCGCCGAGCCTTTGATGGCGTGCGCGGTCCCGGCGGCGGCGGGCAAGGATTGCTCGGCGACCTGGGAAGCAAGCGCCGCCAGCAAATCCGTTGTGGAGCGCCAAAACGTGTCCATGATTTCCCGCGTCCCGTCGACACCAGCTGCCGAGATCAGGCTATTAATCTGATCGGCCTGGAGATGTTCAACCTCGGCATTTGCTGAATCTGTCACTCTGGGCCACCCTCCCTAAGCGAAACAAGGCGAGCTGTTCACTCGCCAGTTGCGCAGAATTTCGTCATCTATTCCGACGACATTTGCTAACAATAGTAAAAATTTGTCTAAAAAGAGGTTTCGTGACAAACCAAAAGCCAACGACATGGTCAATCAGGGGTTAATCAAATGCAGGGAACAGCCGGAGAAGGCGTACATTGGTCGTCGCGGGCGGCGTTTATATTGGCGGCGATCGGTTCGGCGGTCGGGCTCGGGAATTTGTGGCGGTTTCCTTATGTCGCGGGGGAAAATGGCGGCGGCGCATTTGTTGTCTTCTACGTCATCTGCGTCGTTCTGATCGGTCTGCCGGTTCTGGTCGCAGAATTATTCATTGGACGGCGCGGCGGCATGTCTGCGGTCGGCAGCGTGGTCAAAATCGCCAAGGCGGAAGGGCGATCCGGCCTGTGGTCGCTGCAATCCTGGTTTGGCATGATCGGGTCGTTCATCATCCTGACATTTTATTCAGTAATTGCCGGTTGGGTGCTTGCCTATGTGGTGATGATCGGCGGCGATCTGGTTTCCGCGATCGCCAGCGACGGCCTGGCCGGGCTCAAAGCCGGCGCCTTTGCTGGTCAGACCAAGGCGCAGGTTAGCGCCAAGCTGACGGACCTCCTGAGCGATCCCACCCGGATGATTATTTATCACGGGATATTCATGGTCGTGACGGTGGCGATTGTGGCGCGCGGCGTTAAAGGCGGGATTGAGCAAGCGGTGACGATCTTAATGCCAACGTTTTTCTTTTTGTTGATCATTCTGTTCGTTTTCGCTCTGGTTGAGGGTGACGCCCCTAAGGGTGTGGATTTCCTTCTCGGCGTGCGCTTTGATGATCTGTGGGCTGGGGTCAAAAACGGATCGGTAATTTCAGCCGCTCTAGGCCAGGCATTTTTCTCGATTGGCCTCGGCTCGGCGCTGATGGCGACCTACGGCGCCTATATGACGTCGGATCAAAACCTTCCCAAAGCGTCGGGAGTGATTGCGCTTACCGACACAGCCGTCGGCGTTATTGCCGGCCTGGCGATTTTTCCGATTGTCTTCGCCATGGGCCTGGCTCCCGGCTCGGGCCCGACCTTGATGTTCCAGACCCTGCCGCTGGCCTTTTTCGGCATGCCTGGCGGCGGCGTATTTGGTCTTTTGTTCTTTTTGCTTGCCTTCTTCGCCGCGATTACATCGTCGATCGCACTGCTTGAGACATCTACGAAATGGGTCGATGAACAATCGAAAGGCGATCATCGATTTAAGTCGGCGGCCATCATCGGACTGGCGATCTTTGTAATTGGCATCCTCAATGCCTTGTCTCAGGTGCCGACGGTCGGCGCTAATGGCGAAGACCAGACAACATTTTGGAACACCTGGCAGCCATTCGGCGACATGGCCTTGTTTAAAGGCATGGTTCTGCTCGATTTCTTGAGCGCAACGACCGACATCATCCTGCCCGTCGCCGGGTTTACAACCGCCGTCTTTGCCGGCTGGGTTGTCTCATCATCAACAGCGCGCGAAGCCATCGGTTTCAAATCAGAAGCCTGGTTCCAGCGCTGGCGGTTCCTGATCCGCTATGTCTGCCCGACCGGCATCTTCATCGTGATTGTTTATTCAACGATTATCGCGCCGATGATTGGCTAACGCGGCTTAGAGTATCAGGCGATTAAAAGGAATCGTCTGACGCCTTAGCGTCGGGCAAAATTATTTGTCGCCCGGACCAGCGCATCGATAATGCCGGGCTCGCTCGCTGCGTGCCCGGCGTCGGCGATTATTTGTAAATCCGCTTCCGGCCATGCGCATGCGAGATCGTGGGCGGTCTTTATCGGCGTGACAACATCATAACGGCCCTGGACGATGACGCCCGGAATATGACGCACACGGTCAATGTTTGCGATAATCTGGTCGTCGCGCTCAAAGAAGCCGGCATTGTAAAAATAATGACATTCGATCCGCGCGAAGGCGAGGGCGAAGGCTTCATTGGTAAAGCTCTGCATGCGCTCTTGCGATGGGTAGAAGCTGACCGTGCCGCCTTCCCACAAGCTCCAGGCCCGCGCCGCGCGCAGTTGCTCGTCGGCGTCATCGCCGGTGAGGCGCTTGTAATAGGCGGTAATGAGATCGCCGCGTTCGGCTTCCGGGATCGGCGCCAGATAATCCGCCCACAATTCCGGGTAGAGCCAGCTTGCGCCCTCCTGGTAAAACCATAACAGTTCATCGCGGCGCAGGGTGAAGATCCCGCGCAGGACCAGTTCCGTCACCCGCTCCGGATGGCTCTGGCTATAGGCGAGCGCCAGGGTCGAGCCCCAGGAGCCGCCGAAGACCTGCCATTGATCGACGCCAAGATGGCCGCGCAATGCCTCCATATCGTCGACCAGCGCCCAGGTGTCGTTGTCTTTCAGCTCCGCATGAGGCCGGGATTTGCCGCAGCCGCGCTGGTCGAAAACGATGATTTTGTATCGTTCCGGGTCAAAATAACGCCGCATGGACGGCGTCGATCCGCCGCCGGGTCCGCCATGGCAGACCACAACCGGCTTGCCGTCGGCTTTGCCCGAAACTTCATAGTAAATCTCATGAAGCTCCGATACGCGAAGCATTCCGGCGTCGAAAGGTTCAATTGGCGGAAATAAACTGAGGCGATCTGGCATTTATGGGCTGACTTTTCGTGTTGGTTCGGGTAAGGAGTTAGAGCGTGTGGGGACGCGCGACAAGTATTTGTTCGGAGTAGGGGCATAGTGATACGGGGTTGCTTGGTAAGATGCGGCGTTGCTGCATTAGTGTTGCTTTTAGCGGGCGGTTGCGCCGTCCGCCCGGCAAATACACTCTCACAGTTTAAATATCCGGCGGCTCAACGCGACATGCTCGCGGATGCAGCAAAAGCTGTTGAAACCACGCCCTGGCCCAAACCCCAGCAAGCTTCTTTTATCGTGCGCATGACCGGTGTTGGCGGCAATGACCGGGTTTCGCGCGCCGATGCGGTGGAGGCCTATCTGCAAGAGCTTGAAGCTTCCGGCGCTGGCTTTGACCGGCTGAGCCAGGATGCGCGGATAAACCTTACCGCCGCCAGGAGGCTCGATCAGGCTGCGCGCGAAGCGTTGCGTGCGCCGCGCCATTCGATGAACGATATTGCGCTGATTGAAACCGCGATCCAGGCCCTGCGAGAGCACCGCCATATATATGCTGACGCCGGCAAGGAGCTCAAAAAGCGCGGCTATGCGGTCAACGATAAAGTGTTGGACGCGATGCGCGATGATTTTCGTCTAGCGGTTAAAACCCTCGGCAAGACCGCTGATGTTCTGGCCGACCAGATCGACGAGGATCGCAGCGCAACCTATGCCTTGCCCGATCGCACCATTCGCTAAATAACGCGTAGAATCCGTTTCTGATTAAATCCGTTTTGCTATAGACCCCGGCCATGTCGAGGGGTTTTTCCAAGCAGCGCGCCGGTCCGCTTTATGCGCTTTTTTATGGCGGACAGTTTGTTCTGCTCGGCGTGCAACTGCCGTTTTTTGCCGGCTGGCTGCATCTCAATGGGTTTTCTGCCGCTGAGATCGGTCTGATTACCGGCGTCGCCTTGATCGCGCGGCTGGCGCTGGGACCGTTTGTTGCTTTCTGGGCGGACCATCAAACCGATGAGCGGCGGGCGCTGCGCATTTTTTCATTTTTCTTTGCTCTGGGCGCGGCGGGGTTGATTTTTGCGTCTGGGAAAATCCTGATTACGATGGCGGCGCTGGTCGTTTTGTGGACGTTCGGCGTGCTGGTGCCGCTGTCGGACAGCGCGGTCCTTCGCGCGGATCGCAACGGTTTTTTGCATTACGGCCAGACCCGTGCGGCGGGGTCAGTGTTTTTTCTGATCACAACAATTATTGCTGGCGCGGCGTTTACACGTTTCGGTATTGAGATGAGTGTCTGGGTGATGGCGGCGGCGGCGACATTCGCCTTTGTGATATCCTTCTGCCTGCCACACGGTGCGGGCGGGCGCGGCGGCGCCAAGCCGGTTTCCTGGCGCGAGGCGCCGGCGCTGCTTGCCAGTCCGGTCTTTGTGGCGGTGTTGTTGTCCGCCGGTCTGACCCAGGGCGCGCATGCGGTTTATTACGCATTTTCCTATCTGCGCTGGGCGGAGATTGGCTATTCCGATCAAACCATTGGCCTTCTATGGGCAACCGGCGTGATAGCGGAAGTGTTTGTCCTGACCCGCGCGCGCGGCGTCGCCCGGCGGTTCTCGCCGGCGGGCCTCTTGGCGCTCGGCGGCGGCGCTGCGGCGCTGCGCTGGACTGTAACGGCGTTGGAGCCGGCTTTGTGGCTGCTGTTCTTTGTACAGATATTGCACGCGCTCACATTCGCGGCGGCGTATCTCGGCAGTGTTGAGTTCCTCGACCGCGCCGTGCCGCATCGCCTCATCAATACAGGCATGACGCTGATGTCCGCGACCGGCGTTGGCGCGGTCACCGGGGTCGCTACCGTCATCGCGGGGTTCGTGTGGAACGGTTATGGCCCGGCAACAGCTTACATGATGATGTCGGCGATGGGCGTCGGCGCGATGATCGCGGCGCTGCTTGTCGCGCAGCGCTGGGACGGCAGGCAAATATTTGCGTGACGCTGACCGGGCTCTAAGCTCCGGCCTCGTGCACCCCGTCCCAACCTTCGGACGCGCCGTCCGCGGTTAATTTCCGGATGCGCTCATCGTAAATATCAAACAGCGCGATTTTTGCGCCGGGCGATTTCTTCGCTTTGTCGAGGAGGTCACGGGCGACATCCGCATTGCCGGCGCGATAAGCGATCAGCATTTCGCGGTGGGTCTCGTCAAGATCGCGAAACCCTTTTGAAGATTTGATAAATGGATTGCCGATTAGAGCGAATATACAAAACGGCCGCTCGGCGTGTCGGGTGCGGATTTTATCGAGTTCAAGATAGGCGAACAGATGGTGGGTCTGCTTGTAGACCGGCTCGTCACAGATCATCGCCGGGCCGTAATATTCCGACTGGTTGCGCAAAAAGGCGGCGCGGTCGACCGCCGGGCCCATGGCCGAATAACGGTTGTTGCGGCCATGCCCCATCGGTCCCGCAAAACATGTCCCCGTTGCAACGCCGATCGCCAGATGCAGTTGCATTCCGCGCGTTACGCTTGAGGCTTCAAGATCGGTGTTGATCTTGTCCATGCTCTCAATCATCCGCAAGGCGGCCGCGCATCCGGCCTGGACGTGGTCGGCAAGCTCGGTCGGCGTGTTGTAATAGCCGAAGATGCGTCCGCCCTCGGCTTGATCGGCGACGCCCCCGGTGTCGATAATGGTCTGGCGCAAATCGAGGCTGGCGGCGGCCATCAGCTTGGTGACTTCATCGGGAATATTTTCCATGCCGTGAAGGTCTTCATCGGGAAAGCGCAATTCACAGGCAAGAACCGTAATCTCGCGATTGACGCCCTCAAGAATGTCGCCGCCGCCTTCCTCGCGCAGTTTTTTCATCGCCGGTTCCGGCAATGTATCGTGAAATGATCCGCGCACGGAATCGTCACGGAGGACGCCGCCGATCGACTTGCCGCCAGCGACAGAAAGCGCGCCGACAAACAGCGCAAGCGACGGCGCCAATGGGTTGACCAGGAGATTGCCCAACGAAAACGCTGAATAGGCCGCCAGGATCAAGATGAAGGAGAGCACAGCGGCAAAGCCCACCGCCTGCCAGAATTGCATGCGCTGGGCGATCATAATCGCGGCGGCGCCGAACACCATCACCCCGAGGGCTTCAAGATAACCGGTCCAGCCGGGACGCTTGGGCATGGCGGCGGCAGTGATTTGCGCAGCGGCGAGCGCATGCAGCTCTACCAAGGGCATCTCGCCGCGCGCAGTGCGGATCGTCTCGCCGAGATCGCCGTCAAGCCCGATCAAAACCACAGCGCCCGAGAGCTGGCTGTTGGAGCCAGATCCGGCGAGAAGCCTCGCCGCTGAGGTCGTCGGAATATTGAGCCGTTTGGGCAAATAAAGTCGCACCGACGATTGTTGGGAAATCGCAAAGCCACCACCGGAATGGGTGATCGCCTTCAAAACCCGCCCCTGCGGATTGGCTGAATTGACATCGGCGTCTGCCGTTATGGCGCCGTCGCCAAGCGCAAGCTGCGCAGCTTTCAGGGCAATCGACGGCGCCGGCTTGCCCTCAAGCGACCACAATAAGGGCGCGCGGCGGAAGACGCCGTCAGGGTCGGCGACGAGCGCGGCGACGGCGGGTTGTGCAGCGCGCGAAAGCTCAGCGTTTAGACTATACAAATAGCGCGCGCCGGGCAGGGCGATATAGTCAACCCCGCCATCGGCGATGTTCAGCCAGCCGGCGTCCTTGGCGTCGGTGCGTTGCACCGCAGACGGTTGGTTCGGATTGGCCGGCGGCGTCAGGGAGACCGCGACCGCACCTTTGGTCTTGGCGAAAGCCTTGGCTAGCACCGCATCGGTGCGCGGCAGCCGCGACAGCTGTTCGGCGAGCGCATCGTCACTGGCGCCCTCAAGCCAGAACCGGCCGATGGTTTCGGGTGACAGCGGATCGGGCTTATCAACCGGCTCGGTGAGGGTGACGCCGCGGGCCCCCGCCTCGGCGGTCGCGTCGACGAGACTGGCCAGTACCGTCCGCGGCCACGGCCACGGGCCCACCGCCTCGACGCTTTCCCGGTCGATGAGCACCAGGTGGAATTTCTCTGAGGCGTCATACGCTGCCGGGGACAGGCGCTGGAAATAGTCGAACAAAACCTCGCGCGAGCGCGCTTCGGGCGACTGTGCGCTGGTCAGGGTCATCAGCGCCATCACCGTCAAAATACCGGTCACCGCCAGCAGAGGCAGGGCTGAAAGCCACTGAAATGGCCCGCGAAACATATGGCTGGAGGTCAACGCCCGCTCCTGAAATGGTACAATTTATTACTAATCACCCTGTCGGTGCTCCAATATGGCATCCATCCGCGTAATTTCAGGATCATTTTAACATCCTTTACGCCATGATGGCACTGCAAGCGCTGCGCCGTTATGGGCGGTGCGTTCAGAAAGAATTAACTATGGCGGATTCGGCGGCATATTTCGACATCGATATCGAGCGTGGCGTCATGAAAATGGTGGCGGCGGGAGATTGGCGCGCGCGCTTTTTAAAGCAGGTTGATTCGCGGCTGCGTGATTTTGCTGATGATACGATGGGGCGCGAGCTGATTATCGACATGACCGGCGTGGAACGCCTCGACACCGCCGGCGCCATGGTCCTGCAGCGGACCCTGTTGGCCTGCGGCGCGCGGACAGAGGTATCCAAAATTATTGGCGCCAGCGAGGCCCACGCGGCGCTTATGGAGCAGGTCGTGGACCATCTGGCGCCATGCCATGTTCACCCATTACACCCCAATGCATTCAAAGCCATGCTCGACCGTCTCGGGCGGGGCGTTGCGGAGGCCTACGAAGCGGCGCTGCAATTGATGAGCTTTGTGGGTGAAACCCTGGCGACAACATGGCGCGTCCTTACTCGTCCTTCCCATTTCCGCTGGACTTCAACTGTTCACCACATGGAAGAGGCGGGACTGAACGCCATTCCGATTGTCGGTTTGATGTCCTTTCTGATTGGCGCGGTGGTGGCGTTTATGGGCGCTAAAATTCTGCGCCTGTTTAATGCGGATATCTTTACCGTCGAGTTGGTGGGCATTTCAGTGCTGCGCGAGTTTGGCGTGTTGCTCACCGCGATTTTGATTGCCGGCCGATCGGGCAGCGCCTTCACCGCACAGATCGGCTCGATGAAAATCCGTGAAGAGATTGATGCGATGCGGGTTCTGGGGCTGGACCCCATGGAGGTGCTGGTCCTGCCGCGGGTGATCGCGCTGGTCCTGATGCTGCCGGTGATTGCGTTTATTGCCGCAATTCTTGGCTTGGTCGGCGGCGCGCTGGTCGCGGCGTTTGCGATGGATATCTCGCTGGCGCTTTTCATGGCGCGATTTCAGGAAACAATTATCATTGATCATTTCTGGGCGGGGCTGATCAAGGCGCCGTTCTTTGCCTTTGTGATCGCTGTCATCGGTTGTTTTCAGGGCATGGAAGTTGAGGGCAGCGCGGAGTCTCTTGGTCAGCGCACGACGCTTTCTGTAGTTCAGGCGTTGTTTCTGGTGATCGTCATCGATGCGTTCTTCGCCATGTACTATTTGGAGATTGACTTTTGAGCACCGGAAACGACAACGCGCAAAATATGATCGAGCTGCGCGGCATACGCACGCAATTTGATGATTTTATTGTTCATGACAATCTCGATCTTGATGTGCGCACGGGCGAAATCCTTGGCGTGGTCGGCGGATCGGGCGCCGGCAAATCGGTTCTGATGCGCGCCATTATCGGTTTGAAGCGACCGAGCGCGGGAACCGTCACCGTGTTTGGCGAAGATTTTTATGGCGCAAATGAAGAACAACGTCTGTCTATTGAACGTCGCTGGGGTGTTCTTTTTCAGGGCGGCGCGCTGTTTTCTTCATTAACGGTTGCGCAAAATGTCATGGCTCCGATCCATGAGCATCTCAAAATTGAAGGGGAGCTTGCCAGGGATATGGCGGCGCTGAAAATCTCCATGGTCGGACTGGCGGCGGAGGCGGGCGCCAAATATCCCTCGGAGCTTTCCGGCGGTATGAGAAAGCGCGCGGGACTGGCGCGCGCCCTGGCGCTTGACCCGGAGCTGGTTTTTCTGGACGAGCCGACCGCCGGTCTCGACCCGATCGGGGCCGCCAAATTCGACGAATTGATCGTCAATCTCAAGGAATCATTAGGGTTAACGGTGTTTATGGTAACCCATGATCTTGATACGTTACATGCCGCCTGTGACCGGGTCGCGGTGCTTGCCGAACACCACGTCATTGCATGTGGACCGCTTGATGAGGTTCGCCGCACCGATCACCCGTGGATCCAGGAATATTTCGCCGGGCCGCGCGGGCGCGCGGCCTTGTCCGCTAAGACTGGCTGAAGTATTTAGGGTCTGGGGGTAAATCGGTATGGAAACGCGGGCGCATTACGTACTGATCGGCGCTATTGTTTTGAGCGCGGTTGCGGCGGGCTTTTTGTTCGTACTCATGCTCGCTCAGACACAACGGGAATTTGATGAATATGACATCATCTTCACCGAGCGCGTCTCCGGCCTGTCGGTTGGCGCGGCGGTGCGGTTTAACGGCATTCAAAAAGGCGAAGTCGAAACGCTGACGATTGATCCCAATAATCCGAAGATCGTTATCGCGCGGGTGCGGGTCGGGAAGGACACGCCAGTTAAGGAAGATACCGAGGCGGAGCTTGAGCTTGTTGGCTTCACAGGGCTTGCGATCATCCAGTTTGTCGGCGGCAGCGCGAGCTCCCCGCTCCTGAAAGACGTGAGCGAAGATCGCGTGCCGAAAATCAACGCCACGGCGCCGGGCATAGCCGCGCTTCTCGAAGGATCAGGCGACGTGATTGCACAGGTCAATCGTCTCTTGTCGGATGAAAATATTGGCGGCGTCGCTGATACGGTTTCAAATATCGAAACTTTGACCGGCGCCTTCGCGGATAATGACGAGCAGATTGTTTCGATAATCAACAATGTCGACAAAATCACGACCGACCTCGCCGAAGTCACCGGCAAACTGGACGCTGCCGCGACAAGCCTACAGGAAATTCTTGAAGGAGACGCACCGGACGCGATGGCGGATGCGGCGGCGCTGATGAAGGAATCGCACGCGCTGGTTCAGGATTTGCGCGGCGTCGTTGATGAGAATCGCGCCTCGCTGCACATTTTCACCGATCAGGGATTATCGCAAGTCGCGCCGGCCATGGCTGAGGCGCGCCGTCTGATGCGCACGCTCGACTATATCCTGCGTGAAATTGATCGCGACCCCCAAGCTTATTTACTGGGCGAGAGTGTGCCGGAATATGGCGCGGAGGAAGAATGATGAAACAGATTGTCCGCTCGGTCGTCTTTGGGCTTGCATTTTTCGCATCCGGTTGCGTCTCGCTATTGCCGGAAACCAGCCCACCCAAGCCGCGTTATCATATTTCCGCGGTGACAGCCGATGCGCTGGCGGGCGCGCCTGTGGACTGGTCGCTTGTGGTTGAGGACCCGCACACCACGCGGGTCTATGACACCACCAGAATTGCGGTCTCCACGGCGCCTGGAAAAATTGAATATTTCTCCGGCGCCGAATGGGCTGACCGCGCGCCCCGGCTTTTTCAAACCGCGCTGGTGCAGAGCTTGGAAGATTCCGGCCGGATCATCGCCGTCGGTGACAGCAGCGTTGTTCCGGTGGGGGATTTCATTCTGCAGAGCGACCTTCGCGGCATCCAGCTGGATGTGCGGGGCGGCCGGGCGGCGAGCGTGTCGATCTATGTCCGCCTGACTGACGGTAAGGGAAAAATTTACGCCGCGCAGTTGTTTGAAATTTCCGCGCCGGCATCGAGCGACGGCGCTGATGATGTGATCGCCGCCTTTGATAGTGCGTTCGCCAGCACCATAGCCGGGATAGTCAATTGGGCGCTCAACGAAGGTGAGGCGGCGGCCTCAAAAGGCTGATTGCTCCTGCCGGACCAGCTTAGGCAAAATACCCGACAGTTGCGCCGATCAGGAGATAGACCCGCCCCAGCGGAGAGCTTAAGTATTCTTCAAGCTCTTCGTCAGCGGTCTCGGATGTGGTTGCATCCTCGAGCAATTTTTCAAAGCTTTGAAGAAAACTGTGAACACCGCCTTCAAAAGTCTGATCGCGCGCAGATTCGTTCCGTATACGGCGTTTTACATCCGCTTCGTTGAGGCGCAACAGCCGGTTTGCAAAGACGTTGCGGTCGCCGCGATCATAACGCTCCTGTAGCGCTGGCGGCGGGTCGCCATAGAGGCGGGTTTCCAGCTCATAGGTAAACGCTTGCAGGCCGGAAATGATGCGGATGGCGTTGGCCGCTTCGTCGCGCGCCAGGGCCGGGGGCTTTCGTGAGACTGGCCCAAGCTCCAGCGGTTCGGCGTCGTCGGCTGCGTCGAGAATTTCGCGCCACGAGACATCGCCTTTTGAGCGCTTGGGATCTTGTTCGAGCTCTTCGGTGTTGAGACTGCCCTCAACCGGCGGCTCCTTGCGTCGGCGCGCGCCGCGCCGCGGCCGGCGTTCGGCAATGTCACGGGCGAGCTCTTCCAGCCTGGCGGCGCCGTTGGGTTTTTTTGCGGGCCTATCTTTTGTGGGCCTATCTTTTGTGGGTTTGTGTTTTGCCGTCAGCGCCAGTTCCGGCGCCGTCTTTGCGGCTCTTCGCTCGGCGGCCAGGCGTGTTTCCTCTGCCGCTTTCTCAGCAGCATCCTCAGCGGCTTGCGCTTCGGCTTTCTGGGTGGCTTGCGCCTCCGCCTGAGCCAGTGCCTCTGCGGCTTGCTTGGCTTCGGCTTCCGCCTCAGCTTGCGCCAGAGCTTCTGCTTGGTGTTGGGCTTCCAGACTGGCGGCTTTTGCTTCTTCTTCTGCGGCCTTTTCTTGTGCGGCCCGCTCTAGCGCCTCGCGTTCTTGCGCCTCCAGCTCTTGCGCTTCTTTGTCGGCGCGCGCTTTGGCTTCGGTCTCGGTGCGAGCGGCGGCGGCTTCCTGTTCGCGCAATTGGGTTTCGGCAAGCTCGCTCAGCCGTTCGGTCTGGTCGGCGATGGCGTTGGCCAGACGGTCGGCGCGTTTGCGTTGCTCGCCGATCAGCGCCTCAAGGCGCGCGTTTTCTTTTTCAAGCGCCGCGCGCGCATCGGCCAGAGCTTTGTTGCGCTCTTCAATCTGGGTTGTCGCGGCCTCTGACAGTTGTGCTGCCTGCTCAGAAGTTTTGCGCGCCTCTTCGCTGGCGGCGGTAACATCGCTCGACGCCGCCTTGACCGCCTCGCTGGTTTTGCGCGCCGCCTCGGAGACTTCCTCTGCGGCCTTGGTCGCCTCGCTGGCGTCGGCGCGGGCGGCTTGAACCGCTTCTTTGGTCGCGTCGGACAAGTCGCCAATGGTTTTTGCCGCAGCGTCTTGAATTTTTGCGGTCTCTTCCGCAGCGGCCTGAGCCGCTGACGCCGCGGCGCGTTCGGCTTCTTCCGTGGCGGTTTGAATGGCCTCGTCAGCGGCTTGCTTGGCCTGCAATGAGGCCTGGTTTGCGGAGGCGGCGACATTGGCGGCGTTGCGTGCGGCGGACTCTGCGGCCGCATCAGAGGCGGCTTTTGCCTGCGCGGTCGCCTGCAGCGTGTCGGTGGCCGCGGTTTCAATCGCGCCTGCCGACTGGCGCATAGTCTCGTCGGTATCGCGCAAGGCGTCGCGCAATGATTCAAAACTGGTGAGTGCGCGGTCGGCGGCGGCCTCAAGCCCGGTCAGGCGTTCATCGAATTCACGTTCGGCCCGCCCAGAGATCGTGTCGGCGGTATTGAGCGCCTCGATGCTCGCCTTTGCACGTTCGGCAATCGCGGCCGCAAAAGAATCCGCATGCGCATTAAGGCTTTCGGTCAGGTCCATCAGTCGCGAGCGTTCATCGGCGACGCGCTCAACCGCACCGGTGGCTTTTTGCTCAATCGCGTCGCCGGCAAGTTCTATCGCCGCAACATGATCGCGGATCATGGATTCAACACTGGCCAGCCGCGACAGGGCGCCGTCGAGCCCTTCATTGAGCGCTTCCATGTGACCTTGCACAACCGCGCCGACGGTGTCTGCGTTGTGCGCCGCCGTTACATCCGGCGTGGTCATCTGCTGCGCCGCCGCAGCGATCGATTCGGCGGCATTTAGCATCGTCGCCATGCGCGAGAGCGCATAGCCGATCAACAACACCAGCACCGGCACCACGAAGGCAAACAAAACCGTCTCAAATCCGAAGGCGGCAAGTGGGCTCCAGCCGGCGGCCGACCCGTTGAGTTTAAGGTGAGCAAAATAATTGCCCAGCGGCGTGCCGACAATGAAGGAAAAGAACACAAATAATGCAGTCAGGCGGGAGACTTGCGATATCTGCCGGCTCATCGCGCTCCAGCGGCGCTCATTATGGACAATCGGCTCGATGGCCTGGACGTCGCCAGCGGTCACGGGCGGGCCCTTTTCAGCCTCGACAATGCCTTGAAAGCGCATGCGCGGCGCGCCCTCTGCGGTGTCCTCCGCATCGGCCTCTAGCGCGTTGATATCGTCGCGTTGGTCGCTCAAGCCCCACTCCGGCGGTGATGAGGTCCCCGCATAGCGGATTTTCGCCGGCCCGCCAATTGGTTGCGCAATATTCTTCGCCGGCGGCGAGGGTATTTTATTGGCCAAGTCCGCCGTGGCGACGCAAAAGGACGGCTCGTGTCGCCGGAGAATCCCCCTAGCCTGAAGGAATGGACCCGACAAAGCGACGACAAATATGAGCGCCTGGCGCGGAAAAGTCGAAAAATTGGTGGATAGCGGCGCGTTTCAGATCGTCGTTTTGACCTTGATTATCGTTAATGCGGTGATCCTTGGGGCGGAAACCTTCCCCGGGATCAAGGCGCGTTTCGGCGATATGTTAATGCTCACAGACCGGGTGATCATTTACGCCTTTGTTGGAGAAATTATCTTGCGCATCCTGGCTGAGCGCGATGCGTATCTTCGCAATGGCTGGAATGTTTTTGACTTTGTGATTGTGATGATTTCGCTCCTGGCGGCGACCAGCGGGCTGGCGGCCTTGCGCGCCTTCCGGGTATTGCGGGTCTTACGGGTGATCACGGTGATCCCGCGGATGCGCCTGGTGGTCTCGGCGTTCCTCGATTCCATCCCCGGCATCGCCTCGGTTGGGGTGGTGTTGGCGCTGATCGTCTATGTTTTCGCGGTCATCGCCGCGAACCTCTACGGGCCGGACCACCCGCAACTGTTCGGTGATGTGTTCACCGCCATGTACACACTGTTTCAGGTCATGACGCTGGAAGGTTGGCCCGACATTGCCGCAACGGTCGCCGAGACCCATACGCGCTCGTGGATATTTTTCCTGACTTTCGTGATGATCGCGACCTTCACCATGCTCAACCTCTTTGTCGGCATTGTCGTGCGGGTCGTTGAAGAAGATGCCGACCCGGTGATCGACGACATTGCCACCAGCCAGCAAGCCGTCAGCGCCGACATCAAAGCGTTGCGCGAGGATATCGCCGCCCTGTCGCGAAGATTGCCGAGGGGATGAAGAAAAGCAAAGCCCGGTGGGCCTAAGTTGCAAACAGCGCGCGTTTTTTTGCTGCCGCGGTTTGTTTCAGCAGCGATTTTAACAGCGGGCGCGAGGTTAGTCTCGCCGCGATGATGCCAAACGTCACCGCGAGGGCGCCGACCGTGAGGGCTGCGTCCTGGGCGACGATGGAAGCGGCGTCAAACAGTGAAATTAAAAACAACGCTGATGCGGCGCCGGGCGCACCACCGAACCAGGCGAGGAACATCTGGCTCTCTTTTGCGAGCGTGGTTTTTTTGAGCGCAACAAGGCGCGGACCGGCGCGCATGATCGTTACCGCCGCGAGTGCAAAGACGATCGTCAACAGATCGGCCTGGAGCAGGCGCGGGGCAAGCAGAAGACCGAAGGCGAAATAGGCTGCTGGCGCCGCGAGCCGTTCCACCACCCGCCGCATCCGCACACGCGTGGTAATCAGCGCGGTGGTTTGTTCGCCCCATAAGAGGCCTGCGGCGGCGGCGGCGATCACCGGATGGGCGCCGATCAGCGCCGCGACGCATGCGGCAATGATCCCCGCTGCGATGGCTATCGGCGCCCTTTGGTGGGTTCTCAGCCGGTTGCCGACGACAGCGGCGACAAAGCCGAGGCCGCCGCCCAGCGCGAAGGCCTTAAAGGTGGAGATGGCAAATTCATAAACCGGCGTCACCGGCGGCATGCCGACTGGCGCCGCCGTAGCGGCCGCTTCCAGCAATAGCGCCACTGGTAGGCCAAGCGCCAAAATAGCCGCGCTTTCGAGGCGCACGGCTGCTTTGATGACCGATGGCGCTGGCGCATCGGCCACCGCGCGCCGGTCAAAGGCTGCGCCGTTGAGTGTTAAGGCGCCGGCGACCAGAAACGCCGCCCCCAGCGTCAGGTGCGGCACCAGAATGAACGCCGCCAGCCCGCAAACCACCAGGAAAAGCGGGGCGCCGCCGATGGTCAACCGGAACGAGGCGGGACAGACATTGGCCAGTCGTGACAGGCGAAATTGCGCCGCGGCGACAAAGACAAGCGCCGCGAGGAGAGCGTCCGCCCCGGTTGCGGCCCATTCCGACGGCGCAAACGGCCCGCCGGCGATGCGGTATAAAATTGAGACGCCAGCCCCGGCGGCCAGCATTAATGCCGGCGCGCGGGCCATAGCCTCAAGGGCTTTGGCCTTACCCAGAATCCAGAAAGAGGCGGCGAGGATGACCGCCGCCACAATGAAAACCATAATTAAACTGACCGCTTCTGCCTCAGCGCCCTTTAAACGGGCGGCGAATCACTGTTGCGCAACCGTGGATTGATCCGTTTCTAAATGCAAATTGAATTTTCGCCATAATAGGGCGCATGCGGTCGATTGCTTGTGTTGAGGCGCCAAAATTTGCGTCGGTAGAGTGTAGATGGTTCAAAATATAGTGAAGAATTTTTAATCGGCGCCCGAACTATAATTCCAAACGATGCCATAGGGTGATGTTGCGTGCGGCGTGACAGTTTTCTATCGCCGGTTGATTTCAACCTTTGTTATTCGCCCTGTCGCTTTTTTGCAAGCGCCAGTGAGCACGCTGCATACAGGTAAATTTTACGATTGTTCACAGCGCTTTCACAAAATTAAATCTTACAAATGCTGTTGGGTTCATTCACGGCTGTCATGGCGCCCGCACAATATCTTTCCACATGAATGTCAATTTTGCTTCTTGGAGAAAAACACATGACAAAAACAAAAAGCGCCGTGCGCGGGAAAATCAAACGCGCCATAGCTGGCGCCGCGCCGAGCCTTGCCCAGGCGCTGGGCGGCCCGCTCGCCGGCGTGGCAGTGGCGCAGATCTCAAAGGCGATTTTCGGCGCGCCTGACGGCGACGAGGAATTGCTCAGCGAGATACTGGTCAGCGCCACACCACAACATCTTATCGCACTTAAAAAAGCCGAACAGGAATTTGAAGTCGCCTTGTTAGAGGCAAGCCTTGAAAATCGTCGCATCGACGCCGGCGATCGCGCCAATGCGCGCGAGCGGCAAATCGAAATGAGCGACTGGACGCCGTCGGCGCTCGGCGCGTTGATCATCTTGGGATTTTTTGCCGTGCTGGGCGTTATGGTGGCGCGCAAGATGCCCGCCGGAGCCGAGACCGAATTTTCAATCATGCTCGGCGCGCTGGCGACCATGACCGCGGCGGTGGTCAATTATTTTTTTGGTTCTTCCTCCGGCTCAAAAGAAAAGACCCGGCTGATGGCGATGCCACTATTGAGCCGCGAGGCGGGGGAAGAAAAAGCCGCAGCAGAAAATCGCGGTAGTCGGCGCAGCGGCGGTTGAATTTTTGGCAGAGGCGGCAGACTTTAGCGAAACAAGTGTTGCCGGGAAGGCAAAAGTGAGCGCAACGAATTTTGACATTGCGATTATCGGCGGCGGCGTGATTGGATTGTCGGTTGCACGCGCGCTTTCGGGGCATCAGCTCCGCGTTGCGGTGATCGATGCGGGCCATGATACGCCGCCGGCGACGGACGCGGCCGCGGGCATGCTGGCGGCTTCGTTTGAGACCGCAGGAGATGCGGGCATGGCCAATGCGCTTTACGCATTGGGCGCGCAAAGCCTTGCCGCCTGGCCGGATTTCGCGGCGACGCTGGAAGACGAGACCGGTCTGTCGCTCGACTATCGCGATGACGGCATTCTCGCGGTGGCGTTTGATGAGCGCCAGGCGACGGCGTTGAAACAAAGCGGCGATCAGCTGCGTCGCCGTGGGGGCGATGCATCGTTTTTGGACGGCGACGCGGCGCGACAGCTGGAACCGGCTCTGTCTGACCGGGTTATCGCCGCGCTCTATGCGCCGGGCGACGCTCAGGTCGATCCGCGCAAATTGCTGATCGCGTTGCGGGCAGCCTTTCGCAAAACCGCCGGGGCATTTTTTGGGGCGCGTGTTGAGCAGGTTGAAGGCGGCAGATCCGGCCATCGGCTGACGCTTTCAAATGGCGTGCGGCTTGAAGCGAAAAGCGTTGTTCTGGCGAGCGGCGCGGCGGCGACGCAGCTAGTCGCCGGTCTGCCGCCGGCGCCGATCACGCCTGTTAAAGGCGAGGCGCTCGCCGTTGATCGGGGCGATCACAATTTTCGCCATGTCATTCGCTGCCCGGCGCGACCGGCGCTGCCTTATCTCTGTCCGAAAGCCGAAGGCCGGGTGATCATCGGCGCAACCGAAATCCCCGGTCGGCGCGATGCCAGTGTTGACGACGCATCGATCCGTAAATTGAGGGCCGGCGCGGCGGATGTCGTACCCGCCCTCCGCCATTGGCCGGAGATCGAGCGCTGGTCGGGCTTGCGCCCGGCGACGCCTGACGGCGCGCCAATTTTAGGGCGCGATCGGCGCGGGCCGGACGATGTGTTCCTGGCGCTTGGCCATTATCGCAACGGCATATTGCTGGCGCCGGCCTGCGCGGCGGCGCTGTCGCGCGATATTCTGGAAGGCGAGAGACCGGGTGAGGGGCCATCGCCGTTAACATATCTTCAACCCTTTCGCCCGGAACGCTTTGATTAAGCCGTGTTGGCGGCAAGTATGGTTAGCGCTTTCTTGACATTCATGGGGCAAATTTATCCATGAATAAGGAACGCGCCATGTCTATCGACTTCAACCCATCCGTCGCAGCACCGCATAAAGTGACGACCGCTTTAAAGCGCGCGAGCGAGGCGACGGGCGCCGGGTTTGATTTTCTAAAAATGGTCGCTGCCCGCGAATCCAGCCTCAATCCAACGGCGAAAGCCAAAACCTCGAGCGCCGCCGGGCTGTTCCAGTTCATCGACCAGACCTGGCTCGGCGCGGTGAAGCAATATGGCGCGCGCCACGGACTTGGCGAACAGGCCGGCGATATTCAGCGCGGGTCCGATGGTCGCTATGATGTATTGAGTAAGGCGCGGCGCGAGGAAATTCTCGCCTTGCGGTTTGACGCCAACGCCTCCGCGGCGCTTGCCGGCGAGCTTGCCAATGAGAACCAGTCCATTCTGGAACGCAAGCTCGGACGCGCGACCTCCGGCGCCGACCTTTATACGGCGCATTTTCTTGGGCCAGCCGGCGCGGTCAAGCTATTGAGCGCAGCGTCGTCGGTTGAAGCCGCCGGCCTGATGCCAAAAGCGGCGGCGGCGAACCGTGCGGTCTTCTATGACGGCGCGCGCGCTAAAACCGTGGGCGAGGTGGTCAGCTCCATCGCCGCCTCGATGGGCGGCGCTAATGCGCCTGCGGACGCCAAACCTGGGGACGCCAAGACAGCGGATGCCAAGTTTGGGGCGCCAGCGGCCTCTCCAACGGCGAACATGTTCGCGCGGCAGGGTGCGAACGTGAATTATAATTCGCATGCCTATAGAAACATACTCGCTCTGGATGCTCAAATGCTGGAGCAATTTGCGCAACGCCAACCCTTGCAGAAGGCCGAGCCCGCAGCGTTGCAATCTGCCGCCTTGCAGCCAGAGGCGGCGCCGATGCGCGCTTACACCGCCCTTGCGGCGTCGTCGCGGTTGTCAACGTTCGCGCTTGGCGCCTTGCAAGAGATCGACATGATGCGGGTTGGCGAAGATCGCCAGGACCGCGAAAGCATCAACAAGCGCTAGCAGATAGAGCTTTTTAGCAACGCGGGGCGGCGAGGCCTTCGGGGAGCTTGGTGTCGCCATTGGCGCAGGCGTCCGCCAGTTGCTCCGCAGTCAGATTGATGACCCCGGAAAGATCAGCGCCCTGAAGTTTTGCGCGGGACAGTTTCGCCAGTTTTAAGTTGGCGGCGCCGAAGCTCACATTTTTAAGGTTAGCGCCTTCAAACCGCACGCCCGTCAGGTCGGCGTCAGTAAGATTGGCGCCGCTGAGATTGGCGTCAACGAATATCGCACCCGCGGCATAGACATCGTTTAGGGCGGCGCCCGTAAGGTTGGCGCCGGAAAAACTTGCAAAAGAAAGATCGCCGCCGGTGAAAACCGCCGCTTCAAAATCAGCCGCGCGCGCGACCGCCTCGCGCAGCTCTGCCCCGGTAAAATCACTGCCCGCCAGCATCGCCGCGGTAAGATCGGACTTCTCCATCCGCGCCTGCCTGAAATTTATACCCGCGCCACTCGCGCCTTCAAACACGGCGCTGTCGAGGAGCGCACTTTCAAACAGTGTTGAGGAGAGAAACGAGCTCGCAAAATTCGCGTGTGGTAAATCCTTGTTGGAAAAATCTGCGCCGGAATAATCGCCGAGTGACTTGTCCTCGCCTACTTCCGGTTTTTTAGCACCGGGGAAGGACGGGAGTTTGACGTCGACCCGGTCGAGCGCGTTGCTGATCTCAGGTCCGATCATATCGACTTTGGCCAGCGGTTTGGCGATTTCCTCGCCAATCACTGCGACCGGGTTTTTATTGCCATAGCCGCGTGAGCCTGGAACGATCGCCGTCACCAGGGACAGAACTAAAACCATAAAAACGATAATGAGTGCGACAAACTTCATTGCCGAAGGAGCTCCCGCCTGAATTTCGTCAAACAGTGTCGTTCGGGGACCTCAAGGATCGATTAAGGATGATTGAAAAATTTATCTGTCATGCGACGGAGTTGCCTGTTGGGCAAGAAAACACCGTTAACGGAGGATTAAGAGCAGCCAGTCGATGCGCCGCAACTTTCGCATTTAAGACAGGCGCCGTTGCGCACCAGCGTGAATTGCCCGCAATCGGGACAGGCGTCGCCCTCATAGCCTTTGATGCGGGCTTCCTCTATGGCGCGGCCGGGTGTTGCAAGGACGCCGCGCGGCGCCTTTTGATTGACCGCATCGGCAAGCCTTGCGACCTGCGCCTCAATTTCCGGCGGGCTTTTGGCGCGCTCTTCCGAGACGACTTCAACGTCCACCGGTTCATTGTCTTGCCGGTCTTCGCTTTGCCCAGCGCCCCCTTGGTTGGCTTTTACGCGCAGCCGGTCAAAGTCACCGCCGCGCAGGATCACCAGATTATCGGTTACGGTGGAGCGGCTGAAGCCTTTGGAGATTAGCTTGGCGGCGTCTTCCTGGGTTTTTTCTACGCTAACCCCGTGGCCAATCGCATCGACCGCGGAATCATCAGGGTTTACATGCGCCAGGTCGCCGCGACCGAGATAGGAAATCGCCAGCTCGCGGAAAATATAATCGAGGACCGATGTTGCATGTTTGATCTGGTCATTGCCTTTGACAGGACCAGAGGGGTCGAACCGAGTGAAGACGTAAGCATCGACATATTCATCCAGTGGCACGCCATATTGCAGCCCAAGCGAAATGGCGATGGCGAAATTATTCATCAGGCTGCGGAACGCCGCGCCTTCTTTATGCATATCGATGAAAATTTCACCGATTTCACCGTCGTCGAACTCGCCGGTGTGGAGGTAGACTTTATGGCCGCCAACAATGGCTTTTTGGATATAGCCTTTGCGCCGGTCCGGTAGGCGTCGCCGTCCGGGGGTGCGTTCAATGATGCGCTCGACGATCCGTTCCGCGACGATTTTTGATTTTTCAGCCGCGGGTGCGGCGGCGACGGCCTCAGCAAAGTCTTCGTCTTCGTCATCGCTGTCGGCGGCGAGCAACATGGACGCCAAGGGCTGGGAAAGTTTGGAGCCGTCGCGGTAAAGCGCAATCGATTTAAGCCCAAGCTGCCAGGCGAGCATATAGGCGCGCGCGCAGTCGTTGATGGCGGCGCTCGCTGGCAGGTTGACGGTTTTGGAAATCGCACCGGAGATAAAGGGTTGCACCGCAGCCATCATCGTCAGATGCGCATCGACGCCGAGCGCGCGCTCGCCAATCCGCCCGCAAGGATTGGCGCAATCAAAGACCGCATAGTCTTCTTCTTTCAGATGCGGCGCGCCCTCAATCGTCATCGCTCCACAGCAATATAAATTCGCCTGGTGAATTTCCTCGTCGGCAAAACCGAGATCACGCAACACTTCATAGCCGGTCGCGCCAAGCTGGGTTTCGTGCATGCCGAGAATATTGATGCAGAAATCCTCGCCTAGGGCATGGGGCGCGAAGGCGTAGGTCATGTCGAACGCGGTCTTCAGCCGCTCTTCCAGCGCCTTGATGTGGCGATCTTCAAACCCTTCATTGCGCAACTCCGCAAGGTTGACGCCAGGCGCATCCACCAGGGTGCCGCGCCCCAGCGCATAGGCGATAATGTCGTCGATTTCGCGGCGCGTATAACCGAGCGCGTCCAGCGCCGTGGGCACGCACTGATTGATGATTTTCAGGTTGCCGCCGCCGGCGAGCTTTTTAAATTTAACGAGAGCATAGTCAGGCTCAACGCCGGTTGTGTCGCAATCCATGACGAGGCCAATAGTGCCGGTCGGCGCAACGACGGAGACTTGCGCGTTGCGCAGACCGTTGATGGCGCCGAGCTCATAGGCTTCGTTCCACACCGTTTGCGCCCGCTCGGCAAGGTCTGTCCACGGACAAAGCTCCGCATCGAACTGCGCGGGCTCTGCGCCCAGCCCTTCAAACTCTCCGCCAAGCGCGGCGCCCACCGCCGCGCGGCGGTGGTTGCGCAGCACCCTCAAGAGCGGGTCGCGATTGTCTTTAAACTTGGCGAAAGGCCCGACGGTCGCCGCAACTTCCGCCGAGGCGCGATAGGCCGCGCCCGTCATCAACGCGCTGACGCCGGCGGCGATGGCGCGGCCCTCGTCGCTGTCATAGGCAATCCCAGACGACATCAACAATCCGCCAAGATTGGCGAAGCCGAGGCCGAGGGTGCGGTAGTCATAAGATTGCTGCGCAATTTTTGCTGACGGATATTGCGCCATCATCACTGAAATTTCTAGTGTCAGAGTCCACAGCCGGCAGGCATGTTCAAAGCCATCGGCGTCAAAACCCTCATCGGTCTTGAATTTAATCAGGTTCAGTGAGGCAAGATTGCAGGCGGTGTCGTCGAGGAACATATATTCCGAGCACGGATTGGAAGCGCGGATATCGCCGCCATCCGGGCAGGTGTGCCAGGCGTTGATGGTGTCATGGAACTGAATGCCCGGATCAGCACAGGCCCAGGCAGTGGCGCAAATCTCCTGCCATAAGGCGCGCGCCCTGACGGTTTTCACCGTACTATTATCGACCCGCCGCTTCAGCGCCCAGTCATCATTGTCAGAGACCGCTTTTAAAAAGCCATCGGTGATGCGGACGGAATTATTGGAGTTCTGGCCGGAAACCGAGCGGTAGCCGGAGGAATCCCAGTCGAGGTCGTAGATATCGATTTCAATCGCCCGATAGCCCTGGCGGCCATAGTCAATAACGCGCTTGATCGAGGCGTCGGGAATGAACGCCTTTTTCGCCGCGCGCACCGCCTGCTTCAGGGCGCTGTTGTGTTTGGGGTCGAACCGCGCCTGATCGTCGTCATCTTGGTCGGCGTTTTCATTTGCCGGGGCCGCCCAGCAGGCGTCCAGAACCGGCGGCAGGTATTTCGCCATGGCGCGCGAACCAGCGACTAATGCGGCGACTTTTTCTTCCTCGCGCGCTTTCCAGCGAATGAAATCCTCAATGTCGGGATGATCGGCGTCGATAATCACCATCTTGGCGGCGCGCCGCGTTGTGCCGCCGGACTTGACCGCGCCGGCAGCGGCGTCGCCGACTTTTAAAAAGCTCATCAAACCGGAGCTTTTGCCGCCACTTGAAAGCGGCTCGCCTTCGGCGCGGATATTGGAAAAGTTGGTGCCGGTTCCCGAGCCGTATTTGAACAACAACGCCTCGCGCTTCCACAAATCCATCACCCCGCCATCGCCAGCGAGATTGTCGTCGACCGACTGGATGAAACAGGCATGGGGTTGCGGGTGTTCGTAGGCGCTGTCGGATTGGGTGAGTGCGCCGGAAGCGTGGTCGACGAAGTAATGACCCTGACCGGCGCCATCGACGCCATAGGCCCAATGCAGTCCGGTGTTGAACCATTGCGGCGAGTTTGGCGCGCCGATTTGCGCGGCGAGCATGGCGCGCATTTCATCGAGATAGGCCTTTGCGGCGTCTTCATCCTCGAAATAGCCGCCCTTCCAGCCCCAATAGGCCCAGGCGCCGGCCATGCGGTCAAATACTTGCTTGGCTGAGGTTTCCTGGCCGAAACGCTGATCGGCGGGCAGTTTTGCTAGCGCTGCAACATCCGGCATTGAACGTTGCAAAAATGCCGGCACGCCTTTTTCGCGAACTTTTTTGGTCGCCGCCGGGACCCCGGCCTTGCGGAAATATTTCTGGGCCAGAATATCGACCGCGGTCTGGCTCCACGTCTTTGGAATCTCGATATCGCGCATTTCGAAGATGGTCTCGCCGCCAAAAGAGCGAATCTCCGAATCCGCGCGTCGGAACGCCACCGCGCCATAGGGCGCGCTCCAATCTTTTGAAAACCGGCGGTCAATGCGCATTACAAACGACTCATGAAGCGGCCCATACATATAGTATGCGGCAAGCCCCCAGCCTACCACAATCGGCTAGATTTGCTCGGAAAATCGTCGCATCCCCCGCAACCACACCGCTATTGCCGGAGCCGGCGGCGCGCGCCATATTCGCGCCGCAACACTCCGCCAGTATTGGCGGGCAATAACGGATTTTAAGGTATGTTTGTAAGGCTGTTTACCTGGTGGAATTCGACCACAATTGGCTCTTCCTTCACCCTGTGGCGAAGGCGCGCACGGCTGGTGGGCGAAGATGAGCAGGGCAATCGCTATTATGAGGAAAAGGATCCCAGCCTGCCAGGCAGCGAGGGCAAGCATCCGCGCCGCTGGGTGGTTTATCACGGCATTGCCGAGGCCTCGCGGGTGACCCCGGACTGGCATGGCTGGCTGCATCACACTTTTGACCAGCCGCCGAGCGAGGCGCCCTTGACGCGGCGCGCCTTCGAGAAGGATCATCTGCCCAACATGACCGGCACGCCGCTGGCCTATCATCCGCCGGGAAGCCTGGCGCGGGCTGGCGGGCCGGCTGATGTTGATGATGACTATGAAGCCTGGACGCCGGAAAAAGCCTGAGGGCAGTGAGGGAGTACGCCATGACGCGCGCTGGAGCATTTGAAACCATTGTTGGCTTTATCGTGATCGCTGCGGCGGTTTTATTCTTTGGCTACGCCTATGGCGTCAGCGGCAAAGATTTCGGCGCTGACAAATATCGTATCGACGCCGTGTTTGGACGCGTTGACGGGATCACGGTCGGCTCGGAAGTGCGCATCGCCGGCGTCAGGGTCGGCAAAGTGACCAACCATGACATCGACCTCGCCACTTATGAGGTTAATCTCGGCATGACGATTAACCGCAATATTCCGATCCCGGAGGATTCGATTGCGAAGATTTCCTCCGACGGCGTATTGGGCGGCGCTTATGTGGCGATTGAGCCCGGCGCATCGGAAGATATGATGCGCGAGGGTGATAAGATTGTCATCACCCGCGGCTCGGTGGATTTGTTAAATCTTGCCGTGCAGGCGTTTACCAGCCAATCGGAAAATAATAAGTCGGGCGATGACGATCAAAGCGAGCTGGATCCACTGGGAGATTTGTAATGCGTATGGTTTTTCCCCTATCGATGGCGGCAGGTGTGGTCAGCCTTTCCGTGGCGCTCGCAGTCGCGCAGGAACCGCTAGCGTCGCAGCCGGCAACGCCGGAAGAGAGCCAGCCTAGCGAATTAGACCTATTGTCACGCAAGGCCGATGATCCGTTTGCCGGCGTGATTGCAGCGGAAAAACGCGAGCCCGTGTCGGTTACCTTGCGGGCGCTCGACAAGATCACCGCGCGCTACACCGACATCGAAATTGAAATGAACCAGATTGCGCGTTTTGGCCCGCTGGAAATTCAACCACGGTTTTGCGACCAGCGTCCGCCGGAAGAGTTTCCGGAGACAACGGCGTTCCTTGAAGTTTTCGACACTGAATTTGGCGCGCGTCAAAGCGGTCTTAAAATTTCGATCCCGGAAGTAATTGAGGAAGAAATCGAAACCACCGAGTTCGATGTTTTGGCGGTCGAAAGCATTGACGATAGTGCTGAGGTTGATGGGGAGCAATTATCGCCGCTGCCAGAAAGTTTGGCGCCGGAACGGCTTTCGCCGGATACGCCCGCGCCGGAAGTGATGGAAGGGCCGCAAGCAGAAGGTATAAACATCTTTCGCGGCTGGATGTTTGCATCCTCGCCGGCGCTTAATGCACTGGAGCACCCGGTTTATGATGTCTGGGTGATCAGTTGCACGACACGGCTCGCCGATAGCTGATCGGGCGCGGCGAAGAAGTCGGCTTCCACGTTAAGCGCCTTTGCCAGCATGTGTTGATAGACGCTGTCGGGGACGCCGATGAGCCCGAATTGCTCAAGATGTTCATTGGTGAATTGCGCATCAATGAAGTGAAATCCACCAAGCTTCAGCCGCGCGATCAGATAGACAAACGCAATCTTACTGGCGTCGGTCTCGCGTGTGAACATGCTCTCGCCGCAAAACGCCGCGCCCATCTCTACTCCGTAAAGCCCGCCCGCAAGCTTGCCGTCCCGCCAGCACTCAACCGAATGCGCGCGGCCCATAAAATGAAGCTCCGTATAGGTCTCAATGATGGCGTCGTTGATCCATGTGTCCGGCCGCGACGGCGTCGCCTCGGCGCAGGCGCTGATCACCTCAAGGAAGGCAGTGTTAATGCGAATTTCAAAGGGCGATGTTTTTAAATGTCGCATCAAGCGGCGCGGCGCGCCGGCGCCATCCAGCGGTAAAACCCCGCGTTCGTCTGGCAACACCCAGACAACGCCTTCATCCTCGCGCGAGCGCGCCATCGGGAAATAGCCGAGCGAATAGGCCTTCAAAAGCTCGTCGGTCGATAAAGAATCGGCAGAATCGCGGGACATGCTTAGGGGTATCGCCCGGTTTGGGTGTGGCGCGCAATTGATGTGCAGCATCATTTGCGCATGCGATGGCGCTTTACTATAGTTGTTAACCATTAGAAATGCTTGAGCCTCAGAGAGTGGCGAGATGCCGATTACGCTGACGCCGACAGGTTTTGTGGTGACCTATGCGCGATCGAAAGCCGCAGCTTTTTCCTTATTTGGATTCGTCTTTGCCGCCCTCATGCTTGCCGTCGGTGCGGACATGCTTTTCTCCATTCTTGACGGCACAGTGCTTGACGGGCTTGAGGTTGACCGCCGCCCAGCATGGTTATGGGGCGGGATTTTGATCTTCGGCGGCGTCATGCTGGCGGCCATAGCATTCTGGAACGGGCGCAATGCGCTTTTTCCGCGCGCGGCGATTACCGTTGGCGAGACCGGCGTTGCGTCTTCAACGTTCCTTGGTCAGCGCATGATCGCCTGGGACGACATCGGCTCGGTTGCCAGTCTTACGGATGGGCTGTTGCTTTACCCTGCCGATCCGGCGCGGGCAAAGCCCGTGCCGCTGCAAACGTTTTTAACTTCCGTCAGTAGCAATGAGCTTCGCTTGGCCATGGCGCAGCACCAACCTGAATTATTTCTGGACGATAAATAGTCGCCGTTGCGGAAGGGATTTCTGTCCGCCTACGCCTTTTCCGCCAGCCATTCCTCGAGCCAGTGAATATTGTATTCGCCGCGCTGGAACTCTGGATCGTCAACGAGATCGATAAAGAGCGGGATGGTCGTCTCAACGCCGGCAAACGCCATTTCTGAAAGTGCGCGTTTGAGGCGCGCGATGCAAAGCTCCCGGCTGTCCGCCCAGACGATCAGCTTGCCTATCATTGAATCATAATAGGGCGGGATCCGGTAGCCGGTGTAGATTGCCGAATCGAAGCGTACGCCGGGACCGCCCGGCGCATGAAAATGGGTGATCTCGCCCGGCGACGGACGGAAAGTTTGGGCGTTTTCGGCGTTAATCCGGCATTCGATGGCGTGACCTTTGAATTTCACATCTTCTTGGCTAAAGCTGAGCGGCGCGCCGGCCGCCACTCTGATCTGTTCACGCACCAGGTCGATATTGGTGACCTGTTCAGTAATCGGATGTTCGACCTGAAGCCTTGTGTTCATTTCGATGAAATAAAATTCACCGTTCTCATAAAGAAACTCAACCGTGCCGACGCCGAGATAGCCGAGTTTTTCTATCGCGCTTCTGACCGTCTCACCAATTTTCGCACGCGCCTCATCGCTAAGCGCCGGCGAGAGCGCTTCTTCGAGCACCTTCTGGTGGCGGCGCTGTAGGGAGCAATCGCGCTCGCCGAGCTGCACCACATTGCCGTGGCCATCGGCGATAACCTGGATTTCAATATGGCGCGGCGTGGTCAGGTATTTTTCAAGATAAACCGCATCATCACCGAAGGCGGCTTTCGATTCAGCCTTCGCGGTGGCGACCGCTTCGTCAATATCGGCGGCCGTCTGGGCCAGCTTCATACCGCGCCCGCCGCCGCCGGAAGCGGCTTTGACGAGCACTGGATAACCGATCTCTTGCGCAGCGGCGCGCGCCTCGGCGATTGAATGAATTTCACCGTCAGAGCCCGGCACCAGAGGGATGCCGACGGTCCCAACTGCGGTTTTAGCAGCAATTTTGTCGCCCATCACTCGGATATGTTCCGCTGTCGGACCAATAAAGCTGATGTTGTGGGCTTCAACAATTTCCGCAAAACGGGCGTTTTCCGACAAAAACCCATAGCCCGGATGGATGGCGTCAGCGCCGGTGATTTCGGCGGCGGAAATGATCGCCGGAATATTGAGATAGCTGTCTTTTGGCGCTGGCGGGCCGACGCAGACGCTTTCATCGGCAAGGCGCACATGCATGGCGCTGGCGTCAGCGGTGGAGTGGACGGCGACGGTGGCGACACCCATCTCCTTGCACGCCCGGTGAATGCGAAGAGCGATCTCTCCGCGATTGGCGATCAGGACCTTTTTGAACATATTTTATCCGTTGACCGGCGCCGTCAAAAAAGACGCGCCCCTAATTGCTCAATAATGTTAGTCGATAATGCAGAGCGGATCGTCAAACTCGACAGGTTGCGCGTCGGTGACGATAATTTTTGAAACCCTCCCGGCGCGCGGTGCGGCGATCGGGTTCATGGTTTTCATCGCCTCGATAATCATGATCGTTTGCCCTTCGGAAACTTGCGCGCCTTCTGTGATGAAGGCGGGGGCGTCCGGCGAAGGCGATAGATAAGCGGTGCCGACCATTGGCGACTTCACCGCGCCGGCATGATTGGCTGCTGTGGCCGGGGCTGCGGCGGGCGCAGCGCTCGGCGCGGGCGCCGCTGCGGCAGGCGCAGGACCGGCGGCATATTGCGTCGCCGCGCCCTGGCGCGAGACCCGCAGCCGCACGGCGTCTTTCTCAATTTCAATTTCCGTCAGTCCGGTTTCTTCTAAAATACCGGCCAGCTCGCGAATCCATGCCGTTTCCAGCTCGCGGCCGTCTTTCCCGTTTTTTCCCGCCATGCGTTTCCCGTTCTTATTGTTTCCCGCCACCGGGACCCGACCTTATTTCAGCGCGGGGTTATCAATTAAATTTTTAAGCGCTTCAAGGGCTAATGGATAGCCCGCCGCGCCAAATCCCATAATTACGCCATCAGCGGCGGCAGCCGTTATAGAGTGCCGCCGGAACGCCTCGCGGGCGTGAATATTGGACAGATGCAGCTCAATCTTGGGGATCGACGCGGCGCCAAGGGCGTCCAGTAGCGCCACTGACGTATGGGTATAGCCGCCGGGATTGATAATCAGCCCGGCCGCCTTGGCGTCCGCCTCCTGCACCCAATCGATCAGTGTTCCCTCATTGTTCGACTGGCGGAAAGCCACCATCAGCCCAAGCGCGCCAGCCTTCGCCGTAGCGGCAGCCTCAATATCGCCGAGCGTATCGCGACCATATATCGCCGGTTCGCGCGCGCCCAACAGGTTGAGATTGGGGCCGTTGAGGATAAAAACTGTCTTCGCCGTCATAAGATTTTACGTCGCCGCCTTCTTGCGGGGCCCAGAGCGCTTAAATACAACACGCCAGCTATAGGCCGCAAAAGATTTACAGGCCATTGTATAAGCGCCGTTTTTAGTACACCGCAATACGAGAACAGATCGAGTTCACATGGATATTACCGTCAACGGTGAAGAAAAGCGATTTGAAGGCGAAGTTAGCGTCGCGGGACTGCTTTCGGCGCTGGCGCTGGAGCCAAAGAAAATCGCCGTCGAACGCAATTTCGAAATCGTGCCGAAATCGCGCTATGGCGAGACCGCACTGGCTGATGGCGACCGGATCGAGATTGTGCAGTTTGTTGGCGGAGGGTGAGGGATGGCTGAAATGTTGGAAATTGCGGGCCGTAAATTATCTTCGCGCCTCATCATCGGCACCGGGAAATACGAGACCTACAGCCAAAACGCCGAGGCCGCTGAAGCTGCCGGTGCGGAAATGGTCACGGTCGCGGTGCGCCGGGTCAACCTCACCGACAAGGACAAGCCGCTGCTGGTCGATTATCTGGACCCGGAGAAATATATTTACCTGCCCAATACGGCGGGGTGCTTTACTGCCGATGATGCGATCCGCACACTCCGGCTGGCGCGCGAGGCCGGCGACTGGAACCTCGTTAAGCTCGAAGTTCTGGCCGACCAGAAAACGCTCTATCCGGATATGGAAGAGACGTTAAGCGCGGCAAAGCTTCTGATCAAAGATGGCTTTGAGGTGATGGTCTATTGTTCCGACGATCCGGTCTATGCAAGGAAGCTTGAAGATGCGGGCTGCTGCGCGATCATGCCGCTCGGCTCGTTGATCGGCTCCGGTCTCGGGATTATTAATCCGGTCAATATCCGCCTCATCGTCGAGCAATCCTCCGTACCCGTCATTGTCGATGCGGGCGTTGGCACGGCGTCAGACGCCGCCGTGGCGATGGAGCTGGGTTGCGACGGCGTGTTGATGAACACCGCGATCGCCGAAGCCAAAGACCCAATTCTGATGGCGTCAGCCATGAAACACGCCGTCATCGCCGGGCGCGAGGCCTATCTCGCCGGGCGCATGGCGAAGAAACGCTATGCCGACCCGTCATCGCCCTTGGCGGGGTTGATCTAGGGCTACTATCTTTTGACCAGCGGTCTTCTTAGTCAGATGAAATTGGTTTTGCGAATTGGCGCTAGCTGAGATTTGGGCAGCGCTCTGATAGGACTTTTTCAAGCGCGCCATGGCCTTTGTATAGGTAACTCCAATAAATTCGGCGTCCGTCTTTTGCTTCGACGAACCAATATTGTGTAATTGTCTCCCCACGCTTTACGATATCGTCCCAATCGATCGTGGTTTTTTTGCAGCCGAGCGTAGGCCCAAAGGTTTTCGAGGGGCCTGTTAACCCATACAAATCCCACCACACGTCATGAATGTTGGAGAGCGACGGCGCCATGAAGCCACCGATACTAGCGCCCATCATGAATAATGCGCCGCCCCACAGCGCATCGACGTATGATGCCTCCAAAGCGCTAATAATGGACATAGCAAGGCCACCCAACGCCATCACTGCGCCGCCGGTGACTGTTACAAATGCACTTATTTTTTCTGGTTTAATTCGGCCTTCTTCGGTTGAAAGGGAGGCTGGTTTCGAATTCCTGAGCCACCACGAAAGAACACTAGTTACGATGACGGTTACAATGACGATGATTATGTAATGTGACATGCATTTTTATTTTTGAACACAGCAAATTATTATTGCATCTATTGATGAATATCAAAGAGCATAAGTGGAAAAATTTGCTCTGAGTTCAGGCGTTTCGCTGATGAAAGATCCGATCCTGATGGCGAGTGCCATGAAGCACGCCGTCATCGCCGGGCGCGAAGCCTATCTCGCCGGGCGTATGGCGAAGAAGCGCTATGCAGATCCTTCGTCACCGCTTGCTGGGTTGATTTAGGCGCTCCCGCCTTCGCCCTGCCGTGAATATCCTTCGCTTCACCGCGTCCAAAATCGACGCCGAACCGGCAATGGCGTAACATCATCCGATCGCTGTCTTTTCTGGCGGCGACCTGATATAAATGCGATCATCATCGTTGGAAGGAACACCCTCATGAATAAAATGATTTTTGCCGCCGTCGCAGGCGTCGGGCTTCTCGCCGCTGGCGCTGCACTTGCCAAACATCACGGCCACGGAAAAGGCGGCAATGACTGGGAAGCAAAAATGGAAGCGCATTTCGCGGAAGTCGACGCCAATGGCGACGGCAATATTTCGAGCGAAGAATATCACGCCTATAAGCGGGCGAAAGCGGAGAAATCCTGGGCGAAACACGACCTTGGCGATGACGGCATGCTGTCGCTGGAAGAAGCCAAAGCCCATCACGAAGCGATGATGGCTAAGAAAAAGAAACACTACGAGAAGAAGCGCCAGGAAAATAAGGACGACTAATTTTTTGCGCGCCTATCAAATTTCCGGCCAGCTAATCTAGCTGGCCGGAATATTTTTATTTCGAATTAGATTATTCGTTTGACGTTTCCCCAGATTCTGCGCGCTTTTTATTCCTCTTCGGCGATGCGCACCATGATGTGTGCGTAAGGGGTGCCTTTCCACATGACGTAAACGGCGTCTTTCGGGTCGGTTGACATTCCTTCCAGTGTCGCCGCGTCGGGAACGATCAGCATCATATGCGGGCCTTCCTTGATCCAGTCATTGTCATCCGACGGTTCCGCCGCATAGGGATCAATATTGCTGACGCCGATTGCGTCACCTTCTCCGGCGAGCATGTAAGACGTGCCAAAACCTGTTGGCGTGAAGGGCTGCTTGCCCATCATCGCCGCCATCATCGCTTCCCACTGCGCATCATTGCACATCGGACCGATCGACGGCTGTTGCGGGTAGCAGGTCCAGCCATTGTCGCCTTCGCGAAGAACATTGCCTTCGCCGTCTTTGATTGTTGCGTTGGCGCTTACAGAAACAGGTCCGGCGCTCATCGCACTTTCAATTGCGGCCTTTTTTTCGCCCGCCAAAGCTGAACCGAATATGCCGCTACACAAGACGGTCAGGCCTGCGCCTACAACCATTTTTTGCATTTGAGTCTCCTTCGCAAAAATTTCAAAAAACCGGAACCGGCGAAACTACATAGGTATCCGGGCGTAACCCGTGCGGAAGATCCCTACTGTTAACAAAATGGGAGATCGGCCCCCGCGCCCTCGGGTGATCAATCTCCATTTTAACAGATTAGCCGGCGAAATGGGCTTTTACGGACAATTTTCTGCGCGCCCAAAACCGTTGAAGAATCAGTGTGATGGCGGATCATTTCGGATTGGTAAGCAACGCTTTGATAATGCCGCTTTGCAGCATTGCGACGCGGCGAAGAGATTCGGGCGGGAGCAGGCAGCCAGTACGGCCGCATGAAAATTCTATTTCATCGAACCGTTCGCAAAAATTTCCTAAATGTCCGTCCCATGCAACTGACCGTATGGCGTGGTCGCGATTTTTTTTAATTTTGCGCCCGAAAAACTCCCATTGGCAGGTCAGATAATCTTGAGAATCATTTCACGGACCCCATTTACAGTGAAACCATGGCGCCGCCGAAATGGGGCGCTGTTAACTTTATGACGCTCCATTTGAGGTCGAGATGCAATTTGAGAACTATACCGATCGCGCCCGCGGCCTGGTGCAGGCGGCGCAAACCATCGCCCTGCGCGAAAACCATCAGCAATTCACCCCTGAACATCTTCTAAAGGCGCTTCTCGACGACCAGGAAGGTCTCGCGGCGAACCTTATCCGTGCGGCAGGCGGTAAGCCGGAAGTCGCGCTCCAACTCACCGACGAGGCGCTCTCTAAACTGCCCCAGGTCGAAGGCGGGGGCGGCCAGATCTATATGGCCGCGCCTACAGCGAAGGTCTTCGCAGCCGCTGAGGAAATCGGCAAAAAGGCCGGCGACAAATTCGTGACTGCCGAGCGCCTCCTCACCGCGCTTGCGGTCGAGGCGCAAGCCGGCACGGCGGAGATTTTAAAGCAGGCGGGCGTCACCGCCGCCAAGCTTAATGAGGCGATCAACGATATTCGAAAAGGCCGCACCGCCGACACTGCATCGGCCGAACAGGCTTATGACGCCTTGAAGCGCTATGCCCGCGACCTCACCGAAGCGGCGCGCGACGGCAAGCTGGATCCCGTCATTGGCCGCGATGAAGAAATCCGCCGGACCATGCAGGTCCTGTCGCGCCGGACAAAGAATAATCCGGTGCTAATCGGCGAGCCCGGCGTCGGCAAGACCGCCATTGCCGAAGGCCTCGCCTTGCGCATCATCAATGGCGACGTGCCGGAAAGCCTGCGCGACAAACGCCTTTTAGCCCTCGATATGGGCGCGTTGATCGCCGGCGCAAAATATCGCGGCGAGTTTGAAGAACGCCTGAAGGCAGTGTTGCAGGAGGTGACCGATTCAGACGGTGAGATCATTCTCTTTATCGATGAAATGCACACGCTGGTCGGCGCCGGGAAGTCTGACGGCGCGATGGATGCGTCAAACCTCTTAAAACCGGCGCTTGCCCGCGGTGAGTTGCATTGCATAGGTGCGACGACGCTGGATGAGTACCGCAAATATGTCGAGAAGGATGCAGCGCTGGCGCGTCGGTTCCAGTCTGTGTTTGTCGATGAGCCGACGGTGGAAGATACGATCTCCATATTGCGCGGGTTGAAAGAGAAGTATGAGCTCCATCACGGCGTTCGGATTTCAGACGGCGCCATCGTTTCCGCCGCGACGCTCTCTCACCGCTACATTACAGACCGGTTTTTGCCCGATAAGGCGATTGACCTGATCGACGAGGCGGCCTCGCGCCTGCGCATGGAAGTCGATAGCAAACCGGAAGAGCTGGACGAGCTTGACCGCCGCATCATCCAGATGAAAATCGAGCGCGAAGCGCTGAAGAAAGAAGACGATGCGGCGTCGAAAGACCGGCTCGAAAAACTTGAAAAAGAGCTCAGCGAACTTGAGCAGCGCTCGTCGGAACTGACGGCGATGTGGCGCGCAGAAAAGGAAAGCCTGGCCTCGTCGACGAAAATAAAAGAACAGCTCGACCAGGCGCGCCAGCAACTGGCGGAGGCTGAGCGCCGCGGCGATCTGGGTCGCGCCTCAGAGCTGAAATATGGCGAGATCCCCGCGTTTGAAAAACAGCTGGCGGAAGCCGAACACCATGCAGAGCGCACCGACGGCGCAGACGCGCTGGTCAAGGAAGTGGTCGATACGGAAAATATCGCCAGCATCGTTGCGCGCTGGACCGGCGTGCCGGTGGAGAAAATGCTCGAAGGCGAGCGCGAAAAGCTGCTGCAAATGGAAACCGCGTTGGCTGCCCGCGTGGTCGGTCAACAAGAAGCAGTCGAAGCGGTGTCTGCGGCTGTACGCCGCGCGCGCGCCGGGCTTAAAGATCCGAATCGGCCGATCGGCTCGTTCCTATTTCTCGGGCCCACGGGCGTCGGTAAAACCGAGTTGACCAAGGCGCTCGCCGAATTTCTGTTTGACGATGAGACCGCGATTGCGCGCATTGATATGTCGGAGTTTATGGAAAAACATTCCGTCGCCCGGCTGATCGGCGCGCCGCCGGGCTATGTCGGCTACGAAGAGGGCGGCATGCTGACCGAACGCGTGCGCCGACGGCCCTATCAGGTGGTTCTGTTCGACGAGATCGAAAAGGCGCATCCGGATGTCTTCAATGTACTGTTGCAAGTGCTCGACGATGGTCGCCTCACCGATGGTCAGGGACGCACGGTAGATTTTAAAAACACGCTGATCATCATGACCTCCAATCTCGGCTCGCAATCTCTGGCCGCGCAGCCTGAGGGTGAGGATTCCGATGCGGTCAGGCCGCAGGTGATGGACGCGGTGCGCGCCAGCTTCCGGCCGGAATTTTTAAACCGGCTTGATGAGATCATTTTATTCCACCGTCTCGCCCGCGCGCATATGGATAAGATCGTCGACATCCAAATTGCGCGGCTGGCGCGGCTGTTGACGGACCGCAAGATCACGCTGGAGCTTGACGACAAGGCGCGCAGTTGGCTTGGCGATCACGGCTATGATCCGGTCTATGGCGCCCGACCCTTGCGGCGGGTGATCCAGAAAAAGCTGCAAGATCCGCTGGCGGAGTTGCTTCTGGCCGGCAAAATCAGCGATGGCGAGATATTGACAGTTTCCGCGGACGGCGGTGTACTGACGATCAACGGTGCGCCTGCGGGCGGTCGCGATTATTACTCCGCCAGCGGTGACAGTATTGGCGGAAAAGGCCCAGCAGCGCCGCCGCCTGATGTGTTGTTGAACTAGGTTGGCGAAACGGAATAAGAGGAACCTCCGATGGCGGATAAAAAATCGGATTGGAAACCGGAGTTTGACGACACAGCCTTAAAAGAGCTGATCCGCGCCACCATAAAAGCCGGCGGCCCGATAGACCCGGCGATGCTGCCTTCGCGGGTAAGAGAACGCATCAAAGGCCGCGCCACCGGCGACCTCGATGTTGACGCCTACATCAAGGAAGTGCTGGCGGAGACGGCGAAGAAGTGATGCGCTTTCCTGTGTCGTCATCCCGTGCGTAATGCGGCATGAAACGCCGCCTTGCAGACACGGGATCGCTAACAGCGAATTCGAACCCTATGTGAGCGATCCCGGACCAGCGATGCAACACCCCGACCGCGAAGGCGGTCAAATCTTAAATTGCGCGCCTTTGCGCGCGGGTGCTGCGTCGCATCCGGGATGACGGTGAAGGACAGGCCGCAAATCCACACAACTCCCGCACGAATCGAATCTCTGATTTTACAACCCTGAGAGGGCGGTTGGCCATAAAACCTATATTTGGTGAAAAGTTATCCTCACCGATTCCAGCGGCCTTATGATGCTTTTTGTGATGAAACTGATGACAGAAAGGATCAACGAGACAGTATGGATCAGGGCTATCAAATCGCTTTTGCGCTTCGCCGGCCTACGGCGCTTTGCTTCTTGCGCCGCCTTCGCCAGCGATTTGCGAGGCTGGATCTTCTTGCGGCAGGCGCATGGCGTCAATCTCGTCGCGGCGGATTTTGAACCGGTCAAGCTCGGCGCTTCTTAGTTTTTTGCCGGTGGCGATTTTGAG
>JAJFGA010000055.1 GCA_021776375.1 Hyphococcus sp. | reverse complement strand
TTGCGCCAATTTTGGCGTTTTGTTGGTTTCGTCAGGTCCCGGTTTGCGGGTCGTATCAGGGGTTACAAAGAAAATGGAAACAGAAGTCGCAGCAGTCGCGCTGGGAGGCGATTTCAGCCTCTGGAGCTTGTTTCTGCGCGCCGACCCGGTGGTTAAATCCGTGATGGGCATTCTCATCATCGCATCGATCTGGTCATGGGCGGTGATGATCGACAAGTCGCTCACCTTCGGGCGGCTAAAGCGCAAAGCTGTAAAATTTGAAGCGCAGTTCTGGTCGGGCAAACCGCTTGACGATCTTTTTCGCAAAACCCGCGACAAGGCCGACCACCCAATGGCGCGTGTGTTCACCGCCGCGATGGAAGAATGGGCCCGTTCCAAGGGCGTCGGGCGATCAGAAGTTCTGGTGATCGGCGCGCGCGACCGTATAGACAAGGTGTTGAACGTCACCGTAGCACGCGAGCTTGAAAAAGCCGAAGGCAATCTCGGCGTTCTCGCGACCGTTGGGTCGGCGGCGCCGTTTGTCGGTCTTCTCGGCACGGTCTGGGGCATCATGAATGCGTTCCAGGCGATCGCCATCACCGAGAACACCAACATCGCCGTGGTTGCGCCGGGCATTGCCGAAGCGCTGTTCGCCACTGCACTGGGACTGGTTGCAGCGATCCCCGCCGTGGTTGGCTACAACCGTTACTCAGCCGCACTTAATTCCTATGCGGTGCGTTTGCAGGGCTTTGCCGATGAGTTCTCGGCGATCTTGTCGCGTCAACTCGACGACAGGAGCAAGTAATGGTCGGTTCTGTTGCTGGCGGTCGCCACAAACCCGGCCGGACGAAGCCGATGGCGGAAATCAACGTCACGCCGATGGTCGATGTCATGCTGGTGTTGTTGATTGTGTTTATGGTCGCCGCCCCGCTTTTGGTTTCCGGCGTCGCGGTTGATCTGCCGGAGACGGCCGCCGCCCCGATCCAGGAAGCTGGTGAACCGCTGACCGTGACGATCGCCGAGGATGGCACAATTTATGTGCAGGACGCCGCCATAGAATATGAAAACCTGGTGTCGCATCTCGAGGCTATCGCGACCGCCGGATACGACCAGCGGATATTAATTCGCGGCGACAAAGACCGCGCCTATGGCGATGTTGTGCGGATTATGGGCCGCATCAATGCAGCAGGTTTCCGCCAGATCGGCCTTGTCACCAATCCTGAGTTGCTGGACGGCGCGAATTAGGTGGGCGAGATGGTCAGTGCATCAACCAATCCGCTGTAATGTTTGTTTTGTCGTGTTTTCAGCGAAGCCGATTTTCGCTGAAAACGCTCTAGTTTGTAAATGAAAGGCCGCCGGGTTCCATGCGTTTTGGCGTCTTTGCATCCCTGCTCTTCCACCTCGCAATTTTTGGCGTGGCTTTCCTGACGTTGCCGCCGAGCTGGCGGCCGGATGTTGAAGCCGAGCCTTATGTTCCGCTCGAACTGATCGCTGAGGCGGATCTGGATCTGACCACCAGCGTTCCCGCCGCGGCGCCGGAGCCAGCGGAAGAACAGGAACCTGAGCTTCCCGAACCGATCATCGAAGAAGAACCGGAACCCGTCGCGGCAGAGCCTGAACCTGAGCCCGAACCCGAGCCGGAGCCCGTCGTTGTTGCGGCGGCGCCGGAGCCTGTCGAGCCCGAACCGACGCCACCGAAAAAGCAGCCTTCCGTCAAACCAAAGAAAACCGCGGAGCTTGACCTCGACGCTTTGTCAAAGCTGGTCGACAAGTCCCGCGACGACACCGCCGCAAGCACGCGCGAGGCGCCGTCACAGACTACAGAGACCGCTGATACAGCCCGCCGGGCGGTTGGCGCCGGCGACCGCTTGACGGCCAGCGATGAGGCGAAAATGCGCGCCGCTGTCGAGCGCTGCTGGAATGCGAGCGCCATCATTGGCGCGCCTAACCCGGAAAACCTGATTGTCACCATCGATATTGCGCTCGATCGTGACGGGGCCCTTGCCAGCCCGCCAAAAGTTACGAACCAGTTGCAAATCAATCTATCAGGGAACCGGTTTTGGAAAGTCGCCGAACAATCGGCGTTGCGCGCCGTCGTTGCCTGTGCGCCGTATGACTTTCTGCCGCAAGACCGCTATGAGACCTGGAGAGAATTCACGCTAAATTTCGACCCAAGCCAGATGGCGGGGATGTGACTATCAATTTCAGGGGGCCTGAAAGTGAGTAGAAGAATGCCAAGACTGTTGACCATACTCCTGACGATTTTTGTCGCCGCCGCGCCGCTATCGGCGGGCGCTAAGGTGACCATCGACATCACCCAGGGCAATGTTGATCCGATGCCGATCGCGGTGCCGGATTTTCTAGGGCCTGACGATGCGACGTCGGAGCTGCGCCACGACCTTACCAAAGTGTTGATGAACGACCTCAATCGTTCCGGCCTGTTCAAGGTGATCGACCAGCGCGCCTACATTATGGGCGACGATATGGGCGTGAATGTCCGCCCGACCTTTCCCAACTGGCGGCTCATCAACGCCCAGGTGTTGATTGTTGGCGACGTCGTTGAACTGGATGACGGACGCATTCAGGTTTCAACCCGGATATGGGATATTTACGCAGACGAACAAATCGGCGCCGTCGCCTTTAAGACGCCTGCGGATAACTGGCGCCGCGCCGCGCACAAGGTTGCGGACTTCGCCTATAAAGCGCTGACGGGAGAGAGCGGATATTTCGACACCCGCATTGTCTTCGTTCATGAGACCGGGCCGAAAGAAAAGCGCGTTAAACGGTTGATGATTATGGACCAGGACGGCGCCAATCCGGTGCCGCTGACCGACGGTTTAAACTATCAGGCGCTGACCCCCCGATTTTCGCCAACCCAGCAACAGATCACCTATATGGCGTTGTTCGATAATCGTCCGGGTCAGGTCTATTTGTTTAATATCGAGACCGGCGAACAAGAACAGCTCGGCACGTTTCGCGGCATGACCTTCGCGCCGCGGTTCTCGCCCGATGGCCGTCAGGTGCTTTTGTCGGTTGAACGCCACGGCAATTCCGACGTCTTTAAAATGGATCTCGCGACCCGCCGCTTGACCCGCCTCACCGATCACCCGGCGATTGACGTCTCGCCGTCAATGTCGCCGGACGGGCGGCGCATCAGCTTCACCTCCGACCGCGGCGGATCGCAGCAGATTTATGTGATGAATGCGGACGGCTCCAAGCAAAAGCGCATCACCTTTGGCGAGGGCCGCTATCAGACCCCGGTATGGAGCCCGCGCGGCGATCTCATCGCCTTTACCCGGCAGTATCGCGGCCGGTTTTATATCGGCGTCATCCGTCCCGACGGGACCGGCGAGCGGTTGCTTACCGAAAGCTATCTCGAAGAGGGACCGACCTGGGCGCCCAATGGCCGGGTTTTGATGTTCTATCGTCAGGCCCCGTCGCGGCGGAACGGGAAAGGCGGCAGCGCATCCCTGTGGTCGGTTGATCTCACTGGCCGCAATGTGCGGCTCGTGCGCACGCCCGGGGACGCCTCAGACCCGGCCTGGTCGCCATTATTGCCGTAAAATATCACGCTAAGGATGTTGAATAACAGAAATTTCATTCTTACGCCGGAACAGCCGAGCTTGATTGGGGGCGCAGACGCGGCTACGATTCCCCCGTTGGTTAAATATTAGCGTTTTGCTGACACTGATTTTAAAGGTGGGCGTATTATCATTTCGTCGCAAATTGGCCGTTCGCTAACGGGCGGTTCGCAAAATGGGCGCTTTTGGCGTTAAAGTATTTGAGTAACAACGCGTTATCAGGCGGCGCAGGCCGTCCCGGACAGGAGCATCGCTGGGTCAGGTAGTGAATACAGGGCCTTTGAACTGGGGAAGTGGAGCAAGAGAGAGTTATGAAAACATTGATGAAATTAGCGGGGATTGCAGCATCGCTGGTGCTTCTTTCCGCATGCGCGGCCACTGGCCCTGAAATTGACGCCACTGCTGGTGCTGGAACGGATGTTGGTGCGGGCCCGACCGGTCCTGCCCCGGGTAGCCAGGCTGATCTTGAAGATTCTGCCGGCCACCGCGTCTTTTTTGGCTATGATGAATATACGCTGACGCCGCAGGCGCAGGCGGTTCTGTCACGTCAGGCCGCATGGTTGCAGGAATATCCGGAAACCCGGATCAAGCTTGCCGGCAACTGTGACGAGCGCGGCACGCGGGAATACAACTTCGCACTCGGCGCTCGCCGGGCCGAAGCTGCACGCGCTTATCTGGTCAGCCTCGGCGTTGACGCCTCAAGGATCACGACGGTCTCCTATGGCAAAGAACGCCCGCTGGATCCTCGTTCGACGGAAGATGCCTGGTCATTGAACCGGAACTCGACCACGACAATTTCGGCTGCCGGCGCATAAGCGACGGGTTTTGCATTGACTTGATTTTAAGAGCGCGCCGGGAACCATCGGCGCGCTCTTTTTATTTTTCGCCTTAGTTTTGTCTTTTGAAGGCGTTAGACTACGGTTTGAACATTCGCTTATCGAATGCGGCCTTTATGGCCAAGGACTACCAAAGTAAGGACGTCACAATGAGCAAGATTTCCTCCGCCGCCGGTTTTGCCGCCGCCCTCCTCATCGTCGCCAGCGCCGCGCCTGCCACCGCCGGCACCAAGGACGATGTGCGCAATCTTCAAGACCGCATGGCGCGGGTGGAACAGGCCGCCGCCGCACAGAGCGCCGCAACCGTGCGGCTCGGTGAGCTTGAACGCCAAAACCAGATGCTCACTGGGCGCATAGAAGAACTTAGCTTTCAGCTTGATCAGGCCAATCAGCGCCTTGACGCGATTGGCGCGGCCTTGTCCGGCGGCGCGGTGGGCGAGCCCGGGGCTGGAGCGTATCTCGGTGGGCCGGCGTATCAACAACAAGGCCCCGTCGCGTTGGCGCCCGGCGATCCGATTGCCGACCAGTTAAGCCGCGATGGCGTCGAGGATGGTGTGGGCGCGGCTTCAATTGAGTTGCCGCTCGATCCAACCGCCGCATTCGATTATGCCTCCGGCTTTCTTCTGCAAGGGGACTATCAGCGCGCCAAAGCCGCTTTTGAACTTTATGTTGAGGCATTCCCCAATCATGCTCGCACGCCTGATGCGCGGTTCCGCCTTGGTGAAATCCATTTGGCGCTGGGTGAGAATGCGAATGCTGCGGATGTTTTCATCGCCCATATTCGCGCCTATCCAAATGATCCGCGTGCTGCGGAAGCCTATCTGAAACTCGGCACAGCGTTCTCGCGTCTTGAGAAGTCGGACCAGGCCTGCACGGTGTTTAAAACCATGAAAGCGAAATTTCCCAATGTCTCTCAACCGGTCAGCCAGCGCGCCGATCTTGAGATGTCGCGCATCAACTGTCAGTAAACCAGCATTGCCTGCGACCAGAGCAGCTGAACCCATTGAGTATGTAGAGTTCGCTGCGCGGCTCTCAGTGTTGCAGCTGGATAGCGGCTTCGCCATCGCGGTCTCTGGCGGGCGCGATTCCATGGCGCTCGCAAGGCTGTCGGCGCTTTATGCGGAAAAGACGGGCGTAAGCGTTCTCGCCCTCACTGTGGACCATGGCTTGCGGCCGCAATCCGCGAGTGAAGCAGCGCTCACGGCGCAGTGGTGCAAAGCTTCAGGCCTTGCACACCGGATCCTGGCCTGGACCGGTGAGAAGCCGACAACCGGCATACAGGAAGCCGCCCGCCATGCGCGCTATCATTTGCTGGCGACAGCCTGCAATGAGGCGGGTGTGGGCGCTCTATTAACCGCCCATAGCGCCAGCGACCAGGCGGAGACCTTCTTCATGCGCCTTGCTCGCGGCGCCGGACCAGCTGGGCTTGCGGCGATGGCGGAGGAGACGCAGGCCGCCGCCGACGCCAGTGCGTCAGTCCGGTTGATCCGACCCTTGTTAGCTTATTCCAGAGCCCGGTTGACGGCGACTGTGAAGTCTTTCGGGCAGGCCTTTGTCGATGATCCGAGTAATGACGATCCGGGTTATGAGCGTATTCGGGTGCGCGCCAAGTTGGCGCAGATGGAAAATGATGGCGTGCTGAGCGCTGAGGCGTTGCTGCGCACGGTCGCGCGCCAGCGCGCCGCCGCACGCCGGTTGCGCGATCAGGACGAGGTGTTGTTTCGCCGAGCTGCGGGTTGTTTTTATCGCTGGGGGGGCGTTGCACTGGATGCTGATGCTGTTAACGACGGCGACAGAGATGCGTTGGCCGGGCTGTGTCGACGGCTCATTCACGCCGTCAGTGGCGAGGCCTATGCGCCTGATGAGAAGATGGCGCGCAAGGCGCTCAATGGCGCGTTGCAAACCGGCGCCGCGACGGCGGGCGGCGCGCTGATTAAGCTTTGGCAAGGGCGCTTGTGGTTCTTGCGCGAGCCCGCCGCGGTTCTTGGCCGCGCCGGCGCGGCGGCCATCGCGCCGGTCGCGCTTGCGCCCGGGCAGGCTGTTCTCTGGGACAACCGTTTCATTGTCTCCGGCGATGAGGCTGGGGCCGTCGTAAAGCCCCTTGGCCTGGCGGACCCTGGCCAGCGCGCCGCAGCGACTGCGCTCTATTCAGGGCCGCGAGAAGGCATTGGCGGGTTGCCGGGGATTTTTTTACCGAATGCTGACGGCGATGCCGCATTGGTCAGCGCACCAGCCGTCTTATCTGCAAAGACCGGTGGATTTTCGGCGGAGAGCCAAGCAACGGCGCGGTTTTATGGCGCGATTATTAGATTTTAGTAGATTTTGAGAGATTTACAGCGTGAGCCATGGCGCTGGGCTTTTTTAATCCCTATTTGGTAGGGTAACGATAAATTTGCGGGCCCAGTCAAGGGCGCGACAAAGCAAGGAAAAACGAATGAACACGCGAAATATTGTGATCTGGGGCCTGGTGGCGGTGTTTTTCCTGATCGCGCTGAAAGTGTTCGACTACCAAGCCCCCGGGCCGACCCCGGAGGAGCTGACATATTCGCAATTTGTTGAGCGCGTGGATAGCGGCGATGTACGTTCGGCTGAGGTCGCCAAGACGCAAGTGACCGGCCTGCTCACGAGCGGCGCCGATTATGTCACGACCATCCCCGAGACCGGGCAGGCGGCGATTGCCGAGCGTCTGAATGGTGCGGGCGTCGATACCACGATCGAGAAAGAAGAGGAGCTTCCGCTCGTCCTGTCTCTCCTGTTCAATATTTTGCCGCTGCTTATTTTCTTAGGGTTCTTTTTCTTTGTCATGCGCCAGATGCAAGGCGCTGGCGGCAAGGCGATGGGATTTGGCAAATCGCGCGCGAAACTTTTGACCGAGCGCCAGAGCCGGGTCACCTTTGACGATGTCGCCGGTATTGATGAGGCTAAAGAAGAACTCGAAGAGATCGTTGAGTATCTAAAAGACCCGATGAAGTTTCAACGCCTCGGCGGCAAGATCCCGAAAGGCGCCTTGTTGATCGGCCCGCCAGGCACCGGCAAGACGCTGCTCGCCCGCGCTATCGCTGGTGAAGCGAACGTCCCGTTTTTTACCATCTCCGGTTCTGATTTTGTCGAAATGTTTGTCGGCGTCGGTGCGAGCCGTGTCCGCGATATGTTCGAGCAGGCGAAGAAAAATGCGCCCTGCATCATCTTTATCGATGAGATTGATGCGGTCGGTCGTCACCGCGGCGCCGGGCTTGGCGGCGGCAATGATGAGCGTGAGCAAACCCTCAACCAGCTGCTTGTGGAGATGGACGGATTTGAAGGCAATGACGGCATCATCCTGATCGCCGCGACCAACCGGCCCGATGTTCTCGATCCTGCATTGTTGCGCCCCGGCCGCTTTGACCGTCAGGTTGTTGTTCCGAACCCGGATGTTGTTGGCCGTGAGAAAATCCTCCAGGTGCATGTGAAAAAAGTGCCGCTGGCGCCGGACGTTAATATTCGCACCATAGCGCGAGGCACGCCCGGTTTTTCAGGCGCCGATCTCGCCAATCTCGTCAACGAGGCGGCGCTGCTAGCGGCGCGGCGCGGCAAACGTTTTGTGACGGCGAACGAATTTGACAACGCTAAGGACAAAATCATGATGGGCGCCGAGCGCCGCTCACTGGTGATGACCGAAGAAGAAAAGATGCTCACCGCCTATCATGAGGCGGGCCATGCGCTGGTGGGCATGTGCATGCCAGGGTCTGATCCGGTGCATAAAGCGACGATCATTCCGCGTGGTCGCGCCTTGGGCATGGTGCAGTATTTGCCTGAGCGTGATAAATATTCCTTCTCCCTCGAACAGATGAAAGCCAAGCTTGCCGCCGTCATGGGCGGGCGCGTTGCGGAGGAGCTGAAATTCGGAAAAGAAAAAGTCACTTCCGGCGCTTCATCGGATATTGAATATGCGACCAAGCTTGCACGCGCCATGGTCACGCAATACGGGCTTTCAGAAAAACTCGGGCCAATCGCCTATGGTGAAGATGATGGCGAAGTGTTTCTGGGTCAGTCCATTGCTCGTTCTAAAGCGGTTTCCGGCGACACGGCGAAAACTATTGAAGATGAAATCCGCCGCTTCGTAACTGAAGGCTATGACAAAGCGCGCCAAATTCTCTCCGAGCATAACGACGATTGGGAAGCGATCTCCCAGGCGCTCTTGGAATATGAAACGCTGACCGGCGATGAAATTGAAGCGTTGATGCGCGGCGAAAAAATCGTTCGCGAAGACCCCGTCGACACCACCGATCACACGCCGCCCTCTTCGGTGCCGTCCGCCGGGACGCCGGCCGCCGGAAAGAAAGACGACGGCCCCGGCGGCATGGAGCCAAGTCCGCAAGGGGCTTGAGTTAGCTCTGATCAAATTAATTGGCGCCCGCGCTTGGGGGGCGGCCGCCGTTAAACCCTCAGTTTGTTGTCGCAAACGATTGAGAGTTCAATTCTCGATCTCAATGCCCGTCTGATCTTCGATCGCACCTGCCCAGGCCCAGCCGCCAAAAGTTTCGGAAACGGCGATCATTAATTCATTGTCGCCTTTCTTGAGGTTGAGACCGACAGAGTCGAAAAATCCAACCGTTCCGAGAAAGCGGTAATCGCGCACGGTCCAGCCGGCGTTGCCGGCGTAGACGCGCTTGCCGTTCAAATATATCCGTACACGGTCAGAGTAGCCAAAGTACAACTCTTTCATGATCTTCTTATCAGCGTCAATATTGGCGCGGATGAAGACCGTGGAATCATTCTCCGGCAGTTGTTCTGCGATTTTTGAAATATTGGCGATGCCGTTGGTTTCAACATCGAGCTGCGTCCAGTCGAGATCCTTCGTGGCTTCTTTCTGAAGCGTTAGCGCCTCGTCGACAACACTCTCAGGAAAAACCGAGGATACAGTCCAGCGTGTGATAAGGCCGTCTGGCAGCGTGGGCGCTTGTTTCGCTTCGCCGACGACGCCTTCACCATCGCGCAGCGGGCGGACTGTAAAATTGCTGAAATAAGCGACGATGCCGCTCCCTCCCGTCGTGCGCAATCCAATCGATCCGGATGTGTTGCTGGTTTTGAGGTCGGGAACATGCAGCGCCGGCGCCTCGGTGTTAAAATAAAAATCCGCCTTGTCGTCTTCCACCACCAATTTGACATGATTCCAGGCGCCGAATTTTTGCGCCACAGGTGCAATCGCATTTTCGTCTGAAAATATTTGCCATGCGGAATTTCCGTTTTCGACCGGCGTATATTGGACGGCGTCGGGCTTGTTATTGAGGTGGGTGCGGAAATAAATATCTTCGAAGTGATCGTCGTCACTCGCACGCCACATCGGCCCGATAAAGCCGGTCATTTCCGCATAGGCGACGTCGAATTCAATCACACCATCTGTAAAGTCGATATCATCGAGCCAAAGGCGCCCACCGCTGAGCGCCAGCGCCTCGCGCCCGAGATGGGTCTCAATGGCGGCGCTCCTTGCGGCGATGCGCCATTGATGTCCGGCGAAGGAGAGTGATTGCGGCTCATCCTGAGCATAGGCGCGCACGCCCAAAACTGAAGTCAGAATGATTAGAAAAAGGCGGATGCCGGACATTAGCGGTCTCCCTATGACGGTTATTAGCGGGCGAAATCGGCCCGCCGTGTATCTAGGGTTTTAATGCCATGGGAGCGGCGGTGCAGGATTGTAAAAAGCGGTCACTCAGCCTTCATTGCCGCGCCGTTCACGATGCAGCGCGCGCGGCGTCAGCCCGCTGAGCGCCTTAAAACTGGTGATCATATGCGCCTGATCGTGAAACCCCGTTTCGGCGGCAATAAACGCCCAATTAGGATTGGGTTCCGCATCGGCGAGGATGGCTGCTTTCGCCACGCGCAACCGTCTGGCGTAGTCCTTCGGCGAACAGCCGACTGCATCGTGAAACCGCCTGCGCAATTGCCGTTCGCTGATCGACAGCGATGCTGCGATTTCACGGATCGGCGTTCTGCCATTCGCTGCGCGCAGCTCCATCGCCGCGAAATGTTCGTCGCGCGCGCTGGTGTTATCGCCATTCGTAATCTGTGAAATGTCTTCGATCATCGCTTCAGCGAGGGTTAGCGGGCAGGCGCTGGCGATAACGGCGCGGGTTTTTGTGAGCGCCCGGGCAAACGCCGGCGCGGGTTCGATTGGCTCCTCGTCTTGAAAGGCGGCCGGTTCGATATCCAGCATATGCGAGGCGAATTCGGGTTTGAGGCGTATCGCGATCATTTCCTCATCGGCTGCAGATAGGTGCCAGAATGGCCGGCTGTAAGGTCCGCAAATAACAATGGTTGCATCGCTGACAGAGCCGTCGCGGCTGCGGCGGCGCCTGACGGCGATGCTGGGCTCGCCGAGCGGTAAAATACGGTGGCGATAGGCGGCGCTCCGGCCAGCTCCGCAGATCCAGATCTGGTCGACGGGAAAATTAACGGCGTTGGCAAGTCGCCAAGCCTTATAAGCGCCGATGGCGTGATAGGGGCGCTCGTCATCACGTCCGGGTAAGTTATGGCGAGACTGCATGATTTGCAGCCTAGCACGGACGGCGTAGGATGCATGACGGGCGCGGCGAACGGTTTGATTTGCGCGACGGAATGTTGAGGGTCCAGCAGAATGGCGAATGAGCAAAGGCGGCAATTGGCGTCTGAAACCATGGGCGCAAGAATTATTAGCCCCAAGATCATGGGCGTCGTCAATGTAACGCCGGATTCGTTTTCCGATGGCGGCAGGTTCGATAGTCCGCAGGCGGCGATAGGCCATGCATTGCAGCTCGCTGGAGACGGCGCTGATATTCTCGACATTGGCGGGGAATCGACACGCCCTGGCGCGGAGCCCGTATCTATTGAAGAGGAATTGCGCAGAGTGATGCCGGTGATTGAGGGGCTCGCCGGAAAAACCAAAGCGAGCTTGTCTATCGATACGCGAAAGCCGGATGTCGCGCGCGCTGCGGTCGCCGCCGGCGCTTCAATTTGGAACGATGTCTCGGCGCTTACGTTTGATGACGCCAGCGTGGCGATCGCCGCCGAGTTTGATTGCGATATCGTGTTGATGCATGCGCAGGGCGATCCACGCACCATGCAACAAGACCCTTCCTATACAGATGTTGTCCATGAGGTTCTCGGTTTCCTCGCCGCGCGGATCGAGCTTTGCGCCGCCGCAGGGATTGACCGCGCCAGGCTGATCGTCGATCCGGGGATCGGCTTTGGCAAATTCGCAGACCATAATTTGGCGCTGATCGCCAATCTGGAGAAATTTCAGCGGCTCGGATGTCCGGTTCTCCTCGGGGCGTCGAGAAAACGGTTTATTTCGGCGCTCGACCGACAGGGCTCGGCCGACCAGCGTCTCGGCGGGTCGCTGGCGGCGGTTCTGGCGGGGTTTGCCCGCGGCGCAGCGGTTTTTCGGGTGCATGACGTGGCGGAGACCCGCCAAGCGTTAAAAATTGCCCAGATGATCGATGCAGCCCTGGAAAATCCGTAATTCTCCGTTAAGGCATTAGCGAAATCGACGTGATAGACTGCTATGGTCTCAAGAACGAACGGGAGCGCGGCGCCATGCGAGGCGACGATCAGATGACGGGCAAACGGAAAATTTTCGGCACCGACGGCGTCAGGGGGCTGGCCAATACTGGCGCCATGACGCCCGATGCGATTTTGCGCCTTGGCATGGCTGTGGGCCGGGTGTTTAAAAATGGCGCCCATCGCCACCGCGTGGTGATCGGCAAAGACACCCGGCTTTCCGGCTATATGATCGAGCCGGCGTTGACCGCCGGCTTTACCGCATCGGGCATGGATGTGTTCCTGCTCGGTCCCTTGCCGACCCCGGCGATGGCAATGTTGACGCGCTCCATGCGCGCCGATCTCGGGGTGATGATTTCCGCGTCTCACAATCCGTACAAAGACAACGGCGTGAAATTCTTCGGGCCAGACGGCTATAAGCTATCTGATGAGACCGAGCTGGAGATCGAACGGCTGATGCGCGCCGGCCCCGATGTCGGGCTTGCTGCGCCTGCCGATCTTGGCCGCGTCAAGCGGATTGAAGATGCGGGCGCGCGTTACATTGAATTTGCAAAGGCCGCCTTCCCGAGGAGCCAGTCTCTTGAGGGTTTGCGCATCGTCATCGATTGCGCCAATGGCGCCGGGTATAAGGTTGCGCCAACAGTTTTGTGGGAGTTGGGCGCGGATGTTAAAACCATCGGCGTGGATCCAAATGGCGTCAATATCAACCGCGAAGTTGGCTCGACCGCAACCAAGGCAATGCGCGATGCGGTGCGTGAATATCGCGCCGATATCGGTGTTGCGCTCGACGGTGATGCAGACCGGGTCATCATTTGCGACGAAAAGGGCGCGATTGTTGATGGCGACCAGATCCTGGCGGTGATTGCCGGTTTCTGGAACAAGCGCGGCCACCTTAAAGGCGGCGGCATCGTATCAACGGTGATGGCGAATATGGGGCTTGAGAAATATCTCAAGAGTGAAGGCCTGACGCTGGAACGGACAAAGGTTGGCGACCGCTATGTGGTCGAGAAAATGCGCGCGGCAAGAATGAATATTGGCGGCGAGCCGTCCGGGCACGTTATCTTGAGCGATTATGCAACCACCGGCGACGGGTTGGTGACCGCGCTACAGGTGCTGGCGGTCGTCGCCGCCGAGGGCCGCAAAGTCAGCGATGTCTGCGACAAGTTTGACGCCTTTCCAAACCTGTTAAAAAATATTCACTACAGTGGAGGCAACCCGCTCAAGGGTGAGGCGGTGAAAAAAGCTATCAAAGCGGGTGAAGACCGTCTGGGCAAAAAAGGTCGCCTCGTCATTCGCAAATCCGGTACCGAACCTTTGGTCCGTGTTATGGGAGAGGGCGAGGACGCATCTCTGATCAGCGAAGTTGTTGACGAGATTTGCGCAGCCGTGGAAAAAGCCATCAAATAAAAACCGCCGGCAAGATACGCATGCCAGCGGTTTTCCCGGGTGGGATTTAGGATTAGGTGTAGACGTTGATGCGCGCGCGGGGTGAGCAATTATTGTTCGCGATGCGACGCATCCTGCGCTTTGACACATAGCCCGCCTCGTGGCCTCGCGCTTTCACTGTACAGATAAGACGTGGTCCTTTGCGGGTGCGCACAACTTCCTCGACCAGCACAATGCGCGCCTGGTAACGTGTGTTGAAAACCTGGCGATTGACGATGCGCCCGTCACGTCCACGATAGCCGTGGTTTTTGCCGCGCTGATTATTGCGACGATAGCGGCGACGATCATCGTAACGATGGCCGGCACGGCGGTCGTCTCCATACCGCCTGGCGCTGGAATATCCGTCGCCAAAGGTTATCGAAAAGCTGACGCCTGAACCCTGGCGAGTGCTGCGATAGGGGCCGGCGCGGTAATAGCGATCCTGATCGTAATAATCATAATAGCTGGCGTTGTGGCTGCGGTGATCATGATCGATATCGCAATAAGCGGGTTTGTCGTTGGCGAAGGCGGCGGGCGCGATCACCAGAGTGACGGCGCCGATTATGCCTGCGATCATTGTTCTAAAGAGCATATTCATCTTTGGACTCCGTGCTTGCCCCAGCTGGGTTTCCATAAGAACAACTCTAAAAACCTATTGCGGCGAGAATGGCGCCAATTTCCGCCTAAAAGCCGTCATATTTTAGATCGTCAGCACATTGGCGTGATTTAAAGCCCAAGAAATCGATTTGCGAGACGCGTGCAAATCACCTTATGGGGTGTCCTATGGCCTATGCAGACGGTGATACTGGCGATGATACAGACGGGCAAACAGCGCCGGCGTCCCGCGCACGGTGCGGTATGGCGTGCGCGGCAGACCTCATCGGCGATCGCTGGACGCTTTTGATTATCCGCGAGGCGCTTTACGGCGTCACCCGCTTTGACGCGATGCAGGCCGATCTCGACATTCCGCGCACGGTGCTTTCCGGCAGGCTCAAAAAGCTCTGCGAGATCGGGGTTTTTCAAAAGCGTCAATATAAGGAAGAGGGCCAGCGCGCGCGTAATCAATATGTGCTGACCGCCGCCGGCGTCGAGCTGGCGCTGCCGCTGATTGCGCTGATGCAATGGGGCGACAAACGCCTCGTTGACGGCGCGCCCGCAGGAACGGTGACGGAACGCAGCAGCGGCGCGCCGCTGCGTGTCGGTCTCGTCAACCCCGATGGCGCGCCGGTTGAGCTTCGTAACGCGCAGTTCCGCGTCAGCGATTAGCCCGTCAGTTGCTGGAAAACGGCAAGCCGGTCGGCGACCTGCCAATGTCCGGAAATTCTTGCCCCGTCGAAGGAATAAATTGTAAGCCCCGACATGGCGATCTTTTTTCTGCTGGCCGGAAAGGCGGGCATATCTCCAGCATGCGTGCCGAGCCAGCGCCATGAAACTGCAATGCGACCTTCTCCGCTGATCATATCCACGATGTCAAAACGCTGATCGGGGAACGGCGCGCGCGAGGTCGCCACGCGCGCCTTGAACGCCTTGATATCAAGTGTTTGACCATCCCACGGGTCACCCGGATCATGATGAATGGTATAGGAGCGGGCGATGTAATTATCCGCCGCGTCAATGTCGCCTTCGTTCCAGACACGCTCCAGAAACGCACGGAGTATCTCGCACAAATCGTTGCTCATCGCACGGTCTCCAGCATCAGATGCGGAACGCCGTTCGATGTTTTCTCCGCACTCGCGCCATCTGCATTGATCGTTGCGCTGATGCGGCGGCGAAAGGCGGAAAAACTGTTGAAGGTGACGACATCGACGGGATCGTCCATGTCGATCGTGACGCGCGTTCGCCCCGTCGAGAGCGTTTCGACGCCAATCACCTCGCCGTCAAAGGCCTGGCTGAGATAATGCCCCTTGACCCGCGCGCCGACATTCACGGGCGTCGGCCGGCGATTGCCGACGGCGGCGTGAAGCGTATTCCAGTCGCGTTTGCCATATTGCCGCGCGAGCAGTTCCAAGCTTTCGCTGTGGGAGATGAAATCGCCATCTTCGGCCAGCCCGTCGCGCAAACGCCTGGCTTGTTGTTTCAATTCCTCAATAGAAGGCAGCTGTGTTGGTCCGTTCATGATAAGCCTCATGCTTCGCCATACGGAGATCTTGATGGGGCTCGCATTGCCATCTGTCCGTATACCGCATTGCTGGGCTGATCGGAACAAATCTACGAAGGACTTCACCAAAGCTTGCGCTCGCGAGCGGCGGGGGCCTTCACCCGGCGCGGGTGGTAGACGCAAGGAGCGGCGATGTCAAATCATGACGGGGATTGGCGGCGTCTCGGTTTGAAACGCTGACTGAGAGATTTAACGCCTGTGTTGCGACCACCCGTTGAACTCACAGCCATATCGGACATTGACTTCAGCGTAGGCCAATATCCGCTAAGCCTGATGCGCACTTGATGGTTTGCTCAATTATGGGCCCACGCTCGGTCGCAAATTCGGCCGGTTTCCAACTCGCGTTTGCTCGAAAATTATGTCGTCATACGCCTTCGAAGCCTCATAGTCTCCGATCATCGCAGCGGACTTTGCGGCGCCCAGAAGGGCGTTCAGGCGATTGGGAGAGCCAGTCAGAACCATCCGATATTGCGTCAAAGCTTGTGCGGCGTCGCCCGCCTCGAACAGCATATCGGCGTATAACTCGCGGGCCGGTAGCACTTCACCGGGGGTAACCGGGTGTTTGTCTACAGAATCCTCGAGATCGGCTGCTATTTTTGACAGCCTAAGCGCTTCTTCTGTTTCACCCTCCGCCAGCAGAATCCACGCTTTTACGACATTAGAGTGCACCTGAACCTCAATACCCAAATAGGGCATTATCGTTTCCGAAAGACCTCCACGAAGTTCGCCAATTCTCGCCAACTCTGCCTTGGCTTTGTTCAGCTGGTTGCTGCGTGCGGCGCCGATCCCACGAGCAAAATGATGGACCGACTGCGCCCAACCAAAATCATTCCAAAGAAAATCGGGGCGCAAAAGAACCAGTTCACTGGCCTCTTCCCAGGCGCGCCGTTCCAAGGCGTACCGAGCCGGTGATGCTGCATACGTGAAAGCAACTTTGAAGTTTTCGGTATCTGTTTTTTTGATATCGCCCAGACGAGACAAAAGAGCTTGCGCCTCGTCATCTCTGGCTGTTTGCAGCAGGGCGTACATCAAATAATCGATACTATGCAGGCCCTCATCATAGTGACCGGGCAAGTTCGCATTTCGCGTATAGTCAGCGGCGGATTTAGTTGAGTCATGGTTTGACGATATGGACAATTCCCACAGACCTAGCCGTGTAAAAATGTGTGATGGCATGTGTTGGGCATGTGCAGAATTCTTGGCTGATTGCGCATATACTTTTGCTTCTTCGAGCGCCAATTCCGCCAATCCGGGGAAATCATAAGAATGAATAATGTAGTGCAAGACCCCGGGGTGTAGCGGATGTTCTTTCTTAATTTCTTTCAGTATACCGCCAGATTTGTGTTGGTTCACGTAGGATTTATCTCGAGGATCAGCCGCACTAAGTAACCCAAGCGAATAAAATATTTTGATCTCATGATCGTCAGGGTAAGCTGCGCTCAGCTGCTCCATAGCTTGCGTAAAAGCGCGTGCGCGGATCTTGTTTGTTGTCAAGTCTGTGCTGGAGAAAAACTCTTTCAAGGCGTCTATTAGTGCAGATTCCTTGGCGCTCTTTTGCAAGCCATCGGTTTGCGCCAAATATTGCGCACCATTTTCCAGCTGCGCCTGACTCGGCGGCGCCCAAAGAGGGTGCCAGATACTCATCGCAGCGCCCCAATATGCCATTGCACATAAGGGCTCGCGTTCAATTAGCGCATCAAATCTTTTTGACGTTTCTACATACTCGAAAGAATGCAGCAGAGCGACCGCATCAGAAAAACCAGCGCGCAGTTCGGCGCTGCATGATATATCGAAAGGAACAGCACTTGACGGTGAGTTTCGGCCCTGTTCCTCCCTTTGCGCACAACTCGCCAAAACAACTGCGCATGCAGCCAAGAGCGCATAATAAACGGTTGAGTGTCGTTGTTGTCGCTTCAGACTTTTCATGCCGTCTCCCCGTCATTTCAAAAGGCCCGTGACTATAAGCTAATGCACTGTCGGAAACCACCCCAAGCATCTTCGTACTGATCACCAGTGTCAGGTTTGCATTTGAAAACGCCATAAGCATACTTCAGCAAGAGTGTCCGTTTTCGTCGTTTCATCGATCCCACTCCAGTTTGACCAAAAACTAAAGTGTTGTGATGACCCGTTGAACTCACAGCGAAAAATTGCCCTCCAATATTCCAACTGGTCCGTTAACGTGGCCGCGCCGCCTAGCGGCTCCCGCGGCCCGACCCGGTATGGCTCAAAACCGCCGCCATCAAAATCAAAAACACGCCGAACCCGAAAACCAACCACGCCGCGCTGACATTGACGCCCGCGCGGAAGGCGGCGTCCGGAAAAACCTGTATCGCCAGCGCCACAAGGCAACAGACAAGCCCCACCCAGAAAGCATTATTCATCGGCATGACTCTCTCCGCTTGATTTTTTACGCTATGAATGCGTGCGCTCGCGATATTGCCTAATCTTGTCGCTAGTTTGAAAAGAATGGGGCGAACACTGGATATTACCGGCAAAAATCCGGCGCTGAGGAAGAGATGATGAAACATGATGAACAGTTTTAGAAAGTATGAGCCGCGCCCCATACAGTTCCTCGGAATTGAAGAAACATATGGATGGCGAACCAAGGTATATGGAATATCCGTAAGCCCTGACGGTGTCTCAAAGAGAACGGTAACGGAAGCGAAGAGTTTAATTTTACAGCGGTTGCCGCAGCCGGCGGTAACGGATGAACGGTACGGTCTTGGTTTCTTGATTATTCACGCCGGCATTCTCGCGAATTGGTTTCTGCTTGATTGGTGGGAGAATGAGGATATCGCGCATCAGCTTGTCTTTTCCTCGTCCACCGCTGATTCAAGCGCAATTGCACCCGTTTCCGATAAGTCCATTGTGGCTTGCGTTCATGAGCTAAAGATCCATAGTTTCGAATCGGAGGCATGGATAAAAAATGTCCTTTCCAAACCCAATAATCCGGGCTTCGAGAAATATCTGAGCACAGTTTTAAATACTTTTTCCGAGACAGATGCGTGATCATGTTAAAGATATGGCGCCTGAACTAGTGACAGGAGCCGATCAAAGGAGCTGTTGAAATTGAAGGGCCGTGTTCTCATCATTGCTGGTTCGGACCCGTCCGGTGGGGCGGGCGTCCAGGCTGATATCAAAACGGTGACGGCGCTTGGCGGTTACGCGGCGACGGCCATCACTGCACTGACGGTCCAGAATACGATGGGCGTCACGGGCGTTTATCCAACGCCGCCGGATATGATCGCGGCACAGATCGACGTTGTTTTATCAGACATTGGCGCCGACGCGATCAAGATCGGCATGATCGGCGACGTTGAAACCGCGGAGCTGATTGCGGCCAAGCTCGCCGCCCTAGACAGTGCATTACCGATTGTCCTTGACCCGGTGCTCGTCGCCAGTAGCGGCGATGCGCTTGCAGGCGACGGCGTCGCGGGCGCGATGGTTGAAAAACTGGCGCCGCTTTGCGCCCTTATTACGCCGAACATTGAAGAGGCTGAAGCGCTGACAGGAATAAAGCTGCGTGATGAAGACACAATGGCGGCGGCCGGCGCGGCGTTGGTGGCGCGCGGCGCTGGGGCAGCGCTGGTTAAAGGGGGGCATGGACGCGGCGATATCGTCAAAGACGTGCTGGTCACAATTGCCGGCGAGCGGGTGTTTTCTAACCCGCGCATTAACACCACCTCCACCCATGGAACCGGCTGCACGCTTGCCTCGGCAATTGCGACCGGCCTGGCGCAAGGCATGGCTCTGCCGGCGGCGGTGAAGCGCGCGATTTCTTATGTGCACAAGGCGATCTTGACCGCGCCCGGTTATGGCGCCGGACGCGGCCCGCTCAATCATGCGCATACGTTGGAAAGCCGGTAGAGTTTATTAGGTCATGCAAATAACACTATCCTTCGCGACGCGAAGGATAATGTCGGAGAACGCCGCTTCTATAAAGAGCATTCAGACGCGCTAACGCAAAGCTGATTATTTCTTGCTTGAAACCAGCTTGCTTAAAGCTGATACGGGGCTTGCCTGAAAGGGGCGCGCGTATTTTAGGAGTTTTTCATGAAGGCTTATGATTTTGAAACATTGGACGTTTTTACCGACGTCAAGTTCGCCGGCAATCAGCTTGCCGTCATTATGGATGCTCGCGGCCTGACCGATGACGAGATGCAGGCTATTACCCTCGAGTTTAACCTCTCCGAGACGACCTTCATATTGCCGCCGCAGGACAGCGCCAATACTGCGCGGGTGCGGATTTTTACGCTTGGCTATGAAATGCCGTTTGCCGGCCATCCGACGGTCGGAACGGCTGTTGCGATTGCGCGCGCACGCAATCTCAGTGACGAGATCAGGCTTGAATTGAATACCGGGATATTCCCGGTACGCCTTGATATGTCGGGCGCGACGCCGTTTGCCGAATTTTGCAATCCTAACCTGCCAGAAGAAGAGGGCTCGGCGCCGTCTGCCGAGGCGTTGGAAGCAGCGCTTGGACTGCCTCAAGGCGCCATCGACCGCAAGCGGCGCCGGCCCCGGCGCATCAGCGCCGGCTCGGTCTATATTTACGCTTGCGCCGAACTTGAAGCCGTGCGCGGTGCGCGGCTTAACAGTTCCGCATTTGATGCGCTCGGATTAGACCAAACGATCGGGGTCTATCTTTACGCCGCGGGTGGAGACGCACCGGATGCGGATTATCATGCGCGGATGTTTGCGCCAACGGCGGGGATTGCGGAAGATCCGGCCACAGGCTCCGCCGCCGCCGCGCTGCCAGGACAGATTGCGCTCGCCGACAGACTTGCCGACGGCGAACACCGCTGGGTGATCGAACAAGGATTTGAAATCGGCCGGCCAAGCCGCATTATCGCAACGGTCGAGACGGCAAACGGCGCCGTTACGTCCGTACGGATTGGCGGTAACGCCGTGCCTGTGCAGACCGGTCAGATATTTATCTAAGAGTTTGGCCTGGCGCCGTGTTTTGCTTGCGCTGGCTGACCGCAACGCCAATAAGAATGAGAGCGAGCGCAACAAAGGCGCCGGCTTCGATCCGTTCATGATAGATAAGTGCGCCCATGGCGACGGCCCATATGGGCGTGAAATAATTGGTTAGCGCCATGAATCCTGCTCCTGCGCGGCGGATCAGCATGATGATGAGAACGCCGTTGACGCCGGTCGGGAATATGCCAAGGCCAACCACGCTTACAATGCTGGCGAGCGACCATTGATCGGCTTCAATGTGAACAAACAACAAAGCAGGCGTTGCCGTAATGGCGGCGACGAGCATCATGCCGGCGGCGAAGACGCGTGGCCGGATCGACGGCGCCCGGCGGGTCAGGACGACCGAGGCGGCGTAACAAAGCGTTGCGAGCAAAAGCGCGGCTTGTGCGCGAAGATCCGCACCAACCGCACCCTTTAAAACTTCCGGACCCATCAAAACAATAACGCCGATAAAGCCGAGGGCAAAGCCGGTAAGTTTGCGCCCGGTAAGGCTCTCACCGGCAAAGAAAAACGCCAGCGCAATCGTCCAGATCGGCATGAACGCCATATAGACGCCCGCAAGACCGCTATCGACATATTGCTGCGCCCACGGAAAGATAAAAAATGGCAAAGTAACGCCAACAATGCCGATGATTATCATCCAGACCCAACTCCGGCGTAGACGAAGTCTCCCACCGGCTCGGACAAAGAGCGGCGGCAGGCGCCGACCGGCATGCCGCATGATCGCGTAAACCACGATGGCGCCAAGCCACAAACGGCCGACGGTAATCACGACCGGCGGCATGGTCTCAAGGGCGCTGCGGATCATCACAAACGCCGAGCCGCCAAATGCGACAATCAGCGCCAGAAGCGCCCAGTCGAACAGTGTCGCTTGTCTGGGGGCGGTATGAGTTGTGGACATAGCCACGCGCTATCGGTGCGCGTGGCCATGTGCAAGGAAGAAAATCTTATTGCAGTGCGAAAAAATTTCAGTTGACGACCTCATGCCATGCGCGCAAGGGTGATCGTGGGCCACGCCTCCCCAACGGGGCGCTTGCCATCTGGAAGGATGGAATAAAATGACAAAGAAGAAGCCAGCGGCAGCTAAGCCCGCGGCGCGCCCCGCGCGTCCCTATTTTTCATCCGGCCCTTGTGCAAAGCGGCCTGGATGGTCTCCTGAAAATCTTAGCACGGCGCCTCTCGGGCGCTCTCATCGCTCGAATATCGGCAAGGCGCGCCTTAAGGATGCGATTGACCGCACCCGCGCGCTGCTTGGCGTGCCCGATGATTATCGCATCGGCATTGTGCCGGCGTCCGATACTGGCGCGGTTGAAATGGCGATGTGGTCAATGCTTGGCGAACGGCCTGTCGATATGCTCGCCTGGGAAAGCTTTGGCGCCGGCTGGATTACGGATGCGGTCAAGCAACTCAAGCTCGATGCGCGCATTTATGAGGCGCCCTATGGCGAGATCGCCGATCTTGGCGCCGTCGACCCCGCCCATGATGTAGTGTTCACCTGGAACGGCACCACCTCCGGCGTACGCGCGCCCAATGCGGACTGGATTAGCGCCAAGCGGGAAGGCGTCGTGATTTGCGATGCGACGTCGGCGGTTTTTGCGCAAGCACTCGAGTGGCCAAAGCTCGATGTCGTCACTTACTCCTGGCAGAAAGTGCTTGGCGGCGAAGGCGGCCACGGGGTGCTGATTTTGAGCCCGCGCGCGGTAAAGCGCCTGGAAAGCTACGCGCCGCCATGGCCTTTGCCGAAACTGTTCCGCCTCACCAAAGGCGGAAAGCTGATCGAAGGGATTTTTGAAGGCGCGACCATCAACACGCCGTCGATGCTGTGCGTTGAAGATTATCTTGATGCGCTGAAATGGGCGGCGGGTCTTGGCGGCTTAGCTGCGCTTCACGCCCGTGCGGATAAGAACGCGGCGATGCTGGCGGAGTGGGTGGCGCAAACACCGTGGATCGATTTTCTCTGCACCGATCCGGGCTTGCGTTCCAATACATCCGTATGCCTCAAAATTATCGATCCGGATATTGCCGCGCGCGATGAGGCGGACCAGCGCGCCTTTGTCAAAGCGATGGAAAAACGCTTGGCGACGGAAGAGGCCGCCTATGATATTGGCGGCTATCGTGACGCGCCGCCGGGATTGCGCATCTGGTGCGGCGCCACGGTTGAGCGCGATGACATTGAGGCGCTCTGTCCATGGCTCGATTGGGCTTTTGCAGAAGCAAAAGCATCGCTTTAAACCTTTTTTCTAAAAACCTAAATCACGGGAACTGCCCCATGCCTAAAGTTCTGATCTCCGACAAGCTGAGCGAGACCGCCGTCAACATCTTTAAAGAGCGCGGCGTCGATGTTGATTACGCGCCCGACCTTGGCAAAGACAAGGAAAAGCTCCTATCCGTTATTGGTCAATATGACGGCCTTGCGGTGCGGTCAGCGACCAAGGCGACCGCGAAAATTATCGCCGCAGCTGACAATTTGAAAGTTGTCGGCCGCGCCGGCATCGGCGTTGACAATATCGACATCCCGGCCGCGACCGCCGCCGGCGTTGTGGTGATGAACACGCCCTATGGCAACGCGATCACGACAGCAGAACACGCCATCGCGATGATGTTCGCACTGCTGAGGCAAATCCCGCAGGCCAACCAGTCGACCCATGAGGGGCGTTGGGAAAAGTCCGCTTTTATGGGCGCGGAAGCTTTCGCGAAGACGCTCGGCGTTATCGGCTGCGGTAATATCGGCTCGATTGTTGCTGACCGCGCCATCGGTTTGAAAATGCGCGTAATCGCATTTGATCCGTTCCTCACCGAAGAGCGCGCCGTAGAGCTTGGGGTTGAGAAGGTTGATCTGGAAACGCTACTGACGCGCGCGGATATCGTAACGCTGCACACGCCGCTGACTGACCAGACTCGCAATATCATCAGTGAAGAGAATATAGCAAAAATGAAATCCGGCGCCTATATCGTAAACTGCGCGCGCGGTGGTCTGGTGGACGAGGCGGCCCTGAAATGCGCCCTAGACGAAGGCCGAATCGCCGGCGCCGCGCTTGATGTTTATGCGAGCGAACCGGCGACGGAAAACCCCCTGTTCGGGCACAGCAAAGTCGTTGCAACGCCCCATCTTGGCGCCTCCACCACAGAAGCGCAGGAAAATGTCGCCATTCAGGTCGCCGAGCAAATGGCGGAATATCTGATGCGCGGCGCGGTCTCCAATGCATTGAACTCACCATCGGTCACAGCCGAGGAGGCGCCGCGATTGAAACCTTTTATCGCGCTTGCAGAAAAGCTCGGCGCTTTTGCAGGGCAGCTCACTGAGAGCGCGATTTCGTCGATCGAGATTTGCTATGAAGGCGACGTCGCCGCGCTCAACACAAAACCGTTGACGGCCGCTGCTGTCGCGGGGGTTTTAAAGCCGATGCTCCAGGATGTGAATGTCGTTAATGCGCCAGTGATCGCAAAAGAGCGCGGTATATCCGTTGCTGAAACCAGCCGCGATGATGCGGACGCCTTCGACAGTATTATTCGATTACGGATTATTTCTGAAAATCAGGACCGCACTGTTTCCGGCACGGTATTCGGCGGCGAACCGCGCATTGTCGAAATTAAAGGCGTTGAGATGGAGGCGCGCTTTGCCGATCACATGCTCTATACGGCCAATAACGACAAGCCGGGGTTTATTGGCGCGCTCGGGGCGACGCTTGGCGAGGCGAAGCTCAATATTGCGACATTCAATCTGGGCCGTTCAGCGCCGGGTGAAGAGGCGATCGCGCTTGTCGCGGTCGATGAACCCGTCAGCGAGGATGTGCTCGAAAAACTCCGCGCTTTGCCGCACGTTCAACAAGCAAAGGCGCTCTCGTTTTAAGAGCTCCTTGTTATTTTGCCGACTGCGGAAATGGCGGGAGCTTGCCAAAATCGTCCGGCTCATGCTGCACGATGACGGTGGGTTTCATAGCTTCCTGCAGACCTTCAAAACGTTCGATGGAGGCAAGCGTGTCGGCTCTGCTCGTGTTCCAGCGGGATACATTTCGTTGCCCGATCTCCTTACGGAAATGATACAGGTCGCCAGTGAGAAGCACAGGCCCCGTCTTTGGTAGCCGCACGAGTAGGGCGCTGTGACCCGGCGTATGGCCGGGCATCGCCAGGATGGTGACTGAACTGTCGCCAAAGACATCATGGTCGCGCGCGAATTCAGTGAGCAAAACGTCACTCTCAAACCAGGCGGACATTCTCCGGCGTGCGTTTCCCGGCGGATTGTTTCGAATCCATGAGGCGTCCGCGCGGCTCATCAGCAATGTCGACTGCCGAAAGTCACTTGCTTGACCGATATGATCGCCGTGGAAATGACTGACACCAAGGAAATCTATATCTTCCGGGCTGAGACCAATCGCGCTCAATTGATCCACAATTGTCACCTTTATCGATGACGTCCAACCGCCTTCCGCTTCCGTATTTCCCAACAGTTCAGGGGGAAGGCCCGCATCCCAAAGCAAGTAGCGATCGCCGTTGCGCACAAGATAACAGCCATTTATGATCGTAGCGGATTGCCCGTCATATGCATGGGTGTCGGAGAAGTATGAAATGTCCTCAATAATCATTTCGCCGCAATCAAGACGCCACATCTCAGTATCGGGCGCGTTGCCTGCGGCAGGCGTCGGCGATGCGAGCGCTCCCAGCGCGATCACCACGGCAAGTTGATGCGCCGCAGATAAGACGCGCTGCGTACGCCGCATGAAATGTACGCACGATTGGTAAAGCATGTTCAACATCGGTCACCTGTTTGGAAAATGATCGCGTAGATGTAGCATGTCCGTCACGCAAAATGCGCCGAATATGACCCGGCGAAACGCATGATTTTTGCAAATTGGAGCAGGCGCACGCATGGCCGGAGAAAGACCCCTCGACGATAAAGATCGTGAGATCATCAGACTGCTTCAGGAAAACGCGTGGGTTACTCATGCGAGGATCGGCGAAGCTGTTCATCTTTCTCCAAGCGCGGTGCAACGCCGGGTTGAAAGCCTTCGCGCCAAAGGCGTGATAACCGGCGCCAAAGCCACGGTCGATGCGAAGCTACTACAGCAGCGGCTTCGGATATATTTGCTGATGGAACTGCGTGACGACAGCTGGTCTGCCCTTGAGGGCCTAGTGAAGGAGCTCAACGCCATGCCGGAGGTCGCCAATGTTGATCTAGTAACCGGTAAATTCGATCTTGTCGTGGCTCTCGACACTGAAGACATGGAGAGCTTTTCGGAGTTTGCCATGAATTCGCTAAATCAGAATGCGAACATTAAGCACTGCTGGACGCTAACGAGGCTGAAGAAGTTGATTTAGCGATGACCCGGCAGACGTTTATCTTGACGGTCCTGACGCTGATTGCATTTGCGGCGAATTCCATCCTGTGCCGGATGGCGCTGAAGGCTGAGATCATCGATCCGGTCAGCTTCACGCAAATACGCTTGTTTTCTGGCGTGGTGTTTCTGGCGCCGTTTTTTTACATGCGCCGCGCCGCTATTTTGCCGATCAAACGACAAGACTTTCGCGCGGCGGCAGCGTTGTTTGTCTACGCGATCGCATTCTCGCTCGCTTATGTCTCGCTTGATGCGGGGGCGGGCGCGCTCATCCTTTTTGGCATGGTGCAACTGACGATGATCGGCGCCGGCATCGCTGGCGGCCTGCGGCCAGGGGCATTGCAGTGGGCGGGTGTCGCGCTTGCTTTTGCTGGTCTCATCTACTTGCTCGCACCAGGATTTACCGCGCCGCCACTCGCCGGCGCCGCGCTGATGGCGCTTGCCGGCGTCGCCTGGGGCGCCTATTCGCTTCTCGGCAGGGGGGAGGCCGACCCGACTGGCGCCACGGCGCGCAACTTCCTTTTGACACTACCGCTTGTTTTGTTGCTCTTTCTCGCCACGCACGAGATGCGTATTGAGCCGGCTGGCGTCGCGCTTGCGGTGCTTTCCGGCGCCATCGCTTCCGGCGCCGGCTACGTCATCTGGTATCGCGCGCTAAAAGGCCTGACGACCGTAAACGCATCGGTCGTACAGCTTGCCGTGCCGGCGATCGCCGCGCTTGGCGGCGTTGCGCTCCTCGGCGAGATGTTGACGCTGCGTTTGGCGATAGCGTCAGTGCTGATTCTCGGTGGGATTTATCTTTCTATTCGGTATGGCGCGGCCATGTAAGCGCGGCGCCATGGGCAATTTGCGTTTGTTGCGTATTGGCGGAATAAATGAACAAAAGTGAGGTAACGAACAACGCGGAAGAAAAACGTCGCTTCGAAACTCTCGAAAGCCACTGGGACGTTCTTGTTTCGCCGATCGATTTCCATGCGGTTAACTAGTGGTTTTCGTGCTCACTTTTTCTTCTTATAGGTTCCGGTGAACCAGTCATTCCAGACGTCTTTTTCCGAATCATATTGCTGGAAATATTGCGTGACTGTGCCGTCTTCGTTCAACGTCCAGGTTCCCTTGAAAGGAGCTGTGGTTCCATTCGGGTAGGCAATCTCGCCTTCCAGGTGCATGGCGCCGTCGTCATTAAGGCCGCCGGAATAGTCGATCGTCGCGCCTTTGCTGACCCAGACCTGGCGCCATTTATTGGTCGCGAGATCCACAAAGTTATAACTCTGGCCGGTGCCGCCACTTGTATTGGTCCAGTGCTCAACCAGCAAGCAACCGCCTTCTTCAACAGAGATAACATTGTCGCCGGCTTTCTTGCCGGCAGGACCAAAGACCTCCCAGTCGCCGACCCAGAAGTCGAACTGGTGAAAAATTTCGGATGAACATGGCGGCGGAGGTTCGGCCGCCGCATCTGAGTTTTGCGCCGCCAGCGCGTTCCCGCAGGATGCGGCGAGCACTGTCGCCGTCGTCAAAAATAGTTTTTTCATATTGGCCCCTCCTTGGTGCGCTGCGGCTGGACGCCGCCCGCCCGGACGCCGGTCCGTAAAATGGATCGCCGCATTTCCTATTCTATAAGGCCTTTTATTGGCCGGCGCCGCAATGTCGCGCCGACCAGCGGAGCTCTATTTGCGACGAAACGAATGCTTTGACCCATCGGGCAAAGTGCTTATTGTGCGGCGCGAAATTCAAGCAATTTTGGTGGAGGGCTGAATGGCCGACGTAGCTGTGATTGGCGCTCAGTGGGGCGACGAAGGCAAGGGCAAAATCGTCGACTGGCTGTCGGCGAGAGCTGATGTCGTGGTGCGCTTTCAGGGCGGTCACAATGCCGGCCACACGCTGGTGATTGACGGCGAAGTCTACAAGCTCTCGCTCTTGCCCTCCGGGGTTGTGCGCAAGGGCTGCAAGGGCGTAATCGGCTCCGGTGTGGTGGTCGATCCCTTCGCTCTGTTGGCGGAGATCGACCGGATCAGCGCCCAGGGCGTTGAGATCACACCGGATAATCTTGCCATCGCTGAGAACGCAACGCTGATCCTGCCGCTGCATCAAGAGCTGGATGCGATGCGTGAAGGTTCAAGCACGGGCGTGAAGCTTGGCACCACCAAACGCGGCATCGGCCCGGCCTATGAAGACAAAGCCGGACGCCGGGGCTTGCGCATAGTCGATCTTGCGGATTTGAATGCGCTGCCGGAAAAAATTGAAAACCTGCTTGTCCATCACAATGCTTTGCGTCGCGGCTTTGGTCACGATGACGCTGACGCCGGCGCTTTGTTGGAAAAGCTCTGCGCGGTTGCGCCGAAGATTACGCCGTTTGCAAAGCCGGTCTGGCGTGAGCTGGATGCGGCGCATAAAGCCGGCAAGCGCATTCTTTTTGAAGGCGCGCAAGGCGTCCTCCTCGATGTCGATCACGGCACCTATCCTTATGTCACCTCATCGAACACCGTCGCCGGGCAAGCTGCGACCGGCGCCGGTCTTGGGCCGCGCGCAATCGGATATGTGCTTGGCATTGTCAAAGCCTATACGACGCGCGTCGGCGAGGGGCCGTTTCCAACTGAACTAGAAGATGAAATCGGGCAACGGTTGGGGGAGCGTGGTCATGAGTTTGGCACCGTCACCGGCCGCCAGCGCCGCTGCGGATGGTTTGACGCCGCGCTGGTGCGCCAGTCCTTAAAAATCGCTGGCGTTGACGGCATTGCGCTGACAAAACTCGATGTCCTTGATGGATTTGACGCGCTGAAGGTCTGTATCGGCTACCGCATTAACGGCGAGACCTATGATTACCTGCCCGCCGGGGCTGAGAACCAGGCTGCAGCAGAGCCGGTCTACGAGACCATGGAAGGTTGGGACGGGACCAGTGAAAAGGCGCGTTCCTGGGCCGATCTGCCGGCGGCGGCGGTGAAATATGTTCGCCGCATTGAAGAGCTGATCGAAACGCCGGTGGCGCTCGTTTCCACCAGCCCCGAGCGCGACGATGTAATTTTGATGCGCGACCCGTTTCAAGACTGAGCTCTGATCCTGTATTGGGGCCAGCGTCTGTTGAAAACAAAAACAAGCCACCCGGCGGGCTTGCGCCTATGATGTGGCGACAAGCTTCCAAATCGTGTGAGGCGCCTGTTGAAGGTGGTTTATGCGGGCGCTGTGCTCTTGTGACAAATTTGTTCGCCGCAAATTTGGACGATGATGCGGCGTGTCGTGAAAATTAAATTTAATTTGCTCACGAATTAATAGCGTGGCGGATGCATTTGCGACCGCCAGCAAGTCAATATCCAACTTGATTTAAATCATTATGGAATTGCAAGTTTAGTTGCCTTCACATTGTCGTGATTTAAATTCAGCTCATCGAATATAGAATTTACCTTCTTTCGAATATTGTGAATCATGCAAGTCTTCGCGCGCCAGATTATTTGGTCGGATGCGACGCGTCTTTGCGCGCTCGTCACATTCGTATACGCGAGGCTCAACGCGCAACGAGGGAAAAGATATGAAATTCAAAACACGCCTTTTAAGCAAACTATTGATCAGTACGTCTGTGCTGGCGGCGGTGGTGGCAGCTGACACGGCTGCGCTTGCGCAAGACAGCAGTGCTGATGACTTGATCATCGTGACCGGCACGCGCATCCGCCAAAACCCACTGGATGCGGTCAACCCCGTTCAAAATCTCGGCGAGGAGGATATCGACCGCACGGGCCTGACCCAGATCGGCGACATCCTTGGCAAACTGCCGATCACCGGCTCTGCGATCAATTCCGCCAATAACGCCAGCGGCAATCTCGGTTTTCCACCAGACGGCTCGGGTATCGGCGCCGGCGCGGCTGAGGTTGAGCTACGCAATTTGACAGCAAAGCGCACGCTGGTGCTTGTCGATGGCAAGCGCTGGATCAACGGATCGTCCGCGTCGGGCGTGCCGGGCTCGGTGGATCTCAACACCATCCCGGTTGGGATTATCAGTCGCATTGAAGTGCTGCAGGACGGCGCGTCGCCGATCTACGGTTCGGACGCAATCGCCGGCGTGATCAACATCATTACCCGTGATGATTATGACGGCTTCAACGCCACGGCCTATTACGGTCAGTTTGGCGATGGCGATGGCGAAACCCAAAATTACGATATTTCGTTTGGCGTATCCGGCGATCGCTCGCGCGTTCTTTTTGACGTGGCCTATGCGCGGCAGAATGCCGTCTCTGCGGCGGACCGTGCGATTTCACAGTTCCCAATCGCGGGCATTGGCATGTGTCTGGCGACATGTAGTTCCGGCACGCCGCAAGGGCGGTTTGTTTTCACAGACCCGAATACGGGCACTGATTCAAGTTTGACGCTCAATGACGGCGTATTGAATGACGGCGGCGCCAACATCCCTGTTTTCGATCCGCTCAATCCGGGAACGGCTGGCGATTTCCACGACTTCGCAACCATAGACCGGTTTAACTTCCAACCCTTTAACCATCTTCAGACACCGAATGAACGGCTGAACATTTTCACGAAAGCGGAATATGATCTGCTTGATAATGTGACCTTCAAGGTCACCGGCAGCTATACCAACCGCAAATCGTCCAACCGGGCGGCGCCGGAACCGCTTTTCATCGGACCTGAGGCGGGCAATGGCAACATCATGGACACGGTAACCGTTGCTGCTGATAACCCGTTCAACCCGTTTGGGTTCGCGCTCGACGCCAACAATTTAGTTTTCGCCGGGCGGCGACCGATTGAAGCGGGACCGCGTTTTTTCCAGCAGAATGTCGACACCTGGTTTGTCGGGGCGACGCTTGAGGGCGTTCAGGAAGTTGGCGGTCGCGATATCTATTGGGATATCAATGCAAGCTTCGCTGAGGCGCAGGCCAATCAACGCAAGACCGGCGCGTTTAACGCTGCAAAATTGAAACGCGCTTTGGGCCCGCTTGACCAATGTACCGACAGCGGCACCGGCGCCAGCATTGACGGATGCGTGCCGTTCAACTTCTTTGGTGGTCAGGGCGTTAATGGCGAAGGGTCTATCACGCAGGAAATGCTCGATTTCGTTACCTTTATACAAAAGGATGAAAGCGAGCAGGAGCAGTTTGATTTCTCCGTTAATATCGCTGGTACGCTGTTTGACCTCCCTGCAGGAGCGGTCGGCTTTGCCGCCGGGTATGAGCACCGCAAACAGGAAGGCCGCTTCTTCCCCGATCCGATTGTGGTCGCCGGCGAGACTGCGGGTGTGCCTTCGTCGCCAACTGCGGGCGAATTCAGTGTTGATGAATTTTATGGCGAGGTAAGCATACCGCTGTTTGGCGATATGCCCTTGGTTGAAAAGTTTGAAATCAATGGCGCGATCCGCGTTTCTGATTACAGCCTGTTCGGTAGTGATGAGGTCTTCAAAGCCGGCGCGAATTGGCGCGTGACGGATGATCTGGTGATCCGCGGCAACTTCTCACAAGGTTTCCGCGCGCCGGGCATTGGCGAACTTTTCAATACAGGTTCGCGCTTTGACGCAACAATCGATGATCCGTGTTCTGATATGCTCGGTCTTGATCCGAATGGTTCTGGCGCGCCCGCCGCAGCCCAGACAATCGCCAATTGTACAACGCTTGGCGTTCCTGCGGATGGCAGTTTTGTATCTATCGGCGGGCAGATCTCCGTGGCCACTGGTGGCAATGAGAACCTGCTGCCTGAGACATCCGACAACTTCACTGTCGGCTTCACCTATGACGCCTCCTGGGTTGAAGGCGTTGCCGGCATGGAAAGCTTGGTTATCGACGCCAACTATTATGACATCGATATTGAAGGCGCTATTCAGGCGCCCAATCCGCAGACCAAACTAAACCAGTGTGTAAACACGCTTGATCCGTTGATTTGCGGTGATATTTCACGAACCGCGAGTGGGACGATCAATAGTTTCCAAAACCAGCTGGCCAATATTGCCGGTATTGAAACCAATGGGTTTGACTGGACGATTACAGCGACGACCCAAGAATTCAGCTTCGGCCAGTTCCGCTTCCAATCTCTTAATACTTATCTCAACGAGTATAACGAGATCGTGCCGACATCGACCGGTGTAACGAGTATTGCGCGTGAAGGCACGGAACTTGGCTCGCCGGAGCAGGGCTTCACCAGGTTCAAATCCACCTTTATCGCCGATTGGGTTTATGATGACTTCTCCGCCTCGGTGACGGCTCGCTATCTTGGCAGCCTGACGGAAATCTGCCCGGATGCGGTGCTTGATCTCGCGCCTCAGCTTTGCAGCGACGCTGCAGGGGCTACGAATAAAATCGAGGAAAAGGTCTTCACCGACTTCCAGGTGAGCTGGGCCCCGACCCGGTTTGAACAGCGCGGAAAACTGACTTTCGGCGTTAACAACGTCTTTGATACGGATATTCCGTTCTGCTTTAGTTGTGACCTGAATAGCTTTGATGGCACGCTTTATCCAATTCCAGGCCGTTTCTTCTACGGTCGGGTATCGGTTAGCATGTAGTTGCAGCTCTGATCGCAGCGCGAACAGCGCGAAAACGGCCTCTCCCATGGCGGGAGGGGCCGTTTTTTATGGCTGGCGCACCCACCGTAAAAGACGTAACTAAGCTCGCAAGGTCGTGAGCGGCGCTGGGCTAGGCGGATAAGCTGCGATGCGGTAAAATGGCCCAAACTGAGGTGTTACGATGAAGCGTCTGAAAGATTTAATGTTCCCGGTGATCGTTGTGGCGGGCATTGCAATATTTGCCCTTTCCGGGCGCAATGCGAAGGCGGGTTCGGACTATCAATATGCTGGCGAGCCGGAAATTGTCGCCGCGACTTTTTCTTCCGCCTGGTGTTCAGCCTGCAAAATTTTAAAGCCGCGCCTCGCCGATGTTATTCCTGATTTTGCCGAGCAACCGGTGAAGTTCGTTGAGTTTGATTTCACTTTTGGCCAGCGTGAGGAAATCTATGAGCAGGCGGCAGCGGAAGGCCTGGGCGATCTCTATCCGCGTTACAAAGGCGCAACCGGCTTTACCTTGTTGGTTGACAGCGATACTGGCGAGATCATTGATATGCTGACGATCAACCATTCCAAGAACGCCATGCGCGCGGCGATTGCGCAAGCCGTCGCGCTCGCCTCACGCGACGACGAGGGTGCGCTCGCGCAATAGGCGCCGCCTAACAAGCAAAACCTTTCTGGCTCGCGCGCAAGGGGCTTTCGTCTCGCATTTTTGTCATTTCTGATCGCCTGTTGGTGCGGCTTTGTTATTAGCAAGAGCCGCCCTCTTCATGTTACGTTCTGCAAATCGCCGGGGCGCGGCGAGGCAGGCTATAATCAGCCTGAACCATGAAGGAGCAACACAGTGAATGCCGGACAAACCAGCCTTCGCATGATGGCCCTTTCCATACTCATTTTTGTGCTTGGCGGCATGGCAGGCGCGCAGGCGCGCGGGCCGGAAATCTATATGGACAAAGGCGGCGTTTTCAGCGCCGCCTGGGACTATGCGGTTGGCGGGTATGATGTGGTCGCCTATTTTGAGCTGGCCGAAGGCAATGCGCCGGTCGCCGGGACGGACACTTATGTGGCGAACTATAAGGGCGTCCAATGGCGCTTTTCCTCAGCGGAAAATCTCGCCAAGTTTGAAGCCAACCCAGACCAATATCGCCCGCAATATGGCGGCTATTGCGCCTGGGCGATGGCGCGCCACAAATTCGCCAAGGGCGATCCGAAAGTCTGGTACGTATACGAAGGAAAGCTTTTCCTGAATGTCAGCCAGCGCTATAAGCGTGAATGGCTGGCGAACATTGACCGCGACATCGCCCGCGCCAATGCCAACTGGCCCAGCTTACTCGATCGTAAGTAAAGCGCTACGGGTGTGAATGCTACATTTTTCCGAATTTACTTGCGCAGTTCGACATTTCGGAGCACACTAATTTCGTTCCGAGGGGCGTCCCGCCTGTCGACTATGTTCGACAGCTCGTGCGGCGCACATCTTTCGGCGGCCGTCCTTTTGGGCGACCCTCCTAATCGAGCGCCGGAAATAATGTGCGGCATACTAACAAAGTTAGAGCGAGCCTGGGCTTATGGGACTGAGAAGAACCCTTTGCACCTGATCCGGGTCATGCCGGCGTGAGGGACGGGACATAAAGTCGATTTCCTCATCGCCGGATCCCAAAGGCTTAGGCAGCGGTGAGGAGACCGGCGGCTTTGCAAGGTTGCGTTAGATTGGAAACCAGATCGCCCCGCTGCGAGTTTGTGCGTATGCGGTGGTTCGGGCTGTTCGGCGCAATATTGCTCGCCGTCATGGCGGTGGAGGCTGCGGCTCAACCCGTTCCTGAACGGCAACCCACACCCAAAAGCTCAGCCCATAGGAGCGACATTAGCCAGCGGTCAGAACAGGCCGCCGCCGGCTGTTCCACCGCCGCCGACAAAGGCGCGAACTATGTGGTCTGCCGGTTTGACGCCGGGGCTGCCGATATCCGCCTCTTCCTCAACAATACCGCAGGTGAGCCTTACGGCCACTTCAGCGGGGTCGATGATGCGCTTGCCGGTAAGGGCGAAAAGCTCCGCTTCGCCATGAATGCGGGCATGTATCATGCGGACCGTGCGCCCGTGGGGCACTATGCCGAAGATGGCAAGGAGATCACGCCGCCCAACACCAAAGGCGGAATGGGCAATTTTCATTTAAAGCCTAATGGTGTTTTCTGGATCGGGCAGAAGGATGGCCATCACGGCGCGGGCGTTGCGACCACGCAAAGCTATCTCGACAGCATCGCCAAGGACCCAGTGCGTTACGCCACCCAATCGGGCCCGATGCTGGTGATCGATGGCGAACTGCATCCGCGTTTTCTGCCTCAGTTGCAATCGAACAAGCGCCGCAATGGCGTCGGCGTCACAGCCGAAGGCGAGGTTATTTTCGTGCTCGCCGACAGCCCGGTCAATTTTTATGACTTCGCCTTTTATTTTCGCGACGTTTTAAAAACGCCAAACGCTCTTTATCTCGACGGAACAATCTCCCGGCTTTACGCGCCAGCGCTTGGCCGCAATGATCCGGGCGCGGCGATGGGCCCGATCGTTGGTGTGGTGGCGAAGGAATGAGCGACATAATCATCGATAAGCGTTTTTGTGGCCCAAAGGCGTCGGCCAATGGCGGCTGTGCGGCGGGGGTGCTCGCGAAAGCGGTCGGCGGGCGCGCGCTGGAAGTCACGCTCAAAAGTCCGCCGCCGCTGGGCGAGCCCATAAGCATTCGCCAGGCGGACGGGGGCGCCTATGAAGCCTTCCACCGGGAAACGCTTATCGCAACCATTGCCCCGGGATCAGTTTCCATTGACCCTCCGCCCCTTCCGAGAGATGCAGATATCGCGGCAGCCCATGACGCTTATGTTCGCGACGGTGGCATGACGCTGGTTTATCCTTATTGCTTCGTATGCGGAAAGAAGAGACAGGGCGACGACGGCTTGCGCATCTTTGCCGGCGCCGCACCCGATAGCCCCGTCAACGCCGATTTCTGGACGCCCGCGAGCGGTCTTGCCGACGAAGACGGCCTTGTCGGCGCCGAATTTTTGTGGGGCGCGCTTGACTGTCCCGGCGCGTTCGCCTTGCGGATGGACGACGCTTTTGTCCTCCTCGGGCGCTTCACGGCGGAGATCACGCGCCGCCCCGCGCCTGGTGAGAAACTGATCGTCGCCGCCTGGCGCACCGGCCAGGAGGGCCGTAAGCATTTTTCCGCATCGGCGCTTTATGATGAGAACCGCACAGTCATCGCCGCGGCGAACGCCGTCTGGATCGAACTGAATGACCCGGCGATGCTTGCAAGGCTGAAAGCGGAAAACGCCTAAGGTACTCGCTAAGGAGCGGCGTGTGGTAAGTACTTATTATGTGCGTGAAGTCATTTCTTGACAAAGAGCAAAACAGCGGCGCCGTCGCGTCTGCGCTTGGCATATTGCGTATTGGGGAGGTAGATTTTGTTAGGTGGCTTGACCGCAATTTTTCCTTCCGTGACTGTAATCTTGTCGGGCCCTAGTTTGTCACTAATGAGTTCGTAGCCATCATTTTCCCAATAAAGTTTACTCAGGGCAATCAGCTGTTGGCGTTCGTCGTCGGTAGGCGCCATGCACACGTCGATCATTATCTCATCACTCACTTCGCATTCTCCACTTGTTGCATTTATTTTGGGCAAGCCTTACTGGCGCCAAAGGCGAGGTTGGCTGTTATGTCAGGGGTGTCTTTCAGCGCTTCTCTTACACCGTCCGCGTTGGTTTGCGCGCCGAAGTCGTTGTAAACAGACATAACTCCAGGGGGGATTTTTATTGTCTTTTTGGTTTCCGTCAAAATATCGGCAATCTTGTTTGCGTTTTTGTCCGGAAATGCACAAGCAAGGATGGTATTGATGTTTTTGTTGCGGGCAGAAATCGAATCATCAAGGATCCTCATCAACTGCTTGTCAGCTTCGATGTCTCGTATAGTAACGTCCCCTAGAAGCTGTACGCAGGTGCGGAATAACGGATCGTCAATATTTCGATCCGATCTCCGTAATTCTATGACACAGGTCATTTTCAATTCATCGAACCGGAACGTCGATTGAACAATCCGCTCGACAGAGGCGGCGACTTTTTCAATGTTTTGACTCAAAATCGCCTGCGCTTGGGCGGGCGTAATTTGTGCGCTTCCAGATGCGCTCGCCGCTGTTCCGCCCATCTGATCGGCCAATTTTTGTACCCGTTCATAATAGCTCTTTTCTGCATCTGCCTTGTCCTTCAGCGGTTTATGAGCGTCGCGTTTTTCTTTGGCCGTTTTACATTTAGCTTTTTGTGTTTCATTTAGGTCATCAGCTTGTAGCACCGCTTCGCAGTCCTTCTTGCCGTTAAGACCATTCTTTGTGGCGTCATCTTCTGCCGTCTTTGCTTCGTCATCAGCTTTTTTTGCAGCCGCTGTTGCGGCCTCGGAGGCTTTCTTTGCATCAGCTAGTAATTTCACTGTCTCCGCTGTCGCGCCGCCTGTTGAGCTTGATGCGTTACCGAGCAAGGCTGTAACAGCTGGCGTATAAACACCCGTCAGCTGCTCAATCGCCAATGTTGATACGATCATCCTTTGATCGCGAGCCGACTGAACAATGAGTTCCTCGCGATCGATTGCGTCATTAAGAAATCTTTCGCATGTTCGAAACATTGCTTCACGTAGGAGATTAACAGTTTGTGTGCGACTGATCGTTGCTGCTGTTTCGTTAGATGCAAATGAAAAGGCGCCGCTGCCTGACTTCGTCGCCGCATCGACAGAAGCTCTGCCCGCGGCGCTTGTTGCAAATGCCGAGAACACATCCGGCGCCGCCTCGCTGCAAATTCTTAACTGGTACTCTTCGAAGTCGTCGCTTTCTTCTACTGTTCCATTTGTATTTTTTGTTTTCACCTGATTTGAAATTATCCCGCGCTGCTTGGCGTCGGTGAAAACGATCTCGCCCTTATCTTTTGAGAGTGTGTTGTCGCGATGAATGGAGTTGAGATTTGCGCAGCCTGCCGCTGCGGCAAGAACGGTACAAAAACCAAGTCGAACAAGGTAGCGCATAGTAATTGCCCCTGACAGTATTCCCCTAAAGAAAGTTAGTGTGCATCATTTTTAAAGAAATCTCAACAAGGCATGCAAGTTACATAATAACGTCATGATAAAGTGAAGTAAAACTACATGTTATACATGGCGTCGCGCCGAGGAGGGCCGTAGGCGCACCTTCTTGTCTTGGCGGGCGCTGAGTGCTAGATCGTGCGAGTAATTCCGAGGGGCGCGGGCGTTACCCGCTGAGACCGTGTTTTTTCTCTCATGAGAAAACTTCACACGGGCACCCTTTGAACCTGATCGGTTAAGACCGGCGTAGGGACGGAGCCCAATGGACGATTTCAACGATATTTTACTCGAAGGTGAGGAAATTCTCTGGTCGGGAAAACCGGATTCGAATTTAATGAAGCCTTTAGCGCCCTACTGGCGGCGTAAACTGAACCATTTCTTGTGGATAGCTGCTTTTGCAGCCTTGGCTGGCGTGCTGGTTTATCTAGGCAATTTGCCCAATGTTGCAGGAATGCTTCAAGTAGTAATTGGCGTGGTCATCGTGGTCATACTTCTTGGAGTTATTTTTGCATCTATCTCCTTTCTCGATTTTAAAGATGAAGCGATTCCACCCCAGTCTGATTTTTATGCGATAACGAACAAAAGATTGATTGTTGTAAACGCCGCGAAAAACAAGAACCAATACATATTTCCGAATTCGATATCCTACATTTCAACCAACACGCAAAACACTCACAGAACTCTGTCCGTTGCTTATGGGCACGGCGAAGGTGACAGCCTGCTAATGCACGGTCTTCGAGACGCTGAGTTAGTAGAGAAAATGATCGTTGAGAAATTCTCAATCAGGAGCGATGAGAAATGAACAAGCACACCCCGCAATCGGAATTTAAAACGCCGGAGGTGACGACCGGGCCGTTGCCTGCGTCGCGCAAGGTTTACGTTAAAGGCGATCTGTATCCGGATATCGCCGTTCCGGTGCGCGAGATCGATCTCCATCCGACCGCGAATGAGCCGCCCGTGCCGGTCTATGATGCGTCGGGGCCTTACTCCGATCCGGCGGTGACGGTTGATGTTGAAGCCGGTCTCGCGCGCACGCGCACGGCCTGGATTACCGAGCGCGGCGCGGTTGAGGAGTATGACGGGCGCGACGTGAAGCCGGAAGACAATGGCGGCGCGGAGGGGAAATATCTGGCGCGTGAATTTCCGGTGAAGAACCGCCCCTTGCGCGGGACCGGAACCGGCCCCGTCACGCAATATGAATTTGCCAAAGCCGGGATCATCACCGCTGAGATGGAATATGTGGCGATCCGTGAAAACCTTGGCCGTAAGGAGATGGTCGCGGGCGCGCAAGACGCTGTCGCGCTGGGGGAGAGCTTTGGCGCGGAAATTCCGCCCTTTATCACGCCGGAATTCGTGCGCGATGAGATCGCTCGAGGTCGGGCGATCATTCCCGCCAATATCAATCACCCGGAATCAGAGCCCATGATCATTGGCCGAAACTTCCTGGTCAAGATCAACGCCAATATCGGGAACTCCGCCGTCGCCTCCTCGGTCGAGGAAGAGGTCGACAAGATGGTGTGGGCGGCGCGCTGGGGCGCGGACAATGTCATGGACCTGTCGACGGGGCGCAATATTCACAACACCCGCGAATGGATCATCCGCAATGCGCCGGTGCCGATCGGCACGGTGCCGATCTATCAGGCGCTGGAGAAGGTGAACGGCGTCGCCGAGGACCTCACCTGGGAGGTTTATCGTGACACGCTGATCGAGCAGGCCGAACAAGGGGTTGATTATTTCACCATCCATGCCGGCGTGCGCCTGCCCTATATTCACCTGACGGCGGACCGCGTCACCGGCATTGTCAGCCGTGGCGGATCGATCATGGCGAAATGGATGCTCGCCCATCACCGCGAAAGCTTTCTCTATACGAACTTTGACAAAATCTGCGAGATCATGCGGGCCTATGACGTCTCGTTTAGCCTGGGCGACGGGCTGCGCCCCGGCTCGATCGCCGACGCCAATGACCGCGCGCAATTTGCCGAGCTGGAAACCCTGGGTGAATTGACTAAAATCGCCTGGAACCATGGCTGTCAGGTGATGATCGAAGGGCCTGGCCATGTGCCGATGCACAAGATCAAAGTGAACATGACCAAGCAGCTTAAAGAATGCGGCGAGGCGCCGTTTTATACGTTGGGTCCGCTCACCACTGACATCGCGCCGGGCTACGACCACATCACCTCGGGCATCGGCGCGGCGATGATCGGCTGGTTCGGCACGGCGATGCTGTGTTATGTGACGCCCAAGGAGCATTTGGGTCTGCCCGACCGCGACGACGTCAAAGTCGGTGTCATCACCTATAAGCTCGCCGCCCACGCGGCGGACCTCGCCAAGGGCCATCCGGCAGCGCAAATCCGCGACGACGCGGTCTCCCGCGCGCGCTTCGACTTCCGCTGGGAGGACCAGTTTAACCTCGCGCTGGACCCCGAAACCGCCCGCGACTATCACGACCAGACCCTCCCCAAAGAAGCCCACAAAGTCGCGCATTTCTGCTCTATGTGCGGCCCGAAATTCTGCTCCATGAAGATTACGCAGGACGTACGGGACTATGCGGATGGGTTGTCGGATAATGAGAAGAAAGACCTCGCGGACATGTCGGAGAAGGGCATGAAACAGATGAGCGCAAAATATAAAGCGATGGGCTCAGAGCTTTATCTGGAAGCGGATGCGGTGCGGAAGGCGAATGAGGGGTTGTAGAATCAATAAGGGTACATAACATGATTTTAAAGTTTTTTGGTTTGGGCAAAGCGGCTGTCGTTGATAGCGGCAAAACGTGGCGTCATACGCGCGGATACACGTTCGACGTAGTTGGTGAGGGAGCCTATCAGAAAAATCTATCAAAAATATGCGGTGGCAAAAAAGAATATGGCGTAAAGTTAGAATGTGTCGCTCTTCTTATAACTGAAACTGGTGAACATGGTGAAGCGGTACGGGTTGATATCAATGGGAGAACAGTCGGATATTTGAGCCGTGATCACGTCACGGATTATTACTCAGTGCTTAGCAAAAATGGCCTGTCCGATGAATCAGTTTCAGTGCGTGCAAAGGTAGTGGGTGGTTGGAAGCGCTACTCTTACGACGAAGAAAATGACAGTGAAGATATAAACGAGGGCCATTTTGGCGTAAAATTAAATATGCGATGGCCTCCTGAATTGTTATCTGAATAAGGCGTACACGAAAATGCCTAACCCCCTCCGTCAGCTTCGCTGACACCTCCCCCGTGAACGGGGGAGGAATTACGTTGGACTTGCCGTGAGGCTGGTGAGCAACATTGAGGCACCCTCTTTCTTCCCCCGTTTACGGGGGAAGTACCGGCGGAGCCGGGGAAGGGGGTTACTGTGTTTTATCTTTTCGAGGCTTTTCGATTTCCAGTGAACGAACTGAATTCCCGGCGGCCTCCAGAATCGTTTCCAAAACGTCGTCGATATTGTCGTAGACTTCGTTGTTCCAGAAACGCACCACGGCCCAGCCTTCACTTTCCATAAAGGCGTTGCGCCTTTCGTCATGCTCCGGCGCGCCGTCAAGACCGTGTTGCTCGCCATCAAGTTCAACGACCAGCTTTGCTTCGATGCATACAAAGTCCGCAATATAGGGGGCGATTGTATGTTGCCGGCGGAAGCGAAACCCGCCCAATTGTTTGCGGCGTATGAAATACCAAAGCCGTTGTTCCGCTGACGGCATATCTTTGCGGAGTTTGTGGGCGTTTGGGTGGGGTTTTCGGATTGGCATCTCTTGCACCATACCCCCTCCGTCACTTCGTGACACCTCCCCCGTTTTACGGGGGAGGAATTAGGTCGAGCTTGCGGCGCGCTCTTTCTTCCCCCATTTATGGGGGAAGTGGCCGCGAAGCGGTCGAAGGGGGCTCTTTGCCGGATGCCGCCTTCTTGCTCCTTCCTGCGAACCCACCTAGTCACCAACCAACAACAAAGGACCCCGCCATGGCAGTCGCCCTCCTTTCCGTCGGCCTTTTGGGCCTGCTCGTATTTCTCCTTGGCGCCAATGTCTCGCGCGAGCGGCGCTCGGTGACGGTGACGCAGCATGAGGCGGAGGCCGACCCCAAAAGCGCCTTGCGCCGGGCGATCCGCGCTCATGGCAATTGCATTGAATATGTGCCGATGCTGTCGCTCATGATCCTCGCTTTGGGCCTGCGCCTGCCGCTGCTGCCGGGGTGGATCGCTGGGCTGATGCTTGCTGCGGTGGCGTCCCGCTATATTCATGCAGTTGGCATCTTAACCGGCGGAAGCGTGCACGAGGCGAATGCCCTGAAAAAGATCGGCGCTGCCGGCACCTATCTTACGGGCGCGCTGCTCTCGGTCATTCTTATCATCCGGGCGCTGGCGTTGTTTTAGGGCGCGGGACGGGGCTTTCCCTTCTCCGTCATCCCGGATGCGTTGCAATACGTAGTATTGCTGCGCTGGTCCGGGATCGGTTGCGTCAGGTTCCGCTTTACCCGAGAGCGATCCCGGACCAGCGAAGCAACATTTCATGTTGCATCGCATCCGGGATGACGGCGGTGGTGGATAAAGGGCGTGACGGTCGAGGAAAGACCGCATAATTCCGCACAACTTATTGGAATTCGCAGGTGCAAAAAATACAACCCTGAGAGGGTAGTCTTCCCTAAAACCTATATTTGGTGAAAAGTTATCCTCACCGATTCGGGGCGCCCTATGATGCGTCTCGTTGAAAAAGGTCAGGCTGAAAGGATTGTTATTGTGACGACGCGTGCGCTTATGGATCATATTGTGCTGCTGGCCGGCGATATCGCCGCCAGCGCCGCCTGGTATGATGCTTTTCTGGGTATTTTAGGTTTTCGCAAAACTCGTGCGCATGTTTATCTGAGCCCGGACGATTGGGTGGTGGATTTACGTGCGGCGAGCGACAGCGCCGAGCCTTACGGCCGCTACAATGCCGGCCTCAACCATATCGGACTGCGCGTTGAAGACGCCGATGCGGTGTTGGCGGTGCGCGATGCGTTCGCCGCCAAAGGTTTTGAAGTTCCCGAGCCGGAAGTTTTCGAGGGCAAGGTCATCGCAGTTTTTTTCACAGACCCGGACGGCATGTGCTGGGAAATCGGCCACGAAATTAGCGCGCTGCTATGACGACGCGCAGCTTAAACCCCGTCTTCGCAAACCGTCCGCAGTCGATCTTCCCGACCATGTCGGCGTTGGCGCGAGAACATGATGCGATCAATCTGGGCCAGGGCTTTCCCGACGAAGACGGGCCGCAGGAAATTCGCGATCTTGCCGCGCGCGCGATCGCCGAGGGGCCGAACCAATATGCGCCGGTGGAAGGCATCGCCGCGTTGCGCGAAGCGGTGGCCGCAGACAATAAGCGGTTTTACGGGCTCGATATCGATGCGCAAACTGAGACGCTGGTGACATCGGGCGCGACTGAAGCCTTGGCCGCGGCGTTTTTAGGCTTCCTTTCGCCCGGCGATGAGGCGGTGTTGCTGGCGCCATTTTATGAATGTTACGCGCCGCAGATCGAGGCGGCGGGCGCGTCGATCCGGTTTGTCGATCTGGCGCCGCCGCAATGGCGCCTCGACGCCGAGGCTCTGGAGCGTGCGATCACGCCAAAGACAAAACTCATCGTCATCAATACGCCGCACAATCCGCTCGGCAAGGTGATGGCGCGCGCAGAGCTGGAGATTGTCGCTGATGCCGCGCGCCGGCATGATCTGATTGTTATATGCGACGAAGTCTATGAGCATCTGGTCTTTGACGGCGCAGAACACATTGCGCTGATGGGCTTGCCGGATATGTTTGAGCGCACGATCCGCATCGGCTCGGCGGGCAAGACATTTTCGGTGACCGGCTTTCGCATCGGTTACGTCACCGGCCCGGCGGACCTCATCACCGGGGTGATGAAGGCGCATCAACATCTCGCCTATACGTCGCCGGCGCCGTTGCAACAGGCGGTCGCGTTCGGGCTCGCGCTCGGCGACGACTATTATAAGAAATTTGTCGCCGAGATGCAGGCTAAGCGCGACCTTCTGGCGGAGGGGCTCCGCGCGGCGGGGTTTGATGTTCTCCCCTGCGCCGGGACTTATTTCATCACCGTCGATATCACGTCGGTCGGGCGCGATGATGACGCTGCGTTCTGCCGCGAGATCACCGAACACGCGAAGGTTGCCGCAGTGCCGCTATCGGCGTTTTACCACCCGTCGGCGACCGACGCGCCGCGAGGCTATGCGCGGTTTTGTTTCTGCAAGCGCGAGGACGTTTTGACCGAGGCGGCGCGGCGGCTGGCGGCGTATTTTAAACGAGGCCGCGAAAGATGAAGCCAACCAAAGCCGCTGTTATTCAGGCCGGATCGGTTCTCTTCGACACCGCCGCGACGCTTGAGAAGTTTGCGCGCCTGGCGGGCGAGGCGGCGTCGGCGGGTGCGGGGCTGTGTGTCTTTCCCGAAGCGTTTATCGGCGGCTACCCCAAGGGCGTTCATTTTGGTGCGCCGGTCGGCTCGCGCTCGCCAGAGGGCCGCGATCTTTTCCGGCGTTACTTTGATGGTGCGATTGAGGTTCCGGGGAGGGAAGTCAAACGCATGGGCGAGATTGCCGGCGATTTTAAGCTCGATATTGTTGTTGGCGTGATCGAGCGCGCATCCGCCAGCGAAGGGGGCGGGACGCTCTATTGCACGGCGTTGTGTTATGGCGCTGACGGCGCTTTGCTCGGCAAGCGTCGAAAGTTGATGCCGACGGCAGCGGAGCGACTGATCTGGGGTATGGGTGACGGCTCGACGCTGGATGCGTTTGATGCCCGTAGCGGACGGATTGGCGCCGTCATTTGCTGGGAGAATTTCATGCCGATGACGCGCATGAGCCAATATGCGCAAGGTGTTGAGATTTATTGCGCGCCGACGGTCGATGATCGCGAGGCGTGGACGTCGCTGATGCGTGTTGTTGCGCTGGAAGGGCGCTGTTTTGTGCTTTCGGCCAACCCGTTCATGAAGCGCCGCGATGCGCCCGATGATTTTAACCCCATCCAAGGCAACGATCCGGACGCAATATTGATCAATGGCGGCAGCGTCATTTTTTCACCGCTTGGTGAGGTCTTGGCTGGGCCGGTGTTTGGCGAGGAGACGATTTTGTATGCGGATTTAAACCCTGAGGAGATTGCGCGCGGCAAAATGGACTTCGACGTCGCCGGACATTATGCGCGGCCGGATGTGTTTACGCTTGCGATTGACAAATCAAAGTGGTCGCCGGTTCGGTGAGGATGGCTGTTGTGCACGAGCAGTTCGTACAAAGACTAAGACTTTAAGTTTTTGCTCTCTTTTGCGTGTCGGTCCAGTAAGAGATGCATGGAATTTTCGTCTTGTCGCAACGGTCGGCATATTTTCGAGCGATTTCGGAAACTTCGTCCATCAGCCCCGCCTCAAGCGTGATCGGGTCCAGGCCGAGCCCCAACAGGCGTTGGTTTTCGACGTCGAGATCGTTTTCCGCCGCCTCATTGCGCGGGTTGTTGACATTGGCGATTTCCGCGCCGGTTTTGTCGGCGATCATTTTAGCAAGATCGCGCACCCGGTGGGTCTCGGTCATCTGATTGAGAATTTGCACGCGCTCGCCATGTTGCGGCGGGTTTTCAACCGCAAGCTGGATGCATTTGACCGTGTCCTGAATATGAATGAACGCCCGTGTCTGTCCGCCCGTGCCATGGACTGTCATCGGATGGCCAACGGCGGACTGCATCAAAAAGCGATTGAGGACAGTGCCGTAATCACCGTCATAATCGAAGCGGTTGATCAATCGTTCGTCCTTGCGGGTCTCGGCGGTTTGCGTGCCCCAGACGATGCCTTGATGAAGGTCGGTGACTTTCAACCCGTCGTTTTTGTTATAGAACGCAAACAGGAGCTGATCTTGTGTTTTGGTCATGTGATAGATCGAGCCGGGATTTGCCGGGTACAGAATTTCCTGGCGAATCTCGCGGCCGTCATCGGTCTCGATTTTTATCGGCAGATAGCCTTCAGGTATTTTCATGCCGGCGGTGCCGTAACCGTAAACGCCCATGGTGCCGAGATGAACGAGATGGGCGTCAATACCGGATTCAACAATTGCCGCCAGCACATTGTTGGTGGCGTTGATATTGTTATCGACCGTATAGCGTTTGTGGTAGGAGGATTTCATCGAATAGGGCGCAGCGCGTTGCTCGGCGAAATGGATGATGGCGTCCGGCTTTTCTTCTTCGAGAAGGTGCAATAGTCGCGCATAATTTTTTGCGACATTGATGTTTTCAAATTTGATATCCTTGCCAGAGACTTCCTTCCATGCGCCAAGGCGCACAGAGATCGGCTTGATGGGCGTTAGCGATTCCACTTCCAGCTCGACATCGATTTTTCGGCGCGACAAATCATCGATAATGGTGATGTCATGGCCAAGGTTGGAAAGGTGTAACGATGTCGGCCAACCGCAAAACCCGTCGCCCCCGATAACCAGGATTTTCATGCTCATCTCCATACCGCGCTGTATAATATTAGTTATTTCGGCCCTTTGCTCTCATAGAGCGGGCGAGGCGGAATAGGCAACCCCTGCGGTCAGTGTTTGTTTCAGCGAAAAATTGGGCGGTTTTCAAAAAGCCGTCGCCGGGCTCTATTTTTGGCTCAGCGTATCAATGATTTGGCGCAGCCTGACCCGCCAATCCGGCATTGGGACGCCAAAATCCCGTTCGATTTTGCCGCAGTTGAGATGGGTTTTGAGCGGCCGTATGGCCGGTGTCGGATATTGCGTGGTCGCTATCGGGGTGATGGCTGTCGACAGCCCGGCATAGTCAAATATCTTGCCGGCGAAGTCAGCCCAGTTGATCGTCGGCGCGCCCTGATAGTGATAAAGCCCATCGCCAGGCGCGCCGCGATGTTTCTTTGCGGCAATCGCCAGAAGCATTTTTGCAATATCGCGCGCTGGCGTCGGCCCACCGGTCTGGTCAGCAACCACCTGGAGGCTGTCGCGCTCAGCGCCGAGCCGCAGCATGGTTTTGACGAAATTGTCGCCAAATTCTGAAAACACCCAGGAGGTGCGAATTATAATCGCTTGCGGGCATGCCGAAAGCACTGCCTGCTCGCCAGTGTGTTTTGTTCGCCCATAAACATTGAGCGGATTTGCAGTATCAGCTTCTGCATAGGGGGGCTCCGACTTGCCGTCGAAAACATAATCGGTTGAGAGATGAAGGAATTGAGCGCCGATGGCTTTTGCTGCGTGCGCCATTTCACCCGGCGCAGTTGCGTTCAGTTGCGCGGCCGCGCCTGTTTCTTCCTCAGCTTTATCGACGGCGGTATAGGCGGCGGCGTTTATCACCACGTCGGGCTCATGCGCGGTGATGGCTGATTGCGCGGCGCCGTCTTGCATCAGGTCAGCAGCATCGCGGCCCAGCGCAATCAGATCGCCGCCGGCTTCTTCTTGCAGGCAACGCGCAACCTGGCCGTTATGCCCAAAAACAAGAATACGCATCGTGTCGTCGCCTTTGTGTTGCTGAGCTTATTGTTTTAGCCCCTGGCGGGCGGCCGTATCAAAGCCGCCGTCGCGAATTTTCGCCCACCAGTCTTTATTATCGAGATACCAGCGCACGGTCTGGCGCATGCCCTCCTCGATGGTGACAGACGGCGTCCAACCGAGCTCGCGCTCAATCTTGTCACAGTTAATCGCATAGCGGTGATCATGACCCGGACGATCCTCGACAAATCTTATCAGGTTTTCATGGGGGGCGGCGCTTGCGCTGGTTAGCTCTTGGTCCAGGATCGTACAGATCATTTTCACCAGCTCAAGGTTTGTGCGTTCGGCCCGTCCGCCAATATTATAAGTCTCGCCCGGCGTCCCCTGTTGCGCGACCAGCAACAAAGCATCCGCGTGATCGCCCACATGAAGCCAGTCGCGGACATTGTCTCCCTTGCCATAGACCGGGATATCATTGCCCTCCAGCGCATTGATGATGACCACAGGAATGAGTTTTTCGGGAAACTGGTGCGAGCCGTAATTGTTTGAACAGTTGGTGACGATGACGGGAACGCCAAACGTCTCAGCCCAGGCGCGCGCCAACATGTCGGAGGATGCTTTGGCGGCTGAATAGGGCGAGTTTGGCTGGTAGGGAGAGTTTTCCGTAAACGCGCCGGTCGGCCCCAGTGATCCGTATACCTCATCAGTTGAAATATGGTGAAAACGAAAATCCACCGGCGCGGCGCCGGACGCAACATAGCCTCGCGCCGCCTCCAGCAGGCAGTAGGTGCCGATGATGTTGGTGTCGATAAAGGTGCGCGGCCCGTCAATCGAGCGATCAACATGCGTCTCGGCCGCTAGGTGCATCACCGTGTCGGGCTTGAATTCAGCAAACAACGCCGCCATCGTCGGCTGATCGCAGATGTCTTTTTGCGCGAACTCGTAACGCTCATGGTCGGCCACGCTCGCGACATTTTCCGGATTGGCCGCATAGGTGAGCTTGTCGATATTGAGCACGTCATGGCCGTCGGCAATCGCCTGACGCACAACCGCCGATCCAATAAACCCGGCCCCGCCGGTCACCAAGAGTCGCATTCCTGTCTCCATGTCTTAGGCGAAGTGGTTAAAGCAAGTTTTGAGCCGGCGCCATAGGGACCGCAGTGGAGAATGCGAGTGGATTTTGCGAAGGCGCGCGAGCCTTGGCCCTACCTTAAAAGTGTCCTGAAACTTATGACAAAGGAGCATGGTTACGAACGAAATCGACGACCGCCCCTTCGAATTGGCCGCTGAACAGTATTGGATTTGCTGGAGCCAATTTTGTCAGAGGGGAGGCGCAGCAGCTAGCGGCGCTGCCGAAATCGATGCGCTATCGCGCCGCCCAGCCACGCGCGCATCATTACCCTTGACGAGAATATTCGCGCCGTCCGATCCAAGGTCCCACAACTCTCCCCGCAAGAAAGCCGTCGCGCCCTGTCGCGCGCCAGCGTCGCCAAGGCGGCCTGCCAGCGCATAACCCATCCAGGCTTCGCGTTCAGTGAGCCGCAACACGTCGGACCTGTCGGCGTCTTCAGGCCACCCCGTGGTATAGCCATGCCATGGCGACTCCCAGACGCCAGTGGGTTGAAGAAATGCCGGAACAGCGATGATTTCCGTGCTTTGCGCGCGCAACACGGCATAAACGTCAGGATGCCAACTATCAGCACAAATCAGGACGCCCATGCGACCTGAGGCAGTCTCGAACACCGGCAGGCTCTTTGCCGGCGCCGCAGCGGTGAAGCCCGCCTCGTCAGGAATGGGATGGACCTTGCGCACAAGGTTCGGGTCAATGCCGCCATCGGCATGAAAGACGGCGCTCACATTATAGAGCGGACCGTCGCCCGGAGAAAGAAGTCCGGCGCGTACGGCAGGCTCCGGCAAGACAATCGACCCAGCCACAATCGTAACGCCGAAATCTTGAGCGAGCCGGCTGAAGACCTTTGTGTAATCAGCGGCCATTCGGGGGGCCTGCATACGGAAGAGCGCCGCCGCAAGCCGGTCATCTTCATCTGATGCAAAATAGGCGCGCGTGAAATGCACAGGACGACTGGCAATCAGCCATGCCATGGCGCGGTTTCTGTTCAGGGTTTTAAAGCTCTGAGCAGGCGCTTTTGCGGCCACCAACCAAGTGCCTATATGTTCCGGGAAGACAACGATCGATCCTTCCGGCATAGCGCCCCCATCACGCGCCGCTTGAAGATAGCCCGCCAGATGATGACCAAGTTGTTTGGCGTTCTGATAGTGTCGCTCATCCATCCAGGGCTGGATTGCTACGAGCGCCGGTCCCGCTACACGACCCAGAGGCAATTCCAGATGAAGATTGTTATCCGTCGCCAGATTAGCGGGCTGCATGAGCCAAGCCCAAGCAGCGAGAAGGCTCGCCAGTACACTCAGGATTATGGCTCCGCGCATGGCCTGCCGTCTCCGTCTTCAATTGGCCACATGCTCCGCGAAATGCTGATTTCGGTCAAGCCAATCGGGCAGCGCTTTCAAACTGTTAGGGTCTCTTGAATAATACGCCCATTCATGGATTTCTGGCGTCAGAACAATCACAATGAGAGCGCTATGGCTTTTCCCGTAACCAAATCTTTGTCCAGCAAGAAGGAAGGGATATTCAGAACGGTCTATGATCACCTCTATCCGGGGCGGGTAGCGCGCCTCCTTGAAGGGGGGATCGATTTTGTTCCGGACCGGCGGGAGGGCTACAAATATTGGGACGTTGACGGGCGCGAGGTGTTTGATCTTCACCTCAATGGCGGCACGTTTAACTTGGGCCATCGCAACCCGCAGCTTGTGGCTGTGATGAAAAAGGCCCTAGATCACTGGGACATAGGCAACCACCATTTTCCATCCGAGCCCAAGGCTGCGCTGGCGCGAGCGCTGATCGAAGCGACGCCCGGCGACATGCGCTACGTGGTTCTGACCCCCAGCGGCGGTGAAGCCAATGACGTGGCAATCAAATCAGCGCGCTTTGCTACTGGACGCCGTAAAGTCGTTGCGCTCGACGCTGGTTATCATGGCCGCACCGGCCTGTCTGGCGCCGCGGGAGATGACGAAACCGCACGTTTTTTTAACAGTCATTATCCCGACGATTTTATCAAAGTTCCGTTCAATGATCTTCACGCCATGAAGCAGGCGTTATCCGGGCGTGATGTGGCCGTCGTTTTGATGGAGCCAATTCCCGCGACTTGCGGCTTTCCTCTTCCTGAAGAGGGTTATCTGCAAGGCGTGAAGGCGCTTTGTGAAGCTACGGGTGCGTTGTTTCTAGCCGATGAAGTTCAGACCGGACTTGGGCGAACAGGCCATCGCTGGGCAATAGATGCATGGAACGTCGAGCCGGATATGTTGGTCACCGGTAAGGGGTTGTCGGGTGGTTTATATCCGATGGCGGCGCTGGTGATGAACGCAAAGACCGGCGCATGGCTAGAAGAAAAGGGTTGGGGCCACGTCTCAACTTTTGGCGGATCTGATCTTGGCTGCCATGTGGCGCTGGAAGCGCTGAAGATGAGCCTGTCACAAACCACGCTGAGCAATGTTCGCGAGCAGGCGACATATTTGCGCGAAGGCCTGGAGCGAATAAAGCCGCGCTTTCCTTTCTTCACCGCCATTCGCCAAAAAGGCCTGGTGATAGGGTTGCAATTCAGCGATGGCGCCATGGCCTATGGGATGATGAAAGCGCTTTATGAAAATGGCGTCTGGGCGATCGCGGCGGGTTTTGACGACACGGTGTTGCAATTTAAACCCGGGCTGCTTGTCGACCGGCTCTATTGCGATGAACTTCTTACTCGTTTTGAGAATGCTTGCATCTGGCTGGTGAACAATCTGGGCGACCTGATCACTGGCGGCGCTCCGGGTGAGGATGACCCAAAGGTGAAGGCCGCGCAGGCATTGGCGGAAAAGGCTCTGGAAAGGTGGGGGCTTAGGCCCGCTGAGTTGAAACTTCTCAAGCATCGTGAAAATACGGTGTTTGAGGTCAAGACCAAAGATGGAAACCGCTACGCCTTGAGAATTCATCGCCATGGTTATCATACAGACGCCGCTCTCCGCTCAGAGTTGTTGTGGATGCAAGCGCTAAACGAAGACGGGATAAACACACCCGCCATTATTCCGACAAAAGATAAGCAATTATTCGTAACGGTTTCACATGAAGCCGTAGCCGAGCCGCGCCAATGCAGTTTGTTGTCATGGGTGGAGGGCGAGGCGTTTGATAATCTTGGCCGGGTTGAAAAAGGCGTTCAACAGGAATTGGAAGAACGTTATTTCCGTCTTGGCGAACTGGCGGCAAAACTGCACAATCAGGCGGAGCATTGGCGCCCGCCGGCGGATTTTTACCGACACGCTTGGGATGAAGACGGCCTGCTTGGCGACAACCCGCTATGGGGACGGTTCTGGGAACATCCTGTCCTCACTGCCCGCCAGAAAGACCAGATATTAAAAGCGCGTTTGGTGTTGCATGGTTTGTTGAAAGAGATTGGCAAAGGTAAGGATTGTTACGGACTGATCCATGCTGATTTTCTGCCGGAAAATATTCTGGTTAAGGACGGTCATTTGAATCTCATAGATTTTGACGATTGCGGATATGGTTGGCATTTATTTGAGATGGCCACATCACTGTTTCCCCAAGCGGATCAGCCATTTTTCGATGACCTTGTGGCTTCCTATGTCGCCGGGTATCGAACGCACCGGGCTTTGTCAGATGACCACCTTAAAGTGTTGCCGGCATTTATCATGATCCGAGCCTTTACTTACCTTGGTTGGCTTAAGAGCCGCCAGGGCAGCATGGCGAATAGCGCCCGGATCGCCCAAAAACTTGGCGAGATATTAAGCGAACATATTCCCGAACTCATGAAAGAGCTCACCGGTCCGCAACGTATGGGCGTAGAGGTCTTGCATTTTATCAATAGGCTGAAGATGAGTCTGACAGGGCCAAAACTGCGCGATGTGTGACACCCAGATCATACGCCAAAACGACACGATGTTTTTCGCCAAAAACAGCGATCGTGAAGTGAGCGAGCCGCAAATAATCCAGCGCATTGCGCCGGTATCTGGTGACAAGCGTCCCACTGTGCAGACGACTTATTTGCAAATTCCTCAGATCCCGGACCGGTTCGGCGTTATTCTCTCCAAGCCTGAGTGGATTTGGGGCGCTGAAATGGGGGTTAATGACCAGGGCGTTGCCATCGGCAATGAGGCCGTCTTTACGAAGCTGGTAAAAAAGACTGGCGAGGCTTTGTTGGGAATGGACCTGCTGCGCCTCGGTCTGGAACGCGGGAAAACCGCATCGTCCGCCCTCTGCGTAATAACGGACTTGCTTGATGAACATGGTCAGGGCGGGCCCGCCGGGTTTCGCGAAAAATCTTTCCGTTATGACAACAGCTTCATCATCGCCGACGCCAATGAAGCCTGGATTCTGGAAACTGCGGGGCAATGGTGGGCGGCCAGGAAAGTCGAAACCCTGGGGGCTATATCCAACCGGCTTTCCATCGGTTGCGAATATGATCTCGCCAAATCCGGACTGGAGGACTTTGCTAAAAAAGAGGGTTATTTTACCGGTAAGGGCGTGTTTAACTTTGCCAAAGCATTTGACACGCGCTTCATGGCTTTCATGGGCCGGGCGCATAACCGACAGAAGCTGAGTTTGCGGTGTTTAGAGCGCCAGACCAAAACCAACTCAATTTCGCTGGCAGCGCTTGCCGCTAACCTGCGCCAACACCAAACCGATGAGAGTAACTTTGCCAGGCATAGTAATGGCGATCTTTGTATGCATGCGGGCGGGCTGATCCGGCCTAGCCAAACTTGCGGATCAATGATCGTCAAGCTGAAAGCTGGGCGTCTACCGGAGGTCATGGTGACCGGCACATCGGCGCCGTGCCTGTCTTTGTTCAAACCTGTGGGCTTTGATTTTTCTAATACTCTTTATATGGAGCAAACAGACGGGCAGAAGGCTGGCGATAATTTATGGCGGCAGTTCGAATGGGTGCATCGCAGGGCGCTATGGGACAAACCCTTTCGTGATGCGTTGCGCATGTCACGCGACGCGTTGGAAGTTCAGCTAATGTCCGTATTCACTGGCGCCATGTCTATGGAAGAAGCGAACAATTTATCTCGCGAGTGGCACGAGCAATGGTTACAGACCGCCCGCCAGAAACCGCCACGCCTCTCCATGTTTAGCCTCTATGGCCGCTATTGGAGGAAAATGAACCAGCTAGACAGGTTTGTCTGGGACTGAGGGCGCGCCTTGATATTGCTCAAGTCGGCGCCTCCGGATCAGCATGAAAAACACGGCTTCAGGGTCGTGGTTTGTTTTTGGAAGAACTAAAACCCATCCAGATGTCGAGCCACTCGCGCTCGCAAATATGTGGTTTTTTGTTTCCGACAAGTTCCCGTAGTAATGAAATTACCCTACCGCCATGCCAGAGCAGGTTTGCGGTCAGCAATCCCGCTCTTCCGTAAAATTTATTGAAATACCAGCTTCTTGATCGATACCAGTATCCAGGGCGCCTTTGCAACATGGCGGCATTTTTGACCACCGGATTGCTCTGACCTTTCAGGTGCACAACAACGGCTTCTGGTTGATGCGATATGCCCCAACCAGCGTTTTGTGCGGATCGGCAATAATCGACATCATCGAAATAGAGAAAATACCCTTCATCAAGGACACTGATTTCCTGAATCACTTCCTTGCGTATCAATGCACAACAAAAACTGGTCCATTGCGGAGTTATGGGATTTTTCGATGGTTGAATTGGCACGTCCCATTTTTTGAATAACTTCGTAATAGGTCCGGTTTCGGCTGAGCGAATAAATTCACTCAATGGGGATATGTATCTGAAACAGCTAACCTGCGCGCCGCCCTTTGTATCTTCAACTCTCGGCCCGACAATGCCAATTTCGGGATTATTGCTAGCGGTCTCGAGTAAGCGCTTAATTGCGCAGGGGCGCACAATCGTATCGGCGTTGAGCAGCAGATAGTAGTCATAGTCGGCATCTGATTCCAAAGCATCGTTCAAGATCACATTGTTGCCGCCGGAAAAGCCTCGGTTTGGCGTCACCGTCTTGATATAAACCCAGTCTTGCCAGCCATTGTCGACAACGGCCTGGTTTAGAAAGCTCGCGGTATCGTCTTCGTTGCCATTGTCGCAGATGCCGACCTTCATGCCCGGGTTGGCCGCCACTTCACCGGCCAGGGATTGCAGGCAAGCCAAGGTCAGGTCCCTCGCTTGGTAGGATGTGATGACAACCAGCAGTTTCATTTGGCCTGGCTATGCAAATAAAATTTGGCCATTTGATCCCAGGCGTCACGCTCGTCAAACCCCAATGCTGCGATATCAGGTTGATCGAAGTTTACCCGGATCCTGGGTTCGTCGAAGACAGTCTGTCGTGCTAATTCCAGTTCACAGGGTTTACTCAGGCGGGTCTTCATTTCTGTTGCAAGCCGCCGCGCGAACGCGCCCTGAGACTCGATGTAACCGCAAGGGTTGATCTGGGGTCTATTCGTTCCGGCTGCAATCTCTTCGGCAAATTGGCGGTAAGTTTTCGCTAACAGCGACACATGGATATTGTCGCGCACATAATCCGGCGTATTCACCGCGGGGGTTTTGTCGTTGAGCCAGTTATTGATCAGGTAGGCGGTAAATCTTTTTTCTTCATACGGACCAACCGGATTCGGGATCACGAATCGGGCCAGCTTGACGCCCAGTTGGCGACACCAGAACCTGAATATCTCTGCCGTGAGCCCTTTGGATAACCCATATGGCGAGAAGGCCCGCAATGGTTGCTCGCCCATGCCTTCATCCTGCTCAAACACGCTGCCGGTTAATAAGACCTTGTCGCACTCGACATCGACCATCTGTGTGAGGACATCTTTCAGATGATGGGTGTTGGCTTCGACTGCGGCCATGACATCGAAATCGATGCTTTTATAGCCCTGAACGAACGCGGCGTGATGACACAGTAAATCCCAGCCCTTTTCCCGCTTGATTAGTTTCAAAAATGCTTCATCGCCAAAAGCACAGCTCCACACCGGGGTGCAATGCTTGATGCTCTCTTTGATTCTGCGGGCGCGCAGATCATCATATTGATCGGCGCTTGATTTTGTGAAAGTAGCAAATACCTCGTGACCAGCCGCGGCGAGTTCCTTGATGAACCAGTAGCCGGTAAAAGAACTCCCGCCTGTGATCAGGATTTTCACTCAAAGCCCCTGAACGTGTCGACGCCATGCCATTCAGGGTCGAAATCCGGCCAGCTTTTGTCCTTGTCCGAAATTTCCAGCGGTTCGATTGGCCATTCAATGTTGAATTTGGGATCGTTGAAGCGGATGCCGCGTTCAAACTCGGGAGCATATGGATCCGACACCAGGTATAAGGCTTCGGTGTTTTCCTCGAGTGTGATGAAGCCGTGGGCAAACCCCTTGGGACAGTACATCATCAAGCGGTTTTCGGCGCTTAGAGTTTCTCCGAACCACTTGCCGAAGGTTGGTGAATCCGGCCTGAGGTCGAGGATGACGTCGAACAAGGCGCCGCTGATACAGCGCACCACTTTGACTTCCGCGGATGGCGCCAACTGGTAGTGCATGCCGCGCAGCGTGCCCTTCTTGCCGGTGAGCGAGTTGTTGATCTGCGCAAAGGAATTCGTGAGGCCCTCCGCTGCAAATTCCTCGGTACAAAAAAACCGCGCAAAAAAACCGCGGTCATCGCCGCGTTTTTCAAGTTCGACTGTGTGGGCGCCCTTCAGTGGCGATTCAATAAATTTCAATTCAAAGTTCCTGATCTGATCATCACTGACGCGTTTGCGTGTATGGTAGTAAGCAGGGTTTATTTATATCCACTTTAAATCGGTCGAAAGCGAGCCATCCCGGATGTGTGACTCGAGCATCTTGAGGCGCATCCAGTTCGATTCGCGGAAGTCGCCATCGGCGAAGTTCATGCCCTGCAAACCCTCTTTCAATTCGAGCACGGCTTGATCGATATCCACCTGCGGTTGATGCGCAGGCGCTAACTTTTCGTATAGCCCAAAGTTGACCCGATAGGACCGTTTGTCGGGCGGCGCTTCGGTGTTTATCGAGACTTCCGTGTCCGGAACCAGTTCCGCCACCTTCTGCGCCAGGTCCTTGATTTGATAGTTCCAGTGATTGCTGCCGGCGTTGACAGCGACAAAATCGTGGCCCTCGTTCCGGCCCAGCCCCCAAGCCAGCGCACGTGACATGTCTTTGACGTGGATCAACGGCCGCCAAGGCGAGCCATCGCTCAACACGGTGATCTTGCCGGTGGTCATCGCACAGGCGACAAAATCGTTCAGCACAAGGTCGAGCCTCAGTCGTGGCGACATACCGCAGGCGGTCGCGAAGCGCAGCGCGGTGACTTTGAATTCAGGCGTCGCCAGTTGCTTGAGTTCCTTTTCCATGGCCACTTTCGAGCGTGCGTAGGCGGTCAACGGATTTAACTTATCTTGTTCAGTTTTGGCGTCACCGTCGGCTTCCCCGTACATGCTACAGCTCGATGCAAAAACAAATGACTTTACGCCCCGCTCTTTCGCTGCGCATGCGATCGCCTTACTAGCTGTGTCGTTGATCGCATTGGTCACCGCTTCATATTGATTGCCCATCGGGTCATTGGAAATGGCGCCGAGATGCACCAGCGCATCAATGTCATCGAGTACTTCCATGGGGAATTCACGCATGTCGCCGAATATCTGCTGGTTGATTTCGCGTTCCGGCAGCGAAGCGGCGTTGGTCAGGCAATGGGCGAAGTAGCCGTTGTCAAATCCCCAAATTTCCGCGTCGGGATAGCTCTTGCGGAGTTCGCGGTAAAGCACGGGGCCTATGTAACCCATGTTTCCAGTAATCAGTATCTTCATGAATGCTCCACCATCAAGGCATTATCCGCAGTCTGCGCTAATATCAGGTAAAAACGTATCGCAGCGTCAATCCTGCCACAATTTCCACGGGGCTTTTTTGGATTTCCACAGCGATTCCAAATACCGTTTGTCACGCAAGGTATCCATCGGATGCCAGAATCCATCGTGTAAATATACCGACAATTCGCCGTCATGGGCCAGGTTTTCCATCGGTTCCTTTTCCCAAACGGTGGCGTCACCATCTATGTAGTCGACGACCTTGGGCGAGAGCACAAAAAAACCGCCATTGATCCAGCCGCCGTCACCCTGGGGTTTTTCTTTAAAGCCTGTCACTTTACCGCCCTCGAAATCGATGGCGCCAAACCGGCCCGGCGGCTGCACGCCGGTCACGGTCGCGAGGCGTTTTTCCTGCTTATGAAACTTGATCAGCGCGCTGATATCGATATCCGAAACCCCGTCGCCATAGGTCAGGCAAAAACTATCGTCATCCTTGACATAGTCGATGATGCGTTTGATGCGCCCGCCAATCATGGTCTCTTCGCCGGTATCGATTAGCGTGACTTTCCAGGGTTCTGATTTCTTGTGGTGGACTTCCATGCTGTTGTTTGCGAGGTCGAAAGTAACATCCGACGAATGCAGGAAGTAATTGGCAAAATACTCCTTGATCACGTAGCCTTTGTAACCCAGACAAAGGACAAAATCGGTGATGCCATGGCTCGCGTATATTTTGAATATGTGCCAGAGAATTGGCTTGCCACCAATTTCAACCATGGGTTTTGGTTTTACATTGGTCTCTTCTGCCAATCGGGTGCCCAATCCACCCGCAAGAATCACTGCTTTCATAATGAAATTATTTTAAGTGAAAACCCAACGAATGGCCACTCTCGGGGCGCTTTAGGTCATTCAAATAACTGCCGCTGAATGTCGCACAAGGACCAAAAGAGCTCGGTCCTCCATCGAATGACCCAACGGTCCCTACCATTTATGAGATTCTGACGTATTTATGGTGCAGGCCGGCGAAGTGTTTCACTGATTTGATAGCGCCGGCCGCATAAACGCGACTATAGCGACGGAAGAAAGACATGAGTAATGACGAGCCTGTAATCGCGAAGCCGAAACCTTATCTGGTTCCTGTGAAACAGGGAAATCGCTATGCGTGGTGCGCCTGCGGGCGAAGCAAGGCCCAACCCTTTTGCGATGGATCGCACAGCAATACCGTGTTTAAGCCAGTTCTATTTACGGCCGCAAAAACTGAAGATATTTTACTCTGCGGCTGCAAACACACCCGCAGCGGCCCCTATTGCGACGGCGCCCATAATAATTTGCAGGATACTTATGAGGAGGCGTCGGAGGCGGAAATCACCGCCATGAAGGCTGCAAAACTAGTCGCGCGCAATGGAGGTGCGACGGGCAAGGCTTTGCTGGATGGCGGCGCTTATGTTTTGACGCCTGATTTTGCCGCTGCGACGCACAAAGGCGCGCTGTCGGTGTTGTCATTGATAGCACACGTGGATGGCGCTGAAGATCTCAGCTTATGTCGTTTTGCCGTTACGCAGGGTTGCTCGCCATGGCGCCAGCACAAATGCTCCGACACAGTGCTCTTCGTGATTTCTGGAAAGGGTGTCGTACACATCGAAGATACGGCTTTTGAAGCGACGCCGGAAACAGGTATTTTTATCCGCATGGGGGAGGCGTTTCGTATTGAAGCTGCACAAGACCTGCAGATTGTGGCGGCGATCTGCCCACATGCTGAAGCCGTGCTTTGGTCGGATCAGCCCACGGGCTCTTTTGATCAGCAATTCCCTGAACGTCGTGTTAGCGTCGATCACACAAAAACTAATGTGATGGCGGATCGTTTTTACCAGGTGCTTGTGGATAATCGGGTTGGGTCAACACAAGTGACCCAGTTCATTGGCGAGGTGCCATTGTCGCGGGCGGCTTTTCATCGCCACCTTTATGAAGAAGCCATTGTGATACTGTCTGGCGAGGGCATGATGTGGACTGAAAATTGCCGCGCGCCGGTCAGCCCCGGCGATGTGATTTATTTACCGCCGCGTCAGGGACATTCTCTTGAATGCACATCAAATGAGGGGATGCGGTTGATGGGTGTTTTTTACCCTGCGGGAAGCCCGGCGATCAATTATTAGTGCTGCTCTGCAGCTGAAGGGATCAAATGGCGAAAGCGCGCACGAAGACCTGGTCATCAGGTTTTGGGTTTATTCTGGCTACGGCTGGGGCCGCTGTCGGGTTGGGCAATCTTTGGCGATTTCCATTTTTGGCCGGAGAAAATGGCGGGGGCGCTTTTGTTCTGATCTACATTGTCTGCGTTCTCATCATCGGTTTGCCGATCATGCTGGCTGAGCTGGCGCTGGGCCGGGAAGGTGGCGGCAGCGCGGTACATGCCATAAAATCTCTAATTTCACGAAACCGAGCCAACCGGTTCTGGATGATAATCGGTATCATGAGCGTTTTTATTCCGTTCGCCGGCATCGCCTATTATTCAGTTGTTGGAGGTTGGGTTGTTGATTTTGCTGCAACCGGCCTGATGGGGCATGCTGGCCAACCCGACGGAGAGACAGCGCAAACGCAATTCGATAATATGTTGGGCAACCCTGCGCGCCTTCTGGCGACCCACAGCCTGTTCATGATCGGTGTTATGGGCGTTCTGATGCGGGGTGTGCAGGGCGGTATTGAGCGGTTGTCAAAGGTGTTAATGCCTGCGTTATTCGTTTTGCTGATCGGCTTGCTGGCCTATGCTGTGTTGACAGCCGATATGAAGAGCGCTGCGACCTTTCTCTTACAACCTGATTTTTCCGCTGTGACAGGTAAGGCCGTGGTTCTGGCAATGGGCCAGGCTTTTTTCTCACTGGCGATAGGCGTCGGAGTGATGATTACCTATGGCGCTTATGTCTCCGAAGATGTCTCACTCACACGCGCTGTGGCGATGATTTGTTTCGTCGACACGGCGGTCGCATTGCTGGCGGGGTTCATTATATTTCCTTTTGTATTTGCCCATGGGCTCGATCCAGCGGGCGGGCCAGGATTGTTGTTCGTCACTTTGCCTACGGTTTTCGGGCAGATGGCGGGCGGTGGCGTTATTGGCGCTGTTTTTTTTGTTCTGTTGTTTTTTGCCGCTTTCACTACGGGCGTAGGGACGCTGGAACCGGTGGTTGCCTGGCTCGAAGAGCGGCGTAATTTCACTCGCATCCGCGCAACGCTGGTCGCGGGTTGTGCTGCGTGGATGCTGGGTATTGCGGCGTTGTTGTCTTTTAATATCTGGAATGAACTTACCCCACTGAATTTCTTGCCTGGCTATGGCGACAAGAATATTTTTGACGTCATGGATTTCACGATTGCCAGCATATTACTGCCTTTTAACGGATTGATGATCGCGCTGTTCACGGGCTGGGTTGTTGGTCGTAATCTGAAAGGAAAGCTGGGGATGCCGGCGGGCTTGGAAAAGTTCTGGCTATGGGGTCTGAGACTAATTGTTCCCGCCGCGATTATTCTGATCGCTTTGTGGAAATAGGGCTCACAAACGCGGAAAATTACGCTGAAGTGTCAAAATTCTGATTATCAATTGAAAAGTAAAGTAAAATAAGGCAAGCTCATCGACATCCTTTGGCGCCCCCTTATCGGGCGTGGGAATGAGGCGACATGGCTGAGCGATCCTTCGCGAAGGAAGTTGAGCATCTCCACATCGGGAGCGGAGAGATTTTTCGCGGTGAGGGGATTCTCGCTGTCACGAAAGCATTGTTGCAGTCAGGCGTCTCTTATGTCGGTGGATATCAGGGCGCGCCAATTTCCCACCTGATGGACGTACTTGCTGACGCGCAAGGCATTCTCAGTGAGCTGAGCGTACATTTTGAGGCCAGCGCCAGCGAAGCCGCAGCTGGCGCGATGCTTGCCGCCTCCGTCAACTACCCGTTGCGCGGCGCTGTGACCTGGAAATCTACAGTCGGCACCAATGTCGCCTCAGATGCATTGGCGAGCGTGGCCTCGAGCGGCGTCAGGGGCGGGGCTTTGGTCATAGTCGGTGAAGATTATGGTGAAGGCTCTTCTATCATGCAGGAGCGCACGCACGCCTTCGCGATGAAGTCGCAAATGTGGCTCCTCGATCCCCGACCCAACCTGACATCGATCGTTGATATGGTTGAGAAGGGCTTTCAGCTGTCGGAGGCGTCCAACACGCCGGTCATGCTGGAGTTGCGTATTCGCGCCTGTCACGTCTACGGATCACTTACAGCCAAGGACAATGTCGCGCCGGCATTCACATTGCGCGACGCCATGGAAAACCCGGTCCGTGATTACGACCGCGTGGTGTTGCCGCCATCAAATTTCGTTCATGAAATTGAGAAGGTGAAACATCGCTGGCCGGCCGCTGTAGAGTATATCAAGAGCCATCATCTCAACGAATTTCTTGGCGGCGTCGCGGGTGACGTTGGCGTCATCGTTCAGGGCGGCCTTTACAACACACTGATCCGCGCGCTGGAGCTTGCCGGATTGTCCGATTGCTTTGGCGAAACCAGAATTCCTATTTATTGTCTCAATGTCACATACCCGTTGATTGAGGACGAAGTAAAAGACTTTTGTCTCGATAAAAAAGCCGTGCTGATCATCGAAGAGGGGCAGCCGGACTATATCGAGCAGGCGCTGAATACTATCCTGCGCAATGCAGATATTCAGGCAAAAGTCGTCGGCAAACACGTTTTGCCGCGGGCTGGTGAATATACAGGTCAGGTCATTTTAGAAGGGTTGCAGAAATTCTTTGACGCCTATGCGCCGTCGCTGGTTGCCGTGAACTCCCGCGGCGCCAGGTTACCCTTGCCGCCTGACGGGCAAAAAACAATTGCGGAAATCGTGCCGCAGCGCCCGGCGGGATTTTGCACGGGTTGTCCCGAGCGCCCAGTTTTCTCCGCCATGAAGCTTTTGCAAAAAGATATTGGAAAATTCCACGTTAGCTGTGACATCGGTTGCCATCTGTTTTCAATATTGCCGCCGTTTGATATTGGCAATACGACCATGGGGTATGGTCTTGGCTGGTCCGGCGCGTCGGCCTTCAATACCGCCGCCTTGAAGCGCACCATCTCTATTATGGGCGATGGCGGCTTTTGGCATAACGGCCTGACAAGCGGTGTCGGTAGCGCGGTTTTCAATCGCAATGATAATGTGCTGATCATCATCGATAATGGATACGCCGCTGCGACGGGAGGTCAGGATATCTTGTCATCGCGCGCAGGTCATAAAACAAAACACACCAATAATCCGATAGCAAAGGCGGTGCGCGGCATTGGCGTTGAGTGGTTGAAAGAGGTCAACACTTACGATATCGGCGCCATGAAAAAGACCCTGAAAGACGCGATGACGACGCAAAAAAAAGGGCCGAAGGTCATCATCGCGCAATCGGAGTGCATGCTCAATCGACAGCGCCGCGAAATCCCGCTCCGCAACAAGGCAATACATAATGGCAAGCGCGTTGTGCGTGTGCGTTATGGTGTTGATCCCGATACATGCACCGGTGATCACGCTTGTATACGGCTCTCGGGGTGTCCGTCGCTGACTCTGAAAGATAATCCTGATCCACTGCGCGAGGATCCTGTCGCCTACGTCAACAATGACTGTGTTGGCTGCGGCGTCTGCGGAGAAAACGCCCATGCGGCGGTGTTGTGTCCATCTTTCTACCGCGCCGAACTCATTTATAACCCGTCGGTTGTTGATAAGGTATTGGCGTCTGTTCGAAGCGCGGTCATAGGCTTTTTTCAAAAACGCGGCGAGTATGCCCGCGCAAAATATACGTTTGGCGCGTGACGATGACAAAGCCGCGTCCGATTAAGATTTCCATTAACGCCTTAGGCGGACAGGGCGGCGGGGTCTTGGCCGGCTGGATTGTCAAGCTTGCAGAGCGTTCCGGTTATATTGCGCAATCAACATCTGTGCCTGGCGTCGCTCAGCGCACCGGCGCCACGGTTTATTATATTGAGGTGTTCCCGCAAGGCTCGACGCTAGCGCAAAAAAGTGTTCCGGTTTTTGCATTGATGCCAGTGCCGGGCGATGTGGATATCGTTTTGGCGCTCGAGATTATGGAGGCGGGGCGTGCGATCACCCGCGGATTTGTCACTGGTGAGACAACGCTGATTGCGTCAAGCCATCGTGTTTATGCGATTGCGGAAAAGATTCATCTCGGCGATGGCCGACAGGACGCTGAAGACATCATCATGGTGGGGCAAACGGTCGCGAGCCGGTTTATCCTTGATGATATGGAAGCTGCGGCCGCGTCTGCTGACGCCGCGATTAGCGCGGTGATGTTCGGCGCCCTTGCCAGGTCGGGCGCCTTGCCTTTCGCCAAGAGCGCCTTTGAAGAAACCATTCGCCACTCTGAGCGCGCGGTAGACAGCAATCTTGCCGGTTTTGAGGTGGGTTACGCTAATGCGCCTAGCGACGGCGCCGCAAGCACACCGCCTTTATCGACGGCAGGCGCCAAGAAAGCCTCTGCGTCCACCGCGGGTAGTGGCCTTTTGCAGCGCATGACTCGCGAGTTTCCAAACTCCGTCCAGTTCACATTGACAGAAGGCTTAAAAAAACTCGTTGACTATCAAGACGTACGTTACGCGGATTTATATCTTGATCGCATGGCGTGCATTCGCGCCCTTGATGAAAAATGTGACGGGTTGCGGCGTGGTTGGCGGCTGACGTGCGACGTTGCCAAGCACCTTGCCTTGTGGATGGCGTATGAGGACACGATCCGTGTCGCCGATCTGAAAACCCGGGCGAGCCGGTTTGAGCGGTTCCGCGCTGATGTCCGTGCTGAAACCGGGCAGATAGTTCACGTGAGTGACTATATGCACCCTCGAATTGAGGAGATATGCGATCTCGCGCCCGCATGGCTCGGGAAAAAAATACTTTCAACGCCGACTTTGCGAAAAGGGTTCGGTGTTTTTTTCAAAAAAGGGCGGCGCATTCCGTCGACAAAACTGCACGGGTTTTTACTACTCTCCTTTTTGAGTGGGTTGAAATTTGTTCGCCGCAGTAGTTACCGCTTTAAGATTGAACAAGCCCGCATCGATGATTGGCTTATGAGAATTGAAATGACAGCACGCGACGATTATGCACTCGCTTGCGAGGTCGCCGGACTGCAACGTCTGATCAAAGGTTATGGGGAAACCCACGAGCGAGGCCTGGCAAATTATATACGGTTGCTGGCGCTGCTAGACGAGGCTAACAAAATGCCAGCACCACCTTTCAGACTGACATCGCAAACCTTAGCATCGTTGAAATCGGCGGCATTCGCCGATGAGGATGGCGTCATGCTGGCCGCAGAGATTCAAAAACTCCGGCTGAGCGCCAAAGCGGCATGATGGGAATGGCCCGCAGATGGCAGTAAAGACAACAGGGCCGGGCGATAAGGGGTTCGTGCTTGACGATTATGCGCTCTATAATTTGAACAGGGCGGCGGCCACCTATAATGAAGCGATGTCTGAGGCGCTCAAAGCCTATGATCTCGATACGATGCAATGGCGTATTTTGATGCTGCTGGATGACAAAAGCCCCAGTTCGGTGGGCGACCTCGCGCGCCGGTCAGTCACGAAAATGCCAACAGTAACACGGATGCTGACGCGCATGGAGGGGCAGGGCCTTATAGAACGGCGTGCGCTTGATGGTGATCGTCGCATCATTCAAATTCGCATGACCGCGAAAGCGCGTAAAACCTTGGCGGTGGTTCAGTCGATTGGAAAAGGTGTTTATGAGCGCGCCTTTGAAGGAATTGAAACCCGGAAGATTACTCAATTAACTGATGTGCTAAAACGTATTCGTGAGAACCTTAATCGCTCGCCTTACGACAGAGCAAAAATAAAGGAAAGATGACATGACTAGGCTGGCAGATTTTTCCGAGGCGTTGATGTCGGGCGCCATCAAAACAATTGATCTTACCCACACGCTAGAGCCAGAATTCCCAACGCTGATCCTGCCGCCGGAGTTTGGTCAATGTGCAGGGTTCGAGATCGAGGAAGTCTCGCGCTATGACGAGCGCGGCCCGGCTTGGTACTGGCGCAAATTCAGCTGCAATGAACATACGGGCACGCATTTTGACGCGCCGGTTCATTGGGTGAGCGGTAAGGATTGGCCCAACGGATCAGTTGATACTATTGCGGCGGAACGTTTTGTGCGCCCGGCCTGCGTCATGGACTTTTCAAAAGAAGTCGCAGCGGACGAAGACTTTATTCTGACAGCGGATCATATCAAAGCCTGGGAAAAGAGCTACGGCGCAATCCCCACCGGGTATTGGGTGCTGTTTCGAACCGACTGGTCAAAGCGCAGCTACGCTGAATATTTGAACATGCGCGATGACGGCCCCCATTCGCCGGGACCCGATGCCGGTGCGGTGCGATATCTGGTGGAGGAGCGCGACATTGCCGGATTCGGCGTCGAGACCATCGGCACCGATGCCGGGCAGGCGGGCGGGTTTGACCCTGCTTACCCCGCACACACAATCCTCCACGGCGCCGGCAAATTCGGCCTGCAATGTCTGCGCAATCTCGATCAACTGCCGCCCAAAGGCGCCCTGATCATCGCCGCACCGTTGAAAATTAAAGACGGATCGGGAAGCCCCTTGCGGGTGCTGGCGCTGGTGGAATAAAATTAAGCAAAAACCGGTTGATCTCAGAAGCCAATGGAGTGGATAGCTTCTGATCCAACGTCAATGATGCGCCAAAGGAGCCCAAAATCTTGCATCTTATTCTTCCGCCTTCTGATAATGCCGCCGGTTGGGGCGAGCCTTGATCGCGAGGTCGAGGGCTTTCTCGTTGTTCTTTTCCGCTTCCCTGTAGAGCTGGTATTCACCAGTATGTAGTTGGAGTGGCCAGCCCATGGGTTTGCCGCTGACTTGTTTTACGCCGTAATGACCGGCAGCCTGGCGGGTGAAAAACGGGTGGTTGAGATGCGGGCGCGCCAGCGCGCATAAATCGGCGCGGTCATCGGCGATGATGGTGTTAATTTGTTCGGGAAGGGTTATGTCGCCGACCGCTATGGTTGGAATATCTACGGCATGTTTGATGAATTCGGCAAAGGGCGTTTGCCACATTCGCCCGTAGGTCGGTTTTTGCCATGGCACGGTCTGGCCGGATGAAGCGTGAATGATGTCAACGCCAGCGTCTTTAAACGCCCCGGCGATTTTCCGTAAATCATCCTGCGTCAACCCACCATCAGCCCAATCACTTGACGACAGGCGCACTGACATGGGTTTGTCACTCGGCCAGACGGCCCGTATCGCTTTGAAAATTTCCGTCGGGTATTTAACGCGGTTGGCGACGCCGCCGCCATACTCATCCGTTCGCTGATTGGTAAGCGGTGACAAAAAACTCGCCAACAAGTAACCATGAGCGCAGTGCAGCTCAAGCATATCGAAGCCGGCGCGGTCGGCGCGTTTGGCCGAGGCGACAAATCTTTCGCGCACCGCGTCCATCTGCTCGCGTGTCATTTCAATCGGCGTTTGTGAGGCGTCATCGTAAGGGATGGGCGAGGCGGAATAGATCGGCCAGTTTCCTTGATCCATGGGGCTATCCATACCGCCGCCGCTATCGGGTGTGCAGGTCGATCCTTTGCGTCCTGCATGCCCAAGCTGTAGTGCGATTTTGCTTCGTGTCTCGGTATGAATGAAATCGGTGATGCGCTTCCATTGCGCCTCCTGCGCGTCGCTCCACAAACCAGTGCAACCGGTGGTGATACGCGCATCGGGCGTAGGGCAGGTCATTTCGGCGACGATCAGACCCGCGCCGCCGATTGCCCGAGCGGTATAATGGCTGAAATGCCAGTCTGTAAGGTCGCCATCTGTGGCGCAATATTGCGCCATTGGCGCCATCACGACCCGGTTGGGGATCGTGAGGTTGCGCAATTCAAAGGGCGTGAACATTGGCGTCGGGCGATCGGCGGTGACGTCGCGGCCAGTCTCTCGTTTGTATTTGTCGTAGTATTCCTGCTCCGCTTTTTCAAGAAACGCCGTATCGCGCAGTTTCAAATTATCCCATGTGACAGATTTTCCCCGTGACATAACTGAGAACGCAAACGCATAAGGCGCCTTTGACCAATGCAGCGGCATGTTCTCAAACCAGGTGAGGGAAACTTGAGCGTTATGCTGGGTAATCTCCACCGGTGTACGGCGCTCATTTTCGTAATCAGCAAAAACGCGCGGTAGATCGCGTTTGTGTTTCAACATTGCATCGGACAGAGAGATTGCACATTCCATCGCCAGTTTTGTGCCGGACCCGATAGACCAGTGTGCGGTCGCTTTGTTGTCGCCAAGCAGTACGATCTTGCCATGGCTCCATTTCTCGCATGTTATTTTTGGAAAATTGCGCCAGATCGACCGGTTGGTGATGAACGAATGACCATCAAGCTCATTATGAAAAATTTCTTCCAGCGCACGCGTGGTTTCGTTCTCATCCATCGCCTCAAACCCTGAGGCTGTCCAGCATTCCGGCGTTGCTTCAACTACCCAGGTCGAATGCCCTTCTTCATATTGATAGGTATGCGCACAAAAATGGCCGTGCTCGGTTTTTTTGAAAAAGAACGTAAAAGCATCAAGTGGTCGGGTTGAGCCTAGCCAGGTAAACTTATTGCGCATCAACTCCGTCTTGGCGCCGAAGGAGTCGGCATACTTTTCCCGGACCGCGCTGTTCACGCCGTCTGCAGCGATGATGATATCGCTGTCGGCGAAAGTCTCGTCCACCTTGTCCACGTCTATGGCGGTGGAAAAGTGAATGTTGACGCCAACCGCACCGCAGCGCTTGTGCAACATCTGCAAGAGCGTCATGCGTGAACATCCGGCAAAACCATTGCCGCCGATGACGGTGCGGACAGATTGGTGTTCGATGACGATGTCTGTCCAATAGGCGAAATTATCCCGGATCAATTCGTATGACTCAAGATCGGCGCTTAAAAACTCATCCAGCGTTTCATCAGAAAACACGACGCCAAAACCAAACGTATCATCGGCCTGGTTTTGCTCATAAACATCTATCTTGCAGTCGGGCATGCGCTTTTTTGTGAGCAGCGCGAAATAGAGCCCGCCGGGGCCGCCGCCGATGACAGTAATTTTCATTACGTGCTGTCCCCTTTATTGTGCGATCACCGCCGTGGTTTCGATTTCCACCTTGGCCGCGTCTTCCATGAGGGCGACCACCTGAACGACAGCCATGCAGGGAAACACCTTGCCAAAAACTTCGCGCCAGACGGCGCCGATCTCGCGCGCATGATTGAGGTAGTCGCGCTTATCTGTCACGTAACAGGTCATGCGAACAATGTCGGATGGCGCCGCGCCGCCTTCTTTCAAGATTGCAACCGTATTGATCAGGATTTGTCGGAACTGATCAACGAAGCTGTCAGAGACAAATTCTTCATTCACATTCCAGCCAACGACGCCGGCGGTAAATATTTGCCTGCCTGTTACGGCGACGCCATTTGAATAGCCCTTGGGGCGAGGCCAGTCTTCTGGCTGAAGAATTTGATGGTTCATTTACCGGTCTCCGGTTTTCGAAAATTTTGCAGATGCTGGCGCGCTATGACGGTTTTTTGCACTTCCGAAGCACCCTCATAAATCCGCAATGCGCGAATCTCGCGGTAAAGTTCTTCGACCTTAATGCCTTTTTTGACGCCCAGTGCACCGAACATCTGCACCGCTTTATCGATGACAAGCTGCGCTTGGTCGGTTGCAAAAAGCTTAGCCATGGCTGCCTCGCGGGTGACGCGGTTTTTTTTAACATCCTTGGTCCAGGCCGAACGATAGATCAGCAGCGCCGAAGCATCGATATCGAGCGCCATTTCTGCAAGGCGCTCTTGCGCAATGGGGAGTTCCGACAGTGTCGCGCCAAACATTTCCCGCTGTGTAGCGTGAGCTGTCGCCTCATCAAGTGCGCGTCGCGCGAAGCCAAGCGCCGCCGCGCCGACGGTCGTGCGGAAAATATCTAATGTGCCAAGCGCGATTTTGAGGCCGTCTCCCTCGCCTCCGATCAGATTACCGGCCGGAATTTTGCAGCCGTCGAAGTTCAGCCGCGCCAGTGGGTGTGGCGCTATAACTTCAATACGCTCCGCGACGGTATGACCTTTTGTATCCGCATCAACAATGATCGCCGATACGCCTTTATTACCGGCGCTAGTACGGCCAAACAGCGTATAAAAATCGGCAATGCCGCCATTGGATATCCAGGCTTTCCCGCCATTGGCGATGTAATCTCCGCCGACTTTTTGCAGCGTCATCGACATAGCAGCGACGTCCGAACCAGCGCCAGCCTCCGACAAGGCGAAGGCGGCGATTTTCTCGCCTGAAGCAACAGCGGGTAGGTAGGCAAGCTTTTGCGCCTCCGAGCCGTATGTGCTGATCGCGCCGGAACCGAGTCCCTGCATAGCGAAGGCAAAATCGGCAAGCCCGGAATGGCGCGCTAGAGTTTCGCGAATGATACAAAGCGAGCGCACATCAAGGCCATCATGAACACCGCCATAAGCGGCGGGCACGCAGTAACGAAGCCATCCGCCGGAGCCGAGCGCCTTGACCAGCGCCATGCATGTCGCATCGATATTTTGATGGGTGGCTTCATGGCCGACAATCGCGGGCAGGAGATCCGCCGCCCAGATATCCAGATCAAGCGCAAGGCTTTTATGATGCGGTTCAAAAAACGGCCAGTCGAGAAAAGAGTGATCGGCCATCTAATCGCCCTCAAACACTGGTTTTTCTTTTGCGACAAATGCATGATAGGCGCGTTTGAAATCCTCTGTCTGCATACAGATCGCCTGGGCCTGTGCTTCGGCCTCTATTGCCGTATCAAGGCTCATGTCCCACTCCATGTCGAGCTGATTTTTTGTAATGCCATTGGCAAAAGTTGGGCCGCTCGCAATTTTGTGCGCCATCTTCATAGCGAATGCGTCAAGCTCAGCGGCGGGGGTGATCTGGTTGAAAAATCCCCATTGCAAGCCTTCCTCTGCACTAAAGCTGCGTCCGAATAGCAACAGCTCGCTAGCCCGGCCCTGTCCGATAATGCGCGGCAACATCGCGCAGGCGCCCATATCACAGCCAGCAAGGCCAACGCGATTAAACAAGAACGCAGTTTTGGCGTCAGGACTGGCATAACGAATATCCGACGCCATGGAGATGATCGCGCCGGCGCCGACGCTAATCCCATCTACGGCGGCTATAATTGGCTGCGGACATTTGCGCATGGCCTTGACCAGATCACCCGTCATACGAGTGAAGTCGAGTAACTCCGACATGTTCATGCTTGTCAGTGGGCCAATAATATCATGGACGTCGCCGCCAGAACAGAAATTACCGCCATTGCTGCCCATGACCACAGCATGAATGTTTTTAGCGTAGACAAGGTCACGAAATAAATCTCGCAATTCCGCATAGGATTCGAAAGTCAGTGGGTTTTTGCGTTCTGGCCTATTAAGCGAGATCCGTGCGACGCCGCCATCAAACTGCCACGAGAAATGTTTCGGCTTGAATGTCTCTGGGGTCATGCTGCATCCTTTCCAGGCTGCGCGGTGCTGCCTGGTATGTTGAGTTTTCGCAAAATCCTTCGAAAGGCCGCAAGTTCTGACTTCGATAAATCTGAAAAAACAGTTCCGATCCAATGATTATGATCTGTGGCCATTTTTGAAAATAGCCTCTCGCCTTTTTTTGTAAGGGTAAATATTGCAATCCGCGCGTCATCGCGGCCGGTATTGCGTTTCACCAGACCATCGCGAATCAGCGGCGCCGTCACTTGCGTGGTGTTGCCTTCAGTAACCATCAATTGTTGTGAAAGCACGCCGGCGCGAAGGCCATCAGGGCCTGCACGCTCAAGCGCCGAGAGTATATCAAAACGTGAAATCGAAACCCCAAAATCTGAGCGTAGTTGCGTATCGACGGATTTTTTTATGGCGTTTGACGCGCCAAGAAGGTCAAGCCATGCGCGAATGGCGTCACGAGACTGTCTCACGACGCAGTCTCGCCGGCGTCTACAGCGATGGCCTGTCCGTTGATGGCCGCAGCGTCATCGCTTGCGAGCCACAGGGCGGTCTGCGCCACTTCAACCGGCTTGATTAATCGGCCCATCGGATTGTCCTTGACCAGCGCTTGGAGCGCTTGGTCTTTTGTGCGGCCAGTTTTTTGCGCGATAGCTTCAATCGAGTTTTGCACCATCGCAGTGTCGGTAAAGCCAGGACAAATCGCATTTGATGTAACGCCGGTTTTCGCCAGCTCAATCGCCAATGTGCGGACCCAGCCAATTACGCCGTGTTTGGCGGCTGTATAGGCGCCGGTATAGGCGTAAGCTTTGAGCGAAGCGGTGGATGCAATGGCGATGAAACGGCCCCAGCCGCGATCGACCATTTGTGGTATGGCTGCGCGTGCGCAAAGGTAAACACTGGTCAAATTGACTGCGATCATTTCGTCCCAGAGTTGATGCGAGGTTTTTAAGGCTGGCGCCGTCGTCGCCGCACCAGCGTTTGCAATGAAGATATCGATTGGTCCGCATTGCTTGACGGCTTCGATAACAGATGTCTCGTCTGTCACATCGATTTCGATAAAGGCCAGGCCAGTTTCTTTGAGGCGCGCCGTATTGCGTCCCGCGATGGTGACGTTGATACCGTTTTTCACAAATTTTTGTGCGATTGCCAGCCCTATGCCTGATCCGCCGCCAGTGATCAATGCGCGTTTGGCGGGGTTGGTCATGATCTCTCCCAAGCAGGTATATATTTTAGTATTAAAATATTTACCTGCAATGTCAATTTCAATAACTTTAGGGCTAAGATAAAAGTGCCGGTTGTCTAACTAAGAAGTCTATCCATTAGGACTGACAATTCGAAGCGACCCGTGGTTCGCAATGCGGCATGTGGCGAATTGTTGGAATGAATTTGTTGAGTATGCAACCATCAAACGATCTGCACAAAACTCAAAACACCTCTCAAGCGGCCCTATGTTTGGTCGCTCGGCTGGAGAATTTCCGGGTTTCAGATTCGCAGCGGAAGCTTGTCCGATATTGAGTTTCGTCAAAAACTGAGAATGTTGGGTTACGTCGGAACGATCATCTCAACGAAGCATCAAGGCAGAATGCGGTGGTCATTATTAGAGAAGGAATTTGATGCTCTTGTTGTGTCAATTATTAGTATAAAAACCTAAGTATCGGCGGGCCTATCGTATCGCGTATAAAGCTGTGGCTTTTGATTCGTGGGCGCGCCGCCAATTATTAGAGTGAAAAAATGCTCAAGGGCTCTCGCGATGGCCGGGTGAGGAATATTTTCTCTTGCAACCTATAAACGTCGCGCTGGCAAAATTGCCAATTATGCTTTAAACATCATCTCTTCCTCGTTGGCGTTTGCTTTATGCGCCATCGATTAATTACACGATGTACTCAATACCGGACGCATCATTTATCTGATCTGAAGATGATCTATCTTCATAACAAGGGGCATGAACTATGACAAAATCTTTTCTTCCCGAATTTGGGAAGGCTGCCGTAGCTATTAGCGCTGCCGCACTGCTAATTGCGCCAGCCTTCGCAGGCAACGGCAATGATGGAAATGGTCGCTACTTGATCCAATACACACCTGCAAATGAGCAGGCGTTGAAAAACATGATCGAAGATCTCGGCGGAGAAGTCGTATTTGACTATTCGGCTGTATTTAGCGGCATGGCGGCAGATATGTCGCCTGCGGCGAAGAAAACGCTGCGTCAGAGCGGGCTAGCGACAACTATCGAAGATGACGTGATTTTTGAATTACATGATCAGCCATTTGAAGATGGCGGTGTTGACGATACGACGCCGAATGCACTGCCAGGCGGATTTCCGAATGGTGTTTTTGATGAATTCGTCCCTTGGGGTCGCGACCGGGTAGAAGCGGATCGTGTCTGGAGCACCGTGCCGAATTTCGGAACTGCAGATAATGGTGTTGCTGGTTCTGATGTACGCGGCAATGCGGATGCAACAGGCGCGGGCATTGTGGTCGGTGTTCTTGATACCGGGATCGATTATGGCCATCCGGATCTTGACGCGAATGTCATTGACGATCGCGCAAATCCCGACGGCGCCATTCGCAACTTTATGGAAGGCCTGCCTGGCGCGGAAGATCTGACATTTAACGGCCATGGTACGAGCGTTGCGAGTGTGATCGCTTCTGTTGATAATGAAGTGGGCCTCATTGGCGTTGCGCCAGGCGCAAAGGTTCGTCCTTATCGCGTATGCGACGGCGGCTGCCCGCTGTCGGCGATTACCGGCGGTATCGTTCAGGCGACGATTGACGGTGTTGACGTTATTAATATGAGCTTTGGCGGCAGCATGCGGCAGAGCTTTTATATCCCCGCGCTAAACGCGGCGAACGCAGCGGGCATCGTTCTTGTCGCATCTGCGGGCAACGGCGCGAGCCAGGTTGTTCAGTCACCGGCAGGCGTTGGTACGGTGCTTGCTGTTGGCGCGACAGACATCAATGACAATCCAGCAAACTTCACGAACACGGGCGGCTGGGTCGATGTGACAGGCCCAGGCGTCAATAACCCAACGGCGACATGCGAGGGCTGTGTGGTGACAGCTGTTGTCGAAGAAATTTCGCCAACAATGCAGTCATTTTCAGCCAATACAATGACCAACGCACCGATTGCGTCTGGCCCTGGTATTGCGAATGTTACCGCGGAAATCGTTGATGCCGATCCGGCTGGCCTTGGCTGTGGCCCGATTGCAGCCGATCTTACCGGTAAGATTGCGTTGATTTCTCGCGGCGCATGCAGCTTTGCAGCCAAAGTTTTTAATGCAGAAGCGGCTGGTGCGGATGCGACAATTATTTACAACAGCAATCCTGGCAACTTCTTTGGTACGCTGGGTGCGTTTGCTTCGGCGAACCCTGCGGTTTCAATATCAAATGCTGACGGCCTTGCGCTTGTTGCAGAGATTGCCGGCGCTACGACGACCGCTAATGTTGATGCATTTCGCGATCCGTCAATCCTTTACAATTTCATCAGCGGAACGTCGTTCTCCAGCCCACACGTTGCGGGCATCGCTGCTCTGGTGAAATCGGTCAATCCTGACTTGTCGCCAATTGAAGTACGTAAGATCATTACATCGACCGCAGAAGATATTGGCCATCAAAATATCTTTGGCGCCGGTATGGCGCGTGCGGACCTGGCGGTTGCGGCTGCTCAAGAATAAACGCTTCAAATTTAGCGTTGAAGGAACCGGGGGCGTTACCGCCCCCGGTTTTTTTGTGCAGCACGCGATGCTAGGGAAGCGTCTTTGCTTTGCGAAGAGTTCGCCTAATTGGAAACTATCTAAGCAGAGCATATTTGGCGAGTTTTTGTCAGGCATTGTCTTGGCGTTCAATGACGGAGGCAGCGCTCAGCATATCGTAATCACACAATAGCAATGGGGCGTGTCATGATATGGAGCTCTAATAAAACTTGGGCGTGACTTCCTATCCATGCTATATCTCATCGCCATTAGATGCTGGATCATATGAGGCCACTCTCTAGTTGGATACGAATGGCTCTAATGGGGCGTGTCGTTCACTGTATCCTTGAAAGAAAACGATGAAACAGAAACCAGGGCCACATGGATCGGCCGAATGGCGCGTTAAAGACACCCCTCAGTGACGGTAATATTATGGCTCATAATAATACTTTCTGGTGCTGTCATCGGCAGTTTTTTGAACGTGGTCATCTATCGCGGACCGGAAGTGTGGGGTCTTGTTAACACAGAGGACCCTCCGCGTGGAACGCTACTCTGGCCGCGTTCCTATTGTCCCCATTGCCGCAAACAGATTTCGGCCTGGCGCTTAATCCCGGTTGCAAGCTATCTACTGCAATCAGGTCGATGCGCTGATTGCAACGGTGAAATCTCTATTCGCTATCCGGTAATAGAACTTGCAGGTATCTTCGCCGCCGCCATTGCCTTCGGTCTCTTCGGGCTATCCCTAACGGCTTTTTTTGCGGCTATGCTCGGCTGGTTTATGATAGCGCTAATCGGCATTGATTGGGAAACATGCTATCTGCCAGATTGGTTGACATTGCCACTGCTTGCGATCGGTCTGACCGCCAATGTCACTGGGCGCTTCGCCACTTTACCAGACGCAATGATCGGCGCTGCTGTTGGTTATATTGTTTTTCGCTTTATCGCCGCTGCCTTTATGCGCATACGCGGCTATGAAGGCCTCGGTCAGGGCGATGCAAAAACCCTCGCCGCCATTGGCGCGTGGGGTGGTTGGCAGATACTTCCCGCTGTTGTGTTTTCCGGAGCTGTGGCGACCCTCTTGATCGTCTTATTGCTTCGACTAATGAAGAGACCCGTAAATGCAACGACACCCATTCCTTTCGGTCCGGGGCTATGTATAGCTGGCTATGCCGCAATCTTGATAAAACAATTCATCACATGATGTGGACGTGAATAAGGCGGGATAACTGAAGCGCCCTATACGGTTATTCCTGGATCCGAAAACTATTCAATCCCTTCGTTGCGGCAGAGACTTTTGCGTGGCTATAGGACCGGACGGAGCTGGCCTTTTAGCTACGGCAACCCGCAATTCCGGCGGCGGGCGTCACACTTCGCCACCCACCGGGTTCTTCAACGGTAATCAGACCGCGGTGTAAATAGTTGCCGCCATCAAACCCTTGCCCAAATTGAACTGAGACTTTTATCTGCACACCGTTCTCGTTTTGAAATTCAAGATTCTCATAAATCCCAAAACCACTGGCTCCCGACGCATGAATGAGAGTCATTACGGTAGGGACATTGTTCAACAGGATGTCTCCAGTCCCGCCCGAAACAAAACGCACAACGGGTTGCGGTCTTTTCGCATCGAGTGTCCAGAGCACCATGCCGCATTTGCCCTCTGGAATTTGAGAATTAGCAAGAGCGCCAAGTAAGACGCCGCTCTCAGCTGTTTGAGCGACGACTGGAGCCGGCTCAACACTGATCACCGCGCTTTGCTGTTGCGAAGCGCAGGCGGTTAGCAACAGTGGCAATATTAAAAAAATCGATTTTAATTTCATCATCCCGCTCCTCTAACAGCACTAATGGTATTATTAATTAACGTGCGTTTTGTTCTGTAAATACAAATACGTAGTATCGATCAGTGAATCTTAGTGGCTCATTGCTTGCGTCCAAAAGTAAATTGGGCCCGAACCAGGCCAGCGTTCCCGTTCTCTCTTGCAATGTCAGCATTAATAACCTCTACCGCATAACGTTCATAGAGTAGGCTAGTCCATTTAAAGAGCGTCTGTGGATCAACGGCATCGACGCTTGCGTCAACACGACCTTCAGCGCGTACGTTGACAAAATTAAGTGTGATACCGTTGCTACGCGCTGTTTGAACCAAGGTATTTCTGATTGGGGTTGATGTGTTTTTGTTGTCAGTAGCGGGCGGCTCCGTCACCCCGGACGAAGCGGCCTCCACTACAAGCCGGTATGTCGCTTCGGCTCGTATAGAATTTCTCGCCGCTTGCTCCCGCCAGCTCAGAGTTGGTGCAATAATAAGATAATAAATGACGCCTATCGAAAACAATGAAGCGGCGATTGTGATCAAAATTTGCTCACGTTGAGAGCGTTCGGCCCAAAAGTTTTTCATGGCAGCCCCACAACCATGTCGCCAGCCCACTCACTACCTAACCGGCGATAGCCACCAGAATCTTCAGCCCGAAGGTTTCTTTTCAAGAGTGCTGATCTTAAGTTTTCGATACTTCTGTCGTCGGCGCTTCTAACGCTGATAACGAATTGACCACGCACATCATCATAACGCAGCCGGTCAATGCGCACCTCTGGATTAGCATCAAGCGCTTGTGTAAAGATTGCCGAATATTCCTGAAAACTGGCGCCTCTTTTTGCCGATAGAATCTCATTGGCATATGCACGAAAATTCTGCACCTCTGCATTCGGAAAATAGGTTTCCAGCAATTCGGCAGAACGGCGTTCAAATGTGTTCGCTATACGTAAATCCCGAATGCCTTCGGCAATGAATATTGCAACGGTGAATACAGCAAGTGACGCTGCCAGTATTGCTGGCCGCCTCCACAGTGAAATGGTCTCTCTCCAGTCCCGGCTTTTTTTGAACTTGCCTTGCAACAGGTTTCCCGGCGCACGCTCTTTCAGCCCCTGATCTATAAGCGTCATAACGCCGTCAGTATCGAGCAGGCGTATATTTGGGTATTGCGGCCCTCCCTGACGCACCATTTCGTCACCCATGCCATAAACATTGCTCGATTCGAGCGCTTCCATTTCGAGTGTGCCCGGGATTAAGTGCTCAACCAGGCTGTTTTCTGCAGAAAAACCACCCTGACCAACGGCAACAATCGTACGCTCATTGAGCAAAAGAATAGTTGGCGCCTGATCTATGATCGGCAAACAAGAATAATCGGCTGTCATCACATCCAGTTCAATTCCCGCCTTACGGAAGAAGGCTAGCCAGCTATCAATCAACCTCATTTTGACGGCAAAGGCCGCGCCGTTTTTGTCGTTCGAAACTGTAACGACGTGAAGATCGTTAATGGACTCTCCCAATTCATCCTCAAGAAGATAATGTGCAGCAGCAGAAAATTTTGCAGGGCTTTTTGATGGTGACGCTATACTGCGAAATGCAACCTGCTCTCCCGGCAGTATGGTTGTGACCCGGTCCGAAGCTAGAATATCACCGCTGCGCTCTGAAAGCCCGTCTTCATTCTCAACCCAGCCCGTCTCAACCAGAGCTTCACCCTCAAACTTCGCCCATCGGAATTTTTCATCCGGGTTTTGGCCGAGTAGAAATATATGCCGCGCACTCATTGAGTATCTCCAAACTGACGCGATATGAGAGCAGCATCACCATTATCACCTACTTTGAATATCATATAAACACTTAGCGATGCCGGACTTAATTGAAGTGTTGACCGCGCGCTGACAAATCGCGACTTAAGTGTAAGTCGCCCGCTAATATCTCCTACAGTTTCATCAATTTTTGATTCCATGAGGCTTGTAAATTGTTCCACAGATGTGAACCCGCCAGGCGGGCGCGCTTGAATAATACTTAACGCTTCAACAAAGCTTAGCTTACCTCTCGCGAGCCCGACGAGAACGGGAGTATGCGCTGGCGTGAGGTGGTTTATATTTATGATTGACGGGTCTGACTGCGGCAGTGCGCACAGAAATGGACGTAATTTATTGTATATCTCCTTTGATATGGTGTTCATCGCTCGCATCTCACTGAGATCGGCGAGAGGCACGCCCCCGGTGCGATAAGGCACGGGAAGGGCCGTGTAGAAAGCATCCTCGGCGCCCCCAGATTCTACACGACTGTCTGTATCTATCCAATCAATGATCGAAGAAGCAACGGACAGCGCTTCTGCCGAACTCATATTCAAGCTTTCAGCAAGTGACACAAATTCCTCTTTTGCAGCCTCATTCGTTGAAGATTGACCACCTTCGCTGTTGGCGCTGGCAAGGCTGTTCACGTTGAAGCAAGTAGTATGGTCTGCAAACCATAGCTGGCCCGTTCCTTCCTCCACTGGCAGCTCATGGACGGCCCTGAAAAACTGACTTTCCAGAGTAAGCTGGTTATTGCCTGTTTCATGTGCGGCGCCGATAATAGCAGCAGCAAGCGCTTCGACTCCATGGGCCCGCCAAACTAACTCTTGTCGGGCGCCAACATTCAACCCTCGGTGAGCGGCCATGGTGGTTTGTTGCGCTAAAGAAAGGACGATAAAAGATAGCGTCGCGACAAGAACCAACACGATGATCAGCGCCGTTCCCTTTTGCCGGGAGGGGTGTAACGCTTGATCACACATCGTCCACCTCGCTGACAGCGCCGAGATCGCCAATCCAAAAGAGTTGACGCAACCGTCCATAGCGTTTTGTATCTGACGTAAGTTGAACGGCCTTGGGCGGTTGACCGCTATCCTGTCCCACAGGCCAAGCATTCACCCACTCAAGCCTACTCGATACTTCGCCTTGCAGAAAAGAAATATCGACTTCTGATATGTCATAAAACAAAACCCGGTCCGTAGTCGGTTGATCGCGGAAATCATCAAGATACGGCCGGGCTCGGCGTATCAGTGTATTTGCTGCGACTATATACTCAACATATTGCAAGGAAGATCGTGGTGCAGCGCCTTCGGGGTTAAGCCACCCCCGGCGCACAAAAGACAAAATACGCGTTTCGTTATTTCGGGCATATTCTCGGTCAGAATATTCACCCCCCTGAAAGGATGCTCCGCTCCTAGCGCCAAACTCATCACGCACCGGACGCATAGCAAGTTGGGCCAAGTCGTCTTTGATAATCACCCGGGCTATTTCAATGTTGCTAAGCCGCTCATTTGTCGCGCTAAGTTGTTCTAGCGTGTCAACACTTACACGCAACACAGAAATTCCCATGGCGGACAGCATTGCGAAAATTAACAACGCCACTAACAACTCTGTCAGTGTAAAGCCTTTTTGTGCGGCCCTGCTCATTGCTTGCCGCCAATGAAAGTTTCCGCGCGCGCAAGAACCTGGTTCTGATTGGTGAGTGAAATGCGGACTTCAATACGATAAAGGCCGTTCATTCCTGTGTCGATAATATCTTGACGGGTTTCCCAATTGCGTCCGCCCAAAGTTATCTGGCCTAATTCAAAACCTTCCGTCAGCACAGTCTCCCGACCCAACAGTTCGATCATCACATTGTCGGCCGCAATACGCGCCAATAAACGTTCTTCTGAAGCCGTGGCAAAACGGGCGGTATGAGCCATCATAGTAAGGATAGAGCCGGCGGCTAATCCGAGAATTGACAATGCAACCAAGACCTCGATTAGCGTCATGCCGCTTTGAGCGCGTCGTTCCATTTTATTGTCGACCTATTTGCACAACGCCAGTCGATTTCATTGAGACGGTAATCGGATCCTCGCCCGAGAACAGAACTGAAAAGGGCGTAACCGCACCGATTGGATCTATCAGTACATAACGATTTTCTGTTTCTTCAGCGTATTTTGCGCCCAGATAACGTTGATTTTCGTAAGTGGAATCCGATGCGCCAACTTGTAAATCAACATGTACTAAAAATTTACCCCCTGGCGGCAACTCCGATATCTTGCTGCGCCATTCGCCTTCCTCAAAGCGGAAAAATTCATATCCTTTCGCGTCAAGATCTAACCTCAAAGGCGTACCCGTAAGAATGACAGTTTCTTGCGCCAGCTGAAGTCTCGCGGCGAATGTTTGCGCCTGTTGCTGGGCAACAGATCTACGCTGTGGCGCATTGAAGACGACAATCGCTGCAGTCATGCCTAGCACTGCCAGCGCCAGCAACATTTCTACAAGCGTAAAGCCCGCGCTGGCCTTATGAATATATTTCAAGCGTCTTCGTTCCAATTTCCGATGTCCGCGTTAAAGCCTTCTCCGCCAGGTTCGCCATCCGCGCCATATGTATAAATATCCACCGCGCTATTTTCGCCGGGATAACGGTATTTATAAGGCGCTCCCCATGGGTCGACCGGCACGCCGCCGCGCAGATAGCCGCCTGGGCGATATTGATCTGTACGCGCTGCATTGTTCGGAATTCTTGTCAAAGCCGTAAGTCCCTGTTCCGTGGTTGGGTAACTCATCATATCCAGACGATATTGGTCGAGGGCGCTTTCAATGACATCGATATCGATGCGCGCCTTGCGTATCGCTGCGCGATCTCGCTCTGGCAGAACATTGACGACCACGATTGCCGAAATGAAAGCGAGGATCGCGAGCACAACGAGGAGTTCAACCAGCGTGACACCGCGTTCTGTGGAGCCTTTTCCTCTTGGTTTTTTTATTGCGGTTTTCATAATCGGTTCCTTTTAGCCTGCAGCAAGGCTGTTCAATCTCAATATTGGCAACAGAATTGATATCACGATAACCATAATAACAAGGCCCATAACGACAATGATGGACGGCTCCAGCAATCGCAATGCAATAGTGGAAGCTTCCTCAAACTCTTCTTCAAGTTGTAAAGCTGTTTTGTCGAGCATGGTGGGCAAAACGCCTGCACGCTCGCCCGCCGCCATCATGGGCGTCATCATCGGCGGCAAGACGTTGGATCGTTTTAAGGCCGCCGATAAAGCCGCACCCTCTCGCACCGCATTGATTGCGTCGTTAAGACGTTCACGCATATAGCGGTTCGCAACCGTTCGATTGGCGCTAGCAAGGCTGTCAAGCAACGGTGCGCCGCCAGCGAACAAAGTAGATAAGGTGCGTGCAAACCGCGCAGCATCAAGGCCACGCAATAATTTACCGATTATGGGAACCCCAAGTAATTTTCGGTCGAATGTACGCTTGAAACGAGGAACTTTGAGACCTTGCCATAGCGCCAGCGAAGCCAGAATGGCGCCAAGAAAAATGGCCCCGCCATAGGCGCTCAGAAAGTGTGAAATTCCCATGACAATTTGTGTGATCAGCGGCAATTGGGCGTCGAAGGTGTTAAACTGCTCTACGATCTTCGGCACAACCTGGGTCATAAGGGCAATGACCACGCTGCCGGCGATAAAAACCAGCACAACCGGGTAAATCAGCGCGCCCAAAGCTTTTCCGCGCATCGATTTGTTTTTTTCCAGCATCGTTGCCAGACGGTCAAGAACGCCGCCCAGGTCTCCCGCAGTTTCTCCAGCTGCAATAACGGCACAATAAAGGTCCGGGAATGATCGCGGATATTCTCTGAGCGCGTCAGAGAAGCGCCAGCCTTCCATCACGCGTTCGCGAACAGCCAGAAAGCGTTTACGTATGTGATGTTTTTCTGCCTGCAGAGCAATTACGCTCAACGCTTCCTCAAGCGGAGTTGAGGCGCCAAGCAATGCTGCAAGCTGACGCGTGATATTTGCCAGATCACCGCTGGAAATTTTGCGCCGCGCCTGGCCGCGTTTAGTCGTTTCATTTGCTTCCTTTGGGGAAGATATCTTTATCGGCGTCAACAGGAGACGGCGCAATTCCTGGCGCGCCATGCGCGCTGTGTCGGCCGTTATGAGCCCTCGGCGAGCACGACCAGATGCATCAAGCGCCTCATACTCAAAGGACGGCATCGCTTTCCTCCTGGCGGATTACGCGCAATACTTCCTCGATCGATGTCAACCCGTTACATACATGGCGAAACCCGCAATCGCCAAGCGTATCAGCGTCGCGAAACGCTTCCTCAGCCAAAGCCCGCTCGCCAACATCATCATGGATCAAAGATTTTAATTTGCCGTCCGTAACGATGAGCTCATAGACGCCTATGCGGCCTTCATATCCAACTTGCCCGCAACGGCCGCAACCGACAGGGTGGTGAATGACAACCTCTGCATCGGAATCAACGCCTAAAATTTGTTTTTCTGCCGACGTTGCTTCTGCCGGCTGCTTACATTCTGGGCAAAGCCGGCGAACAAGACGTTGAGCCAGAACCCCGGCAATTGTGGAAGAGAGTAGAAACGGTTCTACGCCCATGTCGCGCAAACGGGTGATGGCGCCGACAGCGGAATTAGTATGTACAGTTGAAAGCACGAGATGGCCTGTCAGTGCGGCCTGAATTGCGATTTGAGCAGTCTCCACGTCTCTGATTTCACCCACCATGACAATGTCAGGATCTTGGCGCAGGATAGCCCGGAGCCCGGTGCTGAAAGTCATGCCAACTTTTGGGTTGATTTGAGTCTGCCCGACGCCATCGATTGCATATTCAACCGGGTCTTCGACAGTTAGAATATTGCTTGCAGGATCATTAAGGAGGTTGAGCGCGCCGTAGAGCGTTGTGGTTTTGCCCGATCCTGTTGGGCCGGTGACGAGAATAATGCCGTTTGGGCGCTTCAAAACAGTCTGAAGCCGCTGCAATGTCACCGGCGGCATGCCAAGAGAATCGAGGTCCATGCGCGCTTCGTCTTTATCGAGAATACGCATAACAATTCTCTCGCCAAAGCGGGCAGGCAATGTTGACACGCGCACATCAACCGTCTTGGCTCCAAGTGCAAGCGATATACGCCCGTCCTGGGGTACGCGTTTTTCGGCGATATCCAGCTGCGCCATAACTTTTACGCGGGATGTGAGAACTGGCGTCATTCGCGCCGGAAGAGATAAAACTTCTCGCAAGACGCCATCAATTCGCAACCGAACCGCCAGTGCTGTCTCATACGGTTCGATGTGAATGTCAGATGCCTTTAGTTTCACGGCCTCTGCAATCAGGGCATTGATAAGTTTTATTACAGGCGCATCATCTTGTGCTTCAAGCAGGTCGGCGGTTGTGGGGAGCCCTTCTGCTATTGAGGCGAGATCAGCACTCGTTTCTCCTTGCATAAAAGCGTCTGCGTCTATGCCGGCGACAGTATAAATTTCTGACAGGCGGCGCTCGAACACATCTTCTGGCAACTCATTGATTGTAATGGGTGCGTCAACAACACGACGCATTTCGATCAATGCCCATGGGTCTGGGGCTCCACGTACACCGACAATGACTGGACGCACATCACAGTCGAGCACAATAACGCCGTGCTCCTTGGCAAAGGCATAGGACAGTCGCGGCGATGTGGCGACAGCTCCACTCATGGTTGGGGTGCGCTCTCAGGGGCCGCCACGCCGGTTACCTGTTCAATCAATCGGTCCATATCTGAGAGCGGCTTGCCAGACGACAGCAATTCCAGTGCACGGATATAGTCCAACTTTTTGCTTGTTGCCGCTGATGCGCTATCGCGGTCACGCAATATTGTCGGGCGTATAAAGACCATCAGGTTTCTACGGTCCTTAGATCGTGACGTTGATTTAAATAGATTACCTACAGCCGGGATGTCGCCAAGCAGCGGTACTTTGTCGGAACTGCTGAACTCTTGTTCATCGATTAATCCGCCGATCACCAAAATCTCACCATTATCAACCAGTGCTGTCGTCGTGATTTCACGTTTATTCGTAATGAGATCTGTAGAGGTGGAGATAATCTGGCTGTTGACGCTGGAAGTTTCCTGACGGATTTCAAGCGTTACTGTACCTCCTTCGTTAATATGCGGCGTGACTTCAAGAATTATACCGACTTGTACGCGCGAGACCGTCCGAAAAGCATTTGAGAAATTATCACCGACGGCCTCGCCCGTAGTGATTGGAATTTCCTGACCTACTGAAAGTGTCGCCAATTGGTTGTTCAAGGTCACAACAGAAGGCGTCGATAAGACTTGAGAGGCGCCATCCTGTTTTATCGCTGTCAGTATAGCGCCGAACAAACTGCCATCCCCGGTTTTAGCCGCGCCGCCAAGGCTGAATCCGTTTACGCCCAATAAAGATGTAAGCGCCGCATCCGCGATGACGTTTGCGGCAGTGTCGCTCGATGACCCTTCACTACCACCTTCAAGTATCGCTCCCCCAACGGCTGCAAGGATATTCGCTTGCGCGCCTGAAAAATTTGTTGCTGAAAATGGAACGTTATTTCCCTCTGTACCGGTCAGAAAGTACTGAATGCCAAGTTCGCGCGCCGTGTTATCCGATACTTCAACAATAATGGCCTCAACAAGAACCTGCGCGCGCCGAACATCCAACTGAGCGATTACACTTTTAAGGGTCCGCTGAATATCTGCATTACCACTGATGATGATCGAGTTTGTCGGTTTGTGAAACGAGATCGTCGCCCCCGGACGCGTTGTCCCTTCAGTTTCAGATTGCGCATTTTCTACCTCACGCAATAAAATCGCTATTTCTTCTGCATCGCCATGGTTCAGGCTTATGACGGAAAGACCTGAGTTTGCTTCTCCAATCCTGTCGAGTTCGGCCACCACTTGCGCAAGCCGATTAAGAATAGAGGGCTCAGCGCGAATCAAAACACTGTTCGACGCCTCAACGGGAACGATACTCATACGGGACGGGCGCCCGCCCTCTTCAGAGGTATCATTTGCAAGGTTAGTCAAAATCTGTGCGACTTCACCAGCTGATGCATATTGGAGGGGAAAGGTACGGGAAGTTGACGTATCGCGGTCAATCTCACTCAACACCCCCTGAAGGCGCACAATGTTTTCTGATGTATCGACGATGATAAGTGCATTGCTGCTACGTACTGGCGCCACAACGCCACGCTCTCCGACAAGCTGTGCAAGATTAGCCGCGGCCTCGCGTGCATCAACATGGTGCAAGCGAACTATTTGAGTGACAATATCGCCTCGCTCTCCTTGACCCACAGGACCTGCGGAACGTGCCCCCTCTTGCGCAGGGATAATTCGGTAATTGTTGCCGCTTATCGGCGCAGCGGTAAAGCCACCTACACGCAACGCAGCTTGAAACAGCTCCCAGGCTTCACTTGGGCACAGTTGAGAATCTGGTCCTGATTTTATCGTGACACTACCTTGCACGCGCGGATCCAAAACAAATTTACGCCCGGTACGCAGAGCGATTTCGTCTACGACTTCGCGAATATCAGTATCTTCAAGATTCAAGGCGCCGCTGCAATTTTCCTGAGCTGCTGCAGGAAAAACCATAAGGCCGCTAATGCTCACAAAAACAAATAGCAATGTCCGGTAATACGTATGCATCTTCATTATTTGGCTCCCCCGCTTGCGCTTTCTGGCGGCAAGCCAACCTCGAGTAAAATCGGCGCACCATTGCGGTTTACCGCTAAGAGGACTGATTGCTTCTTTGCGAGCATATCTAAGAATACTGTTTGCGCGTCTGCGTCCTCAACTTTAGCGCCGTTGATCGAGATAAGAATATCACCCGGCTTGAATCCAAAATTATCAAAAGCATCACTGTCCAAACCAGGATTTAAAATGATCCTGACACCTCCCGCTTCATCCGTGTCTGTTGTAAATCGTATGATATTGCTGAGGTTAGACCCCGTAGAAATGTTTTTATTTTCGCTTGCGGGTTGAGCTGTATTAACGGTTTTGCGATTCTTGATACTTAATGTTTCAAAAATACCGCCGCGACTGATCGTGACCCAGTTTTCGTGAGTCTCTTGCAATATTACGCCAGAGGCGATTTCATCACCGATCTGATAACGCTTTTGCTCACCATCACCATGACCTATAAATGCGGTGCCTTCGACAGTATCGATCCATGTGCCGTAAAGCGTCAGGTCAAGCGAGGTCTCCTCAAGGGTCGCTGCGCGAGTTTGCGTGTCCGGCAATGAAACAATATCTCCCTGCTTGGCAAATGGGTTGATAACATCAGGCTCTGACGGTGTTGTTAATGCTTGCGATATGACTGCGGGTTCCAATGTGGGCGCGGCGAAAGGCGCCAATACAATCCAGAACAACCGTGTCAGCGCAATGGCGATTAATGCTGTTAATATTAATTCCAGATAGATTATGGGCCTTGCCGTTCGCGTACCACCACTTCTGAGACTTGGTGTTTTCAGCCATACAGCCATCATGTGCAAATACGCATCTGACGCATTCGCTGCAGCATTCACTATTTTTTGCGCCACCATACCCTCACTAAGCCACCAAGCTTGGTGTCACGACCCCACTTAGAGCACTATACCCGCGAAACAGTCGGCCACAAACCATTGTCCGCCGTGCTGAAATCAGCGATTCGCCACACCTAAATCCAAGTATTTGTCTTGAATATGCTTAACTCAAGCCTACGCAAAATTCATGCCTATATTGACCTGCTCCCAATTGTTGGGCGAGCGCCGACCCCGCCCTGCGGTTGAAGGAGCTTCGCTTGCGACTGAGTCAAGAGCGCGCGCACCGGCTTACCCTTCTTGTCTCATCTTGTGCCGCCCATATTTTCCATTGGAAAATCAGAATACGTAAAGAAGCATGAGCCATTAGGATATGTACACGCCGTACGGAAAATAGAAAAATTGATAGTCTCATGCGGATTAAAGAAGGGACAACCGCCCTGAGGATTTTTAGGATTTCAGATTCAACCTAGTTAACAGTTCAGGAAACCTCGGATCATTGCGCAGAGGATCATAAAGCGGATTGGTTTTGAGAATGATTATGCCTCTCGCACCGCTTTCTATGCCTTTTTCCAGCCACTCAAGCGCTGTATCGCTTTCGCCGAGATTTCAGTAGATTTGTGCAATCAAAGGCGCCGGCACATAATCATCCGCGTTGAGAATTTCTTTTTAACATTATCCGCCACGAATTTAGCGCCCAAAACACGGTTTGGCTAAATGACTTAACAGGGAAATTTTTCTGCGGGTCAGGTAACAAAATTTAAATATCGCAGCAGAAAATCACGCTTTGATCGCGGCGTGTAAAAACATCCAGAGGGGTTGAGCCTCCTTTTGCAAGGCGAAATCAAAATCAAAAATGGACCAGCGCATGATGAGGCCTTGAATAAGGGAAGACACAAGACGCGCTGTTTCAGCGGCATCAATGCTTTTGCGAAAACAACCGCTGCTCTGACCTTCTCGGATCAATTCGGCGATATGATCGTTGTAGTTGACGATGATCGTTTGAGCGGCGGCCTTCAGCGCCGCAGATTCATTATGCAGACGATCTGAAAAAAGCAGCCGCGGCAAGCCTTTGTTGCGGCTGATAAAGTGCAACTGCGTATCGATCACCTGCCGCAGGCGTTCATCCGCAGGGCCGGAATCGGTGAAATGGCCGCCTATAGCCTGAAACAGATCTTGCCCGATTTTCTCAATCGCTTCGGCAAATATCGAATCCCGGTTTTTGAAGTGACGAAACACCGTAGGTTGGGCAATGCCGACGCGATCTGCGATCGCCTGCGCGGAAACATGACTAACGCCCTTTAGCGCGGCCAGCTGCATTGCAGCTTCGACGATTTCCTGCTTTCGCGTATTGTGTGGTTTGCCCATTGTACGAGATGTCCGTGCCATGCGAGGGGAATCGATCTGCTGGCACGGACTTTATGCGATAAGGCATATTTTAGAAAGCAACGTTCACGCCCAAAATAGCGCCAATACTTTCGGCGTCGGCGTCGCTATGAGTCTCGCCGGGGGCGAGGTTGCCGCCGCTGATAAAATTCAATGGCGTATACCCTTCGACCAATACGCCTTCGCCGAACAGTTTGACGCTATCGCTCAAGAAGAGGGCGGAACCCAGAACCCACTGGTTTTGCCGCTCCCAGGGCGCCCCGTCGGGTCCAGCGGTAAATGTGCTGAAATCGAGAGAGAGGTCGGTGCGTTTGTCCATGATCCGGGTTGAATATTTCCCGCCCAACGAAAAGCTGGAGACCTTGCTCGCGGCGTAAATGTCTAATGGCGGTGTTGGGTTGAATGTTCCGGGCCAGACATCGACGGTCTGATCATATTCGCTCAGCAACGTGAAATTACCAAGGCGCAATCGACCATAGGCAGCCCAGGCCGGATTCGCCTCTTCACAGGCTTCAAAATGGATCACGGGGAAAGATTGGCAATAGGCGCTACCACGCTCATAGGAGCCGCCGACCATTAAGTCGTTTGCTTCACCGCCAAGGTCAAACGTGTAATTGGCGTCAAACACATAATTATTTAGCTTGCTGGGTACGTTGGTGTCGCCAACCGGCGTATTGGCCGCCCGGAATTGCGCGCCGCCTTGTACGGCTTCAGCACGGATGTGCAACCCGTTTTTCTTATACCCAACCATCACGCCATTGGCGATGCCGCCAAACGCATGCCAATTGGACGAGGCCGAGAACGGATTGACTGTATCGGTCAATCCGAATGGCGTGCTCATCTTGCCGATGGCGGCGTAAATTGGCGTTTCATCCAGATTGCCAAAGAGCACGTAACCCTTACGCAACTGAATCTGGTTGCGATTCAAGTCAGTGATGGTGCCCGCGCCAAAGCTTTGTTCGGGGTCATACAAAAATTCACCGTAAACACTCACCCAATCGCCAATATTTGCAGTAAAATTGGTTTGTACGGAGTGAATTACGGCTTCAGATACAGTGTCTCCAATTTGATTGTTGCTTGTGGGGTGGCGCATCAAATAGCCAAATTTACTGTCGCGGTTGCTATCCCAGTAATCGGCAATCGCTGTGACGGCGCCGCCGATATATAAGGCGTCGCTTTTGAGACTTCCGTCCTGTTTTTGCTCAAGTAGATAGAGTTGCTTGCTATTGATGTTGGTTGTCGGATCGAGCATGCCATAGGCATAATCGTGATTGAATCGAATAACCCCGGCATTGTTATCCGAAGAGGTATCAGCGCTCGCTGACGCCGGCGGCGCGTCTGTAGCTGTCGTTGTTTGCACAACCACGGGGACCGCCAGGTCATTTTCAATTTCCAGCAGGCGGGCCTTATAGGCCTGATTTTCTGCTTCAAGATGTTCAATTCTTTCCAGAATTTTCGCGAAATCCTCACCGCTATCGCCCTGCGGCTCTTGGCCGTGGGCCGTAGAAGCGATTGTCAGGGCGATTATGCTTGCAGCCCCGACGAATACTGATTTTGGCACTTCTGTCTCCCAATAAGTGAGTTAGTACTTGCTCACTTATTAGGACATCTCATCAAAATGCCAAGCGATGAATCCGGCGCCGGGCGCAAAAAGACAATTTATCGCACCTGTCCCTTCTTTCGTCGTGTCCTTACTGAAAACTGGATTCTTACGTATTCAGGGTGCAATCCACCGCCCAGATTCAAGTTTTTGGGAGGTACAGGCGGACAAAGCGGTCGCTTAGCGCTAAATTTGCAGCGTGTCTGCAGACGATCGGTTTAACAAGATGACGTGCAGGGTCTCAAAATGTTGGCGCTGATATCCGCGCAGGATGAAGCTTTAGAGCAAGTTGCCGGACTGCCCCTCGCAGTGCGAAATGTCATCGCAGCCCATAATTACGGGCTGGGGCGGGACAATGATGACTTAATCATCGTATTGGCGTTGCGCGAATCGCATGCAGGGCGAACGATCAGTGCCGCTCTTGCAAAGACCACCTTAAATATTGAGCCAATGTGGATTGGCTCAGAAGATTTCGGGGTGCTTGAGCAGCAACGTGGCGATGAGACAACGGTGTTCATTGGCCAAGGCGTGCTCGTGACCGCACCAGATTTTTTCGCCACCATCGAAGAGCAGGCGCCATTCGCTGCAACGGCGGCAATATGGGCAGGAGAAGATGCTGTTGTCAGCGTGGGTCCGTTGCAGAAATATTTGCAGCAGCGCCGTGAGCCGGACCTGTCTGAACACAAGGCGTGTAGACTTGAAGCGGGATCCCAACACCTTCTGCGCGTGCGCAGTCTTGAAGAATTTGCACTGGCGCAAAAACGATTGTTTGCGCGCTCGGGAAAACAATCGGACGGCTTCATTTCGCGCCGTCTCAATCGGCCCATCTCTCAGCGCATCAGTAGATTGATGGCGCGGACGTCACTTCGGCCAATCCAATTAACCGGTTTGACCGCGATATTCCTGCTCGCATCATTCGCTGCGCTGATGACCGGGACCTCTGCGGGACTTGTCGCCGGTTGCGTTTTGTTTCACGCCGCCTCCGTAATAGACGGCGTTGACGGCGAAATTGCGCGCGTAAAATTCATGACATCATCGCGTGGCGCTGCAATCGATACAACCGTTGACATGATTGGAAATTTCTTATTTTTCATCGGTCTTTCTTATGCGCTCTATGCCTTGCAGGGTTCGCCGTATCATATCCTTGGCGCTGTCATCGTTCTGACCGCGGCTGTATGTATTACTTTGTTGTCTATATTGCCGCAGGCCGGTTCCGGGGGCGGCAGCCTTGATGGATTTGGACTTGTCGTTCGAGCGCGCATCAAGGGACGCATCATGTCGAAAATATTTGAATTTTTTGGAAACACCTTGCGGCGTGACTTTTTTGCGTTTGGCGCAGCCGTTCTCGCGCTCGCCGGTCAGGCGTTTATTATCCCCTGGATCATAGCAATCGGCATGGGTTTTTGGCTGGGCGCGATCATCGCAAATTCGCGACTTTTAAGACGTTCTGCGCCTCAAGACATTACGCCCCCGCACTTGCGGGAACCTTTTTAGAGCACGCGCCGCCAAAATTTTGTGCAAGGCGCGGACCGATTTCTCCGGATATGAATGAGAGCGGTTTGTCGATAAACATCGACGTTGATATCACACAATAAACGCCGCATCCCGTCTGACATGACTTGCGACGGTGATAGGCTTTCAGATCATCATGAGTCATATCAAGAATATGGCGCGTTGTCGGTCGCATAGAACATTCCATGAAGCGACCCTTGGCTGAAACGAAGAACAATTTATATCCGCCGGCGCAAATCCAATCATTTGCACGGTCGTCTCCGTCAATAAGAGAAAGCTGGTAATCGAGTATTGCGTTGCTCGTATGAACTTTCATACCTGCTTTTTTCTTTTCAATCATGAGTTCCAGGATTCTGCGCTGGCGTGTGCGTTCGCCGGGATCAACGCGAAAATTCTGCGTCGGATCAGCATGTACCAGCCGCACCTCTGTCGGCACGCCGCGAGACAGGCCGTAGTCGAGAATCTCCTCGCAATCGTCCAGTGTGTCCTCACAGATAACACCGGTGATATGAGTCTTTATCGATGAATTGCATATCAGATCGATTTTCTTTTTAAGGCCCCTGAGGCTTTTCTTTGTGATGGCGGATGGGTTTACCCGGTCAACAGAAATCTGCATAACTTCGAGACCCGCTTGTTCAATCGCGGCGACAAGATCTTGCTTCAATAAAAGGCCGTTTGTCGTCAGACTGACGGAAAATCCAAGGTCTTTTGCAAAACGGGTTATTGAAACAATATCCGGATGCATCAGTGGTTCCCCGCCGACAAGCGCGATGCGCAATGTGCCGAGTTGGCGAATATGGGTCAGCCATTTCTTTAGGTCTTCAAGCGAGGGATGCCTTTGCGAATTGTCATATTCCGTGCAGTACTGACAATCGAGGTTGCACTGGTCGGTCACGTAGAAACTGCATTGAAGCGGCTTGTCGTCAAAAGCACGCTTCGCCGCACCCAGATAGTTGATGTCGCGGAAATCACGCCGCAGTTTTTCAAGGGAAGTCAGCAATTATTTCACCAAGTTGTCGGGCGCAGCTTTTGCGATTGCGAAGCTTGAAGCATACCGCGAACGTCCAAAGGCCGCAAATCGACGTCAGCACTCAAGAATTGCCAGGCTTTGATGCAAAGGCGCCGCTGACGTTTTGAGCACTTCAAAAAGCGAGCGCCGCATACCAAAGGAAGACAGTGCAGCAGCAATTTGTATGACTACCGGGATTGCTGCAAACCGGCCTACCGCTTCCGCGCCGAAACTGATGCCAGCGAGAAGTATAAATGGAATGCGCCCACCGCTGCGTATAAGAAAGCCTCCCATATTGATAGCGCCGCCGCGCAATATCCCACGCGGCGGCGACCTCGGCGCCTTCTTTTTTTGTGGGCTTCTTTCATGCCAAATATTTGCCGGAAAACGGAACAAATCCATCGAATTCATTTCCGTCGCCGATTGAGACAACCGGTGACAGTCCGGGTGGGGAGGGGTTATGATTGAGCATGGCGGCCGGAGCCGTCCGGCCTTTTAAATCTTTTGGATTGCGGAGTTTATGGAGAGTATATTGCGCAGCGACAGGCCTGCAGCGTTACGCACGCCGGAAATTGAAGAGCCGCTAAATCGGTTTTTCATTCACCGATTGTCGTCGCTCAGCGTTCCGGTTTTTGTGCGGGCAGGCGTGTCTCCAAATACGGTCTCGGTTATTGGGCTTGCGCTGGCATGTACTGCGGCGGTTGCATATTATATTGACGGTTCTGTTACATTGGCGCTCACCGGGTTTGCACTGATGATTGGCTGGCACGTCATGGACGGCGCTGATGGACAGCTTGCGCGCACGATTGGCGTTGTGTCTGATAGTGGCGAAATCATCGACGGTGTGTGCGACTATCTTGCTTATATATCAGTTTATGTAGCGCTCGCCCTGTCGCAGGTCCCGACAATGGGTTGGGTCGCATTTGCGCCATTCGCTGTGGCGGGCGCCTGTCACGCCGCGCAAGCCAGCGCCTATGAATATCAACGCCGCGCCTATGATTATTGGGTTCATGGCAAATCATGGACGCGCATGGCGTCGCTCGCAAATGCGGGCCCGGATACTAAAAGCGCAGGCATTCTGCAAAGCTTCAGCTCAGGCTATGATAAGCTTCAAGGACATGTATCTGCGACAAACAATGCGCTTGAAATGCGCCTCATGGCGTTATCTTGCGCTGGTGACGGGTTGAATGAGCACGCGATCGCTGCTTACAAAGAAATCAACATACCGGCGATTAAAAGATGGTCAGTACTGAGCGCGAACTATCGTACAATTGCGATCTTCGTTGCTGTCCTGATAGGCAACCCGCTCTATTATTGCCTGTATGAGATTTTTGCGCTTTCAGGCGCGCTCGCACTACTTGCCTCCATGCAGTCGCGCGTCAATAAGAAATTACTTGCGAAACTCAACGATCTAACAAGCGAATAGGCGGCTATCAACTCTGTAATGGTGACGCGCTCAGTGCTTCGCGAGCGAGTTCAAACATCTTCTCGTCATCAACATCGAGCCAGAGCTTGTCTCCGATCACATAAACGTTCGCGCGGCCGCGATCAGCCAAAAGCTGAACGCCCGCGCTTAGTCCGTGTTCTCCTTGCTCAGCGGCCGATTGCAGCGCCTGAAACAGAGCGGGTTGGCAATAGAAAACGCCGGTATCGAACGCATTGTAGTTTTCCAGATGCTTTCCGATACGGCGAATGCAACCATCTTTTTCAAATATGCAGGTGACGTCGTCGAGATCCACAAGCGGGTTCGCTAAGTTTCGGTCTACAGCGAGCGTCAAGCCGTTTTCCGGAGGCTCACAATGCGTGAGGCCTGCAATGATTGCTGGATCGAGCAAATGGTCAGCCATCATCAGCACAAATGGCGCCGACACAGCTTTGCGCGCGGCGAACACTGACCCGCCATTGCCCTCGCGCCAGTTGTCATTGCGTATAGAAGAGACCGGCAGCGCTAGTTTATCCCTCAAGGTAGCGGTGAAAGCTTCCACCTTTGCCGCCTCATAGCCGGTGATGATGATAAGCTCGCTAATCCCGCCTGCGACTGCCCTGCGCGCCACATGTTCGAGCAGGGGTGCGCCTTCAATTTCGGCGAGCGGTTTGATCAAACTTACACCGCGCAGCCGGCTACCTTCACCGGCGGCGATGATAACGCCTTTCAAAGATCGTTCCCGTTGCATCCGGCGATAAATTGTTCGGTTTGTGAAAACGCTTCGTCATCGGTCATTTGCTGTGGCGGGTGCTTACAGAAATAGGCGGATGGGGCCGATAAGACGCCAACTTCGCCGCGATCTAGCGCCAGTTTGCAACACCGAATGGAATCGATCGCGACGCCAGCGGAATTGGGAGAATCTTCAACGGAAAGCCGGATCTCCATATTCATCGGCACATCGCCGAAAAGGCGGCCTTCGAGGCGAATAAAGGCGACTTTATTGTCTTTTTGCCAGGCGACATAATCACTTGGCCCGATATGCATGTCCTCATTGTCCAGTCGCTTTGCAACAGCGGACTGAACCGCTTCTGTTTTGGAGCGCTTTTTGGTTTTGATGCGGTGATGATCCAGCATATTGAGAAAATCGGTGTTGCCGCCGAAATTCAACTGATAGGTGCGGTCAAGCTTGACGCCGCGTTTCTTCAGCAGGTCGGATAAAACCCGATGGGAAATTGTTGCGCCGAACTGTGATTTGATGTCGTCGCCAATAATCGGCAACCCGCGCTCTTCAAATCGTTTCGCCCACTGAGGGTCGCTCGCAATAAAAGTCGGCATGTTGTTGATGAATGCAACGCCGGCCTCAAGCGCGCATTCGGCGTAAAAGCGGCTGGCGCGTTCTGATCCGACCGGCAGGTAGTTCAAAAGCACATCTGCTTTTGATTCCACGAGTGTGTTAATGATGTCAGCTTTGCTCGGTTCCTCGTTTTCAATCGGCTTGAAGCGTCGATTTTCCGGATAGTCCAACATATGCTCAGCGAAGCCATCCATAATCGGCGACATCGAAACATCAACGCCCATATGTGGAATATCTCGATGAAAAATGGTTGTGCAATTAGGCTCGGCGAAAATGGCTTCGTTCACATCACGACCGACCTTGCGCTCATCAATGTCAAATGCAGCAACAACTTTGACATCACCGGGCGTATAGCCGCCGATAATCCAGTGCATCAGTCCACAGACTTCATCCGGGTTACCATCCGCGTAGTAATGTATCCCCTGCACGAGGGAGCTGGCGCAATTGCCGACGCCTACTATTGCAATTTTGACTTCTGCCATTTTAAACAATCCCCCGTGTGATTGTGAAGGAACAAGGCGGCTTCGCCTTACGGCGAGTTGGTTTGTATGCAATCCTGCGCCGGTGAATTATGCGCCATTTGTGCAAAAGAACGGCGGCAATGCAATGTTAGACTTTGTTGCTCGACCTCACTTTTTCTTGCGGATCGACCCTTCTATCTGTTTTCATGTTTTGTGGGTAAAATCCCTCTCAGACTGATGCTCAAATCCATGCATGTAGCTCTTTCTGCTCAATTCCCAGGCATAGTACGTTGACAAGTGTAGGTTTTTCCACCCTTGATACTAACTTCGTAGACGCGATTGGCCAAGAAAACACATAATGGCGGGCGCTGATTCACGATAGCAGAGTCGTATTTTTGCCGTGGACTTAACGTCAGTTGAGTGCATTCTTCGGGCGCGGGAAAGGTCAATTGATCTGTACCCGGAAGTCCATAGTGGATCCATTCTGCTAGTTTCGTTATGCGAAAGACGGCAGGTTTGGTAGGCTGAGAGCTTAACTATTCCTGGCTGGCCTGCGTGTTGCGTTCAGCTGATCAGTTCCTGGAACCGCGGATTGACTGACGATGGGGAGCACGATGAATGGCGGGCGCTAAGAAACTGCGGATCGGAATTCTCGATATTGTGACGCGAAGTCCGAACCCATCGCTCTATGGGCGCATCATGAATGGCAACCTCGCCAGCATCATGCCGCAAGCCATCGGGGTGTGGTGCGAGGCGGCTGGTCACGACGTCACATTCATCTGTTATACAGGTGTTGAAAGCCTCGCTACTGATTTCCCGGACGATATGGATATCATATTCATCGGGGCCTTTACCCAAAGCGCTCAACTTGCATACGCAGTGAGCAATTTCTTTCGAAAGCGCGGCGTTGTAACCGTGCTGGGCGGCCCTCATGCGCGATGTTACCCGGAAGATGCCCACCAGTATTTTGACTATATTCTCGGCTTAACAGATGAGACCGTCATCAACGATGTCTTGGCAGATTGTGCGCCGCATCAGTCGAAAGGGTGGTATATTTCGGCCCGCACGCAACCAATACAGCTACCAGGCGTGCGCGAACGCTGGAAATTCATTTCAGCAACGCTTGCGAAAACGCTGACCAATTTCAAAATGATCCCGATGATTGCGAGCCTGGGTTGTCCTTACACTTGCAGCTTCTGTATCGATTCTGAGATTAAATATCAGCCGCTGGACTTCGACCTCATACGGGAAGATCTGAAATTCATATTGTCCAAGTTTCGCCGCCCGGTAGTCGGCTGGCATGATCCAAATTTTGGTGTGCGGTTTGACGAGATTTTATCGGTCATCGAACGCGCCGATCCGGAACGACGTATGCGATTTGTGGCGGAAAGCAGCTTGTCTCTATTGTCGGAAGAGCGGTGCAGCAGGCTTGCCGCCGCTGGGTTTGAGGCTGTGTTGCCAGGCATCGAGTCTTGGTATGACATGGGCGCGAAATCAAAAACAGGGGCAAAGCGCGCCGCGGATAAGATGCGCCAGATCTCAGATCATGTTAACATGATCATGCGCCACATACCCTACGTACAAACAAATTTCGTGATGGGGCTTGATTGCGATCAAGGTCCCGAGCCGTTTGAACTAACGAAAGAATTTTTAGACCGTACGCCTGGTGCTTTCCCGGCTTATTCCTTGTTCTCCGCCTTTGGTCGGGCGGCGCCGCTCAATCTTGAGCTGCAAAAAGCGGATCGGGTGCTAAGGTTTCCGTTTCATTTTCTCAATAACAATCAGGCCATGAATGTTAAACCCTTGCACTATAGCTGGCCGGAGTTTTACAGTCGGCTAGTGGATTTGACAAAATATTCCTTCAGCATGAAGTCAATCGTTCGGCGCGCGGGCGCTACGTCGGGCTGGACGCCCAAATGGATGAACGCTGTGCGCGCTGTTTCATCGGAGGGATTTGGGCGCATAAAATACCACTCTATGCTGCGCGATCGCCTTGAAACCGACAAGCCGCTCCGCGCCTTCTTTGAACGCGAAACAGAAACGATTCCACAATTTTATGGTGATCGCGTGAGGGAGGAACTGGGTTCCTTCTGGGAGCATTTGCCGCGCGGCGCCCTCGAACACGATCAGAACGCTTATCTAAAAAAATCGGCAAACGCTGGTCTGGCCGCGCAATAGTGTTTGCAAGCGGGTATTGGCAATGTGGTATAACTCGTCAGCGATCATGGGACAGATTTAACCTTCTCTGGGGAGAGTGTAAAACTGCCCGCAGCTAGCTATCGTTGCGGACAAAGCTTACGGCAGCGCTCAGATCAGGCGCCAAATCGTTGATGAGGGCGCACTTGCTGTCATTCCATCGAAGAGCAATGCCTGCAGGCCAATCTCGCACGACCCCAAACTTTACACGCAACGCAACATCGTCGAGGTTTTTTTGCAAAATGAAAGACATGTGCAGGCGGGCGACAAGGTTTGAAAAACTTGGCCGGAACCTCCTGTCCATGCTACATTTGTTCGCTATCAGATGTCGGATCAAATGAGTCCACACCCTAGTTGCGGTTTGGCTGACAGCACCATAGTCTCCGGTTCTGGAACAATGCCAGCCCTTGTTTTATGCGTTCCGATTGCTCGCCTCAAATTTCGGAGGTCTCTTGCGGATAGCCTTTTTCGTCACTTATTTCCCGAAGTTATCCGAGGTCTTCCTGCTCAATCAGGTGCTTGCGCTGCTTGATCGCGGACATGACGTTCATTTGTTCGCGCTTTCCGATCCCGTTGAAGCGAATATACAGCCAGGCTCGGAACGATTGCTGGATGAAGCGCGCGCGCATATCGGGCGCATGCCTCGCGGCAACCTTGCACGGCTCGCGTTACTGCCTGATCTGTTTGCAGGCTTGCCCATACGAGAGAGCTTGCGGTGTCTGAACATGGTGCGAGATGGAACTGAGGCTGTGAGCTTGCGCAACTTATTCCGATTGGACGCTATAAAGGGCGAGCGCCTGGAATTTGATGTCGCGCATGCGCAGTTCGGAAACGTGGCGCGCCAATGCGTGATGCTTCGGGAGTTGGACCGGCTCAAGGCGCCGCTTGTCACGTCTTTTCGCGGAAACGATCTCAGCAAATATGTCAGGCATGCGCGGCCATCGGTCTATAAGTCTGTCTTTCGCGAATCCGCTTTCTGTATGCCTGTAGCCCGGCGTTGGAAGGAGACTCTTTTGTCGCTCGGTTGCCCCGCTGAGAAAATTCGCCCACTGCCCTCGGGCATACCCATGTCGAAGGTTCCCGTCCGCTCTCTTGATGGGTGGGGAGAGGGTGAATTTCCGCGTATCATTTCGGCTTGCCGACTTGAGAAGTACAAGGGCGTCCACCTGGGGCTTGAGGCGTTTCGGTTGCTGCTCGACCGCTTTCCCAAGGCTCGGTATGAAATATTCGGTGACGGTCCGGAACGTGTGCGGTTGCAGGCAAGGGCGAACAGGCTTGGTATTGGCGGCCACGTGACATGGTATGGAGCAACCTCACACGCCCGAGTGATGAAGGCCCTTGCCGAATGTGACCTGCATTGGTTCACAACGCTGAGCCTGGAGGACGGAAGAACAGAGGGCGTGCCCAATATCCTCAAAGAAACACAGTCGGCTGGTTTGCCCGCTTTGGCCTTCGGCCATCCCGGAGTCGACGAGGTCCTTGACGGTGGCGAGACCGGAGTGGTTGTTCCGGAGGGTGATGTTCGGGCCCTTGCCGACGAGACGGCGAAGCTGGCTGCCGACGCAACAAATGCTCGTCTGATGGGAGAGCGGGCCCGCCTTACTTCTAGAGAGAGATTTGATCTGGGCAGGATAACCGATAGGCTTGAGCAGATTTATGCTTCGGCCATGTCAGCATGAACCAGACAGCCGGCGCATAGGTTGCTGAAAGTCATAAGAGAACAGCATGTGCGGAATTGCGGGAATACAGGCCATTCGATCGGGTGGCGCCGATGAGATGGAAGCCGCGGTGCGAGCCATTGTCCGGGCTGTTGAGCATCGCGGCCCCGACGATGCCGGCATTTGGACCGACAATGCTGCAGGCATCGCGCTGGGCCACCGCCGACTATCCATCCTGGATCTGTCCGAGGCCGGGCGCCAGCCCATGCAATCAGCCAGCGGGCGCTTCATCATTGCCTTCAACGGTGAGATCTACAACCATCTGGAGCTGCGGCAGGAGTTGGCTGCGTCTGGCGCGGCGATAGTCTGGCGCGGGCAATCGGACACGGAAACATTGCTCGCCGCCTTCGAGCAATGGGGTGTGGAGGCAGCGTTGCAACGCAGCGTGGGCATGTTCGCCATCGCTTTGTGGGACAAGAAATTCCGTACACTGACGCTTGCCCGTGACCGTTTTGGCGAAAAGCCTCTCTATTACGGGTGGGGCGGCAAGGGGAAAGACCGGGCATTCCTGTTCGGCTCCGAGCTCAAGGCGATAAGGGCTTATCCGGGCTATGATGCGCCTGTCTGCCGCGAGGCTCTGGCTCAATATATGCGCTTCAGCTACGTGTCCGCGCCGCGGACGATCTACGAAGGGCTGTTCAAGCTGGAACCCGGCTGTCTGCTCACCATAAAGGGGACGCCCCCTTCCAATGCTCCTGCGCAACCGCTTCAGCTCGGAGGCTCCTTTGGCGGCTTGTCCATTCGCCGCTGGTGGTCACTGGCCGAGAAAGTGGAGGCTGGAATCGTCGATCCTATTCGCGACGAGACCGAAGCCTTGCGATTGCTGGAAGACCGCCTGAGTGAGGCGGTGCGCTTGCAGTCCCTGGCCGATGTGCCGCTCGGGGCCTTCTTGTCCGGTGGCGTTGATTCTTCAGCCATCGTTGCGTTGATGCAGCGCCAATCCATCCGTCCGGTCAAAACTTTCACCATTGGTCTCGATGAAGCGGGTTTTGATGAAGCGCCATTTGCTTTGGCGGTGGCAAACCATCTCGGTACTGAACACCATGAGACGCGGGTGAGTGCGCAAATGGCGCGCGAGGTGATCCCCGCATTGCCGCAAATTTATGATGAACCCTTCGCCGATACCTCCCAGATTCCTACGCACCTGGTGTGCCGCGCGGCGCGCCAGCACGTCACGGTGGCGCTTTCAGGCGATGCTGGTGATGAACTCTTTGGTGGGTACAGGCGTTATTTATGGGTAAAGCAGGTCTGGCGTCGGCTAGCGTTTTTGCCATTTCCATTGCGGCGGGCGCTGGGGACATTCCTGTCAGCGGCGCCAATCCCCCTTTGGGATGCAGTGGGTGCGCAACTGAAGGCCGCTATTGCCGCGGGTGATCCGGCGAGGGTGGGCGACAAGTTAGACGAACTCGCATTTCGTTTGCGGACGGTTCGCGGCATGGACGATCTCTATTTGAACATGATGTCACACTGGCAGGATCCAGCGAATGTTGTGCTCGGTCGCGACGGCGATCCCGCGCGGGAACCGGCTAGCCCGCTGGACAGAGATACTCCTGGCCTTGGCGCCAATGATGACCAGTTGCGCATGATGTACCGCGACAGCATGACTTATCTGCCCGACGATATTCTCTGCAAGTTGGATCGGGCGGCAATGGCCACCAGCCTGGAGACGCGCGCGCCTTTCCTGGATCACCGTGTTGTCGAGCTGGCTTGGCGACTGCCACTATCCATGAAGATTCGTGGCAGTCAGAGCAAATGGGTCTTGCGCCAGCTGCTTTACAAGCACCTGCCGCGCGAATTGGTTGATCGGCCTAAGGCGGGCTTTGCTATCCCGATCGGCGCGTGGCTGCGCGGGCCATTACGGGAATGGGCCGAACCATTGCTGGAGGAACGCAGATTACGTGAGCAGGGATATTTGCGGCCTGGCCCTATCCGTCATCTCTGGAACGAACATCTGGCCGGTAAACGCACTCACACACAGAGCTTGTGGACAGTCCTAATGTTCCAGGCTTGGCTTGAGGAAGTGGAGAATTGAAGCGCCACTTTACGGCCGAGGCAGTCCTAGATGACCGGCCTGCGAGGGAGGGTGGCTATCAGGTCTGGAGCATTGTGGTAAAAGGGCCGCATGCCCGGCGCCTCCCCTGACGAAACGCCTATTGTTGCAGCCAACAGCAGGATTGGCGCAAAACGAGTTGTGATCGGCGCGCTCGTCAATCTGTTGGGGATTGTCGCAGGCCTCGCCTTTCTTATGTTCTGGATCGCCGCCACGCGCCTCTATGGGCCCACCCGCGTCGGGGAATTCGCCGTCGCCTTCGCACTGATCGAACTCTGCCGACAGTTTGCTTCATCGGGCCTGTCCGATGGCATTGTCCTGTATTTTTCGCGTGACATTGGGCGTGGCGAAGATGGGCAGGAGCAGCTGGTTCGAGCGCTTTCAACGGCAATCTGGCTGATCGTGGCTATCGGTATCATTTTATTCGTTGCAGTCCGGCTGGGTGGAAATGTCTGGGCCGCCAGTTTCACCAACAGGCCGGTCTTTCTCAAATGGGCGCCAATTCTGGCCCTTTCGGTGCCGCTGTTCGCGCTTGCCGAAATTCTCGTCGCTGCGACCCGCGCCCATATGGTTATGAAGTGGCACGCGCTGATCCTTGGAGGCGTGAAACCCGGATTGCTCTTGCTGTTTGCAATTCTGTTTTATGGGCTGGATCAGCAGGAAAATGGTCTGGCGTGGGCTTGGCTTGCCAGCTCTGGTGGCACTGCAGCCGTCGCCGTGCTCGTGTTCATGCGTCAGTTCGGTTCCAGACTTCTGATCAGTGCAATAGCACGACCCCGCTGGCACAGAAGTTTGCTGCGCTTCAGTCTGCCCCAGAACCTAAACATGACCTTCAACTACTTCGCCACGAAGCTCGATATTTTGATGCTGGGAACCCTTGGAGTGGCGTCGTCGCAGATCGCCTTTTATGCTGCGGGCGTGCAGATCGCTACGAATCTGCGCAGTATCAAAGTTGCCTTTGCACACAGCTTCGGACCTGTGATTTCGCGCTACCATGCCGACCAGAGGACTGCTGAGATTCAACAGATCTATGGGCGCTTGTCACGCCTGGCGCTGTCGGCGGTCCTTCCAGTGGCGATCGTTGTCGGCATATTGCGCGGCGAGCTGTTCGGCCTGTTTGACCCCGCCTTTGCGAGGGACAACCAATTCGTCTTTTTCCTGCTGGCCTTGCCCATTCTGACATGCGCCGTTGGCCTGTCGGGCAATCTGATCGTCATGACCGGTCATGTCGGCTGGAACCTGTTCAACAGCATCGTTGCCGCAGCGGCGAATTTGGGCCTGAACCTCTGGCTCATTCCAATTTACGGTCTGTCGGGCGCCGCGATGGCGACTTTGTTGGCGGCGTTGCTGGTCCACGGTCTCATGGTCGCCGAAGCGGCCTGGCTGTTGAAGGTCCACACACACGCCCTTCCCCGACTTCGCCCCCTGTCCGTTGCCATTTTTGTCGCGGCCCTTGCGGCGGCTTGCCAACCCTGGCTGACAGGCAGCCAATTCCGTATCGGCTTCGCGATCGTGGCGTTGGCAATATACGGTCTTCTTGCCGTGAAGTTTGTCCTGGAGGAGCAGGAGAGAGAACAGCTCAGGAAATGGGTCGGCGCCTTCGCGCTGCGCTTTTGACAATTGCCTCTCGCCTTATAGGATTGCCTGCTCCAGCCGTCGGGGAAACGATCTTGCCCTCATCCGCCCGCCGCATCATGTTTCTTTCATCCTGCGTGCGGGGAGGCGGAGCGGGCTGGAGCCTTTATTACCTGCTGAAGAATCTGGATCGCAGTCGGATCGAACCGCTGGTTGTCGTGCCGGCAAAGGGCATCTTCGAAGAGCGCCTTGAAAAGCTCGGCATTTGCGTGATCGAGATGCCGCAGATAACCGAGCGCACCAACAGGCAACTTTTTCGCTCTAACAATCGTCTGACTGTGGCGGCAAGCACGGTTATGAATTCGATTTCCAGCTTGAGTTGCATCCCGCGCATTGCGAGGCTCATCAAGCGCGAGCATGTTGAGGTCGTTCATTGCAACAATATGCTGGTGAAGACCATCGGAGCCGTGGCTGCGCAGGTGGCTGGCGTTCCTGCGGTGTTGCATGCGCGCAATCTTCACGAGAGTCGAGGCAAGCAGTTCCTTTACGGAAACCTCGCAAAACTGACATCTGTGCGCCTCATTATTTCGAATTCCGAAGCGACAGCGGCGCCTTATCAACAATATGCACCGAACAAAATCACCGTCGTCTGGAATGGCGTTGACTTGGAGGAATACGGCCACGATGTGGTTCGGGAGGTGAGCTTTCGCCGAGAGCTCGGCTTGGACGAGCGGACGACACTTGTTGGATTCACAGGCAATTTGATTCCGCGCAAGGGGCTTGAGACCCTATTGCGCGCAGCGGCTAGCGTGCTTGCACGGCGCCCTTCAGCCTATTTCGTCGCAATTGGCCGCGTGCCCATCGGCAATCCAGTCGATCACAAGGCCGAATATGAAGCGCTAGCAAAGCAGCTTGGGATCGCAGACAGGTTTCACTTTGCCGGGTTTCGCGACGATGTTCGTTCGGCCGTCAGGGACTTTGACGTGCTGGTGGCGCCATCGTTCCAGGAACCGTTTGGGCGCTCGATCATCGAGGCGATGGCTCTCGGCACCCCTGTCGTGGCCAGCCGCGTGGGCGGGATTCCCGAGATCCTAACCCACGATCATAACGGGCTGCTTGTGGAACCAGGGGATGTTAATGGCCTGGCTGATGCGTTGGAGAGGCTGATTTCCAGCCCCGATCTGCGCGGAGATATGTCCCGTGCGGCGCAGCGAACTGTGCGGGACAAATTTGATGTCGTGCAGCTCACCAGAATGATCGAAGACCTGCTCATGGAGGTCTGACAACAAGCGAGGCTTCGTCACTGAAACCTTATTGTCCCTACCACTTATTAGATTCTAGCGTATTCATGGTGCAATCCTCCGAGATGTGGCGTTGATTTTATTGCGCCGATCCATACGGCCCGGATTCCTGTTTCATCGTCATTCCCTTCAAGGGTTACGATGAACCAATATCACCCGTTAGCAAAGCATCTCAGAAAGTCTCATGATCGCTGACGGGTTACAGGAAATGGTCGCGTCTTCCTCGACTTGTCTCAGGGCAAAAGTAATTTGCGCATCAGTAAATTTGCTTCTCTTCATCGAATTCTACTGTTGCCTACCTTGGGGTCATATTTGGAAAATTCTAGCTTTTAATGGTCCAAGATTTTGGAAGCATGCCAAAGAAGTGGAGGCAATCGGATGGCGAGGAAGCGTATTTCCAACGAAGACATAGACATATACGCGTGCGCGAAACACATCGCGCAATAGAGAGCTTAAAGCCACAAGAATTCCAACATAACGTTATGCGAACATGAGTCGCTTTATGCTGCGAATTCCTCCGGCTAGAGTTTTCGGTAAGAGCAGGTCATTCCGACGGACGCAGACACGATTGAATTCACAATATCAACAAGATTTCGACAGCGCGCCGACACAGAAAAATGTCTACGCTACGCTTGGGGCGGGGATATTGCCCATTCGAAGTCAATATTGTGAGGCAGCCGATATGAACTCGACAAGTTTTAGGATGCTACTTGGCGCAATGAGCGCTGTAGTATTGCTCGCCTCCTGCGATACCGTCCCTGAAAACCTGATGGCGCTGCCAGGCAGCGCATCTCACCCCATGCTCTTCGGCGACTATAGACTAATTACATTGCGCCGCGCCAGCGATGTTGTCGGGAGCGTCACCGACCCCACCATCAGCAGCGCTGAAATCGGGAGTGCTGTCTCTTTTGGTAAAACGGTCAAATGGTTCAATAAAAAAACCTGTGCGAATTGGGAAGAAGTCGTTGGCAAAACGGCTTCAGTGAATTTGAATGACCCCAATCTTGTCGATTTAATCATTTCTTCTGATGGCGGCCTTTTAAATGCAGATGGTCAAAGAAAATTTTCCAACATCCAGATACTATGTGACGGCGCGCCGCTTGCTGTTGTGACGCGAATAGACGAGCGCATTCTTGTCACTTCATCCCCATCAGGGCTGAGCTACGCCATTTTAGAGCGTCCATTACCGCCTAACGAAGTTCGCGATCTTCAGTTTAAACTTAAGGCGTTGAATTTTTATTATGGAGGCACAACGGGAGAAATGGATGAGGCGACACATGACTCTATCTCGCGATATGCCAGCCATCGCGGGCGCTACGATCTAACTTTCAAGCGCAGCGCTTTGACGGAAAATTTGCTTAAGGGCCTTGGCTTTCACACATCAGGAAAAATTGACGAAGTTTCGGATGCAAAAACCGGAACATCTATCAAATCGCGATTTCCGGATTACGAGCCTAAGTTGAGTGAAGATGGAACGCTCGATTATAGCCCCCGCCTCATGGCCCGTATTGATGAAATACCCGTGGTCAGTCGCCAAAATTTCCAGAATGCGTATGTGGCGCTCGGCGATTTTAATCGCGATGCAACAGGCAATCCTGGCGGTTTTGAGCAAGGCAAGGTAGCGCTTGGAGCTGATCCGGAGGAATATGCACCTTCTGATGAAGAAATGCTGGCGGCGGAACTTGGTGACCGTTTGGCGGCGCTAGTCCAAAAAATGAGTGCAGAAGAAATTATGGGCGCATGGGACGGCGCCGCGCTCCTGCCTCCATCAATTGAGTATTATCGCTTCGAATATCGCCATGTTGATGTGATGGGCAGCGGGCGTTTCTTTTACGCTTCGAAACCAAACAAGGTCGTGATAAATATTCCATCACAGCCATCGGAAGAATAGACATGAAATGAACGCGCCTTAACGGGGCTCATGCCTCAGCATGGTTTTTCCATAAGCCAATCCATCTTTCCGGAAGCACAAAGTCCGTCAGGCATGTATCGTCGAATTTCACTTTCGATACGGCCCCCGCGTCTAACTTGATCAGAGTTTCAGGGCCTATGGTGTCATCTCCGTCCACACCAACTAACCGTTAGAGGGGGTAAATTGATAGGTTATTTTTTGAGTAACCCAAACATTTATCCGCCCGCAATATATTCATCTATAATTTGCTGGCGTAGTGCAGGGTTATCAACTTTTTGCGTATCGCGCAGGAAGTTTTCAAGAACACCTCGATATTGGCTATCATCCATCTGCAGGACGGACATAACCCGCTTTGGTGATACGTCTGTGTGGTTCATGAAGACCTGTCCGACGGCGCATTGCTGTGGATCACACCCCTTGGCCTGCCAAAACCTTACGGCGCCATAGTCGCTGCGTTGTCGCGCGCCTGTAATGTCTTCAATAATGTCGACCATTTCATGTTGCTTTTCCAACCCTCTAAAGGCGCGTGCGCGGCGCTGTGCGATGTATTCTTCGCTGACATCGCCAAACATTCGATCTTCAGCTTCGAGCTCTTTTAACATGTCATCCAAATAGGAGTTCATTGGTTTTCGCCCCGTGTGCGGAAGCTCCGCATCATGGATACGAGGACGATAAGGCTCATCCGCCCCGTTCCAGCTTGGCATTTTGAAATCGTCACGCGTACCCGGGCGGTTTGTGATTGACGTCCCACCGCCTTTGCTTTCGGTTCCAAGTAAATCAAATGGCATGGGCGCATCTTGGCCGAGATATTTGCGCAGCATACGTCTTCGGGCTTGCATATTATTGATGCCCAAATGTTCAGTATGGTACTTATCCAGAAGTTCCACTAACTCCTGCGGCGCCATATTGAGTTTTTCCATGAGCTTTGCCGCCGGCACGCCATTGTCATAAGCGGTTGCAATGGCCGCGATATCGCTCGGCATATCTCCGGATTTTTCCAGCAGGCGCCGGGCCGAGCGCGCCGGGTCATCAATGTCCAGGTCTTTCAGTATTTCTGTAAAGCGCCGGACACGTTCATCGCTTGGCCTGGTGTATCCGGGAAATTCTTTCGCCTTTCGTTTAGTCGTAATGCCAGACGTAGAATTCGCCTCAATATTTGCAAATGTCTTGCGCCGCCATGCTCCTAAAACACCTGATTCAATTGCGCCGAATGCCTCCAGCCCACCGAGAATTCGGTCCATCATATTGAGCCTGCGCCCCATCACATCCCGACCCCATACAGCCATATAAACGCCGTTTACGCCGGTCTGCTCCATGACAAATCGATTGAGGCCAATGGAAATATCTTCATATAACCCCCACGCCACTTCCCGAAGAGCCTGTTTGGCCCGAACATTAATCGCTATACCAACTATTTCCTGCTCGCGGCTGGACGACATGGGCACGCCGTAGGTCGGGTGTACTGGCCAGCTTGCCGGGCGGCTAAAGTGTTCGAAGCCTTCCTGAAGTAATGTTTGATACCCTTCCAGAATTTCAATGCGGTGAATGTCAAATAATGTATCATTTGCGATCAGAAGCTCTGCATGTCCGATCAGATCCAGTTGTTGTTTAATATTTGCGCGAAATTCCGCAGAATTTTCCAGGTTTCGATAATAAAAAAGCAATCCCGCTTTGGTCGCCGCAATTTGCTGTTTGCGGATTCCAAGGCGCCGTTTTAGTTTTGTGTCATAAACAACAAAGCTGGTTTCTGCGTCCTTGAATGAAACACTGACTTCATCGCCATCGCGTGTCTCTAAAAGATTGAGATGCATACCCATCCAATTTGAGAAACTGTCTTCAAGGCCGCTTGAAACTGTTAGATTGCTCTCAGGCGCGAGATAGACAACCAGCGCATCTTTATCTCCGCCTCTGTAAAATACATCTATTTCTTCAGTTTCTTGGGTTCTTAGATTTGTGAAAGTGATCTCGGTCTCTTGGATCAAATCCTTTTTCGGTAACCGCAGATAGACACCAAAAGGCTCATCCACGATGACCGTACTTATGGAATAATCACTCAGAAATTGATTTGGCGGGTGCACAATGAGCTTAGATTTCTCTAGCGCATCGGCTTCGAGCACATCGATTGAGCCCCACTCCACGGGCTCTTTGGTGTCGGCAGTATAAACGCTGAGGGTTTCTCCGGGATTTGCCTGAACGGGAATCACATCCGGCAATTGTCCATTTCCCACCATCACTGCTCCGCCCTGCGACACTTTCATCGGCTCGGAAGTGAAGGTTCTAAAATCAGCCTTAGATTGGTTGACGACTGTACGATATATTTCTCGATTGCCATTCTTCAACGACAATAAACGTTTATCAAACATCAACTCCGAGGAAATGGCCGCTTCCAGAACAAAGATATCGCCTTGCAATAAAATCTTGGCGAGTTCGAAAGTTGCAGTGTCGCCGTCACCGGTTTTGCGTTTGAAGGCAAGTTGTTCCAGCTCCTCTTCGAACTGCAACACCCAAACCGCATCCATACCATTAATGCGAAACGTCTTGGGCCCGGCTGCAATGCCCGGGCTGACTTTTACCCGGATCTCAAGAACATCAAGGCGCCTTGCGTCATTGCCCGTGGCGATGGTCTCTCCTCGGGTCCCGGATACAAAGCCTCCAAGGTATTGAGGATCTATTTCCTCATAACGAATATGTGGAGAGTCGAAAATAATCTCCCGCACATCGCTGATATTAACGGGAAGGCCGTCGCCTTCTATCTTCAAATGAGTGCGGATATAAGGACCGCTCGCATCATCATCGGATATTGTCAGTCTTTTGTCTTTCAGCTCAACTGTTTGCTTAATCATCCTCTGATCGGCTTTTGTCCACGCCTCGGAACCTTCTACATATCCTTGCGACACGATACGGCGCCCAGCGCGTCTGGCGTACATGCCCGTTTCATTGTCTACATAGCGCCACTGACCGCTGAGTAATTGCAGTGAACCCTTTTTCAGCGTAAGCGTGATCTCTTCCGATACAGGAAAGCCGTCATCATCTGTTATTATAAGTGTAGTGCTCGCTCGAGGCGCTTCCGATACAGTTGAAATATCCAGAACGGAATCTGGCGCTGCGCTTTTGACCAGAACACCTTCGATACCTTCGGGAGGCGTTTCTTCATCAGGGTTGAAAATCTTGGCCGGGTCCGCTTTACCATTATAGGTCTTGGCGGCGCTCGGCGACTTACCGTAATATTTCAGGATGATTTGATTTTCATCCTGCGTAATTTCATCAACTTCGATGCGATAATTTTCTTTACTGCGTGTATCTTGAAGGTGGATCGTTACGACCGGCGCGCCATTTTCAATGCCTGACGGGCTGACAATCGCCGATCCATTGACATAGTCCCCATACGCTTCGTCCGGATAGCTGACGCGCCAGGTCCCGTAGAACCAGTCATACGGGTTCTCGGCTTTAGCCGCATCGGCGCATACGAAAACCGAGAAGAACAGAAGCAAGAAACCAAAAGCGTGATTTCTCCTGAAAAGGAAATTGGGCTGAAGCATCATTCAATCCTCTGCTTCGATAATCTCGAGAATATCCAATTCGCGTTTCTCAAGAATGACCATCTTCACAGCGCGGTAGAAGGAAACGTCGCCTTGTGTTACGCGAACCATCTCGATTTCATCTTTCGATGTCCCCGCAGAAGCCCAGTCCAGCGTGACACCAACGGGTTCTTCTCCGGGATCTTCATCGAAGGTCGCCTCAATCACATATGGAATGCCGTATTGAAGTTTTTTGACTGCGCCCTTCAACTGACCATCCATAAAAGGGCGTACTCTGAATTTCAGCGAATCGACAATTTTTACGACGGCTTCTTCTTGCTCAAAAATAGCTTCAATCTCATCCCTCGGATCGACTTCAATCGATTGTGCGTATGACGTCACTGGGGAAGAATTTACGAGTAATGCAAAAAGAACAATTCCGTTTATGTTTTTACTGAGAATCCGAAACATCACCGACCTCCTTGTTCCACTTGTCACTTGGTGCTGACAGGATCGGCTCGCTCAAATATATTTTTGGGTTATCAGTGCGTAATGCCAGCGTTGATATTTGCGCGCCGCTAAGACGCGTACGCAAATTTACGGGAAAGCTATCCTCGTCCCGATTATTATCAAATGTCATCCTTACGCGAAACGGTTTGCCCAGCGGCGCGGCGCTCAGCACTGTTTGCTCATTCTCTGTGGAAACAAATTCTACTTTTGGAGGAACTTCTTTGAGGTTCTCGGGCGTAGTCGCATCTTTCGGCCAGACAATGTCCTTTTCTCCCGGGTAGCCATGCACAACAAAATCGAAGGGTATTGCAATATCATCCACATAAAGGATTTTTCTCCCTGGCGTTGCGCCCGCCCATGCAAGAAGTTCTATCTTCAAGCCAACAACGTCAGATGGCGGACCGTATCCAGCTTGCTTAATTTGGCCAGGGCCACGAAGTTCAATATCAGAATTTACCAAATCTCCGAGATCTGATTCCGGTTCAATTCGGAAATGGTGCCGGCCCCACAGGTTTTTTCCTTCGACAGTGACCCAAAATACTGGTCGATTGGCGCGGGCGGAGACGCTGGCGCCCCACCAATAGCCGTCATATGTTTTTTCCACGCGGCCGGGCCGTGTACCAAGTTTGTATACATCTGTAACGTCCGAACGCAGGGTTACCTTTGTAATTTCCGGTCGAACCCTTTTCCAGACAACAGCGCCACCGTAGCGGTCTTGATAATTCCATCGCCCACGAACTTCATCCGCAGCGACCTGTTTTAGGTCGGCCTCCCCACCCCAATGCCCCATGAAGCCATAACTGTACTGGGCATGAATTTTACCCTCGGAGCTAATGGTGTACGCCTCGGTGCCACACGCAGCGTTGTATGCCGGCGTGTAACACGACTTAATATTCCAACTGCCAGTCGAGGCTGTCTGCTCATTAGGCCATACCACATATTTACGTAATATCGTGTTTCCCGTTATTCCATTCGCATTAGAATATTTGCCGAGCCAGTTGCCCTCAAGCCAGGCGTTTGGAAGGGATGATTTTTTTTCGCCTTTCAATGAGCCATAGACCTCGAATTCTGTCAGGCACACATTCGCATCCGGTCCGTCAATCTGGTTGATTTCGAATTTCAGATCGGAGCTTGTTGTGGGTCGCCCCAGCGTAACCCCTGCTTGTGTGTTCGTCCCTAAATTGGAAATGCGTCCGATACCGGAGAACCATCCGAAGCGCTTTGCCAAAAACCTGCCCTTGATATCGCCTTCCTCACTCTGGCGGTATATATAAACACTAGCGCCGGTAATCTTGGCCGGTTTATCAAAATGCACCATGACAGTGCTGCCAACTTCGAGCTTTTCTGAAGCCGCAATCGGCACGCAGGTGCGATAATCGCCATCATATAATTCCGGTATCAGATCGGCTTTCCATGCGATATTTTCCGCGCCGACGCGATAAGCTGGCGCTTTATCTCCCCGCCCAAAAAATCGCTCGAAAAAACCAAGCTCCTTGTCCTGAGCAGATGCGGATAAAGGTGCAAAAAGAACAACCGTCGCCAATATTGCTGATGCGAAATTCAGACTGCGTTTATATCGCTCACAGTTAAGCATGCTTTGCTCCCTGTTTGCTTCCAATGTCTTGCTGTGCACGCATACCATCGAAGAGACACAAAGGACACGACCCGCTACCTACTTGGCCGCTAGAGTCATTAGATGTTCTTCCGTATTCAGATTCATTTTCTACACAACTGATACTGATCACGGCTTTTGTCAGTTTAGATCCTGAACCTTGAGCGTTAGCCACGTCAAGGTGTCGTGTCGTCACAAAACCTGCGGCATGCTCAGTGTTCCTGCGTTTGCTCTCATAACGCACGCGGATATAGTTTTGGGTAGTACAAGTATTTGTTCCATCGCGAATTAAGCTTTCACAACACCTATGTCTGCTTTTGGAGGTGGACATAAGAAAAACTATGCGTTCTTCGCAAAAGTTCCCAAAAGAGGCCGTTCACGCCAGAACATTCTCAGTTAGCCTCAGTAAAAATGCTGATATACGAACGAATAACATTGCCCCACCACAATTTATTCATGGCCGATAAATTTGATGCTTCGCTTCAAATTCGACACACTCATCTTCGCGGTGGCAGTGAGAACTATTGAGTTGACATTGGATCATAAAGCTGACGCACTCCAAGGTCGTGACTGAGGATCATCCGTCACCGATACGCGAGTTTGCTGTGCCATCGCAACGGTCAATAATTGACAAGAGCCCAAAGCAAGCGAAAGCCATTGGCAACGCGGGCCTCCCCCGTTTGCCAAAATTCTATGTAGCGGCCATCCTCGGCGACGACCGGGCCCGAGAAACAGTCCGACGAAGATCGTCCGGAGAGCCTGACTGGCCCATTCCCCGCGACTTGAAAGGCGACATCGGAGTTCTTCGCGCATGGATGCAAATGCGAAACCGCATCCGCCGAATTAAGGATGAATCCCATGGCTTTGCGCCGGAACCTATTCCGCCCGGCCAATTTGATCTTCATGTCGGAATAATGAGTCACGGCGCCGATGCTTTTGGCGCGTTGAAGCGTTTTATTGGCGCATCGAATTTGCTTCGGCCGGACCTAGAAATCAAAGCGCAACTCAAACGAAAACACCTTGAGCTGTCTGTTAAATTACATGGAGAAATTGACCCCATCCAAGAGATCTACCATGAAGTCTATGCGGTCGTAATTCACTGCGCCCTTCGATGGGTTACAGGGGAAAAAGTTCAAATCTCGCATTTGCGTGCGGCGGCGCCTCCAATCGGCGTTGAAACAACCTTTGCAACAACCCTGGGACGTCCGGTCCGCCGCGAAGGTGTTGGGGTTACAATTTACTACAATGCGTCAGATGCACACGCACCGTTACTCCCCGTCAAGCTTGGTCGCTGGGGGTCTGTCGTTGTCGATCAGTTCGTACGGGAATTGACGCTTTCACAAATCACAAGGCCAGATGCAGAGCCGCTGACGCCGACGACAGATCGTGTTGCGAATATGCTTGCAACAACGCACATGTCTGAATCGATCATAGCCGGGCGTCTGGGATTGAGCATAGCCACACTTCGTCGTCGCCTCGCGGAAGAAGGCGTCAATTACCGTGAGATCGCAAATCAAGCGCGCCGCCGGCAGGCCGAAGCCATGTTGCAGACAGACCGGCCTTTCGCAGATTTAGCGGTCGAACTCGGATTTTCCGATGAGCGCAGCTTTCGCAGAGCGTGCAAAAATTGGTTTGGAATGCCGCCGGTAGAATATCGGCGATATTTGCAGCGCGGATAAAACCAATGCGGTTTTTTCAATCGTATGAGCTAAAATGTCCCCCCCAATATTGAATTAAAGCGTCCTTGTTTCAAGAAGACAGTCAATACCTAATTGTCCAGCGCCCAAAATCCGCAAAATCAGAATGGGTGGCATGGGAGGGTGAAATGGTTCATTTCAAAACGCAGGCCGAAGCAAAAATAGCAACTGCTGTGCGAGAAAATAAAAAAATGCGCGCCAGTGTTCTTTCGGCGTTATTGTGTACGACGGCCGTGATGTCGTTGATGACCGCGCCCGCCGCTGGTCAAGACAATACCGGAGCCTCCACCAAAGCCAGCGTTGATCAAATCATTGTCACAGCGGAAAAAAGAGAGGTGAGCGTTCAACGTACGCCAATTTCAATTACCGCCTATGACTCAGAAGCCCTGCAGCGTTCTGTCATTGAAGACATTTACGATATCGGCTTGCAGACGCCGGGCGTCATCGTCAACAAGGAAATTGTTGGGAAGGTATATATTCGCGGCATCGGGACGGAGAATTTAACCGTGGGCGGCGATCCGGGCGTCGCGGTTCACGCTGATGGCGCCTATATTGCGCGTACATCTGCGGCGAATTTCGACCTGCATGATGTTGAGCGCGTTGAAGTTTTACGCGGGCCGCAAGGCACGCTCTACGGGCGGAACGCGACCGGCGGCTCCATTAATATTATCTCCAATGCGCCGACAGAAGAATTTTATGCGAAGGCGGATTTCCAATATGGAAGTCACGATAGATTTCGATATGGCGGCGTCATCAGCGGCCCATTGTCGGATAAAGTGCTGGCGCGTGTGAGTTTTGTAAAAAGCGATCGCGATGGGTTTGCGGAAAACCTCTTGACTGGTGAATCGCTAGATACTGAAGACCTTACAATGGGCCGTGCGCGTTTACGGTTTTTGCCAAATGACGATGTCACAATTGATATTATTGGCGAGTTTTCAATCGATGATTCAAAACCGGCGCCCTTTAAGCAACTTGAATTTTCAGACCTGTTCGAGGGGCTGAACGGCGCGTTCGACCCGCCGGGATTGCGCGACGTCGCGCAAGAGTCGCCAGTTGAAGAGCATCAGGATCAATATGGGGTTACCGGCATATTAAACTGGGATTTTTCCGGCGCCACGCTCACCTCCGTATCATCCTATCGTAATGTCGATTTCTTTGCAGCGTTTGACGGAGACGCGGTCGATATCACTTTCCAGAATTTTGAGGACGCGAACGATTCTGAACAATTCACACAGGAAATAAGGCTCGCCTCGAATTCGGAAAGCGCCCTCGACTGGATTATCGGTGGCTATTATTTCCACGATGACGGTCATCAGGAGATTTTCATACCGATACCAGGTTTTGGATTTGATATCCTCCACATCGCAGATATCAAAACCAATGCTTTTGCCGTGTTTGGCCAGGCGACATATGCTCTTTCGTCGCAGCTTAACGTAACCGCGGGCCTGCGTTACAGTACAGAGGACAAAGAAGCCGATCAGTTTTCCGACTTCGGCTTCATTCCGCCGCTGATGCAGGATCTCAATCAAGACTCGGACGCACTGACGCCGCGATTTGCATTAGAATATTCCCTCAATGACAATGCACTTCTTTACGCCAGCGCGACGCGCGGTTTTAAATCGGGCGGCTTTACGTTCAACGGATTTCAAAGCAATTTCGACCCGGAATTCGTCTGGTCATACGAAGGGGGTTTGAAAACGCAATTCGCGGAAAATCGCGCCCAAGCAAACCTTTCCTTCTTCTATTATGATTATACTGATTTGCAGGTTTCGAAGCTGGAAAACAACGCCGGCGTCATCACCAACGCCGCCGACGCAACGATCTGGGGTGGTGAATTTGAGTTCGTTACACGCCCCAATGAATTCTTCGAATTCAACGCCGGCCTGTCGTACCTCAATGCTGAGTTTGATCAGTTTCTTACTGAAGACCCGAGCAATCCTGGACTTGGCACAATTGACCTAGCCGGCAACAGGCTCACTCGGTCGCCTGAGTTTACCGCCAATGTTGGCGCTCAATTCGATGCGCCAGCCGGCAATTGGGGGACGGCAAGTCTGCGTGTCGATTACCAGTATCAGGGAAAGAGTTTTTTCACACCCTTTAACCGCGATCTCTCGGCACAGGAATCGTTTAACCTCGTCAACGCCCGTTTGTCCCTTCAAGACAATGACGAGATGTGGCGTTTCGCAGTATTCGTGAAGAATGCCTTTGACGAAACCTATTTCCTCAACATTCTTGAATCGGGCGTTGAAGCTGGCAAACCCGAAGGCTTCCTCGCGCCGCCGCGCACATGGGGGCTGCAAGTCTCGCGTGTCTTTTAAGGCTACAGCGGTTGCAACAAAGCTTGATCGGGACTCTAAGGCGTTTCTTGATCGTGCAAATACCGCTGAAGGACCGCCGCTTGAAGAAATGTCGCTCGCTGATGCGCGCCAAAGCCTCAAAGAGCTATACCTTGGAGCGGGAGAATCTTTTCGCCGTCTTTTCAAGGTCGAAGATCTCAAAATTGACGGCGACGACGGTTCTGTTGCACTGCGAATCTATTCGGGGAAAAGGCGCTTAGTTAGCAAAGCGCCGGCGATCTTGTTTTTTCATGGCGGCGGCTGGGCGCTCGGCGACGTTGGATCTTACGACAATTTCTGCCGCTTTTTGGCGTGGAAGACATCTGCCCAAGTAATCAGCGTAGAGTACCGCTTGTCGCCGGAACGCAAGTTTCCAGCAGGCCTCAATGATTGCTTCACAGCGCTAGAATGGCTTGCAACGAAAGCGCAATCGATCGGCGTCGATGCAAACCGCATTGCGGTCATGGGCGACAGCGCCGGCGGCAACTTCGCCGCGTTGGCCGCCATTCGCGCACGCGATAAAGGAATACCTCTAGCCGGGCAAATTCTTCTTTATCCGGTGCTCGCGCTAGATGGGGGACGAAGCTATCCTTCGCGTACTGAATTTGGCGGCGGCGATTATTACATCTCGCAAGCGAGCATCGCCTGGACGGTGGAACTTTATCTTAACGATTCCGAAGACGCCGCCTCGCCGCTGGCGAGCCCGCTCAATGTCGAAAATCTCAATGGGCTCGCGCCAGCGCTTGTGATTGTTGGCGGCTTCGATCCTTTGCGCGACGAATGCAAAACATTTGCGGACCGCCTCGGCGACGCCGGTACGCCGGTCGAGTTTCGTTGTTACCACACGACGATACACGGATTCATGTCTTACTCCGGGGCCCTTAAGATAGGCCGGACCGGACTTCACGACACCGCAGCGTGGATAAAGCGCCGTCTTTGAAGAAAGGGATTAAATGTGAAGATCAAGGCGGCAGTGCTTCATGAAATTGGCGCGGCGGGACCGTTCGCGCAATCAAGACCGTTGAATGTTGAAACACTTGATCTCGAGCCGCCTGGCGAAGGCGAGATCCTTGTCGAGATCAAGGCGGCGGGCCTTTGTCATTCAGATCTATCGGTGATCAACGGCGCACGTCCGCGCCCGGTGCCGATGGCGCTTGGGCACGAAGCGGCGGGAGTCGTAAGAGAAACAGGGCCAGGCGTTCATGATCTTGCCACGGGCGATCATGTTGTGCTGGTGTTTGTGCCAAGCTGCGGCGCTTGTGTACCATGTGCGGAAGGTCGGCCCGCATTGTGCGAGCCAGGGGCGGCGACAAATCAAACCGGAGAACTTTTAGGCGGTGGACGACGGCTCAACCTTAACGGTGAGCCAGTGCACCACCACCTCGGCGTTTCCGCTTTCGCAAGCTACGCTGTCGTCAGTCGACGTTCGGCCGTAAAGATCGATCCCGAATTGCCTTTCGAGGAAGCTGCCCTATTCGGTTGCGCGGTCATTACCGGTGTCGGCGCCGTCCTCAACACAGCCAACGTTTCAGCAGGTTCAACGGTTGCCGTGATCGGGCTCGGCGGCGTCGGGCTCAACGCCCTTCTCGCGGCGCGAACAGCCGGCGCGCGCACCGTCATTGCGGTAGATCTGCGTGGTGACAAACTTGCTGCCGCTCTCGAGCTCGGGGCCGATCATGCCGTCAGTGCAGCCGACCCCGACTGCGGAAAAATCATCCGTGATCTCACTCTAGGCGGCGTCGATTTTGCCATTGAGACCGCGGGCTCAGTACCGGCACTGGAACTTGCATTCGCAGTCACCCGGCGCGGTGGTGAGACGATCACCGCTGGCTTGCCTCATCCAGACAAACGCCTTTCTTTATCACCAGTTCAGCTTGTGGCTGAAGAACGCAAACTCAAAGGCAGCTATCTTGGAAGTTGCGTCCCGCTGCGCGACATTCCTGTATATATTGACCTTTACCGTAAGGGAAAATTGCCTGTGGATAAATTGAAGAGCGGAACAATTGCGTTAGACGACATCAATACCGCCTTCGACAAACTGGCCGCTGGTGAAACCATTAGACAGATTATAACATTTTGAAGCCATGAACGACAAATACGCAGCGCAGGTCGAACCAGAGTTCGCGCAACTCCTTAAAGCTGCAAATAAAAGTAAGCTTCCCGAGCTGCATACGCTGGCGCCTGATGCAGCGCGTAAACAATACGCCGCCGGTGTTGCGCTTATCGCTGGAAATTCTCCGGACATGGCGAGCGTGAATGATTTTCGCATTGAAACGCCGGAGACGATCTTGCCCGCGCGTCTTTACCGGCCACACAGCGCGCCGCCGGAAGCTACCGCATTACTGGTCTATTTCCATGGAGGCGGGTGGAGTTTTGGGTCGATTGATACACACGACCACATCTGTCGGCGTCTCGCTATCGCGCTTGATGGGCTTGTTCTTTCTATCGGGTATCGTCTGGCGCCAGAAAATAAATTTCCAGCCGCCGTCGAAGACGCGATCAACGCCGCGACGTGGGCGAGCGACAACGCTCGCATGCTCGGTGCCGACCCGGCGAAATTGTTCCTTGGCGGTGACAGCGCCGGCGGCAATCTGGCCGCGGTTGCGGCGATTGCCGCATGTGACGCGGATGGGCCTCCGGTTGCCGGGCAATTATTGTTCTATCCGGCAACGGATATGACCATGCGGTTTGCTTCCCATACAGCGTTTGGCGATGATTACCGGTTGACGAGACCGCTCATGCTTTGGTCGGCGTTGAATTATCTGCGCGACGGCCGCGACGTGACCAACCCGCGCGCATCACCGCTGCTTGCGACAAGCTACGCCGGTCTGCCGCCGGCAATCATAATCACGGCAGGATTTGACCCTCTGCGCGATGAGGGCGAAGCCTATGCAAATACCCTGCGCAAGGCCGGCAATGACGTCGATTACAAATGCTATCCTGGCGCCGTTCACGGATTCATAGGCATGACCGGCGTGTCACAAACCGCTGAAGAATGTCTGGCATTCGCAGGCAGGGCTCTGCGAGCCGCAGCATACAGATCATCTGAAATTAGCGAATGAGGCGGACGACCTGAACTCGCTCAAACGGGTAATGCCGGGCGAAATTTAAATAGAGAATATCTTTGATGATTGAAAGCTGATTTTCCGTGAGGACTGTTACATTGGCGGCGAATGGATCGACGGGCCGGAAATCATCGTCGTGACCAACCCGGCACCCGGTGAAGTCATCAGTTCGGTTCCGAATTTGAGTCGGAAGGAAACAGATAAAGCGGACAATAACAAATGGTAAATCGGACACGTTACTTTCGGGTTTGCTTTACGACAATGCCGGCACCCGCATGGTTCCGAGCCACGCGCGGAAAGGGAAAACCATCTATCGCTACTGTGTGAGTACGCCACTGGTGCGTGGGTTAAAAAAGCCCGTCGGTTCTATCAGCAGGGTCAGCGCCTCAAAAATAGACGGCGCCGTTATTAGCGCATTGGAACAAGCGAAGCTCTCACCCTCAGATGCGGATGCAATCGAGTTGGTCGGACCGATAAAGAAGATCACGCTTCACCGCGACGAACTCGAGATCAAACTGGCGGAAGCCAAGGGTCACGCATCGCTCCTCCGGGTTCCGATCGACCTAGCGTCGAGCAAGTCTGCCACCCGTCTTATCCAGAACGATGGAGCAAACCAGCGCAATGAACCACTGATAAAGGCGATCGCACTTGCTCACAGCTGGCTCGCAAAACTTGAAGCTGGCGAATACAAATCTGTGATCAGCCTTGGAAGAACTGAAGGCTATTCTGAGCGCTATGTGTGGAAGACTTTGCGGCTCGTCTTCCTGGCGCCCGATATTATCGAGGCTATTCTCGATGGTCGTCATCCTGCATATCTGACATTGAATAAGCTGAACGCGTTATCCATCAGCGGAGACTGGCGTTCGCAACGCCGTGCGCTCGGTTTTGAAAACCTGGTCTGAAGGGTCTCCGTCCACTTTCTTGAACCACTCAAATGCTGCCAGAGACTTCGGGTGATTAAACCCGAATGCTGGCCAACCGCAGCCGTCTCTCGTTCGCGAAATCGCCGACAGATCATGCGCAAGTCATTGACCTTCGGGGGCTTTTCAATAACGGAAAACTGACCAGTGAGTTCGATGGAAATTCCTGGCGGACAGAGAGGGATTCGAACCCTCGGAACGCTTGCACGCTCACACGCTTTCCAAGCGTGCGCCTTCGACCACTCGGCCACCTGTCCGTTTTCAGGAGCGCGGACTATAGCGACGCCCGGCGGGCGCGCAAGGCTGTGCGGGCGTCAAATTTGGCGGTTTTTGGGAGTTTGGGCCTAGCGATTGCGGGTTGGGCGCGGGCGCGTTATTCTGGTCCCAGCACTGTTTGAGTTAGTAGACAAAATGAGGGGGCCGGAATGGCGGCGTTTCGATTTATTGCATGGATATTGGTGGCGATTGCGGTCGCGTTATTGGGCGCGGACGGGGTTGCGTCACTGGAGCAGGGCGAGCCAATCATGCGCTCGACTGCGGATATTTTGATGCTTGTTGGCATTGATGGCGGGGCGATTGCTGAGAGCGCGCCGGGCGGCGTCTCCCAGGCGCTCGGCACCATCATGGGCCTGCCGCTT
>JAJFGA010000054.1 GCA_021776375.1 Hyphococcus sp. | reverse complement strand
CCGTGACAGCGCCCGGTGCTTTTCAAAGGGCGGTCCCGTTACGCAACCGGTTTATGGCGCTGTAAAAGCCGCGCGCGAGACGTGATGCGTCTGTGTTTAAAATTTATCGAGGATGTTTTGCGTCTCGCGCACCCTCTCCACTTTTATATGTTCGGGTTTATCGGAACCGCGGCGCGGCATGCCTATGGAAGAAGGAACAGGGATCGCCATCCTGGATCAGAGCGGCAAGACCTGACCGCGAAAGCCGTCTTTCGTAATTTTTTTGGCGCCGAGTCTTGTAATTCCCTTACGCACCAGCGACATTAAGCAGAAGTAAACTGGTTAGTGTAATGCTATCCGGTAACACTCAGAAATAGGCCTGCCATGCCCGCTCCGACCGCAACGACAGATGAAGTTCCCGCCGACAAGATCGTGTGGGTTGAGGGATTTCCAACCCCACCGGAGCCGCCAATCCGGCCGCTTCATGCGCTGGTTTCGGTGTGGCGTCTGGTGCGCAACAAGGAAGACACGCGCCAGGTGTTTGAAATCGTGCAGGCGCTGTCAGGCGGCGCCGCAAAACGGTTGTTTGCCCGCTTCGTCTCCACGCCCTATGGCCGACGCGTGATTACCGAGCCCGTTAAGCTGGAAAATATTTTGAGTGACCACGAAGCATTGCGCGCGCTTCCCGAAGGCAGCCTTGGCCGTGTCTATCTCGACTTCATGGAAGGTGAAAACCTGACTGCGGAAGGGCTCATTGATGCGGCCGGAGAGGCCGGGATTGATTTTCGCGGTGAAACGCAATTTGAAGACTATCGCCGTCTCTTCCTCCATCTCGATGTCTCCCATGACCTTTGGCATGTGCTGTCCGGATATGGCCGCGATGCTTTGGGCGAGCTTTGCAATCTTATCTTCAGCCGCGCCCAGACCCGCACGCGCGGCTTCGGCTTCATCGTCTTTATCGGCGCCATTGCGCAAAAGCTCGAGCAGCCCTCAGCGCCAGTGTTAAAAGCGCTTGCCGAAGCGCGTCGCAATGTACGCGGAACGGCGTGGGTGCCGGAATTTGACGTTGAAGAAATGTTGCCGCTGCCGCTTACCGAAGTCCGCCGCCGGATGAATATCACCGAGCCAGCGTTTTATAATGCGATCCCTGACGCGGTAAAAGACAACCTGCTCAAACCGAAAGTCAAACAAACCCAGAGCGAACGCGAGAGCCTGCACCATCCGGAGCCGGTGCTGTAAGGCGCTCCTGGCTCAGCCCGCCTCTGCGGCGGGCGCGTAGATAGCATCGAACGTTGTTCGCCATGTTTCACCGCCATCAAGTGATATCTCTATCAGCTGCCGCACGGTCCCGTCTTCCGTTGGCGTCAGCGTTGTGCGGTCGACAATCATGTTGTCTTTATTGCCTTCATAGGTCCCCTGAAAACGAACGCCGCCATCGGCAAACGTTTCGATGAGTTTTTTGTGTTTCAAGCCGCCGGGCCGCGCAGTGTCGGTCGTTACCCATAGCTGCTCCCAGTCTCCGCTGCGGGCGTTGAATGAAAACAACGATTTTCCTTCACCGCCGCGTGCGTTTGTCCAGTGCTCGAATATTGCGCAGCCGCCAAGGGCTTTTTCGATTACATTGCTCCCATAAGGAACAGAGCCGTCCGGTGACGTCACGCGCCATGCGCCAACCCAGAAATCGAGCGCGCCGCCTTTGGGGTGGTCTGCGCAAACGCTTTGGGCCGAGCTCGGCGTCGCAGTGGATATAAAAACAAACAGAGCGGCGGAAAATAAAAGGCGCATGTGAACTCCCTCGTAATTGATCGCTCCCTGGATTATAGATCTCGCCCATGAGCAACGCTTGTCAACTTTACGTGATCACCCCGCCGCAAATTGCCGATCTTGCGCGATTTGCGGACCGGCTGACTAAGGCGATGGACGCGGGCGCCATCACTTGCATTCAGTTGCGACTGAAGGACAAGGAAGGCGGCGCGCCGGCGGATCGCGATGTGTTGGCGGCGGCGGATGTGCTTTTGCCGATTGCGCACAAATATGATGCGGCTTTCCTGATCAATGACCGGCCCGACCTTGCGCTCAAAGCCGGCGCCGACGGCGTTCATATCGGCCAGTCCGACGCGCCTTATAGAGAGGCGCGCACCCTGCTTGGCGATGACGCAACGATTGGCGTGACCTGTCACAATTCGATACATCAGGGCCTCATCGCGGGCGAGGCGGGCGCCGATTATGTCGCCTTTGGCGCTTTCTTTCCGACCAAGACGAAAATCGCCGCGGTGACTGCCGATAAAGACATTCTTCAATGGTGGGCGTTCGCGACCACGACGCCAAGCGTTGCGATAGGCGGGATCACGCCGCAGAACTGTGCGCCGCTGGTCCGCGCCGGCGCTGATTTTCTTGCTGTGTCGTCGGCGGTGTGGGACGCGGCGGACGGTCCCGCCGCTGCGATTAAGGCCTTTGAAGCGGCCATCGTCGCGGCTTAACCATATTGGGTAACCCAATCGGAACGATCTTTGCACCACTCTCATAGCCGTTATCCAAACGGCGTTGTGACAGGGATGCAAACGCGATGAAACTCAACTGGATCGTTATTATCGGCGGCGTTCTTCTGGTTGCGGCGACGTTTTCTGCGGCGTTTCTGGAAGGCGCGAATGCGGCGGCTGAAACAGCCGCAAGAACCGCAATAGCCTCACAACAGGTGACAGCGCGCTAGCGCGGCTCGTCGAAACGGCGTAACTTATGGTTACGCATGCAACGCTCTCTTACATATTCATTCCTTGCCCTGTTTGCGCTCACGACATTCGTCTGGGCGGCGGATGATAATGTAGCGGCGGTGCGCGCCGCCTTTCAGCATCTGAAGGCTGGCGAGTTTGGCCAATCGCTCGAGATAGCGGCGCCGATCGCGCAGGCTGGCGATGCGGATGCGCAGCACTTGCTTGGATATATCTATGAGAACGGGCTCGGCGTGCCACGCGACATGGTGCGGGCGCTAGCGTTTTACAGCAAGGCGGCCAATCAGGGACAGGCGGATTCGCAATATGCGCTTGGCGATCTGGCTTTCACCGGCGACGGCGTCAAGCGCAACCTCGAACGCGCCGCCGGCTGGTACAAGCTTGCCGCCGCGCGCAGCCATGCCGGCGCCAAAGCGCAGCTCGGCGTGATGCATGCGCAGGGCCTCTATTTTCCAAAAGACATCAACAAAGCGATTGAATATTTTGAACAAGCGGCATCTGCGGGCGACGGGGATGCGCAATATAATCTGGGCGCGATCTATTTAACCGGGGAGGGCAAGCCGCAGGATTATGCAATGGCCGCGCGCTTGTTTGAAGAGGCGGCGGAACAGGGCCATGCCTTGTCGCAGTTCAATCTGGCGCTGCTTTATGATTCAGAACTGCTCGGGTCGCCGGTCCCTGAAAAAACCGCCCGCTGGATGCGCGCGGCGGCGGGACAAGGCATGCCGGACGCGATGGTGGCGATGGGACTTTTAACCCATGAAGGTCGCGCCGGCGCCGGCGCGGAAGTCGCTGCGGACTGGTTTGAGCGCGCCGCCAAGGCCGGCAATGCGCAAGGCCAATTCCTTTATGCGGTCGCGCTTTCGGAAGGCGACGGCAGGGCGAAAGATGTGCACCAGGCGCTGGTTTGGGTGGGGCGAGCGTTGGCTAATGAAGCGCTGAGCGAAGATACCGCGCCGGGCGCCCGGGCGCTGCAGCAGAGGCTGAAAGTCCAGCCGTCAAACTGAAAAGCCTGCCGCGCCGGCGCATGCGGGCAAAGTTTCCGTTTCGTTCTCGTGCGAACGCCCTATGCTGGGGCGATGAACCAGGTGATTCGCATTTTTGGGATCGATCCCGGCTCGGCGGCGACCGGCTGGGGCGTGATCGACTGCGCCGGTCCGCGGCTGTCTTATACGGCGTCCGGCGTTATTCGGCCCAAGCGCGGGGCGGCCCATGCGCAAAAGCTTTCCGATATTTTCACCGCCTTGCGGGCGCTGATTGAAGACCATGCGCCCCATGAGGCGGCGGTCGAGGAGACTTTCGTTAACGCCAGCCCGCGTGATGCGCTGGTGCTGGGACAGGCGCGCGGCATTGCGCTCTTAGCGCCGGCGCTCGGCGGATTGCCAGTGGCGGAGTATGCCGCCAATTCAGTCAAAAAATCGGTGGTCGGGCGCGGCCATGCGGATAAGCAGCAGGTGCAGGCGATGGTCAAGGTGTTGTTGCCGAAATGCGGCGAGCTTGCGGCCGATGAAGCCGACGCGCTGGCGGTTGCGATTTGTCATGCGCACCATGCAGGCGTCAGGCGGCTGGAGGCGGCGTCATGATCGGCCGGCTCAAAGGAAGCGTTGTTTCAATCGGCGAAGACACGGTGCTGATCGATGTCATGGGCGTCGGCTATGAGGCTTATGCGAGCTCACGCACATTGCAACAGCTGGCCGTCGGCGAGGCGGCAACGCTCTCTATAGAGACGATTGTGCGCGAGGACATGATCCGGCTTTATGGCTTTGAAAGCGAGGCCGAGCGCCAGTGCTTTCGCCTGTTGCAAACCGTGCAAGGCGTCGGCGCAAAACATGCGCTGGCGATGTTGCAGATTATGCGCCCGGACGAGCTTTATGATGCAGTGGCGGCAGAGGACGTGACCGCGATTTCGCGCGCCCATGGCGTCGGCAAGAAAATCGCCCAGCGCATTGCCACGGAACTGCAGTCAAAAGTCGGCGCTCTCGCTAAAGCAAGCGGGCAAGGCTTCACTGCTGCGGCGCGGGCGAAAGCCGGCGCCAACGCGCCCGCCGATGCAGCGCTGGCGGCCAAGACCGACGCAGTCTCGGCGCTCGCCAATCTCGGCTATGAAGGCATAGACGCACGCCGCGCCGTCGCGCAGGCGGCGGAGGGGATAGACAGTCCCGGCGTAGAGGCGTTGATTAAAGCGGCGCTGAAGCAGTTGGCGGCGTGAGGGAGATGAGGTGACGGTTCTTTTTTGCGATCCTTCGCGACGCCGCCTAAAGGCGGCTCCTCAGGATGAGGGTGTTTGTATGATGCAAGGGGTGCAAAAAAGAAATCCCCTCATCCTGAGGAGCGAACCGATAGGTTCGCGTCGCGAAGGATCGGCGGCAAGCACCGCGATTGCAACGAACACGGATGAATTGAACTCTAATGGCTGAACCCGCATTCAACGATGACCGTCTGATCGAACCGGAGCGCAAACCCGAGGATGCGGACGCGGCGTTGCGCCCGAAGCGCCTTGACGACTTTGTCGGCCAGCCGGGCGCGAAGGATAATTTGCGGATATTTGTCGAGGCCGCAAAGACTCGCGGCGAGGCGCTGGATCATGTGTTGTTTCACGGGCCTCCGGGGCTCGGCAAAACGACGCTGGCGCAGATTGTCGCCAATGAGCTTGGCGTCAATTTCCGCTCGACCTCTGGCCCGGTGATCACCAAGCCGGGCGATCTCGCGGCCCTCCTCACCAACTTGGAAGCGGGCGATGTTCTGTTCATTGACGAGATCCATCGCCTGACCCCGGCGGTGGAGGAGGTGCTCTATCCGGCGATGGAAGATTATGCGCTCGATCTGATGATCGGTGAAGGTCCGTCGGCGCGCTCGGTGAAGATTGAGCTGCCGCGCTTCACGCTTGTCGGCGCGACAACGCGTTCGGGGCTGTTGGCCAAGCCGCTGCTTGACCGGTTCGGTATCCCGGTGCGGCTTAACTTTTATTCCCACGATGATTTATGCGCGATTGTCCGCCGCGGCGCCGACAAGCTCCGTGTCGAGATGCGCGCTGATGGCGCGATGGAAATTGCCCGCCGTGCGCGCGGCACGCCCCGCGTCGCCGGCCGGCTCCTTCGCCGGGTGCGCGACGTGGCGACGGTGGAAGGCGCCGGCGCCATCGATGAGCGTGTCGCTGACAAGGCGCTTGCCCGGCTCGAGATTGACGGCCTCGGCCTCGACCCGCTTGACCGGCGCTATCTTCGTCTGATTGCGGAGCATTTCGGCGGCGGCCCGGTCGGCGTGGAAACTCTCGCCGCCTCGCTCGCCGAAGCGCGCGACGCAGTCGAGGACGTCGTCGAGCCGTTCCTGCTGCAATGCGGACTTATTCAGAGGACGCCAAGAGGGCGGGTTCTCTCAGTCAGCGCCTGGAAGCATCTGGGGCTGGCCGCGCCGAAAGCGCTTGAGGGCGATCTTTACGAATAGGCCGAAAATAACTGGTTCCCCCTTGCAAATGTCGAAACCACTGCCGCGTGGCCGTCATCCCAATGTGATATATTTATTGCGCTAATCGGGAGGGACTTATGAAATTTTTCAGCATGATGGTTTGCGTATGCAGCCTGGTCGCGGCCAGCGCGGCGGCGGCGGACAATGCGGAAGTCAAATCGCTTGGTGATGCCGCATCACCGCCGGCAAAGATTGAAATGCTGTCCTGGATGGTTGGCCATTGGCAGGGTGAAGGTCTTGGCGGTACGGCGATGGAAGTTTTTGCACCGCCCGCCGGCGGTCAGATGATGGGGATGTTCCGACACATCAAGGGCGACGGCGCGCCCAATTTCTATGAGCTCTATCTGATTTCAGAAGTCGGCGAGACGGTAGTCCTGCGGCTCAAACATTTCTCGCCGGACTTTGTCGGCTGGGAAGAAAAGGATGGTTTTGTTGAATTTCCGCTGGTCGAAATTACCGCCGATGCGGTCTATTTCGATGGTCTGACATTTGCGATGTCCGGCCCTGACGAAATGCAGGCGGCGGTGAACGTTAGCGGGCAGGGAGTTATCAGCTTCCAATATCGTCGTGTGAAGTTCGATTAGAGGGTTCCCACTTTTTGGAATGCGCTCTAAGCTTGCCCACACAGATGACCTTCACCCACCCGATCCGCATTTATTACGAAGACACCGACTTTTCCGGCGTGGTTTATCATGCGGCCTATTTGAAATTTTTCGAACGCGGGCGAACCGAGGCGTTGCGGACGAGCGGCGTGCATCACGCCGAACTTCTCAAACGCGACGACCCGCTCGCCTTCGCCGTCCGGAAGATGAGCACCCATTGGGTCGCCCCTGCACGGATTGACGATATTTTGGAGGTGCGCACAGTCTTTGTGTCGGCCAAAGGCGCGCGGATGTTCCTCACCCAGGAAATCTGGCGCGATGAAACCCTGATCGCGCACGCTGAGGTTGAGGCGTTCTGCATGACCCTCACCGGGCGCCCGCGCCGCCTGCCAAGTGATATCGCAGCGCGCTTTGATGGCGGCGAGCGCGGTTAAAACCTTGTTAATCAGCCATTAAAATTTGTTCATTGCCGCGTTTCAGGCGTCCCGGCGCCGCTGAATTGACTAATTTCCCGCGCAAGGGGGATTAAACACCGGCGCTTTCAATGTTAACCATGGCTTAGCCGAAGCGCCGGCATAAAGCGCATGCCTATACGTTTGCGCCAATTTTGGCGTTTTGTTGGTTTCGTCAGGTCCCGGTTTGCGGGTCGTATCAGGGGTTACAAAGAAAATGGAAACAGAAGTCGCAGCAGTCGCGCTGGGAGGCGATTTCAGCCTCTGGAGCTTGTTTCTGCGCGC
>JAJFGA010000053.1 GCA_021776375.1 Hyphococcus sp. | reverse complement strand
GTCAGTTTCCAGAACATTTGCCGACCCAAAATCGACGCCCAGATGATCGAGGATCTGCACAACCGTCGATGAGAACCCGCATTGCGGAAATTGCGGCGTGCCCTTCATGAACAGCATGACGGGATTTGCTTCAATTTTGGCCTTGATATCGGCCTCTGCGGGATTGGCGGTCATGACGAAAAGTCTCCTGTAACTGGCGCTGCGCCGTGGGCATTAGCTAGGCGCCGTGCCGGTCATCGTCAAGGGCGGCGGTGAGCTTGGCGAGCCCTTCCTCCAGTCTGGTTTCGCCCAGAATAACCGAACTCTCGGGCGGAGGGGTTTTATCCCGCTCCGATCGCGCCAGCTGTGCGGCTTTAACCGGCAGTCTCAGGCCGATAGCCTCTGCGCAGCGCAATAGTGGCGCAAACGCTGCTAACGGCGCCGGTACGATGATGGGCCTGGCGCCGGCGGCGCGCGCGACGGCGGCATAAAGCGCGCGCGTGGTGATCGGCTCGGGCCCGGCGACGGCGTATCGGCGCGCACTCGGCGCAGTATCCAGAACCACTTGTGCGGCGGCTTTTGCAAGATCGCGGTAATATACCGGCTGCTGTAGGGCGGCGCCTTTGCCAGGCGCCGGAATGATCGGGCTGCGCCGCATCCCTTGGATCAGGCGGCTCATATTGCCATCGCCCGGATAGCCATAGATCATCGTGGGACGCAAAATCACTGCGCCGGGTGCGGCGCTCAATACCGCCTCTTCCGCCTTGGCGAGACGCGCATAGACGTCCGTCTCCGGGTCGATGGCGATATTGTTGCTGGAAAAAAAGACCGCGCGTTGGCCCGCGCCAAGTAGGGCGGCCGCGCCTTGCGAGACCGTCAGGATCGGCGTGAAGATGACTGCATCAACCTCGCCAAGCGCCTGACGCGTAGCGGCTGTATCAGTGACATCGAGCTGGAGCGGCTTAGCGCCCATCCCGGCAAGCGTTTCTTTGAGCCCCGCCCGCCGCGTCCGGTAGGCAGCGACAACATCAACGCCTTGTCCGCGCAGTATACGGACAATAGCCCTCCCAAGAGAACCGCCAGCGCCAATAACAAGAATCGAAGATTGCTCCATGAATGGCGGTTTAACGCCTGCGCGCCGTCATGAAAAGCCGTGTCAGTAGTTGACCGTCGACGCTCCCGTCGCGCCGCGCTGATAGGGTCCATTATAGGCAAGATGCTCGCGATACTCTTCAAGATCACTCTCGGCGCGGACATGATCGCGGTTCAACGCGATGATTGCTGTTTCAATATTGCCTTTTTCTTCGGAGAGCCGCTTTAGGTCCGCCAGCAGCTCCAGTCGCTCGGCGTAAGTGTAGCCTGGAGAAAGCAGTTCGGTTTCTGTCCCCGTTATGCCGTGTTCCACCCCGCGCAGATCATGATGCGCCTGGCGTATCCGCCCTTCAATGGACGCAACGCCACGCTCAAGGTCATAAAGATGGCGCCCGGCCTCAAAGGCGGTAAGGAAACCGTCTTCCGACGCGCCCTTGCAAACCCCGTAATAGGCCCCGCCGCGTGCGCCCAGCGCATAACCGTTTGACGGTTCGCAAAAAACGCGGAGCCCCTGCTCCCGCCCCGCGCTATAAGCGGCAAAGTCGAGCGTGACGCCGGCCTTTTTGGCGCAGGCCGTCCGGCGCGAAGACACAGCCGAGACCGGCTTGCCGGCCGCACCGTCTTCATAACCGACCGCGTTCCAATCAGCATAGAGACATTCATCTTTTGACATGGCGGCGCAACCGGAAAGGAAGACTGCCCCAGCCAGCATGATAAAACTGCGCATAAGTAAACTCACAATAGCTTGCACAATAAAACCTGCAGTGTTTCGGTTAACACGGCCTTATTTCCCTGTTGAATATTTCACCCTTTACGTAGTGATTTTGTGCATGAGTTCTGAAAATGGGGGGAGAGTCCGGGCAATATCTCACCGTAGGTGATGTTTTTTCTTCAGCCGCTCCCAGGCCGACTGGTCGGCGCTAAGGCTCTTACACCACCCGATCAATCGGTGCGCCTTTCTCGAAAAACGCGTCAATATTGGCCAGCAATCGTTGCGCCATCGCCGCGCGGCTTTCCCAGGTCGCAGAGGCGATGTGCGGCAGGCAGAAGACATTGGGCAGATCGCGCAGCTCTTGCCTGATTTCTCCCGGCTCGGTCTCGAACACATCAAGCCCGGCGGCAAAAATCCGTTTCGACTTTAGCGCGTCTATCAGCGCGCGCTCATCAATCACCGGCCCACGGGAAATATTGATGATCACCGCAGACGGTTTCATCCGCGCCAGAACATCGCCATTGATGAGATGTTTTGTTTCATCCTTGAGCGGACAATGCAGTGATATAATGTCTGCGGTCTTGATTAACTCATCAAAGCTGACCGACCGCGCATTATACGCCTGATCGATCTCCGGCGACGGACGCGGGGTTGTGTAAATGATGTTGAGGTCAAAGCCTTGCGCCCGCTTTGCGACCGCGCGGCCGACATTGCCCATGCCGATAATCCCGAGCGTGCGCCCGGTGACGCGCTGGCCCCAGCTCTCGGGCGTCAGCATACCCCGCCCTTCGCCGGTTTTGGCGATGTCGAGCCCTTCGCGAAACCGTCGACAGGCGGCGATGATCAGCCCGATCGTCGCATCCGCCAGGCAGTCGGTGGTCACCTCCGGCGTGTTGGAGACGGCAATGCCGCGCGCCTCCGCCGCTTCAAGGTCGATGTGATCAACACCGACGCCTATAGAGGCGATGAATTTCACGCTTGCCGGCAGGGCGGCGATTACGCCTGCGTCCAGCTCATCAAAGGCGGTGGCGAAGATCGCGTCTGCACCAGCTGCCAGCGCGGCAAATTGATCGGCGCCGGTTACAACGTCGCCTTCAGGCTCGCGTACGTCATATTTCATTTTCAACATGCCGGCGAGCGCATCCGGAAGCCGCCTCGGTGTTGCAATGATGTGCTTGGTCATTAGCGGGCGCTGCATGCAAATGATGGGCAAGGCAAACTCTTGCAAAATATGACGGAATTCATCGGCGCGCCCCTACTGTTATTCGCCAACAGCATAGGGTGCTTGCATAGGCCAATCAAATTTGACACGCTTTGCCAGACTTTCGGGAGGGGCCTTATCATGCGTTTAATATTTACTGTCGTCGCCATGGCGCTGCTTGGCGCCCTTGGATGGTTTCTAGTCCATATTATCCCTGCCTCGGGCATGCTCGTAGACCTTGAGCCGATGCTGGTGGGCGAGTGCCGCCGCGTCGATATTGCGCCGGGGACCGAAGATGTCACCATCGATCCCGAACTTGGCCTCGCCTTCATTTCCGCTGCCGACCGGCGCGGTTGGTATAACGAAACCGATGGCGGCGGCGTTAATCCGAAAAATGGCATCTATACGTTGAGCCTCGACGGATCAGATACGGTCACACGGGTGTCGCCGTATATCAAAGGTTTCCTGCCCCATGGCATCAGCCTGTGGCGCGGCGACAATGGTGCAAAGCGTCTGTTCGTTGTCAATCATCCGCCATCGGGCGGGGAAATCGTCGAAATTTTCGATGTTGGCGCTGCCGGCGCCCTCACCCATCTCGACAGCGTTTCTTTCGACGCGATGCACTCGCCAAATGATGTCGTCGGCGTCGGCCCGCGCCAGTTCTACGCCACCAATGATCGCGGCTATGAAGAAGGCGTCATGGCGACCCTTGAAGCTTATATGGCGTTGCCATTTTCGAGCGTTGCTTATTTCGATGGTGAGAATGGAGCCATCGCCGCCAAGTCGATGACCTACGCGAATGGCATCAACATTTCAGCAGACGGAGCAACGGTCTATGTGGCGGAGTTTTTAAAACGCCGCATTGCTGTCTTTGATCGCGACGCGCAAACCGGCGGCCTGAACAAACGCGGCGTCATCAAGGTCAATACCGGGCCGGACAATATTGAGGTCGCCAAAGACGGCGCCTTATGGGTCGCCGGGCACACAAAGGCTTTCGAGTTCCTTGCCCACGCCAAGGATGCGAGCGCTATTGCGCCATCCCATGTGGTCCGTATCGATCCGCAAACCGGCGACAACCGGGATATGTTCATTTCAACCGAGGGCGAAATCAACGCCTCGTCGGCCGGCGCGGTTTGGGATGACACGCTTATCGTCGGCGCGGTGTTTGACGGTCACGTTATGGTCTGCCCGATAGGCTAAAACGAAGCGCAGGGGATTAGCGATCGACGTCAATAGCACCGAAATAAGGTGTCGCGCGTCGTATGTCCGTTCATGCCAGCCGTGAACCTTCCCAGGATGGCGCATCGGTTATTCAGATGTCACTCATGCCGGCGCCACCCGGCTGGGTTAATGTATTAATACATAAACCCAGCCTATGTATTTTGAATAACAGGTTGCGCATACACAGTGAAGCGTTCCACATGCGACGGTTATGCGTCTTTCATCATGCGTTTGGACGCAACACTGTGCTCTAATCAGCCTTGGCGAAAATTTCTTCAATACGCCGTTGCGCAATCGGGTGGTAGCCGGGTCGCGCGCGGGCGAAGACTTCCGCGGCCCAGTCGCGACGGTCATGCTCAACCAGCGCCGCATAGAGACGATAGATGAATTTGCCGCGACCGACGGACATCAAGAAACTGTCGAGCGGCGCCATTGCGGGTTCATACCCGGCTGCAATCGCTTTCATATACCACGCAAAAGCAATCTCCGCATTCTGACTGTTGGAGAGATCATAAGCGCCGTCGAGATCGGCGAACTGCTCTACCATCATACCGTCCGGCAGCGCATTGAGGAAATGCAGCCACTCATGGGTTGACCATGCGTCCGTCTTCAGGTCGGCAGCGAGGATTTCCCCGGCGAGCCAGAGGTTTTCTTGCGCCGACACTTTAGCGAATGCGTCGGAAGTGGGAGCCTCAATCGTATCGGGTATGCCGGGCTCATAGACCCACGCATCGATTTCTTCTTTGGTCACCGCATCCGGATTATTCGCCCAAAGATTATTCTCAAAATAATTCAGGAAGTCTTCTGTGGTGACGCTTTTAAATGCAAAGTGATCGAAATAGCCCCGCAAGAATGGATCGAACGCATCGCGGCCAAACCGCGCTTCCAGGAACTTCAGAAAAAACATGCCGCCCGCATAGGACACTTGACTGAAGGCGTCGTCGGGATGTGCGAGGTCCGCCGGCATTTTCAATGCGGTGAGTTCAGGGCGTTCAGCCTCGGCGACCGTGCGCTTCAGGCTGGCGAGGTCGAGACTGCGCTCCATGACTGCGCGGCCCTCGCCGTAAAGCGTTTCCATCACCCGATTTTCAACATAAGACGTAAAACCTTCATTCAGCCAGGCGTCGCGCCAGTTAGAATTGGTGACCAGATTGCCTGACCAGGAATGGGCAAGCTCGTGGGCGACCACATTGGTGAGGCTCTTGTCGCCGGCAATGAGCGTTGGCGTCAGGAAAGTAAGTCGCGGGTTTTCCATGCCGCCAAAAGGAAAGCTTGGCGGCAAGACGATCATGTCAAAGCGGCCCCATTTATAGGGGCCGTAAAGGGCGTTAATCGCCTCTTCCATTTTTGGCGTATCCTCAAATTCCGCAGCAGAGGCATCGAGGATATAGTCTTCCGCATAGACACCAATATGATCATTGATCGCCTTGAACCCGAAGTCGCCAACAGCAAGCGCCAGAAGATAGGCCGGGATCGGCTGCGGCATGTCAAAGGAATAATCACCGTCGCGCGTTGCGTCCGGATCCTGCGCCGCGCTCATAACGGCGATCAGTTCCGGCGGGGTCTTAAGTTTCGCCGAATAGGTGATGCGCACAGCAGGCGTATCCTGCAAGGGCGCCATGGTGCGCGCATAAAGCGGCTGGAACTGGCTGAATAAAAACGGATGTTCTTTGCCCGCCGTCTGTTCCGGCGCCAGCCATTGCAGGCCCTCAGCCTCAGAACTGGTGCGATAGGTAATGCGCACCCGCGCGGCCATGTCCGGCAGCTCAATCTCCAGCGCTGACCCTTTTATCGGGTCGTCAGGCCCGAGCGTAAAGGGCGCCGCGCTCCATTCCCCGTTGGCGTTGGCTTCAACGGATTTGATATCAAGGTCGTTTGCATCCAGCACCAACACGGTCGCGTCGCTATCGACATAGTCAAGATCAAGCACCGCAACGCCGTCCAGAACCTTCTCATCGAACAGAACGTCCAGATTGAGATCCAGATGGCGCACACGTATCTGACGATAATTGGCGTAGGTGAATGGATCGACCGGTTGCTCTGTCGGCGCAGCATAAACGGGCGTGGGCGCTGTAGCTTGCTCTGGGGTCGTCTCCCCCGGTCCATTCGCGGCGCCCGGTTCTTGCGAACAGGCGGCAAGCGCAAAAGATAAAGCGAGGATACTGACGGCGACGACGCGATGGGACATGTAACATTCCTTGACTGGGTGAATTGGCGAGAGATTACGGGCGCGGTTGGAGAACGGCAAGCCGTCCCTATCATTGAGAATGAGATAGGCGCTTAGCCTTGAAAAAAGGTTGCAACTTCTGACGCATCGCCGGCGCCGACGACCGAAACTGACGCGCCGCCCGCCAGCGCCCTTGCCGCGCAGCGCTCTACGTCGCTGGCCGTGACGGCGGCGAGCCGCTCGGTGATCTCCTCTGGCGTCAGCACCCGGCCGAAGGTCATTAGCTGCCCTGATGCGCTTTCAATCCGCGCCGCCGGGCTTTCAAGACTCATCATCATCGATGAGCGCAACATCGCTCGGGCGCGGTCGATTTCAATCTGCGCCGCGCCCGCCGCCATCGCCTCAATTTCCTGGCGGATCAATTGCGCCGCTTCTAATATCTGCGATGCGTCGGCGCCGACATAAGCGCCGATCAGGCCGCAATCATTATAGCCGTCCGCGAAAGCATAAACCGAATAAGCAAGGCCGCGCTCCTCGCGAATTTTTTGAAACAACCGCGACGACATCCCGCCGCCAAGGGCGTCGGCGAAAATTCTGGTTGCGAAAAAATCTTCGTCGCGCGATGAAACGCCTGGCAGCGCGACGGCGAGATGGGTCTGTTCGATATCGCGCGCATCATGGCGCACGCCGCCTTTGAAGGCAGGCGCCGATCGCGGTGGGCATTCACCCTCCATCCCAAAGTCAGCAAACTGACTTTCCACCAGCGGCAAAAATGTATCGGGATCAATTCTCCCTGCCGCTGCGATGACGAGCGTGTCCGGGCGATAGCACCGCTCCATAAAGCCGCGTAAGGATTGCGGGTTCTGGGCGCGAACTGACGTCGGCGTGCCTAAAATCGGCCGCGACAGCGGATCGCCTTGCCAGGTCGCTTCCTGCAACAACTCAAACACCACATCATCAGGCATGTCGGCCGCCTCGCCGATTTCCTGAACCACGACTTCTTTTTCTTTTTCAAGCTCGCCTTCGTCAAAGGCCGGATTTTGCAGGATGTCGGCGATGATATCGACGCCAAGGGCGATATCGTCCTTCAGCAGGCGCACATAATAGCCCGTACGCTGATGGCTGGTCGCGGCGTTAAGATAGCCGCCGACATTCTCAATTTCTTCAGCAATCGCCCGCGCGCTGCGTCGCTTGGTGCCCTTAAACGCCATATGCTCCAAGAGATGGGCGATGCCATGTTCCTCGTTGTACTCATCGACCGATCCGGCCTCCGCCCAAACGCCAAGCGCGGTCGTTTCCAGTGACGGCATCGGATCGATGATGACGCGAATGCCGTTTTTCAGGCTGTGCAACTGGCTCATTTTTACTCTTTCTGATCAACGCCGGCGAGAATCGCCTGCTTGATTGCTTCGGTATCGTTTGCCGCGTTAGTCATAAATTCCGGTCTGTCGAATAAATCGTGATGCGCCGGCGGCAGCTCAGGCGTCTTTCCGGTCGCCTGCATCACCGCATCGGGGAACTTCGCCGGATGCGCCGTCGACAAGGAAACCACTTTGCCGTTAAGCGCGCCTTTTTGGCGAAGCGCCTGGGCGGCGGCGCGCGCTACCGCCGTGTGCGGATCAATGAGTGCGCCGCTCGCCTCGAAATGGCGTCTGATTTCTGCAATGGTCTCGTCTTCCGAGGTCGCATAGGACAGGAAGTCAGCGCTGATCGCATCGCGCTCGCTGGCGCTAAGGCGCATGGCGCCGTCGCGTTTGAAGTCATCCATTCTCGCCCGCAGCGCTTCGGCGTCGCGGCCCATAACTTCAAATAAAAGCCGCTCGAAATTGCTCGCCACCTGAATGTCCATCGATGGCGAGAGGGTTGGCGCGACCCCCGACGGGGCATAGTCGCCGCTGGTCATGGCGCGGTGGAGGATGTCGTTGGCGTTGGTGGCGACCGCCAGACGGTCGACATTGAGACCGATCTTCTTGGCGACATAGCCCGCGAAAATATCGCCAAAATTACCGGTTGGAACAACGAAGCTGACCCCCTCGCCCGCATTCGTAATTGCAGCAGCAGCGGTGAAATAATAAACTGTCTGGGCGGCGATGCGGGCCCAGTTAATTGAGTTGACCCCACCCAGCCGCACCTTGCTGACAAAGTTGCGATCAGCAAACATCTCTTTGACGATCGCCTGACAATCGTCAAACGAGCCGGCAACGGCGATATTTTGCACATTAGCGGCGTGGACGCAGGTCATCATCCGGCGCTGAACATCGGTCACCCGCCCCTCAGGGTGGAGAACGACAACATCCACATGGGCGCAGGCTTTCAACGCATCAATCGCGGCGGCGCCTGTATCGCCGGAGGTTGCCGCTATAATCGTCAGACGCTCGCCTCGGCGCGCCAGCACCGCGTCAAACAACCGCCCAAGAAACTGCATCGCAAAGTCTTTGAACGCCAATGTCGGACCGTGATAGAGTTCAAGGATCCAGTCCTCGGCGCCAACCTTGGTCAGCGGCGCTATGTCGGCATGGTTAAACCGTCCGTAGACATCGCGCGCGATTTCTAAAAGCTGCGCCTCATTGAAAGCCTCGCCGGAAAATAACGCGATTACCCGCGCAGCGACTTCGGCGTAAGGGCGACCAACTAATTGGGCGATTTCATCCGCCGTCAGCACCGGCCATGTTTCAGGCACATAAAGCCCGCCATCCGGCGCCAGTCCGGTCAGGAGCACCTCTTCAAAACCGGCAAGCGGCGCCAGCCCGCGCGTGGATAGGTATTTCATGGGGCCCGCTTTGGCCTAAATTTCGCCTGCGGGCAAATCGCAAATGAGAAATTTTTCATCATATAGCGCGCCAATGATCAGCGTCCGGCCAAGGCGGGCCGCTGCTGTAGAGGCTGATAGCTCACGGCCATTATCGCGATAGACGGTCTGTGGGGCGCCATCCGCATCAATGCGGATCACTTCCGACGGCGCGCGCTTTTTGGGGTTGCCCGCATGGCTCGGCAGCGACAATGGCTGCGGCAGGGCGGCAACCCAGAGCGCGCCGGCTTCATCCATGGAGATGTTGTCGGGCGAGGCGTCCAGACGGATGGTCTCGGCCAAGGTGAGCGCGCCAGATTGTTTGTCGCGATCATAAACCTTGACGGCGCTGCCGGCAGTCTCGGCGACATAAATGTGGGCGCCGTCGGCGCTCGTCTCAATCCCGTTGGCGAAGCGCAGTCCCTCCGCCGCTACCCGCCAGGATGTCCCGTTGGTGAAGAGCACTTGCCCGGAAGCTTGCCGGGTCAGAAAATGAATGCGGCCAATCCGCGTGTTGCGGCCGGGCTGAACATCGTTAGTGACGTAGAAGCTGCGGCGGCCAATAGCGACGACATTGTTGGGGCTGGTCAGGCGACGTTCTGCGAATGTCTCAAGATGAACGAGCATGCCATCATTCTTGACGTCGAACAGCTCAACCGATTTACCCGCCTCGTTCACGACGAACAGGCGGCGCACCTCGCCATCTTCAAAATAGTCGATCCCGAGAGGTTCAAATTGGGTCGGCGCGCCCATGGTCATGTCGCGCCAGCCCTCATCGCCGAGCGGGTTGGCAATATCAAAGACGTGGATTGCGCCGCGCGCCTCTTTCGTGCGCCGGTCCCGCGACGAGATAAAGACCCGCGAGCGAACGGCGTCGATCTGGATATCTTCCGGCCCGGCTATGCCGGCGACGGGCGTGCACTGGCCAGCGAAAGAGCGCTCGATTTCGTCAAAATGGTTAAAGGCGTTCAAGGTTGCGTAAGCGGCGGCGCCGGCAAGAACCGTCAAGACAATGATAAAGGCGGCCAAACGCATACTGTATTTGCCAAATGCCCGGCTGGAGGGGACTGTTTAAGCTGTTCGGAGTCTTGTCTTGCGTTAGCCTATAACATTGCGGTGACCGGCTCGCTAGGCGTGAAAACCTCATCTCACGGGGTTGCGAACACGCTTGATCGCGCGTATACGCCCGGCTCTTGTTAGGCGATATGCATATTGCCTGATCTATTGCCGTATGATTGGCCCCTGGCGGGGCAAAGGGTTGCCGAGATGAAAAAAGATATTCACCCCGATTATCACATGATCAAGGTCGTGATGACCGATGGGTCCAGCTATGAAACCCGCTCGACCTATGGCGAGCCCGGGGCGACGCTGAATCTCGACATTGACCCAACCAGCCACTCCGCATGGACCGGCGGACCGCAACGGATTTCCGATCGCGGTCGGGTATCGAAATTCAACCAGAAATTTGGCGCTTTCGGCCTCAAGAAATAGACTTAGCCGTTAAGCTGGGCCGCCAAACGCTTTGAGCAAAGCCGCCTGCTGGGCAGCTGCGTCGGATCCGGCTGACTTATTGTCCTTCGACGGGAAAAGCCCCGCATCAATCCGGCGGATACGTCCATAGAGTTGGCGGGTTTCTTCAACCAGACTGATCAGCGCTTCCGGCAGCCCCTCACCGACAAGGTTGGCGACAGGCTCATCACTACCATCGAGGCGATATTTTGGCTCGGCAGCTTCTTCCAGCGCCATTTCACCCTCGCGCACTGCACGCAATACTAGTAGCCAGGACGCAATCTGCATGAGCTGCGTTGTCAGCCGCATCGATGCGCCGGCATAGCTGAGCGCAGCATCGCGGCTTAGGTTTTTGGACGCCGTGCGTCCTTCCCCATCGAGGTAATTGGCGGTTTCTTCTACCAGGCTCATGCCTTCGCTGAAGGTTCGCCCAAACATTTCCGATTGCACGAACGTCGCCGCGCCCGAGATTTTACCTTGAATATCGTCTTCGGCCTTAGTCACCGTCATATCCCGCCAATACCCATTTTGCGCAAGATGCCGCCCTTACGACGACGTGGCAAGCGAGCGCTCGCCACATTTTGGTTCATTGCGCTGTTTAAACACAGACTTAATGAACCCTTCTGAGCAACCCTCATGCCAGCAACTCATGCGGGTGTGCGAAGCCATTTGCATGGCTGATTATGGGATTAATCGTTAACGACGGCGCAAATGCGGGCCGCGCCATACAAAATGGACCGTTGGGCGCAAACTGCCCCGCGTCGCCCAGTCTACTGCGCAGCGCCTTCGTCGCGTTCGCTGTCGCGATACAAACGCCCATAAAGCCCGGCAACCACGCCGTAAGAAAAGAACAACCAGAACACATTGGCCAGGATTTTAATGCCGTTCCATATCCAGATGAAAAGCGGCAACACCCAATCGGCGCCGACCCCGCTATTGACCAACTTGGTCGAGACCAGCACTGCCTGATAAAGGATGGAAATGACCTGGGGTAAGAGCGTGGTAAGAAAAAGCGAATTGATAATGTAAACCTGAAGAACGTAGAAAAATCCTGCAATCGCCAAAAGGACAATTTGAATACGAATGATGTTCCAGCCGCGAGACAGGAGCAGCGTGCCGCCAAGGCCGAGCGAGTGCCGGCAAACAGCAACTCCGGGATAGGGGTAAAGGCGCAGGTTTATATAAGTCACAAGCAGATAGCCCGCAGTGACAATGAACAAGATGACATTGACCGGCGCACCGGCAAGGTCGGGCGCATTGTCAGCTCCAATCGCAGACGACGATTTCAAGAGTTGCATAACCGTTTCGCGCAGCACAGCGACCGCCGCGATATAGACCAGCGCGACTATGCCAAATGTCACCACCGCCCGTAAGAAGCCATTGGGCTTTCCAGTCGCGTTGGGTCGGTTACGCGGGCTAAAATGGAAAAACGTCACCAGCCAGGTCAACAAACCGAACGGCGCCGCCGCGGCAAGCGGGATCGCCAGCCCAAACACCCATTCGGCGCCGCGTTGAGCCAGTCCCTCTTGGGCTGTAACTAGCTTAATCGTATGCAGACTATCTGCGTCCGGGAACGAAGCCATCGTCTGCGACATCGCCGCAACGATATACTTCAGCGCAAAAAATGACGTCGTCATCATCGGCAGCAAAATAACCACAATGACAAACAATGCGCTGAGTAAAGAGCTGATGATAAACCGGAGTTGGTCCGGACCGAAGGGCAGCCGCAGCAATCCCGGCGCCGGACGCTCTCCAAGGCCCGCCAGTCTGATCAGCGGCGCCATAAAAGTAGAGGTCAAAATGACCTGAACGACTAGGCTGGCGGCGGTGATTGCCGCCATCTGCTCCAAGTGCTGGCTCCAGCCTTGCGACGCAAAGCGGGTCAAGAGTTGTTGCGCGGTCAGAAATGAGCCGACTTCTGCGAATGTGATCACACGCCCGGCTATCACCGATAGATAGGCGTAAACGGTCGCCATCTCGACGATCAGGAGAAGAGCAATCGCAAGCCACGCAACCCGCATGATAGTGGCCATGCGGCGGCCGCCGAAATTCAGCGCCTCGCCCAAGACTGATAATATACGCAACTTCATTTTGCCTATTGCCCCTCAAAACCCCGAACCTGCCCCGAACTGGCCAAGCTATAGGGTAAATAAAGGCCGGGCAATCGAAAAACTGCTGCAAACCCGGTTTGCGCTTGCAAAACAAACCGCTAGAAGTGGTTTTGATGACCCAGAATAATCCTATCCATATCATCGGCGCCGGCCTTGGCGGTTCGGAAGCTGCCTGGCAGGCCGCCAATGCGGGCGCGCGCGTTGTCCTTCATGAGATGCGGCCAACACGCCAGACCGACGCGCACCAGACCGACGGCTTTGCCGAACTGGTTTGTTCCAATTCGTTTCGCTCTGACGATGCTGAAAATAACGCCGTCGGTCTGTTGCATGAGGAGATGCGCCGGGCCGGATCGTTGATCATGCGCGAGGCCGACGCCCACAAAGTGCCGGCGGGCGGCGCGTTGGCGGTTGACCGGGACGGCTTTTCGGCTGGCGTGACTGCGGCGATTAACGCCCATCCCAATATTGAAATTCATCGCGAGGAGATCACTGGCCTACCGCCGGAAGCGTGGTCCAATGTCATCATCGCCACCGGCCCGCTAACGACAGCGCCGCTCGCTGAGGCCATCCACGCGATTACCGGCGAGGAAGCCCTCGCCTTTTTCGACGCCATCGCGCCAATCATCCACAAGGACTCCATCGACTTTGACACCGCCTGGTTCCAGTCGCGCTACGACAAGAAAGGCCCCGGCGGCGACGGCGCGGATTATATCAACTGCCCGATGGATGAAGCTCAGTATACGGCTTTCCTGGAGGCGTTAGATAAAGGCGAGAAAACTCAGTTTAAGGACTGGGAAAAATCCACCCCCTATTTCGAGGGTTGCCTGCCGGTTGAGGTTATGGCCGAGCGCGGGCCGGAGACATTGCGTTTTGGGCCCATGAAGCCGGTCGGGCTCACCAACCCGCGCACCGGCGAGCGCTCCCACGCTATCGTCCAACTGCGCCAGGACAATGCCCTCGGCACGCTCTATAATATGGTCGGGTTTCAAACCAAGCTGACCTATGGCGCCCAGGCGCATATCTGGAGGATGATCCCCGGCCTTGAAAATGCGGAATTTGCCCGCCTTGGCGGCATCCACCGCAATACTTTCCTGAATTCACCAAAATTGCTCGATGAGGCGTTGCGGCTGAAGGCGCGCCCGGCTTTGCGCTTTGCCGGACAGATTACCGGGGTCGAGGGCTACCTGGAGAGCGCAGCGATAGGGCTCTTATGCGGACGGTTTGCGGCGGCGGATACGCTTGGCGTGGAGACAGTTTCGCCGCCCGCGACAACTGCGCTCGGGGCCCTCATCCGGCACATTACCGGCGGGCATATGTCGAGTGGGGCCGGCTCTAAAAAAGCCTTTCAGCCTATGAACATCAATTTCGGGCTATTTCCCGCCATTGACGCACCAAAGACCGACGAGGCCGGCCGCCGCCTGAAGGGTAAGGAGAGGGGCGCCGCGAAAAAGCGCGCAATTTCTGCGCGGGCGTTGGCAGACGTGGAAAACTGGTTGCGACTTCATCGAATTGCCGCGTAATGATGCATTTTTTAGGAATAAAATCTGACACTTGGCAGGCCAAAACAAAACGGGCCGCAGCGAGTTTCCTCACTGCGGCCCCCCAGACGTGCAGCAGGGGGAGATCGCCGCACAACCGGGATTTCTATGCCAATCACTTGCAAATCAGATGATCGGATAAATACCGTTGTTTGATGCCTTGTCCAGCATCTGTAAATCTGTTTAGGTCAACAGTCCTAAAGCGGCGGTGATGTAATCCGTAGCAACAGCGACGTCAACCACCTGGGGGGTAAATTTTTAAATGTTGCAATCGCAACCAAGCGCTGAGAAGCGTACATCTAATGGCGCGATTATTGCGCATCTTGAAGAACTGCGCAGTAATCGCCCAACTGTACTGCTGGCGAATGGAAAGACTTCAAAAGCTGGCGAAACTATACGAAAAATTATAGCGGCTGCGCGGGCGACTTTTATCGAGGTCGGTCACGCAGGTTTGACCCAGCGTGATGTCGCAGACGCCGCCGGGATCGCGGTGGGCAACCTCACCTATCATTTCCCGACTAAACACGCGCTGCTTGATGCGATGTTGCTCGAAGTGATTGCCGACTATCTGGATGAACACATCCGGCAATATGAAGCCAATCGCGACAAGCCGTTGCAGATTCTTCTAAATGTTGTTGAATCCTATGTTCGCGACGCTCGCCACTCGCACCGGTTTTTTTACCACATGTGGGGATATGCCGGTTGTGATGAGGAGGCGAAACACAAGATCCGCAGTTACTATCAAGCCGTCGGACGTTTCATCTATTATCTTGTGCGCGCCGCCAATCCGAAACTGAACGACACGCAGATACGCCGTGCGACGCTTCAACTCTCCAGCGCTGAAGAGGGAATCAAACTTTTTATCGGCATGGGCCCAGGAGACGATTCCTCAATCGCGGCAGCCGAGCAAGACATCCGTCAGCTGACGGAAAGAATCGTCATGACCGCCCATTTATGACGCATACTATTCAGGCTTGGCGTATTTATGCGTGAAGCGGTCGCTCTCGCCGATGGCGAGATATTTTTTGCGATCTTCCGTCAGCGGCAGCGAACCGGAAAGCGACGGCGGTAGAGACCAGACCCCGCGTGGATGGTCTTTGGTATCTTTCGGGTTTCGGTTGTGTTCTGAGGCTGCGATAAATTCAAATCCGGCGCGATCGGCCATCATGCGGAAATGGCTTTCATTGACATAACCATTGTCGCCTTCGGGGTCTTGTTCAATCGCCTCATCGCCTGCGTGATCGACAATACATAAAACGCCGCCCGGACGGAGCATCTCAAAAACGGCATTCACATATGTCTGCGCCGGCTGTTTGTAGATCATGAAACCATGGGCGCGGAACACCAGCACCATATCAGCTTCGCCGTAAGGCACATTATCGGCCTTACCGGGAAACTGGCTTCTGGAGCCCACCGGATAATAGGCGCCGCCGCCATCCTCGACCAGCGGTCGGACGATGCGCCGGTACCAGGCGCCCTGCCCGCCGGGCCAGATTTCGACAACCGTCATATCCGGCTCGATGCCGCAAAAGGTCAAAGTCTGGAGCGGGCGGCGATATTTGTCCCGGGCTTTTTGTTTTGAAGGACGCTTATCACTGGCGATCAACTGTTTCAGTTTCTCCTGCGTCGCGTCGGAGGAAGGCGGATAATCAGCAGCAGCGGCCGCCGACACAATCGCGCCGCAAAAACAAAGTCCGATAAGCAGTGATTTAAACGGCATGATCTATTCCCTATGATCGCTCTTGAGTAGCCCATGATATTACCGTATCGGGCCAACACCAAATCACGGAACCGCGAGACAAGGATTGCCGCCAATGAGCTCGATTGAAACCATTATTAAGCCCCGCACCCGCGATCTCGGCGGGTTCACGGTCGGTCGGGTTTTGCCCTACGCCAAGCGCCGTATGGTCGGCCCGTTCGTCTTCTTCGATGAGATGGGCCCTGCGGAGTTTGCCCCCGGCGCCGGCATTGATGTTCGCCCGCACCCGCATATTGGCCTGGCAACGGTCACCTATCTGTTTGACGGCGAGATCCGCCATAAGGACAGCCTGGGATTTGACCAGGTCATCAAGCCCGGCGACGTCAACTGGATGACCGCCGGCCGCGGGATTGTCCATTCAGAGCGCACCGATGATGCGCGCCGGACGGAGGGGCAGAAAATCCACGGCATTCAGAGCTGGCTTGCCTTGCCAGAGGACGCGGCCGAGACGGCGCCCGCATTCCACCATCACCCGAAGGCGAGCCTGCCAGTAATCGAGCAAGACGGCGCCGCCATGCGCCTGATTGCGGGAAGCGCTTTCGGCGAGACCTCTCCGGTCAGAACTTTTTCAGAGATGTTTTATCTTGGCGTCGAAGCCGCGCCCGGCGCCGCCATTGTCTTGCCGGATGATCACACCGAACGCGCGTTATATGTCACCGAGGGCGGCGTTGAGGTTGATGGCGAGCCCTACGGCAACGCGACAATGCTGGTGTTTAAGCCGGGCTCTTCTCCCCGCATCACCACAACCGCAGCGTCAAAACTGATGCTGCTTGGCGGCGCGCCGCTCGGCAAGCGCTTGATCTGGTGGAACCTCGTTGCCGTAACACAGGAACGCATTGATCAGGCGAAGGCTGACTGGAAGGCCTCATCGGAAAACGGTTTCAAGAACAGTGTGTTTACGCTGCCGCCGGGTGAGACTGAATTTATTCCGTTGCCGGAGGATTGAGCCCTGCTCAAGTCTTGAACAACTTGTCGGCTGCCGACTTGGTCGAGCCGCGGTCCTTCATGGCCGCCTCGCAGCGGGTGATTTCCGCCGTTAGCGCCTCAATGCGTTCTTCAAGGTCGCCGACGGAAAGCGCATAAAGGTCCTGCTTGACGAGATAGGCCAAAGTCAGGTCAGGCTTTTCATTTAGCGGTACATCATCCATCAGCGTGCTCCTCGTTGCAGTGCGCGTAGTTTGCGAAATTCCGTTCACTGGTTCAACATTGGCGGAGACAAATCGAGGCTTTACCCATGACCATAGCGCCTGACGCCTTGCCGGAGACCATGACCGTCATCGAGATCACTGAACCTGGCGGTCCGGAGGTCCTGACGCTGGCGACACGGGCCGTACCGCAGCCGGGCCCGCGAGACGTGCTCATTCGCATCGCCTATGCCGGCGTCAACCGACCTGATGTCCTCCAGCGCCAAGGGCTTTATCCGCCGCCGCCGGGCGCCAGCGATGTGCCCGGGCTTGAGGCGGCGGGCGAGATCGTCGCGCTCGGCGGCGCGGTCAAAGGCTGGACCATCGGCGACAAAGTTTGCGCGCTGCTGACCGGCGGCGGTTATGGCGACTATGCAACCGTCGATGCGGGGTCCTGCCTGCCCGTCCCGGCGGGTTTAACGCTATGCGAAGCCGCGTCCCTGCCAGAAACCGCGTTCACCGTCTGGGCGAATGTATTTGACGACGCGGCGCTCAAACCCGGCGAGACACTCCTGGTTCATGGCGGCACAAGCGGCATCGGCGTGATGGCGATTGCCATGGCGAAGGCCATCGGCGCCAAGGTCATCACCACGGCCGGAACCCGAGAGAAATGTGATGCGGCGCAGAGGCTCGGCGCCGACGACGCCTATAACTATAAGGAAGACCCGTGGGACGTGGACATTGCCGCCAGCGGCGGCGCGGATGTCGTCCTCGACATGGCCGGCGGCGACTTCGTTGAGCGCAATTTGGCGTGTCTCAAGGAAGGCGGGCGCCATGTCTCGATCGCTTTTTTGCGCGGCGCGGCGGCAAGCATCAATATCTTCGCGATAATGCGCAAGCGCCTCCGGCTTTCCGGCTCGACTATGAAGGCGCGTGGGCCCAGTGAGAAAGCCCGCCTGGCCGCCGGATTGCGCGAAGTGATCTGGCCGCTGATCGAGGCCGGCAAGATCAAGCCGGTGATCGACGAGATTTTCGCGCTCAAAGACGCACCAAAGGCTCATGCCCGCATGGAATCAGGCGCGCATATTGGGAAAATTGTCCTGAAAATCGGCTGATGCGGCTTGGCGCGGGCGCCCAATCGTTCTATATGCCCCCTCATTCGCGTTTCTCACGTGAGCGCTTTCCCCGACATTGCGGGCGTTAGCGCGGCGTCCCGAAAGGGTCGCCGGCCGATTTTCTTTGGCTGTTGGGGAACGCCGCTCGAACGATGACAAATTTTGGAGACCGATGATGGCCGACCACCCGCTAATGCCAATCGCCACTGCCGTGTGGCTGATCGATAATACATCGCTGACCTTTGACCAGGTCGCAGAATTTTGCGGTCTGCACCCTCTGCAGGTGCGCGGCGTGGCGGATGGCGATGTCGGCGGGGGCGTGCGCGGCATTGACCCGATCACCACCCATCAGTTGACGCGCGACGAAATCGAAAAAGGCCAACAAGACCCTGATTACAAGCTGAAGATTTCCCAGCCCAAAACCATCATCGCCGAGCGCACGCGCAAGGGCCCGCGCTACACGCCAGTATCCAAACGCCAGAACCGCCCGGATGCGATTGCCTGGGTGGTGCGCAATCATCCGGAAATCTCCGACGCGCAAATCGCGAAACTTCTCGGCACCACCAAAACGACGATCCAGTCGGTGCGCGACCGCTCGCACTGGAATTCAGCAAACCTTCAACCGCAAGATCCGGTGGGCCTTGGCCTGTGCACGCAAATTGATCTCGACACCGTGGTGCGCAAAGCCGCCGCCAAACGTGCAAAATTGGAAGCAGCCAATCCCGACGCCGGGCCGAGCCTCAAACCTGTCGCAGAGACAGTCACGCCGGAAGCCGCGCCAACATCGGAAGAGACCGCCGACAAGGTCGACCTCTCCAAAGTGTTCGCCGATACGGACGGATCAGGCGCGCCAGACAATAATGAAGGCTAACAACACCATCCTCGCCAAATAATCCATTCGCCTACAGAGCAATCAAAAATCACGGCCTAATAGTGAGCCTATGGAGCCGGGTTTTTGACACCGTCCAGAACAACGCCCCAGACGCCAATTTTGTCCCAGTCTTCACCGGGCGTCGTCAGCGGATTGGCGCTTAATATAGTGAAGTCCGCCCTTTTGCCGGGCGCTATAGATCCGATTTCGTCTTCCAGGCCCAACGCATAGGCTGCATCAAGCGTGATGGCTTGCAAAGCTTCCATGGCCGACAGCTTTTCATCCGCGTTAAAGACATTCCCCTCGCGCGTTGCGCGGCTCATGTGAACGCTTGCGGCGAGGAGCGGCATCGGCGGCGCGAGCGGCGCATCCGAATGGACGGTTACCGGAACACCGGCCGCCGACAGCGAGCGAAGCGGCGTAATCCAGGCAGCGCGCTCCGCGCCCAAAGGCTCCACAT